>JAZNGA010000037.1:0-27045 GCA_045576235.1 Clostridia bacterium
TGGCATTATGTTAGGCGAAACAAGCGGAGAACCCAGTTTTGAAACAAGGTCTCCGCTTGCAGTGTAAGCATTTATTTTATTAAAATTCTCCGATGTCATTAACTCTTTATTTTTGTTAATAAATGACTCAGGTACACCTGGCGCATTGAATGTCGTAGCAGAAGTAACTCGTGGGTCTAAAATCGCTTGTGTACCTGCTAAAAATCCTCCCAGCGAGTGTCCCACGACCTGAATACTGGTAAAATTACCTGCGCCCTTCTTATCGTCATCGTTTATGGTATTCATAAAAGTAATTGCGTCTTGCATTTGTTTGCTGGTTGGATTGGTTTCCATTTCAAGATTGTTAAGCCAGTCATTCAGGTTTTCTGTAATAGGAAGTTCTGACCCTCTAAAAGAAACAACGCCATCTTTCGATGACGCTGTTTCTGCGAACGCATATCCGACAAAGCCAGATTTTGTTCCTGTATTATTATTGTTTGTATAATCGACGATTTGCAGATTCTGTAGGTAAGGGTCAGATTGTATAGTCTTTATTGCATCTAAAACTTCTTCTCGTTTTTTTCTTTTTCAGGGAGTTTCTCGGGATGGTCTATGTAATGTTTAACAAATTCCCCCAATGTAGCAACCCCATTCGGTCTATCTAAGTAGGCCAGCGTACTTAACGCGGCTGCTTGTTCTTTATTCATTGTTTTTCTCCTTTGCTTTTATATCTTCTGTCAAATTGTTTTTTGCATACTTAATAAATTCTTCTTTTGACTCAAAAATTCGCTCCAGGTCTTCTGCATTATCAAAGTCATCAATATTGATGCGATAACTTCCTATTTTGTCTAACATATGCGGAATATCAAAGTACTCAAATCCTTCTAAATAACTAAGATAACTGCTCCTGTTGACTTCGCCAAAAAAATAATTATTTCTGGGTATCGTTATTTCAGGACAATCTCCATCATAATAATGGACGGCTATTCCTTTAAAATCCAGTCTTAAGTCTTCCATTAGCTGTTTATAAAAAAGTAAAAATTCATAGTCAATAGACATTTCATAATCAATACTGTTATCTCCAATGGCAACACAATAACCTAACGCGCCTGCCCCAGCGCCGCCTTCTTGGATGGTTTCATAATAAGTTTCATACGGAGCGAAGTGCATATAACCATTGAGTTCCTTATTATATGGTCTTAATTCATTAAGTTTTTCGATTATGCTAATTCTTGCTTCGTATATTGGATTATCAAAATTAACTTTATATGTACCATTATCATAATAAACCTCATAACCATGGTTCTTATCTATAACAGAATACACATAAGCATACCAAATATCACGGCTTTTAGATTTAGATACAAAACATTCTTCTGGATTTGCCTGAAAACCAGGGTTTATTTCTTGTATTTTTTTAATAGCAATTTCTGCAAGGGGTAAATATTCGTCAGGGCTTAATGTTTGTTTTTTGCTTTCTCTGTCAAAAAGAATATCAAACAACGGGATACTATAGCAACTGCTTAAACCCAAACACATCACGCCGATTAAAATAAGGCAAATTATCTTTTTCATTGAAATCACTCCAAAATCTAATGCTATTAAAGATATAATAACATAAAACAGTATTGTTATCAAGCAAATATTATGTCACAATCATATATTTCACCACCACCTTTCGACTTTATATTTATTAAGGGTTTACCAAGAGAGTAGCAAATAACCTTCTTGATAAACCCTTAATAAATATCTGATATAATATGCTTTCTAAATTCTTTTTCCATTTTCCGTTGTTGTAGGTGTTGTTAGCGCCTGCCATTGCGCCTGCAAGCTGCAGGGATGCTGCAAACTGTGTATTTAAAACATCCTGTGCGCGTGTAATCTGCGATTTTACAAAATCTAAAGACGGTCGTATTTTTTCTTTAAAAGCTTCAAAGTCAATAGATTTCGCCGTCACCTCAGGCTCAATACTAAGGTCAGAATCTGAAACAACATCTGCCATTTCGGACATTGCATCAGATACTGCATCTGTGTTTTTAGTGATACCCTCTGCCACACCTAATGCGAGGTTTTTACCTACCTCATCGCGCATAACTGCAGAAGGTGAATGAATTCCAAAGATGTTCTTTATGCCGTTTACAATAGTTGCTCCAAAGCCTTTGATTTTTTCTAATACCCACTCTGCAGCATTGCTGATGCCGTTCCATATACCTTGTACAAGATTTTTGCCCACTTCGAGCATTTGTCCCGGCAACCCTGAGAAAAAGCCTACAATGGAGGACACAACCCCCGGTAACACCTCTCCTGCTTTGCTGATTAAGCCTGATGCCCATTCTCCAAGTTTACCTACTGCCTGAGATAAAAACTCCCATATTTTTCCTGGTAACTCGGCAAAGAAATTTACTGCTGTTTCAAGAGCAGCAGGCAATGTTTCTGTAAAAAATAGTGCAATTGCGTCCCAAACCGCTGAACACACCTCAGATATCATATTCCATGCACCAATAAGAGCATTTTTAAAGTCTTCGTTTGTGTTCCACAAGTAAATAAGACCTGCTACTAATGATGCAATAGCAATTGTGACTAGGGCAATGGGATTAAGACCCATAACAAGGTTTAAAGCCGCCTGTGCAATAGACATTCCCTCCGTTGCTATTTGAGCTGCCTGTAAACCTTCTACCAATGGTCCACAATTTATTCCCATGTTTTCCATTAAGCTTGCTGCTTCAGTTAGCATACCGATGCCTTCCGGGGTGCATAATGCTAAATTTCCCATTTTACTTCCTCCTTTATTTACGTTTTTGGGCATAAAAAAAACACCCTCTTCGGTGCCTGCTTGTTTTTCTTCGTTATATCGGTTTCGTTCGTATTTGAGTATTGATGGTCTCTCGCCAACTTCGAAAGGAATTATTGTTTCACTTTTTTCATCATAGTAGCCGTTGGTGGGGTTTCGGAAGTTCCCACCGTGGGCCTTAAAATGGTCGCCGTCTTTGGTTTGCCCGTCCTCTCTGATTTGTTTTAAGAATTGTATGTTGTCCGGGTCCCCGGCGTATTCAGGATATGCCTTAACAGACTTCATATGGTGTCCTTCATAGCCGGGAACCTTTTTCTTGTTTTTTAACAGCTCAAATTCTTCATCTGTCCAGTCTCTTGTTTGTAAGCCTTTTAAAGCACGTTCAAACTCTCTTTCCCATGCTTCTTCTACAGCTTTATGTGCCTGGTATTTTAATTTGTTTTTTTCGTATTTTGTCATCTCTGTTGCGATATCAATCACGCTCCTTATCTTTTATAAATCCAATTAGGTGTTCCTCAATATAGGTGTAAAAATCAGCACTTATTTCGCTGTATTCCTCTCCGTCGGGATCGGTATAATCCCAGTATGCTACTTCTCCGGTTTCCATATTTATACCATGTAAATAATTTCCGAGGTCAATGGCGAAAATCAAAAGATTACTGCTTCTTGCGCCGGCGATGTCGTAAGCATCGATTTCCGGATCGATGTAGTTCATATCGTACATACTGGTGCTTCCTGCAGTCTTGCTTACCCCGAAAAACTCCACGCCAGCTTCTCCCAAATCGGCCCCGTTTGTAAATTTTAAAAACTCACGGTAGTGTGCAGGGATGGTAACACCTAAAGTTTTTTCAAATTTAACAATTTCTTCTTCTGTTGCACCATCGTGGAATTCCATGTGAAATTTATACTTTTTTTTCAGCTTATCCTGTGCTTTTAAAAGATTGATAAATGAGAGGTGCATTCCTTCTTTTTTTGCTTTTTTAATCATCTTTTTTACTTCTTTGTCTTTTTCCTTATGCCATTTTTTTGCTTCTCTGTCCATGGTGTTATTCCTCCTCTTTGTTGTTAATAAAATCAATTAAATCTTCTTCAAAGTAGGTATATAAATCTGTGTTAAACTCAAAATATCCATCTTCGATATCACGATAATCCCAACCAACGATTTCTCCTGTTTTTGTGTTGATGCAAACCAAAATATTCGCTACATCTTTACCGATGATTAATAGGTCGTTCTCAAAAGCACCTATAATATTGCTTGTTTTTTCGGCATTATTAACGCCATATAGTGTGTGCATTTTTTCTTCATCACCATTTTCACCAAAAAGAGCTAACATTCGTGAGTCTTTATCTGATTCGTCAGCATATTTTAAGATCTTACGATAGGAAGCAGGAAATACGAGGTGCTTTTTTTCGTTATTATTTACACCAAAAAATTCCACCATTGCGTCTCCAAAATACGCTCCATCGGTAAATTTTAAAAATTCACGGTATGGTGCAGGAATGGTAACACCTAGGGTATTTTCAAACTTTACAAGCTCATCTTCTGTTGCACCGTCGTAAAATACAGTAGGAAGTTTGTTGTCGACATTCGCTTTATCATGCACTTCCAAAAGATTGATAAACGAAGGATGCATTCCTATCTCCCTTGCTTTTTTGATTCTGTACTTTAATTCCTTCACGGTTTTTTCGTGCCATTCTATAATGTTGTCTGCTAGATTGTTTTCTTGTGTTTCCTTTTTATATCCCAAGAATTGAATGTTGTCCGGATCACTTGCGTATTCAGGATATTCTACTGATTTCATATAATGTCCTTCATAGCCGGGAACTCTCTCTCCCATTCTTAAAAGCTCAAATTCTTCATTTGTCCAATCTCTTGTCTGTAAACCTTTTGAAGCCCGTTCAATTTCATTTTTCCACGCTTTTTTAATGGTTTTTCTAGCTACTAACCAAGATTTTTTATTTTCTCCTATTATTGTTAAAGAATTACGATCTTCTATAAATTCGGTCAATTCATCTAAAAAAGTATGGAAATCGGTGCTAATTACAAACTCTTCTTGTCCGATATAACGAGATTCCCAACCTATAATTTCGCCTGTTTCAATATTGATACAAACTAGAACGCCGGTTATGTCCTCGCCGATAATTAATAATTTTCTGGCATGTGCTCCCTCAATGTTGTATATATTATGGATATCATTGATAGTATATAAGGTGTGGTCTTTACCATCTTCGTCATTTACACCGAAAAAATTAATAGCAGCTTCTCCCAAATCAGTTCCATCAGTAAATTTTAAGAACTCACGATAAGGCACAGGAATAGTAACTCCTAAAGTTTTCTCAAACTTTACAAGCTGCTCTTCTGTTGCACCGTCGTGGAATTTCGCAAGAAATTTGTGTTTGCATCTCACCTTATCTTGTTTTTCTAAAAGTTTAGAGAATGATGGATGCACTCTTTCAGTTTTTGCTCTTTTTATGGTATTTTTTAATTCTTTTTCTTTACTTTCACGCCATCTTTTAATTTCTCTATCTGTCATGCTCATATATTGTTCCTCCTTAGAGTCTTATTTCTGTATATGTTCATTCTATCACGAAAATATAAGTTATACAAGAAAATTGTATAGAGAAGTGCAAAATTTACCAATGTATGCTAAATGGATAGTAGAAAAATAGCATTTGCAATCAAAAACGCTTTATTTGTTGGCCTTTCTTCGCTTTGTCGCTCTGCTTTGCGTTAAAGGGATAAGAGTTTTCAGAGTATCACCATAGTCATTCATAATTTCAACCAACTGTTTAAAGGCTTTTATGCACAAATCCACACTCTGCGTTTTGCCAAATATTTTTTCGCTTGTTCCCTCGCCCCAAATACCGTCAAATGTTTCAAAGAAAATTTCGCAGATGGTTTTCATAGTTTCGGAAGCTTTTCCGTCTGTGGGTAAGCTTCTGATTTTTTTCTGATAATTTTCTGCTGCTAATTCATACTTTTCCACAAAAGCAACATCTGTGGGGTCAAACTCAACTTCAAAATTTCCAAATTTGTATAAACTCATTTTTATATACCTCTTTCTTTTATTTTTTAAAACATAACCGACAGCGCATTTATCATATCAGCTTCCTGTTCTTCTTCGCATCGTGGGTCGGGTAGACGATATATGCGTTTTAATCTGCGATAATGCGCTTTTTGTTCTTTGTCTTTTATTTTAGATAAATCAACACTGCGAATTTCCATAACTTTGCAGATTTTATTTTCATCGGTAAGACCTTCAAAAAGTGCACGAAACAGCCACCAATGCATATCATCTTTTGTCAGGTCAATTCCGTATTGTGCGAGAAATGCTGCATAAATCAACGATGCATCATAAGTGAAGCTGTATGTTTGTTTGCCTCGTGTGGAGTTTTGCTGCTCGTTTTGGGAGTTTTCCCCGATTGATTTTATCTGCGTATCTTTATGTGCATAAAACTCGATTGCGGCATGCACCGCACCTGTAATATCAGCAGGTATTTTTCCGTCATAGCATATATCAAGTGCGGAATATATGCGCTCTTCTATGGGTTTATCACTCCAGAAAAGTGCTTCGTCAAACCTTATCCAAGTGCGGAAATCCGTGTTGATAAAAATTTTTTCTCCGCCAACCTCTAAAAAATCAGGTATTTGATCTAAAATTAAATTCACACTATACCAAACTCCTAACCTGTATATCAGGACGGGTGTTGCCACCCGTCCTGACTTTAGTTAATTAGGCTTCAACAAACTCAATTGTCTGCCAATTGTCGCTTGAAGTTGCTGTACCGCTTACTCTTTCGCCTTTAACTTTTAAAGTGCCTGTGTAAGTATATGCGTCAACGCTGCCGCCTTCTGTATCTGCGATAACTGCAAACTCGCGCTTTGCAGCAGCATAGTGCAATGTATAGCAAACATAAAGAGGATGTAAAAACAACTTTTACATCCTCTTTTTTCATTCTAAAATATAATAATCCCGCAATGCCGTGTAGATGCGATTAATTTTTACCTGCAAATGCAGGTGGGTATTCTACCGCTTGCTTTATATGTCCCCTGGCCTTAAATAAGGGGGGCGTATATGCCACAGGCGAACGTGAATTCCCTTATAAATCATGTTGGTAAATTAAAAATCGCTTATCACGAACATCGCAGGACTCAATCTCTGTTTTTTTCTACAAGTATATTATACCACCTGCTCAAAAAAATATCAATAATTTTCTGCTCAAAAAAAATTATTAAATTATGTTGAAAAGTCTTTTATTTTTCTTCAAAATATGGTATGATTATATAGAATATGTATTTGGAGGCATGATTTTTATGAAAGAAAAATTTTATATAACGACTGCGATTGCCTACACATCCCGTAAGCCTCACATCGGAAACACTTACGAAATCGTTTTGACAGACGCTATCGCAAGATATAAAAAGATGCTCGGCTATGATGTATATTTTCTGACCGGCACAGACGAGCACGGCCAGAAAATTGAAGATATCGCTAAAGAGGCAGGCATTTCACCTAAGGAATATGTTGATGGTGTTGCAGGTGAAATTAAGGAAATCTGGGATTTGATGGACACGGATTATGATAAATTCATCAGAACAACAGACGACTATCATGTTGAAGCTGTTCAAAAGATTTTCAAAAAGCTCTATGACCAGGGCGACATTTATAAAGGCGAATATGAAGGTCTTTACTGCGTTCCATGTGAGTCATTCTTCACGGAAACGCAGCTCGTTGACGGCAAATGTCCTGACTGCGGACGAGAAGTTGTTAAAACAAAGGAAGAAGCATATTTCTTCAAAATGAGCAAATATCAGGACAAACTCATTAAGCACATTGAAGAAAACCCCGAATTCATCCATCCCGAAAGCAGAAAGAAGGAAATGATTAACAACTTCTTAAAACCGGGACTTCAGGATTTGTGCGTTTCAAGAACATCTTTCAAATGGGGTGTTCCTGTCACATTTGATGACAAGCATGTTATCTATGTGTGGATTGACGCTCTTTCAAACTATATCACAGCTCTTGGCTATTCTCCTGATAAAAAATCAGAACTTTATGAAAAATATTGGCCTGCTGATGTTCATATCATAGGAAAAGATATTCTTCGTTTCCATACAATCTATTGGCCCATTATGCTCATGGCTCTCGGCGAACCGCTTCCAAAGCAGATTTTTGGTCATCCGTGGTTGCTTTCAGGAATTGATAAAATGAGCAAATCAAGAGGAAATGTTCTTTATGCCGATGACTTAGTCAAGCAGTTTGGCGTGGATGCAATCAGATATTATCTTTTGGCTGAAATGCCATATGCGCAGGACGGAACAATTTCCTATGAAAACATAATAGCACGCTATAACGCTGACCTGGCAAACAACTTAGGAAACTTAGTCAGCAGAACTGTCGCAATGAGCAAAAAATATTTTGATGGTAAAATCATGCCGCAGTTTGAGGGCGAATTTGATGCTGATTTAAGAGACTGTGCTTTTAAATGTGTTAAAAGCTTCAAAGAAAAAATGGACACATTCCACACAGCCGATGCTTTAGCTGAAATATTTGCTTTATCAAGACGCGCAAATAAATATATTGACGAGACAATGCCATGGGCATTAGCTAAAGACGAATCACAAAAGGACCGTCTTGGCGGCGTTCTCTACAACTTAATCGAAACTATCAGATTTATTGCTGTTATGTTAAGACCCTTCATGCCTCAAACAGCTGAAAGCATTTTTGCTCAGATTAATGCAAAAGAAAGGTCGTGGGACAGTGTTTCAGGCTTTGGTCTGACAGCAGAAGGCTCTTTCGTCGGCGAAAGCAAGATGCTTTTTGCCCGTCTTGATGAAAAGAAGCTTTTAGAAGAGCTTACCAAACAAAATGAGCCTGCAACGGAAGAAAAAAATATTGAAGAAGAAAACGCTAATCTCATTTCCATTGACGATTTTGCCAAGGTTGAAATCAAAGTCGGTCTTGTTGTTAAATCGGAAAAGGTCGAAGGCTCTGACAAGCTTTTAGTTTCTCAGATTAAAATAGGCGATGAAACAAGACAGATTGTTTCAGGAATTGCAGCACACTACTCTCCTGATGAATTTATCGGCAAAAAGGTTGCTGTCATCACAAACTTAAAGCCAGTCAAGCTCCGCGGTGTTTTATCAGAGGGTATGGTTTTGGCAGCTGCAAACAAAAAGAATTTATCTGTTATGACACTTGATAAGGACATTCCCGACGGAACCTGCATAAGCTAAATAAAGAAAGAAACTGTCTTACAGCTTAAAACTGTAAGACAGTTTCTTTAAAACGGGCTAAATGTCTCCCCTGAGGAGATTTTCCGCATAATCCTTTAAGCTTTCAAAAGAATTAACGCCGCCTGCGCGCGATTGAATCTGTTCTCTGACATAGTCAGGAAGCGTGTTATAATACTCTCTTGCTTCAGATTCATTTTCTAAGACTTCATTGAGTCCCGGATATTTCTGCATAGAAATCATTTCTCCTTCTTTTGTAAATTTGCCTATATTTTATGCGGAAAAAAATATTTTATACAAATTTTGTTAATAATTAAAACAAGTCCACACATAATAAAATAAGAAAATAGAAAAAGGAGAAAAGTTATGTTTATAACCGAAGATATAAAATATATTGGAGTTAACGACCATAAGATTGATTTGTTTGAAGGGCAATATGTCGTTCCTAATGGCATATCCTATAACTCTTATGCAATTTTAGATGAAAAAATTGCAATTATGGACACAGTTGACCAAAACTTCACTCACGAATGGCTTGATAACATCCAGAAAGCTCTAAGCAGCCGCACTCCCGATTATCTTATCATTCAACACATGGAGCCGGACCACTCGGCAAACATATTTAATTTTATGAAAATCTATCCAAATGCTCAGATTGTTTCTTCCGCAAAATCTTTTGCTATGATGAAAGGATTTTTCGGAACAGAATTTGAAGACAGACGCATAATTGTCGGCGAAGGAGACACTCTTTCTCTCGGCAAGCATAATTTAACTTTTGTCACAGCCCCGATGGTTCATTGGCCTGAGGTTATCGTGACATATGATGCCACGGATAAGGTCCTTTTTTCAGCTGATGGATTCGGCAAATTCGGTGCTTTAGATGTTGAGGAAGATTGGGCATGCGAAGCAAGACGCTATTTTATCGGCATTGTCGGAAAATATGGTGCTCAGGTTCAAAGCCTTCTCAAAAAGGCGGCAACGCTTGACATAGAGAAGATTTGCCCGCTCCATGGACCTGTTTTAACTGAAAACTTAGGATATTATTTAAATTTATATAATATATGGTCAAGCTATCAATCAGAATCTGAAGGCATTGTGATTGCATACACATCAGTTTACGGAAACACAAAAAAGGCTGTTATGCAGCTTGCTGAAAAGCTTAAAGAAAACGGTTGTCCCAAGGTTGTCGTAAATGATTTGGCAAGATGTGATATGGCAGAAGCTGTCGAAGATGCTTTCAGATATAATAAAATTGTGTTTGCAACGACAACATACAATGCAGAAATTTTCCCGTTTATGAGAGATTTCATTTCCCATCTCACAGAACGCAATTTCCAGAACAAAACTGTTGCCTTCATTGAGAATGGAAGTTGGGCACCATGCGCAACCAAGGTGATGAAAGAAATGTTTGCAAAATCAAAAAATCTGACATATGCAGAAAACACAGTTAAGATTATGTCCGCATTGAACGAGGAAAGCACGAAGGAATTAAACAATCTGGCCGATGAGCTTTGCAAGGATTATCTTGCTCAGCAGGATAAAACAGCAAACAAAAATGACCTGTCTGCTCTTTTCAACATAGGTTATGGTTTATATGTTATCACATCAAATGATGGTAAAAACGATAATGGTCTCATCGTCAACACAGTCACTCAGGTCACCAACACACCAAACAGAATTGCTGTTGCCATAAATAAAGAAAACTATTCGCACCATATCATAAAGCAGTCAGGAAAAATGAACATCAACTGTCTCTCTGTTGATGCCCCCTTCTCCATTTTTGAAACCTTCGGTTTCCAGAGCGGAAGGAATACGGATAAATTCAAGGGAATGGAAACTATGCGCTCCGATAATGGCCTTATTTTCCTCCCAAGGCACATAAATTCCTTTATGTCTTTAGTTGTTGAACAATATGTTGACCTTGACACACACGGAATGTTTATATGCTCTATAACAGAGGCAAGAGTTATGTCTTCTCTTGAAACGATGACATACACATATTATCAGGATAATGTTAAGCCAAAGCCTGAAACAGACGGAAAAAAAGGCTTTGTCTGCAAAATATGTGGCTATGTCTATGAAGGCGACACTCTTCCCGATGACTATATTTGCCCACTTTGCAAACACGGCGCATCAGACTTCGAACCTATAAAATAATATAATCCTTAAGCTCCGATGGAAATTTTTCTGTCGGAGCTTAATTTATTCACTTTTTTCTCATCTCCTGCATATTATGTTGTAACAGAGACAAATTTTGTCTTAAATTTTTCAGGAGGTAATATTAATGAATGAAAAACAGAGGGTAAATCCTTTTTCACCGTGTAGCGACATAAAGGATTCAGTTTGCATACATACTGATAAGGTTTACGATTCGTGCAAGGATAAGGATTGCATTGAAGATGCAAGGGTTTTCTTCACAGCCTGCGACCAGGAAACAATTGACAGAGCAGTGAATGTTAAAGCGAGAAAATCTGAAATTATTTGGGTTTTTTCTGATGTTGAGCCCGTCCCCTTCAATGGTGGATATTACACAGTCGATTTAAAATTTTTCTTCAGAATAACGCTTGATGTATTCCTTGGCGTAGGCAAACCAACAAAGGTTGAAGGTCTTGCAACATTTGATAAGAAAGTTATTCTCTATGGCTCAGAGGGCAACGCTAAGGTCTTTGAATCAAAATATAGCTACGACAGTTTCGATGAACAGCTCTGGCAGAAAACAAATATGCCAAAAGCAGTTGTTGAGGTTGTTGACCCTCTCGTCCTTTCTGCAAAGCTTGTTGATATTAACGATAAAATGTGCTGTTGCACTGATGACATTGATTTTTCAACTGTCCCTGAATGTATTTGCAGAGTGTTTGATAACTCGCTTGTTTTGGGTGGCGAGCGAAAAAGAGTGTTTGTCACAATCGGTCTTTTCTCCATTGTGAGAATTGAAAGAAGTGTTCAGCTCCTCATTCCCGCATATGATTTCTGCATCCCGCAAAAAGAATGTGTCGGTGCAAGCGAAGATTGTCCCTGCGACATTTTTGATAAAATCGAATTCCCGTTTGAAGAATTTTTCCCACCGGAACGAACAGACTGCTGCATCTCGGAGCCCGAACAAGACCGCGGCTATTGCTGCAGATAAAAAGTAGCAAACCAAAATGAACCCCGCCCTGTCTGCTTGACAGGGCGGGGTTCATCGCTACAGCCTCTCGACTGCTTTACTTATTCTTTTCATATTTTCCCGCGGCAACAAATACCATATTTTCGAAATAAGAATAATTACGCCCGAAGAAACACCATCAATTTACATGGCGTATCACTATTTTATTTATGTGTGTACCAGTTGTTATAAATATTTTCCGCCCTACTACAAGGACCATTTTGTATCGTGTAAGTCTTTTTTTGCATTAAGCAATCAATCAATTCAACAAGTCTTTTTGCGGCAACATCCGGATTCCAGACCTCAAGCATCGTCTTATATGCCGCTTTACTCATTTCATTTCTCTCTTTTTCATTATCGAGCAAATATTTCACCTTTTTATATAAACTGTCCCAGTTTTCACTTTCAAAAATCAAACCATTCTTTTTTTCTTCAATCAAAAATGGCGCCGAACCGATTGCATGACTTGCAACACAGGCACAACCGCTGTTCATAGCTTCATTCAGCACTGCACCCCAGCCTTCATTAAAGTCTGAAGTAAAAAGAAATATTTCAGACTTTTCCATATATTTTCTCACCTTGTCATAAGGAAGAGCACCCACCAGTTTTATGTTATCACAAAGATTATTTTCAGCAATAAGCTCTTTGACTTCTGATTCTTTTTCCCCTGTTCCGACAAATGTGAGACAAAAATCATACCCCTCTTCTTTCAGCTTTTTAGCTACCCAAACTGCCGATTCAGGATGCTTTAACCCAAGAAATCTACCGGTCCACAATATTGAATGAGGCTCTTTCTTCTTTATTAATTCATCAATATCATATTTAATGACTTTTGTAAAATATCCCCATTTATATACTCTGTCTTCAAAGTTCAGGTAAGTATTAATATCACCTGCGGCATAAGCGCTTGCGCACAAACTATAAATAGGATGTTTAGAAAATCTTTTATAATGTTTGAAAACTCTAAGGTAGTTTTTTATTTTATATTTAATTCCCTGCGTACCATCTTTGAAAAGCCTTTCACCATACTTGAATGTAATTTTTCCATTTTTTAAGCGTTTTTTTATGAAGCTGTCACTACTGCTTCCAATAATCACAACATCACTGTCATCTGCAAGATTATATGCTCTTTTCATATTTTCTTCACTGTCATAAGTCGTTAGAACAAAAGGATATTTTTTATTCATATCCTCATAACCAAAGTTCAGTCTTTCAGCAGGCGTGGGACAATTTGCAACAAAGCAAAAATCATCACCCAGCATTTCATATAATGCCATACATATAGGAAGTTGATGATGATTCATAAAATTTGAAAAAAAAGCAATCTTCATAGTTCCCTCCAAATAAGAGTTTTTACCATTCTATCATAAAAAACACAATTGCGCAATAGCGCAAATTATATTCCCCGTTTTAAGCTTGTAGGTTTAATATATATTTTTTTGAAAAAACTATTGACAAATCAAGAAAAACATGATATCATATTTTGGTAAGCTCGAGTGGCGGAACTGGCAGACGCCCGGGACTTAAAATCCCGTGGGACCAAATCCCGTACCGGTTCGATTCCGGTTTCGAGCACCACAAAAACAGCGGAAAACCAGTGGTTTCCGCTGTTTTTTCTTGTTTTCATATAAAAAAAGCCTGAAATGAGTGATTTCATTTCAGGCTTTTTTTATATGAACATTATTCTGATTCTGTTTGCAGCGCGCTTTTAGACTATTTAAAATATTTATCCGCAAAGTCCATATAACACTGCCAGTCAAATTTTGTAAGGTCGTGGTCAATATCAGTACGATGATATGCAATTTTTCCTTCATGATATTTTTTATTCAGCACAACCTCATCATCTATAACTACACCTTTCTCCCCGTAAAGCTCATACACTTTACTTGCAAGTTTTGCACTTAAAAGCTCTGCATCAGGGTCAGACCATTCATCAAGTCCGTCGCTTTTAACATATAATGGACGGGGGGCAATAGCCGCCAGCAACATATGCTGATCTAAAGGCAACATCTCTTCCCTGTCGTTGTAACGATGATAGTTTTCGCAAAACCAGTCGCTGATATTAATGTTTTTAATGCGTTCTCCTTTTTTTCCGCGCGTATAAGCCGCACCTGTGCAACCTGAGCTGTTAGACACAGTTATCGCAAATCTCTCGTCTGTTGCTCCTGCCCACAGAGCTGCTTTTCCGCAGCGTGAATGACCTATTATAACAGTTTTCGTATGTTCTATGTCGCTGTCTCTTTCAAAATAGTCCATAACACGACTTGCACCAAAAGCCCAGCCTGAGATAGTTGCCCAGGAACGATGTGTCCTTTGGCTTGTGTCAGGCTGCATAGCTGCAAAAACACCTTTTTTAAATTCCGAATGATGCGGCCAATCCGGAGACACATGTCCGACAGGCATAACTGCGACACCATAGCCACGCGCTAAAATGTCTGAAACAGGCAGAAAATCATAGTCAATTTTCTCTGCAAAATTCACCTCTTTCATATATACCTCATTTTCAACAAATAAAAACATCGGAACAGGCATATTGCTTTGAGGCAAAAACAAGTGCACATCAAAGGGGATGTCATTAACATAAATTTCAATTTCCTTATATCTTATGTTTTTTCCCAAATATGAGTCCTCAGAGCGTTTCTTTTTAAACTCCAGTTTCTGCGGAATTTCATAAGGACGCACACCGTAAACAAAATTCTCAAGAAGCATCATAATTTCCGGTCTGCGAAAATATTCCCACTCCTCGATGTTTGTTATTTTAACTCCAGAAATAGATGTTAAGAGATTCATTCTATCATCCATTTAAATCTTCTCCTTTTTGAGCCTTTTAGTTTTTTCTTTTAATCTGCAAAAAGGGCAAGCTGAGCCCCCTTTTTTTGCAAAAACTATTAAATCAATTTTCCCGAAAGGAATTTCACTGCCTCACCTATATCATCCGAAGGATTTTCTCCAACCTCTCATTCAATGGTTAAAAAGCCTTTATAGCCTATGTCATTTAATGCATAAAGATAATTGTCAAAATCAACATCGCCTTTGCCAAGCGGAAGCTCGATATATGCATCACCCTGATTAGCCTCTTCATCAATTATTCTGTAAATAACCTCAGGATTGCTCTGGCGAAGCTTTTTTCCATCTTTTGCGTGAGTATGTACGATGTAGTCCTTTAATATATATACTCCTTTTACGGGGTCATCCCCTGTTACCATAACAAAATTTGCAGGATCGAAGTTTACTGCAACTCCTTTAGAACCGAGGTCATCAAGAAACATTTTAAGTGTTGTTGCAATCTCAGGGCCCGTTTCAATCGCAAAATGTGCCCCCACTTCATCAGCATAGCGCGAAAGCTCAAAGCACGCCTCCTGCATTATTTTATATCGCTCGTGATTTTTATCATTCGGGACAACACCAATATGTGTTGTTACAATATTTGTTTCAAGCTCCTTTGCCAAATCAAGTATTCTCTTTGATTTTTCGATTAATCCTGCATTTAACTCACGGTTGCCAAATCCTCTTCCCAAATCTCCGCATAGTGCAGAAAATATAAGGCCGTTTGACTTAACCATGTCAAGAAGTTCTCGTCTTTTTTGTGCGTTCATATTTTCAGGCGCAAACTCTCCGCTTGTTGCATACATCTGCAGACCTTTTGCACCAAGCTGTGCCGCCTTTTCTATAGCCTCTTTTGCAGGAAGCTTGAATGAATCCAACATCACACCAATCGGAAACTGATACATAGTCTTTCCTCCTGTTATTAAAGTTTTTCTTTGATAATCCTATCTGCCTCAACCGCCCATCTGAAGCTTTCCCACACATCTTCTATCATCGGGTTTGCAGAGGTATCGTTTTCTATCATATCAATAAGCGCACAAAGCTGGTCGCCCGTAGGCTTGCGCTTACAGAGCACATTGATAGTCTCATATTTTTTCTCAGGATATGTATAATATTCTATGAGGTCGCCCTCCTCCTGATTTTCACGCCGTGACATCTGATATGTGATTCTGATTCTGCCCTTTGGTCCTACAAATTCCTTCAAATTGTCAGCAGCCATAGTGTTTCCCCAGCCTGCCTCGTAATATGCAACAGAACCATCAGAAAGCTTTGCAGTCATAAGACCATAATTATATCTGTCTTCAGGCACATCTGCTTCAGTGCGCAGACCTATTCCGCTGACTTCTGTAAGCTCCGCCCCTGTAAACCATCGCATAACATCAATATAATGCACGCCACAATCCAAAATCGGAGAGGTTTCACAAATCAGACGAAGGTATTTTTCCCAGTCCATTGTATGATGATTTTGCGCCATACGCATAACTATAGGATTTCCTATAGCACCGCTCTGTATCATTTGTGCAACACGCATATATGTTTTATTATGGCGCAATATATAGCCAATCAGCACCTTAACTCTCGGATTTTCTTTAATCAGGCGGACTATCTTTTCGCCCTCTTCCAAATTTTATGCAATGGGCTTTTCGCACAAAACATGCTTTCCCCTTTTAACACATTCACACATAATTTCAAGATGTGTTGACGGGTATGTGCAGATGATTACAATATCAACATCGTTTGCAGCGGTTGCCTTTTTCCAGTCAGTCTCGACACGCTCTGCGTGATATCTTGATGCAAAAAGCCTTGCTCGCTGTTCTTTAATGTCGCAAACGCATTTAATGCTCACATTTTCCATCTCGCAGATATCATCAAGGTGCGCCGCTCCCATAGAGCCGCAACCAATGAGTGCCAATCCATATTTTTTCATCAACAAAACACCCTCTTGTCCTACAGCTCAATCCATTTAAACGGCTCTAAAAGCGCCTGCTTTCCTGTGCTGCATATTGCAATTACATCAATTGTCTGTTCTGGTGAAACAGGTGGCTTTCCTGTTTTGAAGAACTCAAGCAAGGCTTTAACAAACAATTTAAAGAATGGCGACTTGATAAAATATTGAACTTCCATATTCTCTTCATCCGCCACAGCAAATCTGAACTCCGCTCCCAGTCCGTGACGGAGCTGAACATATCTTCCGTCCTCAAATTCGATAATAAGCGAAGGGTGTGTGAGCGTTCCAAGGCCCATGATCCTTTTTGCTCGCGATTCCATCAGCATCACGATAGGCTCCACCTGATGAATAACATATTTTTCAAAATAGTCAGGACCTTCACTGGTTATTCTTGTTATCTTCCTCTTGTCTATTTCGTCAAGCTCAGTTGCAAAACGAAGTGCTGAGCTTGAAAAAATGGGAGAACCATATTTTTTTGCTTTTTCAAATATACGCTCTGCCGCAGCTTTATCAGGAGCAAAGGTTTTATCTACATACACGCACTTTCCTGATTTTAACGGCAAATCAGTAAGCTCTTCATGCATCTCAGGATTATCAGGAGAAAGAACGATAAGAACATCGCTCTTTTCAACCACATCAGCGATAGTGTCAAGAATCTCTACATTATATTTCTGCGCCCATTCTCTGTTGCTGATTCCGCCAATGGGACTGTCAATTTTTCCATATGCAAACGCTACTTCATATTCACCATCTGAAAGCTCTTTTATGAGGGCAGGGTATGTGTTTGCGTGCCATTCATCAAGATAATAATCTATAAATCCTATTTTTTTCATAATATAACCTCTTTATGTTCCTGCGCGGAAGTGTATATGGCATCCATCATTTTAGCAGTAATAATATTTGTGTCAATGTGTGAAGGGAGCTTCTCTCCGCTTTCAATACAGTCTATAAAGCTGTCAATTTCAGTCTGGAACATACTTGGCATATCAAAATCATATGTAGTTTTTGAGAGCATACCATTCTGAACGCTATAGAAAGTGAAGCTGTCCCCATACTGAAGACGGATACCGCCTTTAGTGCCTATAAAGTCGATAAACATCTCACCTTCACCAATATTCTGTGCCCATGCGCCGTTAAATGTGATTACGGGACCTGTTGTGCGGATCATACCTGTAACGCCTTCTTCAACATCATAGATACCATCTTTTTTAGCAGGGCCTGCCCACATATTTTTATAAACATAATCTTCAATCGGAAGTCCTAATTTTGAGAAAGTTTCACCTGTGACAGTGAGAGGTGTCGGGTCTCCGCAGGCATACATTACTATATCGAAGAAATGAACGCCCCAGTCAATCATAACGCCGCCGCCGGCAATCTCCTTAGTGGTGAACGCACCGCCAAGGCCCGGGATGCTTCTGTGAGCTCTGAAGCTCACATAAACCTGATAAACTTCACCAAGGAGTCCATCATCTATCATTTCCTTAAGCTTATTAACACCCCTATTAAATCGATTAACAACACCAATATTGAGCACTTTTCCGCTTTCGTGCTGCGCTTTTTGCATTTCGAGGGCTTCTGAATAAAGTCTTGCCGCAGGTTTTTCACATAAAACATGTTTTCCTGCCTTTAATGCTGCTATCGCAATTTCAGAATGCATCTTATTTGGCGTGCAAACAGAAATTGCTTCAACCTCAGGATCTGACAAAACCTCATTGTAGTCTGCCACAGCCTTACCTACACCATACTTTTTAACAGCTTCTTCCGCGCGTTCAATGATAATGTCGCAAAAATATTTAATCTCTGCCTTTTCATTGTTCATGTAAGACGGAATATGCTGAGCATTTGCAATTGTTCCGCAACCTATAACACCGATTTTCATATTCTCTTCCCCCTAAAAATAAAATAATAATATCACTAAGATAAATGTAGCATATTACAACTATCTAAGCAATATTATTATTTGCTGTTTTAGGGAACAAAATTTGCTATCAAATTATATGACCGTGTTCTTTTTATATTCCGAAGGTGTCACGCCTGCATACTTTTTAAATGTCCTGCGAAATGAATATGCGCAGGAAAAACCAAGCTGCTCTGCAATCTGTTCTACCGTGAGCTCACTGCTCTGCAGCATATGTGCCGCATATGATATTTTCTTCTTGTTCAGATATTCTTTGATTGTAACACCCATTTTTTCTTTAAACAGATGAGAAAGATAATATTCACTGTATGACAAATGCAGAGAAATGTCTTTGACGCTTCTTATCCTGATATATTCCCTGTCAATGTATCTGATCATCCTATACATTGCATAATTCTTTGTTTTTATGTTGTGCTTTACATTATACACATATTCCTTATCTGATATGATTCTTCCCATCGTGGTCAGAATTTGTGATATGTATTGGTCTATCATCATATTACTGTGATTGTCATAATTATAAAATTCACGGATAAGAAACTCTGCAAGAGTTTTCACTGTGCCGTTATCATCTATAACAAAGCTTTCTTCTCCGCTGCATTCATCATAAAGAGCCCTGACCGACGGGTTATTCATATTGGGAATAAGGGCTATGCACACATATCGGAAATTTTCTTCATCCGACACGCGGATTTCGTGCAAATATCCACTTCTTATGAAATGTATCTGACCGGCTTTAACATCAAACTCATTTTCTCCCGATACAATTTTTGCACTTCCTGAAACTGCATATGTAATCTCATCATATCGCTGTGTGTGTCTTGCTATTTCTCCGTTTCTTATAACCGATAATTCAGCAACCTGATAGATTCCGCCAACCGTCAGGTCAAGCAATTCATTTCCATATATATTTTCAAAATCAAAAATACGGTTAGAATAGTCCATTTACCATCATCCTATTTGCTTTGTTCTGTTATGCTAATATTATCATAGGAAAATTTAAAAATCAAGTCTATAATCCAGACTCTACAAGGAATAAAAAAATGACAAAATATTCTTGACTTTATTTTTTTTATAATATAATAGTAGGTATAATATAGATTTGTTATTTACCCATTTTAAAGGAGGAAATTTAAAATGAGCAGAATTTGTATTCCCGATTATGAATATCAGGAGAGAATCAAAAGAGCAGCAAAATTAGTCGCTGACAGAGGCCTTGATGTCATGGTCGTTTCAAGCACAGAATCTGACTATGCAAATGCAAGATACTTCAGCGGTTTCTGGCCGCTTTTTGAGCGCGCGGGTGTTGCAATCTCTGCAACAGGCGAAGCTGCATTGATGGTTGGTCCTGAATGTATTATCTTTGCTAAGGATGTCGGCAAAATTGAGAAGGTTTTCTGTTTGAGAGAATTCAGAGAATCAGCTGACCCGTCATATCCTGAGCTTCAGGCAAGCACTTTTAACGATGTGTTTAAGGCTATCGGTGTTACGGGCAAAAAAATTAAAATCGGTCTCGGAAGCTATGTTGAATGCACTCTCCCGATTTATGAAGGCTTAAAGGAAAGCTATCCTGAAGCTGAAATTGTTAAATGTAATGATATCATGGTTGAGCTCCGTCAGATTAAGAGCGCAAACGAGCTCGCTTGCATACAGGAATGTTTCAGAATTGTTGACCTCGCAACAGATGAAGTTATCCGCAACTTAAAACCCGGCGTGACAGAGCTCCAGATGGTTGGTATTGCTCAGAAAGTTATTTATGAAGAAGGCGCAGAATATGAAGGTCTTCCGATGTATGTTTTCAGCGAAAAATCAACAAGTCACGCTATCAGCCGTTCAGGCTACAGAACAATCAATAAAGGCGATATCGTTCAGCTTAACCTTTCTGCTAAAATTGATGGTTATTCACCTGCTATCGGACTCCCCGTTGTTATGGGCAAGTTAGAAGGCGAAAGAAGAAAGGTTGTTGAGTTTGCAAAAGAAGCTCACGACTGGACAATTGAGCAGTTAAAAGCAGGAGTTATGGCATCTGATGTTGCTAAAGGCTTCTATGATTTATATGTTCAGAACGGTTATAAAGATAACTTTGTTTATGGTCCTTGTCACGGAACAGGTATGATTGAGGTTGAAGCTCCATGGATGGAAACAACTTCAGATTATCCGCTTCAGGAAAATATGACATTCCAAGTTGACACCTTCATCATGGGCAACGGCTTTGGTTGCAGATGGGAAATTGGTGCCGCTATTACTAAAGATGGCTGCCGCAAGATGACAGACTATCTTAAGAAAGGAATAATCGAACTTGACTTCTAATGCTATTGGTAAAAAAATATGGATATTTCCCGACTTGGAAATGCCCCCTGCAGGCACAAGTGAGCTTAAGGCTCATGAATCAATCATCATCTTAAACACAAGCGACAAGGATGCGCATGTCAAGATGACGCTTTATTTTGACGACAAAGCTCCAATCGCTGACATTGACTGCACAGTTGCAGCTCAGAGAGTCAGATGCTTAAGAACAAACAATCCTGCAGACTTTGGCGGCATTATGATAGAGCAGGAAAAGCAGTATGCTATTATGCTCGAAAGTGACATTCCTGTCGTTGCCCAATATGGCAGACTCGAAACAAGACAGGCAAACGCCGCTTTCTACACAGTTATGGGATATGCTGAATAATTAAATTTTCGGGCGGACTTTTCAGAGTCCGCCCATACATATATCTATCAAGAAAGGAATTAAAAGCAATGGAATATAACATGAGTTTTCCAAAAGAAGTCGCAAAAGTTAAAGAAAACAGAATTCCGTGCATTTTAGTAGGCGGAACTGTTGAATATCACGGACCTCATTGTTCATATGGTTGCGACACATTAGTGGCTGAAGGATTAATTAAAAAGCTTTCTGAAAAGAAAGAGCTTATGATTCTCCCCACAATCTACTACAGCCCATCAAGCTATGCTGTTGCTGATGAAACAAGCGGCACAGTTCACATCGATGAAGATGTTTTTGAAGCTTATCTCTTCCAGATATTTACAAATATGTTAGAAGCAGGTCTCAGAAACATTTATGTTGTTATCCACCATCAGTTTGAGCAGGAAAACTATAAGCCTATGACTCTTTCATATATGAAAGCTTCACAGAGAGCTATTATGAGATATTTAGAAAAGACTCAGGGCCGCGGTTGGTGGGGCAGCGAAAACTACGCTGACTACTATGAAAATCTTGGTGGCGGAGACGACCCGTTCAGTTGGATTCAGGTTATTCCGACAATGAGCACAGAAGTTCAGAATGCAACGGGCTATGACCACGCAGGAAAATATGAGTGTTCAATTCTTATGTCACTCTATCCCGATGCTGTCAAGTTAGAAAGACTCGGCGACATCAAGCATTGGTTCACACAGAGCGCCGCTGAGGCAAACTCAGAGCTTGGCGATGAGATGGTCAGACAGTCACTCGAATGGCTTGATAAGAGAATTAAATAATTGTTTTATTAAAACATTCCCAAAAGCAAAAAAGAGTCTTGAAACTTAAGTTTCAAGACTCTTTTTTTTATGGGATTATTCCCACTCTAATATTTCATTTACTTTTAGTGTATCTGTAGTTGATTTTAGGTGGTTTTGAGTTTGTAATATGGGTTTATATACACCTGTTTTTCGTATTCTACAACGAAAGTGTTGTCAAATGTGTTGTCAATTTTACAAAACAAACCTTTAACAGAACGGACAATCTCTTTTCTGGAAATATCCACTACCGCCACAAGCTCCACAGCTATCATCATCACAGCCAGTAAGCAACAAACAAGAGAATAATGAAACAATTACCAAAATCATTGCTATTACTTTTTTCATTTTTACACCCCTCTTTTTCGTTTTATCTATCCAAGTGTAATTTTTTTACATTTTTTAAAGCTATCATATACATTGACAAAACAATAATAATTGTAAAAGCCACAGGAATTATAAGTTCCAAGCTGTTTTCAGTAGAATTATAAGCAAAGGACAATAAATGAGTTGGCAAATACTTACCAAAAGAAAACAAACTCAACACATCTGGAACGCCAATAACAACAGTTATCAAACTGATGATTGTAACAATCTTATTCTTTATAATTGCTGATGATAAAACAGAAATGCTCACTATCGCACATATACTAAACGCCAGGGCAAAAGCGTTTAAAACAGCACTTTCAACCGCAAAATTACACTTTAAAAATTGGCTTCCTATAAAATAATATAACATATATAGAACAAAACAAGGAAGTCCAGCAAATAAGCTATTTATAATCACTTTTGATGTTAAAAGTATTGTAGGCTTATAACCACAGCTTAACGGCAACAACCATTTGCCAGATTTTATTTCACTTGGTAATAACCCAGAGGAAATAAAAATTACAATTATTGAATAAAAAACTCCCACATCGGAACTAAATATTTTTAGGCTTCCCTTTAAATCATCTGGAAATAAGGTGTTAATCATATCAAAAATTTTTTTGTATTCTAAAATGGAGCTGTTTTTTTCAATCAAGGTATTTAAAAGCAATGGTAATAAGAGCGTGATAGACAAAACAAATGCTCCCAAGAGAAACACAATTATAAAAAATAGAATTTGTCTTTTTTCTCTTTTTAGTTCTAAAAAGTCTTTTCGCAAACAATTTATAAAAATGTTCATATCGCATACTCCTTAAAGTATTCATCAAGTGTCTTGTGTTGTTTTGAAACATTAGTTATAAAATTTTTACACCTTGATAAATATTCAAATAATTCTTTTTGAGAAGCGATAACATTTTCATTTAATTCAAAAATTACTGTTCGTGAATTTATAATTTTTACAGTTATATTATTTGAAAAAGGAAAATCATTTGTATAATCATCTCCAAATTCAACAATATACCTATTTGAATTTTTGAAAATATCATTTAAGATTATTTCTTCGGTAATAACTCCGTCTTTTAAGAAGCCGACCTTATCACACACTTTTTCCATATCGGATAAAATATGGCTTGATAACAATACAGATTTTCCACTATCTTTTAAAATCTTTATTATATTGAGTATTTCTGCTCTTCCCTGTGGGTCAAGAGCAGATGTAGGCTCGTCTAATAAAATTAAATCTGGGTTTGTAATCATAGCACAGGCTATCCCTAATTTTTGACGCGTACCCCTTGACATTGATTTAATCTTTGTATCTGGTTTCAGCATAACTTTTTTCAAAATTTCTTCTCTTAAATTTATTGCTTCTTGCTTTGGGTGATTAGGCAATAATAAAAAGTCAATAAATTCTTTTGCTGTTAAAAATTCATAAAATACAGGAACGTCTAATAGATAGCCAACCATACCTTTTGATAAAGTTTCATTACCAGACATTTCTCCATTTATTAAACATTCCCCGTTGGAAGCTGGTGTTAAACCAGCAATAATGTTCATTAGTGTTGTTTTACCGACACCATTTTTCCCGATTAGACCATAAACGCTTCCTTTGTTTAAATGTAAATTAACGCCACTTAAAATATTTTTCCCATCAAATGACTTGAAAACATTATTTACATATAACAAAAGAAGCACCCCCATAAAAATTTTTAATTACAATAAGGCACAAATTATACCAACAACAAATATCCAGAAGACAATACACAAAAAATCGCCAAGTCCATTAGGCTCTTTCATACTCATTTTTTACACCCCACAAATTTCACAATAAAATAATAAAGCACCCCACCAATAACATAACATAACAAGTCATATAAATCGGTAGTGGTGCTTGGTTTTATGAATGGTGCGAAAAACTCCCAAATCAGCCCAGCTGGAATGACAATAAATAGAATACCCTTTAATGATACAACCTTTCTTCCTACCGTAATTAAAAGTAAATTAGCATACGACATTAGAAACAAAGGACACATCAAATCATTGAAATGGCAAATAAGCACATACTGAACGATACCAGAGGTAGCGTGTTTAAGATATGTATTATTTAAAAAATAAAGAGCCAAGACAGTAATTATAAGTATTATATTTATTGGCATCTCTTTTAGACTTAACTTTATCTTATTATACAAAACAAAGAATAAGTACAGCAACGATTATAGCACCAACAACGCCCCAAAATCCCATTCTTTTTCGCCTCCCTATATAACAGTATGAATTATGAATATTATAACGCATTTTTCTACATCTGTCAACACATTTTGTATTCTTTTATAATTACTATTTGTGTTCTTATATTACACCTCAAAAGATTATATAATAATATTAGAGGTGATTACATTGGAGAATAAGCAAAAGAAATTTGTTATCACGCCGAAAGTTGAGCGTTCTGTTACACTAACTGTAAGGCTTGAAACAGAACTAAACAACTATATAGAAGAAATCGCAAGGAAAAGCGGTCGTTCCAGAAACGAGCTTATTAACAAGGCTTTGAAATTTGCCTTTGATAATCTTGAATTTGATACAAAAGAATCTTAATAATAAATCGTATTGAATATGTTGTCAAAGTGTTGTCAAAATTAATTATAAAATGGTCTTTAAAAACGCTAAAAGTGGCTTGAACACAAGGGTTCAAGCCACTTTATATTTTTTATAATATTATTCCCACTCGGCAAAGTTTTTCTAATACTAAACAAATTTGTTTAGTATATTATGGAAATATTCAAATTTTTTCTCTCAAATCTCCATATTCTTTTGCTTTGTTTAATTTTTTAGTATCAAAATAGTATCACGCCAAGTATCACACATACCATTTTGGATTTAGCCTTAACTATTTATTATGATACCATAAACGAGCAAATATTTCAAGTGCTTTGCCGAAAATAGTTATTAAAGTTCTGTGCAGAAAATTGTGTCAACGGTGCTGTCACAAATAATAGTGTCACAAACCGAATAACAAGTGGAACAATAAAGGTTGAAAATCGCTTGTTTTATGAGGTAGTTTTAGCAAAAATTAACGAGGGTAAGGAATTTATATTCCCTACCCTCAAAATCAGCTTCTATCGTTCCACAAATCGTAATTGTTAATTATAATATAATCCTGAATTCTGTACCTTTGCCAAGTTCACTCTTCACAGAAATTTCTCCGCCGTGAAGTTCAATTATGCTCTTTACCATAGCAAGTCCCAATCCACTGCTGCCGTATTCGTCATTGCGGACATCATCAACACGATAAAACCGAGTCCATATTTTATCAATATGTTCTTCGGATATTCCTACGCCGTTATCTGCAACTATGATTTCTGTTCTGTCACCAAGTTTTGAAGCAGAGACAGAAACATGACCTGATTTGTTCCCATACTTAATTCCGTTGCTGATAAGATTTGTAATTGCAGAAAGGAGCAAGGATTCATCTGCACCTACAATAATGCCTTCGGCTACATTTGAGAACAGCAAAATTCCTTTCTGAGAGGCTAATTCTTTCATACTGTCAACTGCAACATCAACAATCACACTAAGGTCAACTTTTTCTTTATTGAATTTCTGTCTGTTCTGGTCAATTCTTGCAAGGAGCAGAAGTCTTGATACAAGTTTAGAAATCTGCTTTGATTTATCAACGATAGTTTGCGCAAGTTCCTTTTCTTTTTCATCCGTTGCAATATCGAGTAGATATTCGCCTTGTGCAAGTATTACGCTGATAGGCGTTCTCAGTTCATGAGAAGCATCCGATGTAAATTGCTTTTCCTGCTTAATGAGATTTTCGATTTTATCAAGCATTTTATTTAGCGTTACCGACAAATGATGAAGCTCATCTTCCTTGCTATCCGAAGCAATTTCAATTCTTCGTGTAATGTCTTTCTGATGTGAAATATCGTTTGCGGTTTTTACAATATTGTTTACAGGTCTGAAAGCACGTTTTGTAATATAGTATCCACCAAGTGCTGTCAAAAGCAAAATAAGCGGAATTAAAATAAGCATAATTACAATAGCAGACCTACCTAAAAGCATCGTAGAATTAACCGATTCCACACCTCGTATCCAAAAACCACCACGCATTCCGGGCGGTCCCGGAGTGCGTGTATCATAAACGATATAATCTTTCCCGTCTATATTTTCTCTTCGGGGAATACCTTCTTCAAACGGAATGTTTACAACATCGTAATTATACTGCCCGACAAGATATTTCCCGTCAATCTCATAAATGGATACATTTTTAAATTCTTCTTTATTTTCAACTATTTCAAATACACCGGGCTGTCTTTTGGATAGCTTTTCAGTCACCTGT
>JAZNGA010000038.1:0-9590 GCA_045576235.1 Clostridia bacterium
AGGGGGTTTTTATGAATTCATGCAAGAATTTAACTTACTATGACAGTAAAAAAATTGGATAAAAATTTAGAAAATGCTTTTCCTTAAAAAAGATATGTAATATAATAAGGCTACTTACATACAACTGTTTGGTGCTACGCAATGTATTTAAGATGGGTTCTGAGCAGTGATTGCTATTTTAAAGTGAATTCATACAAAGGAGCAAAACGATGAAACAAGACATGATTGTTATTTTAGACTTAGGCAGCACAGAAAATACTGTAGTTGCAAGACAGATTCGTGACATGGGTGTGTACAGCGAAATTCATCCGCATGACATTACCGTGGACGAGCTTAAAGCATTAGATAATGTAAAAGGTATCATTTTAAATGGTGGAGAAAACAGAATTGTTGACGGCGTGGCAGTAGATGTTGACCCTGCAATTTACGACTGTGGATATCCGGTGATGGCGATTGACCATCCGACTGCAAAATGTGAAAAGCAGTACACACAGCTTCCGGATGATGCAGTAATGAAGGCTTTCCTTTTTGAAGAATGTAAGGCAGAAGCAAACTGGAATATGAAAAATTTTATTGAAGATCAGGTGGAATTAGTACGTCGCCAGGTTGGAGATAAAAAGGTGCTTTTAGCTCTTTCAGGCGGCGTGGACTCGTCTGTTTTAGCGGCTCTTTTAATAAAGGCAATAGGTAAAAAACTTGTTTGTGTCCATGTTAACCACGGTTTATTAAGAAAAGGAGAGCCCGAACAGGTTGTTGAGGTTTTCCGTAATCAATTAGATGCAAACCTTGTTTATGTAGAGTGTGCTGACAGATTTTTAGACAAGCTTGCAGGGGTTGAAGAGCCTGAAAAGAAAAGAAAAATTATTGGCGCAGAATTTATTCGTGTTTTCGAAGAAGAAGCAAGAAAACAGGAAGGTATTGAGTTTTTAGCGCAGGGAACAATCTATCCTGACATCATAGAAAGCGGTCCTGTTAAGGCTCATCATAATGTTGGCGGACTTCCTGAAGATTTGCAGTTTATTCTTGTTGAACCCCTTAAATTCCTTTATAAAGACGAAGTGAGAGTTGTGGGCACGGCTTTAGGACTTCCTGATGATATGGTTTATCGTCAGCCATTCCCAGGTCCGGGACTCGGTGTCAGATGTCTCGGAGCAATCACAAAAGAACGCTTGGAAGCTGTTCGTGAATCTGATGCAATTTTAAGAGAAGAATTTGAGAAAAATGGTTTAGAGGGAAAAGTTTGGCAATATTTCACAGCTGTTCCCGATTTTAAATCTGTCGGTGTTAAAAACGATATGAGAACTTATGCATATCCAGTTATCATCCGTGCTGTCAACACAGTCGATGCAATGACTGCAACAATTGAAGAAATTCCTTACGACATTTTAAATCATATCACAAAGAGAATTACAACAGAAGTTGAAAATGTCAACAGAGTGCTCTATGATTTAACACCAAAGCCGAGCGGCACGATCGAGTGGGAGTAAGTAATCAAATCCTCGAAAGTGGCTTGAAATAAGGCTTTTCGGGACTTTGAAATCTGCAATGATACTAATTTGATACTATTTTACTATTGCAGATAATAAATGATTATAAAAAACTATCCCCCTGAAAACGACAAAGTTTTCAGGGGGATTTTTCTGTCTATAAATGAAATTTATTCTTCCTTTTCCTTTTCTCTCATTTCTTTTAGCCTTTGTTGTGTACGGTCAGCTTCAACTCTCGGATAGGTGTATCTCCAATGGTCGTATTCTTCTTTTGTGATTTCTCCGTTTAAGAATTTTTGGTATTCTTTATGCCACAGTTCAAATAATTGGTTCATACCAAGTGCATCACGGTTTTCGACAAATCTGTCTAAAGCAATACAGTATTGACCTGATTCGTTTTGGGTTATATGCAAATATCTTGTATCTTCAAGTACAAACAAAGTGTGCATAAATCCAATATCACTATCAATGTCAGGCACTTTTAATGCGTTGGGCGAAACATCAAAGATATATGAAAGTCTTTCGATGGTGTCCTCTTTCGGAACTCTTGTTTCAGATTCATATTGAGCGACACGAACATCGGCAGCTCTTTCGGGATAACGGAGCTTTAAGCCCAATTCCTTTTGTGTAAGGTTTTTTAAGGTACGGAAAAATCTTATTCTTTTACCAATAGCCATATTGTACACCTCGTAGATTAAACATTTTTATTTAGTATAACATATAAATTGACAAAATGCAATAGAAATTAAACAAAAAAGTTTAATTATTTTTCTTAAAAACTCTTGACATAAACAAATATGTTTAGTATAATACAATTAACAACTAAACAAATAAGTTTAGTTAATATAAATTAAGGGAGGATTTTTCAATGGAAAACAAATTATTTATGCGTTCCGAAGAAGTAGCCAAAGAGCTTGGAGTTTCCAGAGCCTATGCTTATAAACTTATTAAAAAGCTGAACGAGGAACTAAAGGCGAAAGGCTATCTTGTAATTGAAGGCAGATTGAACCGTGAATACTTTATGGAGAAAATCTACACAAATAAAAACAGAAAGGAGACTTAAAAATGCCGGCTTACAAGGACAAAAAAACAGGTAAATGGTACGCTTCATTCTACTGTATGAATTGGAAAGGCGTACGGGAAAAGAAAATGAAACGAGGCTTTGAAACCAAAAAGGCAGCTCTTGAATGGGAGCGAGAATTTTTAAGACAATCCAAAGCCGACCTCGATATGAGGTTTGACACCTTTGTAGAGTTATATGTTACCGACCTTAAACAAAGGCTTCGGGAGAACACTTTTCTCACAAAGGAAAGTATAATCTACAAAAAGGTGCTTCCTTACTTCAAGGAGAAAAAGCTGAACGCCATAACAGCGAAAGATGTTATCAAGTGGCAGAATGAATTATTGGCTTACCGTGATGAAAACGGCAAACCTTATTCAAAAACCTATCTCAAAACAATTCATAATCAGCTTAGTGCGATATTTAACCACGCAATACGCTATTATGACTTGAAATCCAATCCGGCAGCCAAAGCAGGACACATTGGCGAAAAGGAAGCAGGAGAGATGGATTTTTGGACTAAAGAGGAATACAAACTTTTTGCAAATGAAATGATGGATAAGCCAAAATCATTCTATGCGTTTGAGGTGCTTTATTGGTGCGGTATTCGCTTGGGTGAGCTTCTTGCTCTGACACCTGCTGATTTTGATTTTGAAAACGAACTGCTTCGTATAAATAAATCATATCAGCGTATCGGAACTCGTGATGTAATTACCGAACCGAAAACAAAGAAAAGCATACGCACAATAAAACTTCCGTCCTTCCTTTGTGAAGAAATCAAGGAATATTTGGGTATGCTCTACGGCATAAAACCTACCGACAGAATGTTCCCAATTTCCAAGAGCTTCTTACATCACGAAATGGATAGAGGTTCAGCGGCAGCAGGTGTTAAGCGAATTAAAATTCACGGACTTCGCCATAGTCACATAAGCCACTTGATAGACTTGGGATTTTCCGCAGTTGCCATAGCTGACCGAGTGGGACATGAGAGCATTGATATTACATACAGATATGCACATCTTTTCCCATCAAAACAGGTGGATATGGCAAACAAACTTGAAAACGAAAGGATTGATTTAATTGGATAAAAAACTTGATGCAAAAGGCAGATGGAGAAATAAAACTACATCGTTTATGATGTCACCGGAAGAACGGGCGGATTTAGATATTCGTGTCAGCCTTTCGGGACTAACCAAGCAGGAATATATGGTTAGACGATTGCTTGAAAGAGATATAATCGTTCAGCCAAATTCAAGAATTTATAAAGCACTCCGAAATCAAATGACGGAAATTCTTAATGAACTCCGCAGAATTGAAAATGGAGCAAATGTTGATGATGAACTGCTTGCAGTTATCAAAACGGTAGCGGAAACCTACAATGGTTTACAAGAAAAGTAAAAGTCCCAAAGTATCGGCAAATACTTCGGGACAAGGAATGTGGTAAACACCCCATAATTTACAATTTATAGTTTACCACATTCCTGTTGATTTTTCAATAGGAACGAGGTGAAAAGTTTAATGTTTGATAAAAATTTTGATGATATGCAGACCGAAGAAATGAGGGAATATTTCAAACAAATGAACAATCCCTATTATCTTTACGCAAAAACAATGACAAATTTGTATGACGAGGTATATCAGCCCAAAACCCCTGTTATAGAAAATCTTTTATATAGCGGTACATACTTGTTTGTCGGTGCGCCGAAAGTCGGCAAATCGTTCTTTATGGCACAGCTCGCTTATCACATAAGCAGCGGTCTTGACCTTTGGAATTATAAGGTCAACAAAGGTACAGTTTTGTACCTTGCATTAGAGGACGATTATGCAAGACTTCAGCACAGACTTTATACAATGTTCGGTGCATGTGAAAACGAGAAATTTTTTCTCGCAACTCAATCCAATCAGCTCAACGGCGGTTTAGATAAACAGCTTGAGGGATTTATAGAAAGTCATCCCGATACGAAGCTGATTATCATTGATACCTTGCAGAAAATCCGTGAAATCTCCGGCGATAAATACAGTTATGCAAATGACTATGATATTGTTACAAAGCTAAAGAAATTCAGCGATAACAAAAATATCTGTCTGCTTCTTGTTCATCATACAAGAAAGCAGCAGTCTGATGATTGTTTTGAAACAATCTCCGGGACAAACGGATTGCTTGGAGCTGCTGACGGTGCGTTTCTTCTGCAAAAAGAAAAACGCACAGCTTCAAAAGCTATACTTGATGTAGTCGGCAGGGATCAGCAAGACCAAAGGCTGCACTTGGAATTTAACCGAGAGCGTTGCTTGTGGGAATTTATAAAAGCTGAAAACGAGCTTTGGAATCAGCCTACCGACACTATGCTTGAAAGTGTTTCAAAAATTGTAAACATTGAAAGCACGGAATGGACGGGAACGGCAACGGAGCTTATATCAAATCTTGGCTTGGATATTTCTCCAAACTCGCTTACAAGACATCTGAATGTTAATGCAGACAGGCTGTTTAATGAATATCAGATTTCTTACGAGAGTTCACGCACCCACGCAGGCAGACAGGTTACATTCAAGCTCATACCGAAAGAGCAAGAATAAGCGTGTCGATTGTGACGATAGTGACGGTATTTTGCGTGACGATATTGGTATCTAAAATATCGTCACGACCGTCACGGATAGGATGGGATAGGATATGAAAAATATACAAATAAAACAAGAGCTTTTTATAAAGCTGATACAGTATTTTTACAGCGAAGAAATCGGATATGACAATGAGGAATTATTCGATTTGGAGCGTGAAATCAAATCCGAGCTTCAGAAGAAGTTGGATAAGGTTTCAATGCGGAGTTACTACACCGCATACAAAACTGCTCCCACAGAGCAGGAGCGTGAGGAAGCACGCAAAAAATATCTCGATGAAAGAGGTGTGCCTGAGAGCTATCGATGGTAAATTCTCTTTAAGAGATATTTACGGGAATGTGGCACATTCCCGTGTAGGCAATTAAGGAGCAAAGTGACGGATTGCCAATAGGTGAGAACGAGAAAATTTTGAGCGTTCTCCACTATTGCAGACGGCGGATTTTTGAAAGAAAAATATCTGCCGTTTGCGGTGTGTGTAGCCACAAGCAGCACACACTTCGGCGATAGCCGAACAAGCCCTCTGCAAGAGCGCAAACTACCGTAGGTAGCCGCATTTTTGTTGGCTCGCTGACAAAAGTGCATTTGCGTTACTTTTGACAAAAGTAACAAAACCCAAGTTCGCTATCGCTCACTTGAAAATACATTAAGCGAGGTGAAAAACAATGTTAGAAAGGACAATATCTTTTACAAAAGGTGCAGGTGTCATAAGTCATAATGCAAGGGATTTTCTCACGGATAATGTTGACAAAGACAGAGTGCAAAATAACATACAATACTGTCACGGAAAAATTGAAGATGCCTACCAAAAACTGTTTGGTGAAGCATTGGAGAAATACAATGCCAAGCAGACAAGAAAAGATAGAATAGTTGAAAATTATTATGAAAAAATCCGTACCGGGAAACAAGAAAAAACATTCCACGAGGTCATAGTGCAGATTGGCGATAAGGACAATATGGGAGCCAAGACAGAGTACGGTCAGCTTGCAGGAAAAATTCTTGACGAGTATATGAAAGGTTTTGCAGAAAGAAATCCATATCTGTATGTGTTCTCTGCTCACTTACATATGGATGAAGCATCACCGCATCTGCATATAGATTTTATTCCGTTTACAACAGGCAGCAAGCGTGGACTTGAAACAAGAGTTTCATTAAAGGCTGCTTTGGAAAAGCAAGGCTTTAAGGGTGGAACGAGAAGTTGTACCGAACTGAATGAATGGTACGAAGCAGAAAAGGTGGCATTATCAAAAATAATGCTTCCGTATGGTGTTAAGTGGGTAGAAAAAAACACACACGAAAAGCATAAATCCGTCAGCGAATTTAAGAAGCAGAAACTTATAGAAGAAGTGGAAGCACTTGAAGAAAAAAAGGAAGATATTGAGCGTAAAATTGCTACATATCAGAGTGCCGAAGATTATTCAGACGCTATGGCAGCAAAAATGACAAGCGGAGACTATAAAATACCCGAACCGCCCAATTTAATGTCTGCGAAAACATATCACAGCAAGTTTGTAGAGCCGCTTATAAAAAAGTTGGTAAATATCATTAAAACCCTTGCAAGAAGATGTTATGTAGCAGAGAAAGAATCGGAGCAAGCAACGAGTAAACTATTAACGGTTCATGAGGAAAAAGAAAGGCTTAAATCTGCAAATTGGGATTTGAGAATGGCTAATAGCCAAATGGGAGTTGAGGTCAGAAATTTTGAGAAAATCAAAAATTTTCTTGGCATTGATAAGGTCAAGGAAATGCTGAAAATAATCAATGCTCCAAAGCACAAAACTAAACAAAAGAAGCAGTCAGAACCGGAAAGATAAAATATTTTCCTTTAATAACCTGTACGGGAATGTGGCACATTCCCGTGTGGGTGGTTAGGGAGATAAAATAATTTAACAGGAGGATTTTACAATGAAAAAATCAATTTTTGAACAAATGGGTGGAACTTACAGACGAGAGGGGGATTACCTGATACCGAACATTTCTGTTCCTGATACAAAGGAATACAATATCGGCAAATATGGAAATCTGCACAGACAATACCTCGAAAAAAATTATCCGGTATATTATTCTGTTATGCTTTCATCGGGGAAGTTGTTTGCCCGTCTTGAACGGGTAGAAAGAAAAGCACAGAATGAGCTTGATAGGCTTATTCCCATACTTGCCAAGCAACAAGGGGTTACAGAAAAATTAAAAGCTGAAAATCAACTTAAATGGGTAGGCTTAATGAACAATATCAAAGCTCAGGTTGAAGAAAAAATCTATGCAGAAATCGTATATGCGAGAGGAGCAATATAATGAAAAAATTTGTTGTTTTTATAGTCTTAATTACAATGGTTATAAGTACGGGTGTGAAAGCAGCAGAGGTGCCGAGAGAGTCGGCACCTTGCAATGCCATAAACGAAGCAATTATTGTAGCAGAAAGTTTTATCGGTGATATTTTAACCGAAGTGCAGAACGGCATGGGATATGCCGAAGCGAGGGTGAAATCAAACCGCATATTCTTTAATGCTTGGCTCAACGGTCAGACAAGCGGTTTTAGTTATGGCGAGCTTGTGGATATAGCCAATAATGCGATATGGCAATATCGGGATATGTATTTGCGACCTGATTTTTATACAAATAATCTTGAAAAAGTCAGAGTAATTATCGCTCCCGTTATTGAAGATTATAAATCCGGCAAAATCACTTATGCAGAAGCTGAGTTCAATGCCCGTGTGAAAATCTATCAATCTGTAAATCCTAACTTCAATCCCGATGTGGAATATATGAAAGACCCGATATACAGAGATATTCCATCTGTGGATAATAGCTTATTTATACTTGCAAGGAAACTTATTTTGGAAAGCAAATAGTATCAGTAAAAGAATTGCATATCAAATTAAACCTCCGAGAATTTTTCAGAGGTTTAATTTTTTTGCAATATTAACCTTATTTTAACTTTGGATATTTATAATAAAGTTAAAATCAAGTGAGTTTTGGCTTATTTGGCAGGAGGTGATAACAAGTGAAATTCAGACATGAATATAAGCATCAAATAAATCTTGCAGATATTTACGGACTAAGGACAAGACTTTCTGCAGTTGTAAAGCACGACTCGAACTGTGATGCAGACGGAACATATTTTGTCAAGAGCTTGTATTTTGATAATTATATGGACAAGGCTCTCCGTGAAAAAATAGACGGAGTAAACAAGCGTGAAAAATTCCGCATCAGGTATTATGGGACTGATACATCCTTTATTCGTCTTGAAAAGAAAAGCAAAATAAACGGTTTATGTAATAAAGAAAGCTGCAGAATTACTGCTGAGGAATGTCAAAAGATTATTGTCGGCGATATTGAGTTTATGAAGGATAGTGAACATGAGCTGACACGAGAGTTATACTCTAAGATGAAATATCAGGTTCTCCGACCTAAATGTATCGTAGCATACACCCGTGAGTGTTTTGTATATCCGCCCGGTAATGTCAGGGTAACTCTTGATATGAATATATGCGGCAGTAACAATGTAAAGGAATTCTTAAATCCTGATTTGCCTTTTTTGCAGACTTATCACGAAGCAATCTTAGAAGTAAAATGGGATGAGTTTCTTCCACAGATTATTAGGGACTGTGTTCAGGTTAAATCAAGAAGAAGTGCCGCCTTCTCAAAATATGCGGCAATAAGAATATAAATAAACTTAATGGAAGGAAGTAAAAAATTATGACTTTTTCAGATGTATTTAAATCAAGCTTTTTATCAAACATCAACTCTTTTTCAACACTTGATGTGCTTTTGGCACTCGGACTTTCCTTTGTAATAGGACTTTTTATCTTTTTAATTTATAAAAAGACTTATCAGGGGGTTATGTATTCAGATTCATTTGGTATATCTTTAATTGCAATGTCTATGATAACAAGCCTTGTAATTATCGCAGTAACATCAAATGTTGTACTCTCTCTTGGTATGGTCGGTGCTCTTTCTATCGTTCGATTCAGAACTGCAATCAAAGAGCCTATGGATATAGCATTTTTGTTTTGGGCAATAGCGGTTGGTATTGTTCTCGGTGCAGGACTTCTTCCTCTTGCAATTATTGGCTCCGTTATTATCGGAATTATCATTGTAGTTTTTTCAACAAGAAAGATTGGTGAAACACCGTATATCCTTGTTGTAAGCTGCGAAAATGAAGAAACAGAAAATGAAGCATACGAACTTATTAAAGAAGAAGCAAAGAAAAGCATTTTGAAATCAAAATCAGTAAATAAATTAGGCATTGAACTTACTTATGAAGTACGAATCAAAGATGATAACACCGACTTTGTAAATAAAATCTCTGCAGTCACCGGTGTAACAAATGCAGTTTTAGTTTCCTATAACGGCGAATATATGTCGTAAGATGAAAGGAGACTTAAAATGCTGAAAAAAGTAATTCCGATAGTCCTTATGCTATGCTTGTT
>JAZNGA010000039.1:0-24404 GCA_045576235.1 Clostridia bacterium
TCAAACCCAGTGTTTGAGCCAAGATAACAAAGGGTATCCCGCAAAATCAGCGATTTTGTGGGAAGAAGGAGGAACAGTGAAGCAGTGATTGATTTTTTTGCATAAAAAAATCGGAACAAGCGAAACTTGTTCCGACGTTGGCAGGGGTAGAAGGACTCGAACCCTCAAGAACGGCTTTGGAGACACTCTCAAATTTAAAAGATCATACCAATTGCTCCCACTGTTGAGCCATTTGTGGCACTCGCACTTTTAAACCTTGTGTCGTTTGATGCTTTATTGATGCTATTGAAAATTTTCTGATAGTGCCGTTAAATGTCAGCCCAATTTGAAGGAAATCCCATTGCATTAAGAATGTCATTCTTGCTCAAGGCGGTAGTGTTTTGAATGTAGTGCTCGATTGTGTTCGTTAGACTCGTTTTGAATTTGTTAAAATCGTCGTTTCCAAGAAAATATTTGAATGCAATAACAATAGCAAATAAATCACGAATACCTTTTTCATAGGTACTTCCTCTTCGCTGAATATTTAATGCTTTGTGAACAGGAAGGTTAGGTATGATGTTTTTAGTTTTGTATGAAAATAACCTTTCATTATGTGCGCACACATTCCTGAATTTAGTAACTACACTTAAAATCTGTCCCACTTGTTTTTCAGACAAACTCTTAAATTCACGACTTACCTTGAATTGTAAATCCTGAGTCATAAGTGCATAGAATTTAGAAAGTGTACCAAATGTTATACCATTAAACAACACCCAAAGCGGAACGTTGTTATATGTATTTCTGTGGTGATTAATATAGGCGTAATCGCTGTTTTGATTTGCCAATTTATCGAGTTCACCAACAAGCCTTTTTACATCTGCACTGTATTTTGGATATATAGAAAAGTTATTTTCATCCAAATAGAAGGATTGATGCTCTCCGTCCTTTTCGCAGAAATAGTAGGAAATAACTGAACGAAGATGGCGTTCGATTTTCAAAATGTATTTAAGGAATAATTCTCTGAGGTTTTCATCAAATTTATATAGAGCAACAATATCCTCAAAATTAGTACCATCCTTATATTTTTGCGTAGTAGGATTTTTGAAAAGTTCCTTATATCCGCCGATAAGCGCAAGATATCCAATCTGCTTAAGGGTATCCGTTGCATATTCTTTATCAGTTATTATTAAGTTTTTATCGTTTACAAGCTTGTCAATTTGTTGCTCGTATGTAAGGAACGACTGAGCCATAATAACCTCCGTATATAAGTAAAGGAGTCCCCGCAGGAACTCCTTTGGTTGCAGTCCTCGCAGGATCCTGCAACTCGATCACTGAGGTTATTATACAACAAAACTCAACAAAAGTCAAGTAAACTGAAGTAAAAATAACTCAATACATATTATATTCAGGCGGTTTAAATAAAATACATACGCGATATATCAAAATTCCAACCACATAAAACAAAGTTAAAGGAGTATAAAATCTTGTCACCCATTGGTATCAAGTGACATTCTCCAACAGAAAGTTGTCATTTTTATATTTATGTGGTATAATGAGTTTGCAAAGCAAACTCAATGAATTGCCTTCGGCATGAATTGAAATCTACGATTTCATGAATTGAGCGTTGCGGCTCATGAATTGCACTAAAGTGCATTATAAAGGCGATTCAATTCATGGAGCGAAGCGAGAATTCACGGCTTTAGCCAATTCATGACAACTCAGTTGTCAATTCATTAAAAACAAGGTGCATCTTTTCTATCACCTAATTATATAATAACAATAAGCACATGAGAATCGAACCACCTGGTATTAAAATGACGATTCAGGCGAAGACATCTTAAATATTTTGGAGGTTAGCAATATGAATTATATGGATGTATATCAAAAATGGCTCACTAGTCCCGTTGTGGATGAACAGACAAAACAAGAGTTAAGAGACATTGCTGATGATGAAAATGAAATTAAAGAAAGGTTTTACAAGGACCTTGAATTTGGTACTGCGGGCCTTAGAAGCACAATCGCAGCAGGTAGTAACAGAATGAACATTTACACTGTTCGTAAAGCGACTCAGGGCCTGTGTGAAGAAATTAAAAAATCAGGCAAGGCTGCAATGGAAGCAGGTGTTGTAATTGCATATGACTGCAGGCATAAATCAGACGTGTTTGCAATGGAAAGTGCAAAGGTAATTGCTGCAAATGGCATTAAAGCGTATGTGTTTGACGAGCTTCGCCCCACACCCGAGCTATCATTTGCAGTAAGGTATTTAAAGACCGCAAGAGGCATTGTTGTAACAGCAAGCCATAATCCAAAGGAGTACAACGGTTATAAAGCATATGGTGATGATGGATGTCAGTTGCCGCCCGAATCTTCGGATTATGTAACTGCAATCATTGATAAACTTGATATATTTGAAGATGTAAAAGTTATGGATGAACAAGCTGCTAAAGATGCTGGGCTTATTACAATTGTTGGTAAAGAAATTGACGACGCTTATCTTGCTGAGGTTTATAAGCAATCAATTAATGAAAAAGCCATTCAGGAGCTTGGTAATAATTTTTCAATCATATATTCACCATTCCACGGTACTGGGAATAAGCTTGTTCGCCGTATTCTTGAAATGATTGGTGTCGAAAATGTTCGCATTGTTAAGGAACAGGAACTTCCTGATCCTGATTTTTCAACAGTAAAATCACCTAACCCCGAAGACAAAGACGGATTCAAATATGCAATAGAAATGGCTAAAAAAGATCCTGCCGACATAATTTTTGCAACTGATCCTGACAGTGATAGAATTGGTGTTGTAATCAAAACAAACGATGGTGACTATATTACACTTAACGGTAATCAAATAGGCGTGCTTCTTACAGAGTTTATTTTACGAAACAAAAAACAAAGCGGCACATTGTCTGACAAAGCTGTAATTATTAAAACAATTGTAACTACATCGATGCTTTATCCAATTGTTGAGGACTATGGAGCAAGTGTTATTGATGTGCTCACCGGATTTAAATTTATTGGTGAAAAAATCAAAGATTTTGAACAGAATAATTATTACAAAGAATATTTGTTTGGGTTTGAAGAAAGCTATGGTTATCTTGCGGGTACATATGCAAGAGATAAAGATGCTGTTGTTGCGGCAATGCTTATTGCTCAGATGGCGGCTGATTACAAAAAACAGGGTATGACTCTTTACGAAGGTCTTGAGTCATTGTATAAAAAGTACGGATATTACCTTGAATCTACAAAATCTGTTGTGCTTGAAGGTATTGACGGCAGCACGAAAATTGATGCCATTATGGAAAAGTTCCGCACAAATCCTATGAAGGAATTTGCGGGTACAAAAGTATTAAATGCATGGGATGTTAAAAATAGCACAATTACAGATGTACAGACGGGTCGGGTTAAGCCTCTTGATTTGCCAAAATCAAATGTGTTGAGGTTTAATCTTGATGGAAACGCCTGGATTGCAATCCGCCCTTCGGGTACGGAACCAAAAATCAAATTTTACTATGGTGTATGCGAACAGTCAAAAGAAGAGGCAATAGCTAAAATTGATCAATATGTTGCAGCAGTGAATGAATTAATTAAATAAATATACATCGGGAGATGGGTGAAAATGACAGTATAGTAGAATAAATCAGCGAAAAATTTATTTGGATAGAATCAATATGTAGCTCTTGTAATGCTTATAGGTGGCGTGATGTTGTTTAAAACAGATTTTACAAAATAATTACCGCAGCAGACATTTTTCGTTTAGAAGAATGTCTGCTTTTTATTGATTTAGTATATAAATTGTGATATAATTAATACATACAGAATTTTATTACATAAAAATTTTAAGAGCTAACGTTCTTTTGTGCTCTTTTGAGCACTGTGTCAATTGACAGCGTCGCAAAAATCTCCTTGCGAGCAAAGATTTTTGTTCATGGTAAAATGATTTCGCGGCATCTAAACATTATATCCATTATAAATGATGTTTATTAAAAATATATGCAACGGAGAGACGTATATGGCATGGTATGATGAAGCGATATTTTATCACATATATCCATTGGGGATGACAGGAGCACCGAAACAAAATACTTATGATAAATTAGAACATAGATTAAACACCTTGCTCCCCTTTATTTCACAAATCAAAAGGCTTGGTTGCAATGCACTCTATATTGGACCTCTTTTTGAATCAGTGGGACATGGCTATGAAACAACAGATTATAAAAAACTAGATACAAGACTTGGCACAAACGAAGATTTAGCACGATTTGTAGCTGAATGTCATAAGCAGGGTATACGTGTCATATTAGACGGTGTGTTTAATCATACGGGGCGAGATTTTTTTGCATTTAAGGATATCAGGCAACATAGAGAAATTTCAAGCTATAAAGATTGGTATTGCAATGTAAATTTTAATGGAAACAATGAATATAATGATGGCTTTACTTATGATAACTGGGGCGGATATAATTTGCTTGCCAAGCTAAATCAGCAAAATCATGAGGTTAGGGAGTATATATGTCACGTAATTCGTTTTTGGGTTGAGGAATTTGACATTGACGGAATTCGTCTGGATGCTGCCGATGTGTTGGATTTTGGTTATATGCAGATGCTCAGGCAGTTGGCAAATGAGGTGAAGTCGGACTTCTGGCTCATGGGCGAAGTTATTCATGGTGACTATGTTCGCTGGGTAAATGGTAATGCACTCCATTCTGTAACCAACTATCATTTGCATAAGGCACTGTATTCCGCTCATAATGACCAAAATTATTTTGAAATTGCTCATACTGTGAAGCGTTTGTATGAGATGGGAAGCAACAGTCCCGACGGCCTTAAATTATACAATTTTGTGGATAATCACGATGTTGAAAGGATTTACACAAAACTAAAGAACAAAAGACATTTTGTGCCGGTTCATATTTTGCTATATACTTTGCCCGGTGTCCCGTCTGTTTACTATGGTTCAGAATTTGGTATTGAGGGGCAAAAGCAATATGGTTCTGATGATTCGTTAAGACCGGCGATCTCATACGAACAATATATTAATGCAACTCAAGAGAATGGCTTGACCGATTTGATTTCGAGATTAGGAAAAATACGAACAGATACAAAAGCATTATCTTATGGTGATTATAAAGAGCTGCTTTTAACAAACGGACAGTATGCTTTTGAAAGAAATTATAACGGACATTCTGTACTTGTGACCGTGAACAATAGTGATACCCATTTTGTAATGGAGCTTCCGGCTCAAAACACAGAAGAATATGTAGGTGGACTTTCGGGTGTAAAGGTACCTGTAATAGACGGATGTATATCTGTCAATGTGAAAGCAAATTCAGGAGAAATCTGGCTACCTATGTGTCAGGCGGATAAAGGGGCGCAACCAGTCAAACTAAATATTAGCGAAGAAAGGAGCGAGATATTAGTTCCTGAGGAAATCGTTAAATCGTCAAAGAGTGAAAAAGAGCAAAAATCTGCTGAAACAGAAAAATGCTATGAAGCAAAACATAATAAGGTATTTGACGAAATGACGGTAGAAGAACTTCAGGAGGCAATACTTGAGAGTATGAAGCGTAATGGGCCTGTTACGGAGCAGATGAGAAAAGATGTTTTGGAGAATGTCTATCACAATTCTTTAGTAATGTGGATTAAGAGTTTTAACTAAAAAAGCATAATTCATCTAAAAACAATAGAATCTAAACCTTATATTCCGCATATAATAATTAAGTTTAGAAAATCAAAATGTTGCTATCGCTTTTGCACAGTAAAGTATAATCATTTTATTCAATTTATTTATAAAGGAGATTGTAATGATGAAAAAAATTACTTTAGATGATAGGTCGGCATTAAAGTTTTTACGGGATGAAGAAATTAAGAATATGAACGAACAGGTTATGGCTGCACATTCAATGCTTCACGAAAAAACTGGTGAGGGAAGAGAGTTTCTTGGGTGGGTTGATCTCCCAAGGACATACGATAAGGACGAGTTTGCAAGAATTAAGGCGGCGGCAAAAAAAATCAGAAATGACTCAGACGTTTTAATTGTTATCGGAATCGGTGGCTCATATCTCGGAGCAAAAGCCACAATAGATTTTCTAAAGGGACCATTTTATAATCATACAACTAACCCCCAAATATTTTTTGCCGGAAATAATATCAGTCCCAATTATATTAATGGATTGCTTAAAACAATTGAGGGAAAAGATGTGTCTGTGAATATAATCTCTAAATCCGGAACAACCACTGAGCCGGCAATTGCCTTTAGAATTTTTAAGGAATATCTTGAAAATAAATATGGAAAAGAAGAGGCAAGGAAGAGAATTTATGCTACAACAGATAAGTCTCGGGGTTCGCTTAAGAGTCTGGCAGACAAAGAGGGGTATGAAACCTTTGTCGTACCGGATGATATTGGTGGAAGATATTCGGTTTTAACCGCAGTTGGGCTTCTTCCGATTGCAGTTTGCGGTGCGGATATTGACAAGCTTATGCAGGGTGCTGCAGATGCTATGGATATGTATTCGGTACCCGATGTTGAAAAGAATGATTGTTATAAATATGCTGTGATAAGAAATATTCTCTATAACAAAGGAAAAACGGTTGAAATTTTGGTCAATTATGAACCTGAACTCCAATATATGACTGAATGGTGGAAGCAGCTTTTTGGAGAAAGTGAGGGGAAAGGCCGTAAGGGAATATTCCCTGCAGGTGCATGTTTTTCAACAGACCTTCATTCTATGGGGCAATACATTCAGGATGGGCTCAGAAACCTTTTTGAAACTGTTCTATATGTTGAAAACACAAAAGAGGATATTGTCATTGGAACTGATGCCGAAAATGTTGACGGACTTAATTTCTTGAGCGGGAAAACTGTTGCTTTTGTGAACAAAAAAGCTTTTGAAGGAACACTTCTTGCACATACTGACGGCGAAGTGCCTAACCTGGTTCTAAAGATTGAAGCTCTTGACGAATACAACCTGGGTCAACTCTTTTATTTCTTTGAAAAGGCATGCGGAATAAGCGGTTATATATTGGGTGTAAATCCGTTTGACCAACCGGGTGTGGAAGGCTATAAGAAAAATATGTTTGCCCTTCTTGGAAAGCCTGGCTACGAGAATGAGAAAGAAGCTTTAGAAAAAAGATTGAAGTAGAGGCATAGGGTATTTTGACAAAGAGAAACAAAAATTAGCAACTATACCCAATTGGACATAAAATAAGGGCGTGGGCACAATTTGTGAAAAATTACTTATTGAGACACGCCCTTTATTTTAAATTCTTGAATACAGCTCGTTTAAACGGCGATATTTTGCTTTATCAATGCTATCAAGCTGTTCCTTTGTGATTCTGTATCCCCAGTTGCCCTCAGCTTTGCCTGGGGTGTTTAATCGAGTGTCTGAGCCATAGCCAAGCAAATCCTGAATGGGCATAATGACCAGTCCTGCATGAGATGCAAGCATAGTACGGATTATGGCATCGCAGCCGTTTTCCCAGGCTTCTTCTTTATGACCGCAATACGCAAGCATATTGCGTCTATTTTTGTCATCGAGCTCCCACAAATATCCAAGCAAGGTGTTGTTATCGTGGGTTCCTGTATATGCCACGCAATGATTAGGATAGTTATGGGGAAGATGAGGAGAATTTTTGTCGCCCATAAAGGCAAATTGGAAAACTTTCATACCAGGAAAACCGCTCGCTTGGAGAAGTTTAACGACATCTTCGGTGATGAGACCTAAATCTTCTGCAATAATCATTGTATCAGTTAAGCTGTCATTAATTGCATTAATCAGCTTCATACCGGGACCTTTGGTCATAACACCTTCTTTTGCTGTTTTTGCCCAAGCGGGAACTTCCCAAAAGGATTCAATGGCCCTAAAGTGGTCAATTCGAATCCCGTCGAACATTTTTGCTAGGTGGGAAATTCTATCTTTCCACCATCTAAAACCATCTGCTTCCATTGCTTCCCAGTCGTATATGGGATTTCCCCAAAGCTGGCCTTCTGTAGAAAAATAATCAGGTGGAACACCTGCAACAGTAACAGGTAAATTGTCTTCGCTAAGCTTAAAAAGTTGTTTATCTGCCCACACATCGCTGCTGTCAAGGGCAACATAAATAGGCATATCACCAATAATTTGAATGCCTTTGCTGTTTGCGTATTTTTTTATTTCTGCCCATTGTGTAAAAAATTCATATTGAATAAACTTCCACATAAATAAGTCTTCGTCATTATAAGTCTCGCTGTCCCATTTATACCATGGTTTGTTGGCGTTTGCGTTTTTAATAGCCATGAATTTACAAAAGTTCTCAATATATGGGCTTTGAGCTATAAGCCTTTCAATTTCTGCTTTGTTGGTGGCTCGGCATGCGGCAATCTTTAAAATTGCCAGTCTTTCATTATACAAACGCTCATATTCACACACATAAGGAGTATGTTGTTTTTGTGAGATGAGCTCATCTTTAGTCAACAGACCCTTGTTATGTAGAATTTCCAAACTGACAAAGTAGGGGTTGCCCGCAAAGGAGGATGTAGACTTGTAGGGGGAATTGCATTCATCAGATGGACAAAACGGCAAGACCTGCCAGTAAGAATAGCCGCAATCGGCTAAAAAATCAATAAATAATTTTCCTTGGTAACCAAAGTCGCCAATGGAATAATCCCCAAATAAGGAGGATATATGCATCAAAATACCGCTTTTTCTCTCCAAAAAATCAACTCCATTTTAGTAAAAGCATAATTATCATAATGATATCACATTTTAGCTAAAATTGCAAATAAAAAAATCGAATAGTAGCAGCCTTTTTGGGGTTTTGAGGGGGATTGTCATATCCTTGACATAAATGGTGTTTTGATGTATAATATTGTTAAGAAAAAGAAGATACCATGAGGAGAGATCCTTTATGACAAAAAAAACATATAACGACCTTAATACTCTTCTTTGCGAATTTGCAACAGGAAAAAGTTCGCAGGCTTATAACATTATGGGCTGTCATAAAACGAAAGACGGGTATGTTTTCAGGGTTTGGGCGCCCAATGCAGAGAATATCTTTGTTGTGGGCTCATTTAACAATTGGGATATATCAGCTTGTCCTATGCATAGCATTGGTTATGGAGTATGGGAGGCCACAGTTAATGAGGCGCAGATATATGATGAATATAAATACTATATTATAAAAAAGAATGGTGCAGCGGTTTATAAAAGTGACCCATATGCATTTCATGCATGTACACGCCCTGAAAATGCATCAAAAGTCTATGATTTAGAAGGCTTTAAATGGACGGATGCAGAATACTGCCGTAAACGGGCAAAGAAAGATGTTACAAGAGAACCTATGAATATTTATGAGGTTCATCTAGGATCGTGGCTTCAGCATGAAGATGGTAACTTTTTGTCTTATAAGGATATTGCCGACAAGCTTGTTAAATATGTTAAAAGTATGCATTATACTCATGTAGAGCTTATGCCTATCAGCGAATATCCCTATGACCCATCCTGGGGGTATCAGGTGACAGGGTATTATGCGCCGACATCACGATATGGGACCCCTAAGGATTTTATGAAGTTGGTTGATAAATTCCACGCTGCAGGTATAGGTGTCATTTTGGATTGGGTAGGTGCGCATTTTCCTAAGGACGAGAATGGACTATACGAATTTGATGGAAGTTGCCTGTATGAATCAAGTGATCCGCTTCAAAACGAACATCCGGACTGGAAGACCCGAATTTTTGATTATTCCAGATATGAGGTTAGATCGTTTTTAATATCAAATGTGGTATACTGGTTTGACAAATATCACATTGATGGTATTCGGGTAGATGCAGTTGCATCGATGCTTTATCTGGATTATGGCAGACAAGGCGGTCAGTGGCGTCCTAATCAATATGGTGGAAATATTAATATTAACGCAGTCGATTTTCTTCGCGACATGAACAGTGCTGCATTTAAATTTAACCCATCAGCCATTATGGTGGCTGAAGAATCTACTGCTTTTCCCATGGTGACGAAGCCAGGTTATGATGGAGGTCTTGGATTTAATTTTAAATGGAATATGGGTTGGATGAATGATATGCTTGGTTATATGTCGTCCGATCCACTTTTCAGAAAAGGCAGACAAAACGATTTGACCTTTTCGCTGACCTATGCTTTTTCAGAAAATTATATTTTGCCTTTATCCCATGATGAAGTTGTTCATGGAAAAGCTTCAATGATTGGCAAGATGCCCGGAACTTATGAAGAAAAATTTGCAAACTTAAGAGCTTTTTATGGGTATATGATGGCTCATCCGGGGAAAAAGCTTAATTTTATGGGCAATGAATTTGCTCAATTTATTGAATGGAATTATAAAAAGCCTCTCGAATGGTTTATGCTTGAGTATGACAAGCACAATGAAATGAAAAAATTTGTCAAAGACCTGAATGCTTTTTATCTTAACAACGAAGCCTTTTGGGAGAACGACACAGACTGGACGGGTTTTCAGTGGATTGCTCATGATGATCATGACCAAAGCGTTATTTCCTTCATCCGTAGAGATAATAAAGGCAGGGAAATAGTAGTTGTATGCAATTTTTGCCCTGTTATGCGAAAAAATTATCGAATTGGAGTGCCGGAGGAGGGAGAGTTTAAAGTTGTGCTTTCAAGTGATAGTTCTAAATATGGTGGAACAGGAACTAGGCTTCCAAGACGCAAAACAAAGAAAATACCTATGCATGGATTTGAGCAGTCAATTTCTGCATCCCTCCCGCCTCTTTCTACTGTGTATTATACGAAAGTGGTTAATAAATAAGATAAAAATACATCTTATGATATGTAAAGGAGGCTATTCTTATGTTGGACAGAAGAAAAAAATGTATTGCTATGCTGCTTGCAGGTGGACAGGGCAGCAGGTTGTTGGTTCTTACCAACAAAACAGCTAAGCCGGCAGTACCTTTTGGAGGTAAATATCGTATTATAGACTTTCCTCTTTCTAACTGTGTCAATTCGGGAATAGATACAGTTGGTATTTTGACGCAGTATCAGCCACTGGAGTTAAACGATTACATAGGTAATGGTCAGCCCTGGGGACTTAACAGAAATTTTGGCGGTGTTCACATCTTACCACCATATGCACAATCAAAAAAAATGGAGTGGTATAAAGGAACAGCAAACGCTATATACCAAAACCTTCGCTTTATAAAAAGCTATAACCCCGAGCATGTAATCATTCTGTCGGGAGACCACATATATAAAATGGACTACTCAAAGTTGCTTGGGTTTCATATTGAAAACGATGCAGAATGTACCATTGCTGTCCGCACGGTGCCTATGGAAGAGGCTAGCCGATTTGGTATTATGAATGCTAACCCCGATGGTTCGATCTATGAATTTGAAGAAAAACCTAAAAACCCAAAGAGCAATTTGGCATCTATGGGCGTGTATATTTTTAAAAGTGATATTCTTTGCCAATACCTCATTGCAGATGAGGCAGATGAAAATTCGGATAACGATTTTGGAAAAAATGTTATACCAGCCCTCCTACGTGACCAAAGAAGGTTATATGCGTACAAATTTGATGGCTACTGGAAGGATGTTGGTACAATACATAGCTTGTGGGAAGCTAATATGGAGCTTTTAGATGGCACTTTTAACATTCGTGATAAGGTGTTCAAAACCTATGCACGAAACTATGCAAAACCACCTAGTTATATCGCTAAAAACAGCGAAATTAAAGATTCCTTTATTGCTGAAGGTTGCTCAGTCAAAGGTAAAATCAGTCACTCTGTTGTGTCTACTGGATGCACAATTGAAGAAGGGGTTGAAATACACGACAGTGTGATTATGCCTGAAGCTATTATAAAAAAGGGCTCGGTTATTAAGTATGCCATTATAGGTGAGGGTGCAGTTGTTGATGAAAACACAAGAATTGGCGACGTCCCTGAATTCTACGATGAAGAGGAATGGGGCATCAGTGTAGTAGGAAAAAATGCACATATTGAAAAAAATACTACAATAAAGCCAAACCAGGTTGTGTGAGAGGAGAAGTGTGACTATGAATAGAATGTCGGGCATCATTTTTTCCAATATTTATGATGGTGTATTAGGGGACCTTACAGCAAAACGAACGGTAGCATCTTTGCCTTTTGGCGGAAGATACAGACAGATTGATTATGTTTTATCTAACATGGTGAATTCTAACATTACATCCGTCGGAGTTATTACAAAATATAATTATGAATCTCTTATGGACCATCTTGGTTCATGTGAAGAATGGGACCTTAATCGCAAAAGCGGTGGTTTGTTTATTATTCCGCCGTTTGCATCTGGAAAGGCTGAGGTGTATCACGGCAAATTGGAGGCACTTTATACTGCTCTTAACTTTTTGAATTCCCAAAAAAGTGAATACATTGTACTTTCTGACACAATAACTATATGCAATATAGATTATGAGGCGGTACTTGTCGAACATATTGCATCAGGCAAGGATATTACTGTTGTTGTTTCGCCTCAAAAAGAGGATGGCATTCATTATCCTATAGTTTTCGAAGCAAACAATGACAGTAGTGCAAAAAATATTAATGTAAACTATGAAGCAAAAGACGGCTCTTTTGTTGGACTTGGTATGTTTATTATGAAGCGTGAAGTCCTTATAGAAGTGGTTACTGAATGTGTTGCGGCAGGACGTTATCACTTTGAAAAAGATTTTTTGCAGAAATATTTTAACCAAGGCAGGCTCACGGTTAATTTGTATGAATTTGATGGAGTTGTGCTTAGAAACCGAGATATTACAGCCTATCTTAAAAATAACATCAAGCTTATTGATGAAGAAGTTCATAAAGGACTATATAAATCATCAGCGCCTATCTATACAAAGGTTCATGATGAGATACCTACCTATTACGGAGAGCGTTCTGTAGTTGATGAATGCATCGTTGCAGATGGCTGCAAAGTTTATGGTGGACTTAAAAATTCTGTTATATTCCGAGATGTAACGATAGGGGAAGGAGCGCAGGTAATCGGTTCTATTGTTATGCAAGGAACCATCATTAAAGAGGGCGCCCATGTTGAAAATGCTATAATTGATAAGAATGTAACAATAACAGAGGGAACTCGACTTATAGGTGCTCAAACCAGTCCTATTATTATAAAGAAAGGTGAGACCATATGAAGATACTTTATGCCGCAAGCGAGGCTGCGCCTTATATAAAAAGTGGCGGTCTTGGCGATGTTGCGCAGGCCCTTCCTGCGGCTTTGGCTAAGGAAAAAGATGTTGAGGTAAGTGTATTTATACCATACTATAAATCGATTAAAGATAACCCCGATATTAAGGTTGAATTTGTCAAAAAATTTACTGTTTTAGTTGCGTGGCGTAGAGAATATGTTGGTATTTTCAAAGCAGTAAGTCGAAGCAAAAAATTAAATTATTATTTTGTCGACAACGAGCATTATTTTTATCGTGACGGTATTTACGGTCACTATGATGACGGCGAAAGATTTGCCTTTTTTTCTTTGGCGATTTTGGAAGCTATGCGTCAAATGGATTATTTTCCTGATATAATTCATTGCAATGATTGGCAAACAGCACTTATTCCGGTGCTCAAAAAAGCCTTGTATCACGGTGTTTATGACAACGCGCGGACTGTGTTTACCATTCATAATATTGAATATCAAGGCAAGATGCCAAATGAATTCATGCAGGATGTTATTGGCGTTGACGAATATTATAGAAATGTTTTAACCTATGACAACTGCATTAATTTTATGAAAAGTGCTATCGTCATGGCAGATAAGGTAACCACTGTATCTAGAACTTATTCTCATGAAATTCGACATGCATATTTTGCTCACGGGTTGCAGGATGTTTTAAAAGAAAATGAATATAAAATTGCAGGCATTGTCAATGGTATTAATACTGACTTGTATAATCCTGCAAAGGATTCACTTATTTTTGAAAACTATACTGCAACAGACCTTTCAGGAAAAGCTAAAAATAAGGCTGAACTTCAGAAAATGCTTGGTCTTGCAGCTTTGCCTGATGTGCCGATGATAGCTATGATTTCCAGGTTGGTAAGTCATAAAGGGCTCGACCTTGTGGAATATGTTATGAACGAGCTTATGCAAAGAAACTTGCAGTTTGTAGTCATAGGCACGGGCAATTCAAAATATGAGGATATGTTTAATTTTAACGCCTATATTCATCACGATAAAATGTCTGCCAATATTACCTTTAACCCTGAACTTGCAAATAAGCTTTATGCAGCGGCAGATATGTTCCTGATGCCGTCTAAAAGTGAGCCATGTGGCCTTTCCCAGCTTATTGCAATGCGTTACGGAACTGTGCCTATTGTCCGTGAAACCGGCGGACTTGTTGACACGGTGCCACCACTGAATGTGGAAACATTAGAGGGTAAAGGCTTTACCTTTAAGGGTTATAATGCCCACGATATGCTTGGTGCAATTGACCGTTGTATTGATTTTTACAGTAATCGTGAAAAGTGGGAGAAGCACATAAAGAATCTCATTAAATATAACAGCGGTTGGAAGAATTCGGTAAGTGAGTATTTAAATCTATATCACGAGTTAATACAATAGGAGAAAAAAATGGAAAAGAACAAAAATAAGGTATCAACAAAGAAAGAAGCAACGACTTCAGCTTCAAAGAAAACAAAAACAGAAGCATCACTACAGAAAACTTCAAAGAAGAATTCTGAAATTCAGATGCTTTCCAAAGCATGTGATAGACTTTTTGGTTGTGACATTAAAGAAGCTACATCACAGCAGATGTACAAATCCCTTTGCTGTGTTGTTCAGGATCTTCTTGCTATAAAGCGAAAGAAGTTTCATGATAAATACCGTAAAAATGGAGATAAACAGGTTTATTATATGTCAATGGAGTTTTTGGTTGGCACGTCACTCCGCAACAATCTATATAATCTTGGGATTGAAGAAGATTTTGCCAAGGCAGTGAAAAAATGCGGGTTTAACATTCAAGATATGTACGATATGGAGCCGGATGCAGGCCTCGGAAACGGTGGTCTGGGAAGGCTTGCGTCTTGCTATCTTGACTCAATGACAAGTGTTGGACTGCCCGGAACGGGATTTTCAATTCGATATGAATTTGGTATTTTCAAGCAGAAAATAGTCGATGGATGGCAGATGGAGTTCCCTGATGACTGGCTTAGCATGGGAGATGTTTGGCTTAATCCCAGAGAAGACGAAGCTGTTGAAGTAAAGTTTGGTGGTGAAGTTAATGGTTGGGATGATAATGGAAAGTATAAGGTTGCACACACAAATTATAATTCTGTTATTGCTGTACCCTATGATATGTATATCTCAGGATACGACACAGGAGCGGTTAATAAACTGGTCCTGTGGAGTGCAAAATCTAAAAACCGTTTTGATATGGCCGCCTTTTCCCGGGGAGATTATGCGAAATCGCTTGAAGAGAATACTATGGCAGAGGTTATTTCAAAAGTTCTTTACCCTGCCGATGATCATATTGCAGGTAAAATACTAAGATTAAAGCAGCAGTATTTACTTGTATCTGCTTCGCTGCAAAGTATTATAAACAACTACATAAAGCGTTATGGTACACTTGATAAGCTTTCTGAAAAAGTTGCTATTCACATTAATGATACACATCCGGCTCTTTGTGTGCCTGAGCTTATGCGTATTCTTGTGGATGAATATGATTATGGTTGGGACGATGCGTGGAAAGTTACATGCGAAACATTGACTTATACAAACCATACAGTTATGAGTGAGGCTCTTGAACGCTGGAATGAAAACCTGTTCAAAGAACAATTGCCCAGAATCCACCAAATTGTATGCGAAATTAACCGTCGTCTGGTTGCGCAGCTTCATATGGTTTATCCAGGGGATATCGCAAAGATTGATTATATGGCGGTGATAGCCCATGGAGAAGTTCGTATGGCTAACCTTTGCCTTGCTGCCTGTCACAAGGTAAACGGTGTTTCAAAGCTTCATAGTGATATCTTGAAAAACGGTATTTTCCACGATTATTATCATATTTCCAAGGATAAATTTACAAATGTAACCAATGGTATAGCATATAGAAGATGGCTCTGTCAGTCTAATCCTGAGCTTACTGCATACCTGACAGAATTAATCGGTGACGGCTTTAAACACGATAGCATGGAGCTTGAAAAACTTTTGCAATATGCTGACGACGAAAAGGTATTAAATAAGCTTTCCGAAATTAAGCATAGCAACAAGGTTCGCCTTGCAAATTATATCGCTGAGGTAAATGGAATTAATGTGTCCCCAGATTCTATATTTGATATTCAAGTTAAGCGTCTTCATGAATACAAGCGTCAACTTTTAAACGTGCTTCACATTTTATACCTTTACAACAAAATAAAGAATAATCCAAATGGTGATTATGTTCCAAGAACGTTTATCTTTGCAGCAAAGGCATCGGCGGGTTATGTTATGGCGAAACAAATTATCCGTTTAATTGTTGCCGTATCAGATATGATTAACTCCGACCCTCAGGTTCGTGATAAAATCAAGGTTGTATTTATCGAAGACTACAAAGTTTCTCTTGCTGAGATTATTATTCCTGCAGCAGATATTTCTGAACAAATTTCTATTGCGGGCAAAGAAGCATCGGGAACAGGTAATATGAAGCTTATGATTAACGGTGCTGTAACTTTAGGAACCTTAGATGGTGCCAATGTTGAAATACACGAGCAAGTTGGGGACGAAAATATGTTTCTATTTGGTCTTCACGCAGATGAAGTGGAGGAGCTTTGGAGAAGAGGCTATCGCCCCACTGATTATTTGGATAATAATCCTGAGCTTAAGGCGGTTATCAATATGCTCACATCAGGAGTTTTAGGCGTTAAATTTGAGGATATTAGACGCTCACTCCTCACAAACGATTTTGGCGTTGCAGACAATTATATGATTTTGGCTGACTTTGCCGACTATGTAAGAGCTCACGAGGATGCCGAAAAAGCTTATCGCTCAAAGCTTGATTTTGCCCGTATGTCTTTGGTTAATATAGCAAAGGCAGGGATTTTCTCTTCGGACAGAGCTATAAAAGAATATGCAGATAACATTTGGAATATGAGGTATTAAAATATTCTGGCATAAGAGGTTACCTCTTATGCCAGAATATTTATTGAGGGTGAAAGAAATGCGAATTTTATATAATAGCAAAAATGAATATTATAAAGTCCCATTCGGTTGCTTAAGACAGGATGAATTATGTACATTGCACATTAAAATTCCAATTAGCTGCCAGACTGAGTCGGTCCGTCTTTGCATTAGTTCCGAAGGCGGTTTTAACATGACTGTGCCCTTTAGCCTTGAGTCAACAGACGGTGATTATGAGGTGTACGTCACCAAGTTTTCGCTTTTTGCTTGTGACCTTTACTTTTATTATTTTAATATAACTACAAAAAACGAGTCTTTTGATTTGTTTAAACAAGGAGATGATACCAATATCGCCGTTGGTGATTTGTGGCAGCTTACTTGCTTTGATAAGAATTATGATACACCTTATGATTTTAAAGGCAGGGTTATGTATCAGATTTTCCCAGATAGATTTGCAAAATCCGGAGAAGTTGATCCAAAAGGGAAGCTTATGCCATATGAACTGCATAAGGATGTCAATGACACACCGGTATATTTGCCTAATATGAACGGTCGGATAACCAACAGTGATTTTTTTGGCGGAAATTTAAAGGGTATTACTGAAAAACTCCCATACTTAAAAAGTATGGGAGTAGGTATTATATACCTTAATCCTATCTTTATGGCATATTCAAATCATCGCTATGATACGGCGGATTATAAAAAAATTGACCCGCTTCTTGGAACAGAGGAGGACTTTAAGGTTTTGTGCGAAAAAGCACACAAGCTAGATATAAAAATTGTTCTTGATGGTGTATTTTCTCATACAGGCAGCAACAGTATCTATTTTGACGCAGAAGGTATTTTTGGCAATGGTGCTGTCAGCAATCCTGATTCGCCTTACAGAGAATGGTTTCAATTTGATAAATATCCTCACAGTTACACTTCGTGGTGGGGTATTGACACCTTGCCTTGTGTTAATGAACTAAACCAAAGCTATATGAATTATATCATACATGCAGAGGATAGTGTGATTTGTCATTGGCTGAAACTTGGAGCAGATGGTTTTCGGTTAGATGTTGCTGACGAACTTCCTGATGAGTTTATTGCGGCGTTTCACAAAAAATTAAAAGAAGTCAATCCCAATGCCATTCTTTTGGGTGAGGTGTGGGAGGATGCGTCAAACAAGATAAGCTACAGCAAACGGAGAAAGTATTTTTCAAATACAGAATTAGATTCGGTAATGAATTATCCGTTTAAAGAGGCAATTATAGAGTTTGTAACAGGTAAAATTACCGGCAAAGCCTTTTCTGACAGAATAATGACTATTGTAGAAAACTATCCTCGTCCGGTGTTGGATTGTCTGATGAATTTGCTTTCAACCCATGATACACCAAGAATTATTACAGCTCTCTCCGGAAAAGGCGAGGGTATGAGTAAGACCGAAAAGGCGAATTTCAGGTTATCTGGTACAGAGCTTGACAGAGCCTTGTCCCTGACTAAAGTCTCAGCACTTTTGCAATTTACTCTTCCAGGCAATCCGTCTATTTATTATGGGGATGAAATTGGAATGGAGGGTTTTGAGGATCCGCTAAATAGATGCTTTTATCAGTGGGAAGGGCCAAACAATTGCTTGCAAAACTTTTATAAAGAATTAGCTTCTTTAAAGAATGAAAACGAAGCTATTAAATATGGAGATATTGTTTTTCAAGAAGTGGGCGATAATTTTATAAAGTATGCTCGTAAAAGCCAAAACAAAATTGTATATATTGCTGTGTCACTTGGTGATAAGCTCAAGCACAGTAGCAAACCCCTATTAGAAGTCTCGGCAGATAATATTTATGCAATGATTTACGAATAAAAACATATAACTGAGAATATTGCCAGAATAGTTGATATCTAAACCTTATATCCTTTATAATCAGTTTTAAAATTCATACGAGGACTTCCTGCATATATGTCGCTCGTTCGAATCTGGTATAAGGAACTACGTCGGAACAAGTTACGCTTGTTCCAATTTTTTTGCTTTTGGAACAAAAAACATATCAAAAATCCCGCAAAGCATTGCTGCAGCTGCGTTTGGAGGTCTAACTGTGGGATAACATGTGGTCAACAGCATTTTTTAGACAAAAAAATAAAAGCCTTATGACACGATAAACCGCATTATCAAAGGCTTTTAAGGTGGTCGGGATAACAGGATTTGAACCTGCGGCCTCTTCGTCCCGAAGCGCTTATAGAACATACTTTATAGCGTTTTTGACGCTTTTTAGCCCTTTTCGCTACATTCAATATACTCTTTGGACATCTTATCTCCACTGTTTCCGTCTGTTACATTTCTAACTGTGGGTTTACATGTGGTCAAAATAATTATCAACAGTATGACTAACTAAATAAAATTATAACACATATTACTTGAAATTGCAATAGCACAAGGTAGAATTGCCCGTGTAAGACAACAGAATGAATTAAGGTGGAATTAGTCGAGAATTATTCTTAAAAGCCGTAGAAGACATTTTTGAGCCAATTACGGCAATAATTCCCCCAACCACCATATCAAAAAATGATATGCCATAAACAAAGAAAACCGATTTTATTTACTTTTGTCCTGTGTAGTGATATAATTATGATACGATAGTTTAAATTATAATGGAGTTATATCAAAATGGATTATACATACAAGATGCTTACTGAATTACAAACATTGGAAAACCTTTCAGAAGAATATAAACAGGAACTTTTATTCTTAAGCAGACGCATTCGAATGGATATTTGGAATGATAAAAATGCTAAACAATTGTATGCAGTTATGCATGCTATAAATTTAGTTTTTAAAACTTTGTTTGAGATAACAGGCTATTTTGATTTGTCTAGCATTGATGAATATATAATACTTTTATGTAAATATGGAATGCTGTTTGCACCAGAACTAGATGCATCATATTACAACAAATTAATTGATGACCTTCAATTAGAGAACTCTCGCCTTATAATTGAAAAAGAATGGCGAGATATAAACGTATCGGATGATGGACTGAAGACATTTAAAGAAATATTTAGTGATGTTTTTGAAAATTGCTTATCAAAACATAAAGATAAATTTTTCCACAAATTATGTGACACAGACATTTTGTGCAGAGTGGTAGGTAATGACAATCCTCCGTTTGATAAGAATAGGTTCATTCCAAGACCATCCAAAACTAATAACAGATGGAATCCTCCCGGTAAGACATATCTATATTTGTCTTACTCCCCAGAGGAAGAAATGTATTCTGATGAATTAACGATAAATGAATACATCTGTTTAGAGGAAATTCGCGCAAAACGAGGAGAATTATATCATTTTTGCAAATTTAAACCTAACAAACCTGGATTAATTCTAGACTTGTCATACAACGATGTTTCTTTGAGACAAATAAAAAACATAGTCGAGCTGCATGAAAATGATATAAAATCAAAAATGATCAATGAAATTTTAGATGATCCTAAAGCGATAGAAAAGTATAAAAATAATAAAGAAAAACTGATGAAACGTATTCGCAACCTGCAAAATAAATACCCTATTGAAAAGAGCATCATAGAAGAATCCTTTGCAAAACAGTATTTGAAAATGATTTGCAGTTGTATATACAAAAAGGTGGATGAAACCGATGAATTAAAGAAGGAACATGCATATAAATCTTTTCAAATATTAGCATTGTACTTAGAAGAGCAAGGAGTAACGGGAATTATTTATCCTTGCACAAGAACTACGGAAGTTATCGGGAAAAATCTTGTATTGTTCAATGTAAATGATGCAGAGCCAATAGAGACAACTATTAGAGACTACATATATAAGTAACTATAGGAAGTACAGAATCATACACTTGCTTACGGAAGAAAGATTAATGATAAAATAAATTAACTTGAAATAAATACTTTTATCCTCTTAACGTGCATTTATCCAAAAATCATATAGAAAAATTGTGCAAACACCGTCTGCACAATTTTTATTATGATGAATTATAAAAAAATCTTTGCAAACACTATATGTATAAAAAACAATGCAAATACCTATTAAATTCGTATAATGTATTGACTTTTTCGTGCAAATATCATATAATAGTATTGCAGATAAGAAAGGAGATGTCGCTATGGCAAATACAAATACGACAAATATCAGTATTAGAATGGACAACGATGTAAAAGCAAAAGCGGATGCATTATTTGGTGAATTAGGGATGAATATATCAACTGCATTTAATATCTTTGTGCGTCAATCTCTCCGTGAAGGCAGAATACCCTTTGATATCTCATTGAATCAACCTAACAATGAAACAATAGCCGCAATGCTTGAGGCAGAAAGGATTGCAAACGATACTTCAGTTAAAGGCTATACCAATATAGATGAGATGTTTGCAGACCTTGCAAGATGACACAGAAAAAATATATTGTAAAATATACTAATCAATTTAAGAAAGACTATAAATCTGCACTCAAAAGAAATCTTAATATTAATGAATTGCATACAGTAGTTAATAAACTTGCATGCGGTGAGACATTGGAAGAAAAATATCGTGACCATGCACTCACAGGACAATGGATAGGACACAGAGAATGCCACATCTCACCGGATTGGCTTTTGATTTATTATACCAAAAAGGATACATTAGTCCTTACCCTCGCAAGAACAGGTACACATTCAGATTTATTTAACAAATAGGTATCATATCAAAATATGACACGCCTTAACCAAAGAAAAGCGGAATCGAGAAATCATAAGAAATCTCGGTTCCGCTTATTTCATTTTACGGCAAAAATTCCGGGTTTACTTTATAGCGTGAAGTACCGCCTACCTGTCTTTCATCTCGGGTTATAATATCCCTTGGAATCTTAGGCAAATATTTTTTGCTGAAGCTGGGGCCTAAATAAGAATCAAAGCTGATGGTTGGATGCTGAATCCATTCCGTGTCTGGTTGTCTGTTTTCGATATAATACGAAATCAGAAACTCCATAGCTTCCCGAACTTTCTTTTTATCACCATTACATAACTTTTCGCTTAATTCTACTGCCTCAATTTTTGCCTTGATTACATCCGACAACGACTTTGAATTATCTCTTAACGGACCAAGTTCTAAGGCATCAGCGATAACATCATCAAAACGGTCAATCCAAGCACCCTTGGTTTTAGGATGAAATAATGGGATCTGCATCTGTACAACATGATTTGTCCACTTGTCATCAAACTCAGCATCTAATTCCTTAATTTTGGTAAAAACAGTATCACGGATTTTTTTCTCATTCTTTTTATCATAATCAATTATATTATGAACATGCCTGTAAAACCAGCCTCTGCCCTCAGAATCCACAAGTTCAGGGAATTCATTATGTAGATCAGCGAAATTGCTTGTGAATTCCCATTCTTCCTTTGATTTTGTCTTATCATCATATGGAATACTGCACCAAGCACAAATTGCTCTGTATGCTTTTTGAATGTCTTTTTTATCTTCAAACATATAATTCCTTGCAATAATCGTAAGGACTCTTAATATGCCGTGGGATTTTAAAAGAGTATCCATTGCAAATTTGCCAAGATATGAGGTGTCATTTTTGCCTTTTGAAGTATATTCAGGAAACGTGATATAGCTTAAAAATTCTTCTCTTTCATTAAGCATCCTTACCCCTCCTTAAAACATTCTCCTCAATTTTATCGAATAACACATCCCACATAAAATCTCTTGCTCCAAGTGCAACAGCATATTTTACGGCAAGCTTTGGCTTTATAATTTCATCCAAGAACTCACGACATTTTTTTGCAACTGCTTCACGGTAGCTGTCAGAAGATATTTTATTCTCGTAAGCTTCCATCATAGCAATAAATCTTTCGGAATCACCGTCTCTGTACAATTTCTTTTTGTCATACAGGGAATTGTCGTCATCAATATCGCAAATTAAATCACCGAAAAGCCTGTAACCGCTGTAACGAAAATCTGAAAAGAGGTTAAAATATGGTTTGAATTTTTCATCATCAAGCCAGTTCTCTAAAAATTCCATACGCTCCTGCTTATCCATAAGCTGCCACTGTCCTTCTACGAGGGCATTTCGTATATCTGCAATTTCCCCGGGAGTGAAATCTGCAAATAAAGCATATAACTCCTCATAAAAATATGTATCATCCTGACCACGCAGAAATAGGATACGATTCACATCGGATTTTCTTCGCATCTGCTTGACGGATTGTCTGTTGGCAATTCGAATACGGGTAAGACAGGCTTTATATTCCTTAATCAAATTTTCCACTTGTTCCAGAACTTCCTTGTCAAGTTCATTTTTCCAATCAGGAGAACTTGCAAATGAAAACAGAAGATTATCCTTAACTTTTTTCGCTTTTATCTTCGGTGTGTTCTTCTTAAGGTCATCTGCAAGAGCCGGCAGGGTTTCAATGCTTGTATTTGCATCTCTGCATTTTTCGATAGCCGCCTGAAGTTTTGATGAGTACTGATCATTCATAATACCTGTGCGGTTTTCTTTATCCTCTAACAATTTCTTGTAATCCAAGAAAGCACTTCGTTTCTTTTTGCCTTTGCCGAGATATTCGGAAAGATCCGGCTTGATTCCGCTTTTGGCAGAATCAATTTCAAGTCCCGTTAGAATTGCAAGCATTTCAACGTCTTTGCGGTTCTTTTTGCGTGTATCATCATCAAGACTATCATCGTAAGCAAGAACACTTTTATTAAATGCGGCATTGGAAATCTGTCCTACACGGGATGAAAATACATTCCGTATAGTTTCAAATCTTGCTTCCCAACTGGTAGAATCCGAAATTAGCGGCTTTTCAGTAGGAATTTGCAATAACGGCAGATTGCTCACATTGTCAAGCTCGTCCGTAGAATAATTCCGCTTAACACATTCATTAACAAGAGGATCAATAATAATTCTAACCATATCGCCATCATAATCTGCACCGCCCAATCTTTCAGCAGCGAGAATTTTCGGTTCCATCATAACTATATCTGTAAGCTTACCAAGATAGTAATTGCGCATATTATCTCTTTTAACTTGCTCAAGATGTACATTTAACTGAACTTCTTCATTTCGGGCAATATGAGGATTTCTAAGAAGCACACATACGGAGAATCTCTTTCGCTCCATTCCCGGAGCGTGAAACGAGAAACTTGACATTACATTTTCTTCTGCTATACCCGAAAACTTTTCCCTGCGTTTTTCTTTATCGGCATCGCCTTTAATAAGGCTCCTTAATAATGCAATTAAATCTCCGGATAAATATCTTGTTTCACCTTCAACAATCAAGGTGCCGATGGAATACTTATTTGCGATATGCGTTGCTCTGTCTTCCAATCCCTTTGAATATATGCTCTCACTTATAAA
>JAZNGA010000040.1:0-6160 GCA_045576235.1 Clostridia bacterium
GGTAAGAATCCGCAGACAGGCGAAAAGATTAAGATCGCTGCTTGCAAAGTTCCTGCATTCAAAGCAGGTAAGGCTTTCAAAGATTTAGTAAAATAAATAACATTAAGGGGTGAGCTGAAGCGCTCACCCCTTTGACATAATAAACAAGCGGAACTGAGATTGATTTCTCGGTTCCGCTTTTCTTTTATTCATCACCATTTAAAATCCAATTTTCATCATAACCAAATTCCATTGAAATGATTTTGGCAAGCATAGGTGATATAACTTTGTTTTGGTCTGTATCTTTTCGGCTGTTACCTGTGAGAATGTATATATAATTCTTTGTAACACCGATGCGACGAGCAAATTCAATTTTTGATATATTTTGCTCGTCAATTATTTTATTTAATCTATCGGAAAGTGTCATCCCTTATTTAATCCTCCTTAGCAGTAGATGCGAGAATGGCTTTTGCATATTCGATGAGTTGTTTTCGTGATGTAACGCCCAATTTGCTATATAAGTTTTTATTGTGGAACTTCAATGTATTCTCCATAATTGAAAGTTCTGCCAATACTTCTTTTGTGGATTTTCCGTCAAGATAGCAGTCATAAATTGCTCGCTCGGTCGGTGTAAGTTTTGGTAGTTGCTCTACAATAAATTTACAATGCTCAATGAATTCCTTGGAATCTTTCTTTAAATCAGAGCTTGCGGTTTGAGGAGTTGTTATTGTTTGTGCCTTTAAAGCCGCAATCAGTTTTTCCTGATTTTGAATCATCATATAAACGCTAAGCAAGAAAATCTCCGTTATTATGTATGAAATTGATAAAATTTCAAAATCAATTCTGACAAGCTGCTCTATGAGCCATACAAGAATATTTACAAATACTGCGACTATAATCATGATTGCGTGAGAGGCTGCTTCTATTTTCTTTTTAACAATAGCATATACAGTTGTTGCTATCATCATCGTAAAATATCCAAGTAAATAGAAAAGATAAATACTATGCCAAGCACCGTATTCTTTGTTGAGAACAGAAACGCCATTAATGGTTTCAAGTGTTACTGACTTATAGTATATATCAAGCCATCCGGGACTTGCTGCTATGAAAAATACTACTGCGGAAACGCCTATCAGAAATACATTAACCCATTTAGCATATTTTAATTTGGAAATTTTTTGTATAGCTTTAAGCATTGAAAGTGGCAGAAATACCGAACCGAGATATGCTATACGATTAGCCCAAAGTGCCATATCCAATGTACTTGACATAGATAGCATAAGGTATCCAATGTTTACAACAAAAACAGATGTAAACAACACATAAAACCATTTTTCTTTTTTCTTTATGCTGAAGAAATATCCAAGCAAGAGCAAAAAAGCTAAAAAGGTAGTTGTCATATATATAAATGTCATACTTGCAGTTTTATTTCCGATTGGAGTACAACCGGATAAAAGCAAGAGTGGTATCAGTAAAAAACCAACTAAATTAGATTTTAATTTATTCATAATGCTTTCTCCTTCGGATATGGGGTGTTTTTTCGTATCCCCACACCATCCCACACCAAAACCCACACTTTTTACCACACTTCTTCTAAAAAAAGTTTGTTTTCCCACACTAAAACTTTTTGAAAGTGTGGCGACTTTTAATAAAAATAGAGATAAAATATAAGTGTAAATTTCAGATAGGATATATTTTATTCTATTTATTGGTAATGTATTTGTATATATTTTACCAGGAACAAAAATGCTTGCTTGCAAGAGCATTTTTGCGACGCCGTCAATTGGTGCTGTGCTCTTGGGAGCACAGAGAGCGAATGCTCTCAGAATTTTATGAAATAAAATTCCATATGCACCAATTATATCACAAAATGTTGATTCAGTCAATCTTTTGGAAAAATTTCGGTAAAAATTGCTAAACTTTTTTATTACGAAAAGGAGCTGAGGCTATTGATGAAAGAAAAAAAGACAGCGAATTACAAACGTCAGCAAACGCCAAACGGAAACAAGTATCAGTTTTTTTGCGACTTGTCGGATGCTTTGGTCTGTACCACAGCTCCGGTTAAGGCTGATACTCCTGATGAAGAGCTGATGCTCGCATGGAATACTTACGCAAAAGCACACTTTAATCAATGCCATAAGTGCGGGAAATGGATTATTGATGCGATGTATAACCCTGATGTTTTGAACTGTGTTGTGTGTACGCCTATTGAAGATTATCCGGAATATTGCCCTAAATGCGGTGCAAAAACATCTGATCCATCATATTTTTGTCATATGTGCGGCGCAAGGTTGTTATATGGAGGCGAAGAAAATGAAATTGAAACTACAGAATGTAATTAGAAAAGATTCTCTTTCAAGCTTTGGGTTTGGAACGGATGCAATGAAGAAGCAGGCGGTATGTCCAAATTGTCATTCTCTTCAGAATAGTGAAAACACTACTTGCTCTGTTTGCAAAGCCAAGCTCACAAAAACAACACTTTATGATTTATACAAATCAAAACATAAAACCTGTGCTGAGTGTGGAACTGTGATTTCAAAAGGAATGCACTTTTGTCCTCATTGCGGACGTTTTTTAAATCCTAAAACAGTAGCCTGCTCGGTTTAAAAGGAGGTAAAGTGATGGATACAATACAAAACTATAAATGTCCTTGTTGTACGGCTCCGCTTATTTTTGATGCTGAAAGACAAGAACTCATTTGCGAGTCTTGTGAAAACACATTTCCGCTTGAAACAATGGAGCAATTTGCAGAAAGCGAACAAGGCTCAGGTGCTCCTTCAAAGTATGATTGGGAAACCTATGTACCAAGAAATTATGAAGATACCGGTGGTGTCAATCTTGCAAATTATTCTTGCCCTTCCTGCGGTGCCCAAATTCAGGGTGATGATACATTAGGCTCAACCGTTTGTCCTTACTGCGGTAACTCTACTATTGTAAAAGGTCAGTTTGAAGGAACACTAAAACCCGATTACATAATTCCGTTCAAGCTAAACAAGAAGATGGCGATTTCTGCGTTTGAAGCAGATTTCAAGAACGCACCATTCTTGCCCGATGAGTTTAAGAGCAAAAAGAAAATTGAAGAAATGGCAGGCGTGTATGTTCCGTTTTGGATGTTTGATTGTGACTGCGAAGCAGCCGTAAGCTATATGGCGGAGAGAGTTACTGCTTGGAGCGATTCAAACTATAACTACACAAAAACCGATTTTTATAAGCTATACAGACAAGGGCAGATTTCATACGCTAATATTCCCGTTGACGGTTCAAAGAAAGCTGATGATACATATATGGAAGCGGTTGAACCTTTTAACTATAATGATGCGGTAGAATTTAATGGAGCTTATTTATCAGGATATTTGGCGGATAAATATGATGTTACGGCTGACGAAAGCATTGAAAGAGCAAATGAACGAGTGAAAAATTCAACCATAGAAGCATTCAGAGATACAACAGATCATTATACTGCTGTTATCCCTGATAGCGAAAGAGTTGAGTTTGAAAACGGAAAGATAAGATATTCTCTGCTTCCCGTATGGATGCTGAATATTAAATATAAAGACCAAATGTATAAGTTTGCAATCAATGGTCAGACCGGAAAGGTCGTAGGCGAATACCCCGTAGATAAAAATAAAAAGTGGAAGTATTTCTGGAAGGTTGCAGGTGTTTGCTATGTAATAGCTGCTGCAATCGGATGGATGCTACTTCATTAAGGGGGTGATGATGTTATGAAAAAAATACTATCTTATGTATCACTTATTTTAATTATCACTTCACTTTCATTTACTGCTTTTGCTGATTTTGAAAATCCCTCAATCGTTGACGATGCAGGTTATCTGATGCAATCGGAGCTTGCGGATCTTTCAGGGAAACTTGATAAAGTCAGAAATGAATATGACTTTGAAGTGGCAATATATACTGAAAGCGAATTATCATCAGATACGGCAGAAGCGTCTGCTGATGATATTTACGACTATGGTGGTTACGGTGCAGGTGAAAATGATGACGGCATAATGCTTTACATTTGCCGTGATACAAGAGAATATCACTTCACCACTCACGGAAAAGGTCGTGAATACTTCAACAAAAACGGACTCATCTACCTTGAAAGTATGGTTTTACCTTATCTTGAAGATGATCAATATTATAAGGCATTTTCAGTTTATATCGAAACTGCAGACGAACTTCTTTCTATGGCAAGGGACGGAAAGCCTTATAATGAAAAGAATTTAAGCACAAAATACATTATCGCTGTTGTTTTGACTTGCCTTTTAGCTCCGCTTTTAATAGCTTATATATTAATGAAAAAGAAGCTTAAGAAAATGAAAACAGCAGTAGAAAACGATTATGCTGCAAACTATGTAAAACCCGGAAGTATGAATATATCGGTTTCAAGAGATTTGTTCCTTTATTCAAGGATTACAAAAACCGAAAGACCGAAAGAAAGCTCCGGAACACATACATCATCTTCCGGCAGAACCCACGGTGGACGTGGCGGAAGTTTTTAGGAGGGATATAATGAAAAAAATATTGTCAGTTGTTTTATGTATAACAATGATTCTCGGTTTGTCATCCGTGGCATTTGCAGAACATTATTCAAACTTTACAGATGTTAAACCTGAAAGTTGGTATTACGAAGATGTGGACAATGCGGTAAGACTTGGAATTATCAATGGTAAATCTGAGACAACCTTTGCTCCCGATGATAACCTTACATATGCTGAAGCAATCAAGCTTGCGGCGTGTATGTATCAGCTTTACAAGGATGGTCAGGTGTTGATAGTTTCAACCGGTAGTCCTTGGTATCAGACCTATGTTGACTATGCAAAGGATCACGGAATAATAACAGATAACTTTTTCGATAAAGTAAGTGACATCAACGAAAAAGCTACAAGAGCAGGATATATGGAAATATTCGCAAGTGCCCTCCCTGATGAAGCTCTTAAGGGGATAAACAATGTTCCTGACGGCTCTATTCCTGATGTTCCAATGGTTCATGAGAGTTCAATAGGTATTTACAAGCTCTACCGTGCAGGAATTTTGACTGGTGTTGACGCCGCTCACAACTGCAAACCTGAGGATAATATCAAAAGATGTGAGGTTGCGGCAATCATCACAAGAATGATGAATGAAAATAAAAGAGTGACATTCTCCATGGGTACAGAGGTGCCAAAGACTGAAGAACCTAAAACTGAGGAACCCAAAACAGAAGAACCTAAATTTGAAATTCCAAAGGATGCTGAAATTCTCCCTGAAGTTCCTGAAGAACCAAAGGTAGAAATCAAGGAAGATACGACCGATATGTATGAGCCTTTTGAGATTATAGTTCAGCCCGAAAAGATTGACTCGGCTGATGAAGGCGATACACTTACATACACAGTCAAGGCATCAGGCGGAAAAACACCGTATACATACTCTTGGGGCACAAGAGACAGATATAACGGATTTACCGAATTTACCGACTCTGATTATGTAAAGGGTGCTAAAACAAATACGCTTTCCATTGTTTTTGATATTGACAATGCTACAACAAGTCAGTTCTACTGCAAGATTACAGATGCTCTCGGTCAGGAAGTGAAATCAGAATATTTGACAATCCCCGAAAAGGTATTCATCTTCAAGCCTGAAAGCTTTACTAAGGAAGGTAATGGATATACTTTTGCCGGCAGAGTTGAAAAGGGTGCTGTAAGAATCGGTGAAACGGTATCAATGCATATGCCATCACAGAGCGTTGAGGTTTATGGCGTTGTTACGGGAATTATAATGTTCAATAAAAACCTTGACGAAGCAGACCAGGGTGATTACTGTGGAATCTTAATAGAAGAGCCGAAGGAAATCCCATACGATTCGTGGGTAGTTGAAACTCTTGGGGGAAGTTTAACGGAAAGAGTAAAAAGTTTGGGCAATTATGGCTTCAAGGTTCCGATGAAACTTACCTTCCAGTATGGTGGCATAAAAAATTTAGGTGAAACTGTCACAATGCGTATGCATGTAAAAGGAGGTACACCTCCCTATACATATGAATGGTATAAGTTCGAAAAAGACAATGAATATACAAAGATAGTAAATGATCATAAATACAACGTGATGGGAAGCGAAGTAAGAATCATTGTTGATGCTGACGAGTTTGAACAAAACATGTGGTATCGTTGCGATGTGACTGATGCAGCAGGAAATACACAATATG
>JAZNGA010000041.1:0-27195 GCA_045576235.1 Clostridia bacterium
CTTGGACATACAAACCCAAGCTTCACACTCGATACATACACACATGTAACAACGGATATGCAACAAAAAGCATCAAATATAATAGAAAACTTTATGGAAGATATACTCGGAAAGGAGATGAAACCATGGCAAGACGAAAAAGTGGACAAGGAACAGTAAGGCTCAGAAAAGACGGTCGATGGGAAGGCAGAATTGTAATCGGCTACGATGAAAATGGTCTACCTAAGACCAAAAATGTAACAGCCAAGACCAAAACGGAATGTATTGAGAAGCTGGAAAAGCTCAAAGATGAAACAGGCTTTATCCGCAGAGAAAAAGTGCATAGCAGAATGACATTCGGTGAATGGATGGACTTCTGGTATCAGAATTACTGCAAAATGCGAATAAAGGAATCAACTCAAGAGGGCTATGAAACAAGGATATATAATCACATAATCCCCAAGATAGGAAAAATACCACTGAATGAACTGACTCAAAACGACCTGCAGAAATTCTACAACAGCCTTAAACAAGATGGCAGACTGAGATACCGGGATACACTCGGCGAAGGACTGTCCGACAGGTTCGTGCGAAGCTGTCATGCAAACTGCAGAACTGCACTTCAAAAGGCAACAGATGACAGACTTATAAAAAAGAATCCTGCAATAGGCTGCAAGATACCACCCAAGAAGTCAAGAGAGATGCAGGTGCTGACACCGGATGAAATTAAAAGGTTCCTTATACAAGCAAAATATGACGGATTCTTCGAAATCTTCTTAGTAGCCTTATCTACAGGCTTACGGCGAGGAGAAGATATGGCACTAAAATGGGAAGACTTAAACCTCGATACAGGAGAACTAAGGGTGCGAAGACAAGTCAAACGGACAAAAGGCAGATTGGTCATAACAGAGCCAAAGACCGAAGAATCGGTAAGAACGATAATACTGCCAAAAGGCCTTGTAAACATCCTGAAGGAATATAAGGAAACAATAGACTCCGAGTGGATGTTCCCATCACCAAGAGTCGAAGAGATGCCAAGAGATCCCTCAGCAGTATATGGAATGATGCAGGTAATATTAGAAAGAGCGGAATGTAAAAAGCTCCGATTCCACGATCTCCGCCACACCTTCGCAACCACATCGGTTTCAAACGGAATGGACATCAAAACCTTATCCACCATTCTCGGACATGTATCAAGCAAAACAACACTTGATATATACCTGCACAGCACCGAGGAAATGAAAAAGGAAGCGGCTGAAAAGATTAACGCACGATTCAACAAGGATACAAACGGAAACGAAGGAACAATCACAAATGAACAAAAAAAGCCTCCACAAGCCAAATTTGAGCCTAAAAAGGGCAAGATGAGAAAGCCCGGCACGGGATGCATCAGTAAGATAAATGACCACCTATACGAAGGCAGATACTCACCCAAGGATGCATATGGCAAACGAATGGCAAGAAACATATATGCACCTACAAGAGAAGAATGTGAAGAAAAGCTCGCCATACTGATAAAGGGGATGAAAGCCGAAATTGCAGAACAAAAAGCAAAACTCAAAAATGCACAATAACACAAATGACACGGACATAAAAAATCCGTGCCATAGCTTTTGGGTGTATTAAATTTTGATACACCTTAAACAAAGAATAATAAACAAGCAACAACCAAAACTTTATAAATTTACTTATTTCTATTTCTTCGAACATTATCAATGTTGTTTTGATTGTAATTTTCTTTAGATAATTCTTGGGTGATTTTTTCAACCAACGAATGATTCTGTTTGTCAATTGTATCTATTTGCTCATCTAATTTGTTCAGGTTATCTCTAAATTTTGAGAACAACTCAAACGTTTCTTCCCCTGATTTGTATGTATATACAATTGATATTATACCAAGCAAAATTGAAACTATAGTTGATATTACCCCAATAGCTCCGTAGCTATCGCAGTTTATAAAATATAGTATAGCAGAAATCAACCCCAAAATTATACCTACAATAGCAAGTACAAATGTCCCTATTATCAACTTTTTCATATTACAATCCCCTCAAATTTAGCTTGTGCCCATTGCGGACCTGTAAGTCCCCAAGCAGGATGCAAAGTATAACCTTCAAGAATATGTTCAATCATTTTAGGTGCAATAGCACGATAGGATAAATAATATGTAAGTTTTTGAAAAATTACATCTCTCATTTCATCGTAATCAAGGAAACAAAAATTTCCATTTTCAATCATTTTTACTTGATTACATTTTTCTTTATCACAAATTACTTTCTGAAAGTCAAAAATGTATGTTGTTACCATATGAACTGCAACTAATTCGTTAATATGTTTCAGTTGCCATATAACTTTTTGTCTGCGTCCTTCGTACTCTGTATCATTTTCGCCTTTTAATCGTATGATTTCAACATCTGATAAAGAGCGATCGTCTGGATAATGTAAACTGACTGGTTTATGTCTTAACCACCAATATGAAAGATATGCAATAATTTTGAACGAATTTGGATCTTCAATAGAATTGAACTCACTATCAGTAATTTTACGCATCCCAATTATAGCATCTATTATCACTTCATCAACAAGTGATTTACTTAAGAAAAAACGAACAAAAGAATCGCTTGTTAATTTCCTTTCAAATTCTTGATATATACACTCATAAGAATCTACAATGTGGTCAAACCACTCATCTGCCCTGCTTTGAGTAAAGACCTTGCTATCATAGACATCTACTGAACTTAAATAAACAAATTTGTTGCCCATTTTAATTTTGTCCCCTACATTTATATATTACTTCATTAAAGCTCTAGCACAAATTTTTCTGCTTTCATCCGTAACTTTTACATCACATCTTGTATTTACTTGAACCATTGTAAAAGCTTTTGTTGGACGAGAAGGATTTTCTCGGTCTTTCATAGCAGCAGCTCTTACAGATGCAAGATTTTCTCTGTTGTATGTTTGCTGTGACATAATTTGTTCTTGACCGAGCTGAAATGTTTTTTTCTTTAAACTCATTTAATTTTCATACCTTTCATAATGAATAACATAATATAATATAATATAATCATATGATTATATATTATTCGTTGATACACAAAAAATGAGCCTAATAAACAAAGGCTACAGACTCAGGCTTTTTGTGTTGGTCGGGATGACAGGATTTGAACCTGCGGCCTCTTCGTCCCGAACGAAGCGCGCTACCAAACTGCGCTACATCCCGATATAAAATATTCGATTTTTTTGTATCTCCCGTGTCTGTGGGATAACATGTGGTCAAAACTGATTTGACCACATGTATTTTGTTTTTTAAGTCGCCGTAAAGTGGCGGTGTTAAAAGGTTTGTGGGAGTTCGGCTAGTTACTAATGAATTGGTTAGTATCGTGTCCCGAACGAAGCGCGCTACCAAACTGCGCTATATCCCGTAAGAATATATAAATTATGCTTTGCCCAAGGAAAGGAACATAATCAATTATTGGAGTTAAAAAGCCCTTTTTTAAAAAAGGGCTTTTTGGTGGAGGAAGATGGATTCGAACCATCGAAGTCGTAGACAACAGATTTACAGTCTGCCCCCTTTGGCCACTCGGGAACTCCTCCAAATATAAATGAATACAAAGTATTCATTTTCTGTATATAATAAGCTTTGCATTTTGCAAAGCTTAATTGGAGCTGGTGATGGGACTTGAACCCGCAACCTGCTGATTACAAATCAGCTGCTCTGCCAATTGAGCTACACCAGCATTTTCAGTGCACATATGAATCTGGTCGGGGTTGAGGGATTCGAACCCCCGGCCCCATGGTCCCAAACCATGTGCGCTACCAAACTGCGCTAAACCCCGCTTTTCTCTCACAAGGCACCTATATATGATACAATGATTCTTGTTATTTTTCAAGTTGTGATTTTAGTCGTTTTATGCCAATATAACAAAATAAGTCTTATTTTCTTGCGTTTTCTATGATTTACTTCTAAATTTAAAGCTTTTCGTTGTTTTTATCAGGTCAAAGAGAATTGCTCCAATTAACATTAGTCCCAGAAATCCAAAAAAGGTGTAGCATTTTTCCACTAAAAGAGAAAATTTTAAAAAAGATAATGGAATTGATAACAAACAGAGCAAAAAAGAAGCTGAAGATCGAGAGAAAGACAGACCTTCAAGCTTTTTAACAATTGGAAAGCCTGATGAAAATGATGTTGTCAGGATTGCCATGTAGAGAACCAACGCATAAAAAATTTGTGAAAGTTTATTAATTTTTCCTGAAAGCATTAAAAGAGGGAGCTCGGAAAGTAAATTTTCTGAGCCTGCAAAATAAAGAGCAAGACAAGAAAAAAAAGAGATTGTGCTCAGCATAATTCCGCCTATTATCCCGCCGGCCAAAGAAGTTTTTCTGTTTGGTGCGAGAGCTGATGCCTCAGCAAGAACAGGGGCAGAGGAGAGCATATTATAGCTTACATATAAAAGAGCAGAAAAGAGAAAATTATCTTTTGGATTAAGGCTTAAAGCTGAAACGGTGACAGAGGATGTGGTGAGAGAAAACAAATCCACGAACAAAATTCCGATTACCATTATTGGAGTCAAAAGGCTACATATTGAGCCGATTCCATTCATCCCCTTCTTTAAGACCAGGAAGGAAATAAGCGCTGTGACTATATTTCCGAAAATGTTTGGGAGATTAAAGCATTCATTAAAAAGAGCGCCTGCGCCTGATAACATTATGATAAAACAAATCAAAAGAAACATTTCTGAAATTGCGCCTAAGAGATATGATGTTTTTTCAGGTAGTATGCTTTTAAGATAAGCCGTGTATGATATAGAAGATTCTTTTTTTGCTTTATGTATAATTAGTGTTCCCAAAAACATAAACATAAGGCCTGCAAAAATTGAAGCAAAAACACCGCTTTTACCGAAGCGTACAAAAAAAGTCACGAGTTCCCTGCCGCCTGCAAATCCAGCTCCTAAAATCGCACCTGCAAAAACAGAACCTATTTTCAAGGCAGAAAGGAAAGACAGTTTATTGTCATTTTCGCTTAAAGCCCCGAAAATGACAGACTTTGAAGAAAAACTGCTGTTATTTGATTTTCTAAAAAATTTTTTCAAAAAAGACGCCTCCCGAAAAAAATAACAATGTTATGTAAACTTAGTGTTTTAGTGCATTTAATGACATTTTACATACGCATTACAAACATGTGTTTTGTTAATAAAATCTGTTGACAACCTGTTGATAATGTTAATAACTTGCGGTTTTTTAGGTAAAAACAAGGCTTTTTATGTTGAAAACCCTGTTAATAATGTTAATAACTTTTATAAAGAAATCACCTGTGGTTTACATAACATCTGGCGGAACTTGCTGATTATATGACCATATGGATAACAGACAGACAAGTTGCTGATTTATTATCTGCTGAAAATTTGCTGAAAGCAGATTATCGTTATAAAATAGGCTTTTTTATATAATTTTTATGCTTTATAGCTTGAAATTATGTTTATAATATATTATAATGAGTTTGCAAAGCAGACTCGATGAAGAGTGAATAATGAATAATGAAGAGTTAAGGAACAAATGCTCCGCATTTGAAATAAAAAGAAAATTGCTTTGTGATTTTGAGCCAAAATTATTTATCATTCATTATTAATTATTCATTGAAAATCAGTGGCTTCTTAATTGTCGCTGTAGAATTTATTTGCTGAATAAGGTGATTTTAATTTGGAAAGCAATATTAAATATAAGCCTGCGCCATTTCTCGAAAAATATGACACTATTCTGTTTGACATGGATGGAGTTATAACGAGCGAGGAAATGTATTGGAAAGCAGCGGCGCTGACTGTTTTTGAATTTATAAACAGCAAAAAATATTATGGCAGCAAGGAAATTGTTCCTTCTGATTGCGTTCTAATGGCAGATGAGCTGCGTTCAAAATATTTTTGTGATGATAAGATTATAAAGCTTGTTAAAAACAGGGGAGTCAATAATAATTGGGATTTGGCATATATTGTGATTGCCATCTATTTTCACATTGACGAAGAAGATGCTTTTGAGGCAGTTTTAGATTACCTTAAAGCACATGATATGGACGCGTCAGAGCTTTATGTTCATGCTGAGGAATTGCTTTCAGAAGAGCTTTGCGTTCCGCGTGAGCATGTGAAGCGCTTCGGTGATTTCTGGACAGAAATTCAGCACTGTTTTCAGGAATGGTTTCTGGGAAATAAGCTCTTTGAAAGAGAGTGGCTTTCGGGTGCTGTTCAGGAAGGTAAAACAGGGCTTATGTATTTGGAAAAGCCGATTGTTGACAGAAAAAAGCTTTCTTCAATGATTGAGACTCTGTCTGAAACTCACACGCTTGGCATAGGAACGGGGAGACCGTTTACGGAGGCTGCCTTAGCTTTAGAAGGCTTTAATATCAGAAAATATTTTGACCAGTCAAGGATTGTCAGTCATAATGATATAATAAATGCAGAGTTAAAGTTAAAAGAAGATGGGAAACCGTCATCCTTAATGAAACCTCATCCGTTTATGTTTTTAAAAGGAACATTTGGAGAAGATGCTCTAGATTATGAAATAGTGAATGGGAATGTTGACAAAAAAAGATGCGCCAGGACTTTGGTTGTTGGCGATGCTCTTTGCGACCTTCATGCAGCTTTTGCAGCGGGCTGTGATTTTGCGGCTGTGCTCACGGGCGTTCAGGGGAAAGATGCACGGGCTGTTTTCGAGGCAGAAAAGGCGACTTTCATATTAGATGATGTTTTATCGCTTGTTTGCGAAGTTTAAAAAGGGTGAAAACCCATAAATACAAAATAATATAAATGGAGGAAATAAAAAATGGAAAACAGAGTTACAAAAGACACGATTATCATCGATGTTTTAAGAATGCATGAAGGAACAGCAAAATTCTTCTTTGAAATCGGTATGCATTGTCTTGGATGTCCGTCGGCAAGCGGCGAGTCAATTGAGGAAGCTTGCGCAGTTCACGGTGAAGATGCTGATGCTTTGGTTGAAAGAATCAATGCTTTCTTAGCTGAAAACGAATAATCAAAATTTTTAAAATGAGACTGTGGCAAAACAAATGAGTTTTGTCGCAGTTTTTTTCTGTCTTTTTACCGCAAATTAGGATAATTGCCGTGCATAAGCGTAAGAATAAATGAAAATGGTGTGATAACAAGAAAGAAGGTTTTTTTATGTGCACGGCGCTATCGATGAATATGGGGGAGAATTATTTTGGGAGAAACCTTGATTTTGAGCATGATTTTGGAGAAAAGGTCACTATAACACCCAGAAATTATTGCTTTAAGTTCAGGTGCGGCAAGATTTTAAAAAGCCATTATGCTATTATAGGCATGGGGGTTACGCACGAAAACTATCCTCTGTATTTTGATGCAACAAACGAAAAAGGACTTAGCATAGCGGGGCTTAATTTTCCGCATAATGCAGAATATTATAAGAGCAGGGAAGGAAAAGACAATGTTGCATCTTTTGAGCTTATTCCGTGGCTTTTAGCAAGTTGCGACAGCGTGGAAAAGGCAAAAGAGCTCCTTGAAAAAATGAACATAACAAACGAGGCATTTAGCAAAGAGATGAAGCCAACGCCGCTTCATTGGATTATTGCAGATAAAACAAATGCGATAACGGCAGAGCAGACAAAAGAGGGGCTTATGATATATGAAAATCCTGCAGGAGTTCTTACCAATAATCCGACATTTGATATTAATATGTGGAATTTATCAAACTATATGTCATGTCAGACGGAGGAGATTGAGAATAAATTTTCTTCTCAGATAGAATTGAGGGCCTATAGCAGAGGAATGGGCGGAATCGGACTTCCGGGAGATTTATCTTCTGCTTCCAGATTTGTCAAGACCTGCTTTTTAAAGCTTAATTCAGCGTGGGACAATTCTGAACAGGAAAAGGTCAACCATTTTTTTCACATTTTATATTCTGTATATCACCTTAAGGGAAGCGTGAAGGTTTCAGATGAATGGGAAATAACAAACTATTCTTCGTGCTGTAATACTGACCGGGGAATATATTACTACACGACATATGCAAACAGCAGTATAAATGCGGTTGATATGCACGAAGAAAACTTAGACGGAGAGGAGATCATAACATTTGATTTGATAAGAGAGCAGGAAATTCACACGATTAATAAAAAAAGAAAATAAAAGAAAAACAGGGACTATTTTTGTGTTGACAAAGCGGAGATAATATGCTATAATTTGTTCGTCTCAATCGGAAAGAGTTTTCCGAAGCAAGATATATGACCGCTGATAATATATCAGCCAAGGCCATGCGGACAGCCGGGTCAAATGCCGAAAACCGTGAAAGCGGTTGGCAACTTCTGTTGCCTTATTGATTGAGTTAAAAGCTCAAGTTTTATAAGTTGGTTACTATAAACCGATGCCGGGCGGCATAAACTTGTGAAATGGTCAATAAGAGTGGTAAAAGTAATCTTTGCTATATAAACTCTAAACCCATTGAGATGCGATTTTTTTATAACCTTCGTGGGATAATTTTCGTTTTCTGCAAGTGATATGCTGCAACGCGCAGTGTATCACTTTTTTTGTTTGTGGAAGGAAAAGGGGGAGGAAATGAAAAAGATTATTGAACTTAAAAACATATCAAAGGGCTTTGACGGAGAAGGTGTTTTAGATAATATCAGTCTTGATATTTTCGATAACGAATTTATCACTCTGCTTGGCCCGTCGGGTTGCGGAAAGACAACGCTTCTCAGAATGATTGGCGGATTTGAACAGCCCGATGAGGGAGATATTATGTTTTTGGGAGAAAGAATTAATGACACGCCTCCTCACAAAAGAGATGTTAACACGGTGTTCCAGAAATATGCTCTTTTTCCGCACCTTAATGTGTTTGAAAATGTGGCGTTTCCTTTGCGCGAGCGAAAAGTGCCGAAGGCGGAGATAAAAGAAAAGGTCGAAAGTATGTTAGACCTTGTTATGCTTGGAAGCTTTGCAAAACGCAGTGTGACAAGTCTTTCAGGCGGTCAGCAACAGCGTGTCGCAATAGCTCGTGCGCTTATTAATCGTCCGCAGGTTCTGCTTTTAGATGAGCCTTTGGGGGCTCTTGATTTAAAGCTTCGAAAGGACATGCAGCAGGAACTCAAAAAAATTCAGAAGACAACGGGCATAACATTTGTTTTTGTAACGCACGACCAGGAGGAAGCCTTAAGCATGTCTGACACAATAGTTGTGCTTAATGAAGGCAGAATTCAGCAGATAGGCACTCCGTTAGACATTTATAATGAGCCTGAAAATGCGTTTGTTGCAGATTTTATCGGTGAAAGCAACATAATAGACGGAATAATGCTTGAAAACTATAAGGTCAGCTTTTCGGGGCATATTTTCAGGTGCCTTGATAAAGGCTTTGCCGATGGCGAGTCGGTTGATGTTGTGGTGCGTCCTGAAGATGTTGACATTGTCCCACATGAAAAAGGAGAGATTTCGGGCGTCGTCACTCAGGTTACATTTATGGGCGTACATAATGAAATTATCGTCGATGTCGGCGGCTTTAAATGGATGATTCAGACAACTGATTCAGCCAGTGTCGGACAGCGCATAGGAATATCTTTAGAGCCTGATGCTATTCATATCATGAAAAAATCAAAATATTCAGGAATGTTCGGAGACTATTCTTCCTATTCAAATGAGCTTGATGAGCTTTCTGATGCAGGAGGTGACGAATAGGGATGCAAAAAAAAGTGAAAAGAAAATGCGGCGGAGCCTTGGCTTTAGCACCGTATTCGCTTTGGTCTATAGTTTTTATTGCAGTTCCGATTATATTCGTTGCCTATTATGCCTTTACCGACACAGATTTTCGTTTTACAACTGAAAATATAACAAGATTTTTTACAGCAACAAGCAACTTAAAAGAAGATGACGGAACTATGCGGGAGGTCCACACTTATCTCGTGATTTTTATGCGCTCATTAAAGCTTGCGGCAATTTCAACTTTAATTTGCCTTTTGATGGGCTATCCGATGGCATATATTATGGCAAGAGCAAATGCGCGAACCCAGAAGACTCTCGTGACGCTTATAATGATTCCTATGTGGATGAATTTTTTGATTCGTACATATGCCTGGATGACAATTCTGCAGGACACGGGGATTTTGAACGGAATGCTAAAGTTTATCGGTTATGGACCTTTGCACATTATAGGCACAGAAACAGCAGTTATAATTGGCATGGTTTACGATTATTTTCCCTATATGATTCTTCCGATTTACTCTATTATGGCGAAAATGGATTTAAAGCTTTTAGAGGCGGCGCGTGATCTCGGATGCAATAGCTTTGCTGTTTTAAGACGCGTTATTTTTCCGCTCAGCCTTCCCGGTGTGATTTCGGGAACAACTATGGTATTGATTCCTTCAATAAGCACATTTTATATATCACAAAAGCTTGGTAATGGAAAATTCTTTTTAATTGGTGATGCAATTGAGGGGCAATATATCGCAAACAATCTCCATTTTGCCGCAGCTATAGCATTTATTCTCATGGTTATTTTGCTTGTGTGCATGGGGCTATTTAAATATCTGACGGCAAAGTTTATTTATGGGGGTGAGTAATATGAAGTTATCATCTAAAGTATATACGGCTCTGATCTTTGTTTTTCTGTTTGCTCCCATTATCATATTGCTCTTGTTTTCTTTTAATGAGTCAAAGAGCCTGTCGGTCTTTTCGGGCTTTTCGCTTAAATGGTATGAAGAATTAGCGGGCGACAGAAGCACGCTTGAAGCCGTGAAAAACACAGTTGTTTTAGCTTTTTTAGCAATGATAATTTCAACTGTTATGGGCACGGCGGCAGCCTTTGGAATTCAGAAAATTAAAAGAGAATGGACAAAAATGCTTTTAAATTCGGTGACAAACATTCCTATGATTAACCCTGACATAATAACCGGTATATCAATGATGCTTGTGTTTGTTTTTGTGGGGAGAATGTTTGGAGCGGCGACCAGTCTTAATTTCTGGACAATTCTTATAGCCCACATAACATTCTGCCTGCCATATGTGATTTTTCAGGTTTTGCCGAAATTGCAGCAGATGGATGGCTCTCTTGTTGAGGCGGCTCAGGATTTGGGGTGCACGCCCTTTAAAGCGTTTTTCAAGGTGACGCTTCCTGAAATTCTTCCGGGAATTATAACGGGTGCAATAATGGCATTTACTCTGTCGCTTGATGATTTTGTTATAAGTTATTTTACATCGGGGAACGATTTTCAGACGCTCCCGATTCGAATTTACGGCATGACAAAAAAGACGGTTACGCCGAAAATGTATGCCCTAGCGACAATTATTTTCTTTGTCACACTTACGCTTTTGCTTATCAGCAACATTGTTGATAATGAAGATTTCAGAAAGCTTAAGGAAAAAAGAAAAAAAAGATGTAGCAAATAAAGGAGGAAATTATAATGATAAAAAAGATGACGGCAGTTTTTGTTTCTATGCTTGTTTTGTGCGCTGTATGCCTGACAGGTTGTGGCGGAGAAGAAACTCTCACCTTAAATGTTTATAACTGGGGTGAATATATTTCAGACGGCAGTGAAGGAAGCTTTGACACAATTTTAGAATTTGAAAAGTGGTATGAAGAAACATATGGCACTCGTGTTAAAGTTAATTATACAACATTTGCTTCAAATGAGGATATGTATAGTAAAATTTCTTCAGGAGCAGTGAGCTATGATGTTATAATTCCTTCTGATTATATGATTGCGCGAATGGCAGAGGAAAATCTTCTTCTTCCTTTGAATTATGACAACATTCCTAATTATCAATATATTGACGAAGACTTTAAAGGGCTTTACTACGATGCTGAAGGAAAATACACAGTTCCCTATGCTTATGGAATTATCGGCGTAATTTATAATGCCAATGAGGTTTCGGCAGATGACGCTAATGACTGGGAGCTTCTTTGGAACGAAAAATATGCAGACAAGATTTTGCAGTTTAACAACTCGCGAGATGCTTTCGGTATGGCAATGTATAAGCTTGGTCTTGACATTAACTCGGAGGATAAAGCTGTCTGGGATGCAGCATTTGATGAGCTGATGATTCAGCGCCCGCTCGTTTATAGTTTCGTTATGGACGAAATCTATAATATGATGGAGTCGGGAGAAGCGGCAATCGGTGCATATTATGCAGGAGACTATTTCACGATGAAAGATAATCAGGCAGAAAATGTTGATCTTAAGTTCTACTATCCGGAGCGCACAAACTATTATGTGGATGCTATGTGCATTCCTTCTTGCTGTGAAAATAAAGAGCTTGCGGAAATATTCATAAACTATATGCTCTCTAGTGAGCCTGCAGTCGCAAACGCTGTATATACTTATTATGCTTCGCCTAATAGTCTCGTTTATGAAAATGAAGACTACATTGAAGAAATGGGCGAGGAGGCAATGGAAGTTCTCTATGAGAGAGCAGGAGACTTTGCTTTAAATTATGACAAGAATGCTTATCATAACTTAAAGCCTGAGACGCTTGACTACATAAACAGCCTTTGGGAATCATTAAAAATTAATTAGCAGAGTTAATAAAAACAAAAAACCTTGGAAATTTCCAAGGTTTTTTGTTTTTATTAAAGCGTTTCGTTTATTTCTGTTAAACTTTCTTCCGTCTCTTCCCACAGCTCATATAAGGCTTTTAGCTCATTATTCATTTTTTCTATTGCTTCTGTCAGCTCTGCTGCTTTAACATAGTCAGAAGAAACTTCGGGAGAAAGAAGCTGAGTCTCAAGAGCTTTGATTTTTTCTTCGAGCTCATTTATCTCATGTTCTGTTCTTAAAAGGGAATTTTTGAGCTTTCTTATCAGCGCTTCGCGCTCTTTTTTTTCTTTATATGACAAAGCGGCTTCGTTTTTATAAGCCCCCTTTTCACCTTCGTTTGATTGAGAATGTTGTTTTTCTGATTTTTTTTGCAAAAAATAGTCAAAATTTCCGTGATATGATATAACATTTTTTTCTTCCATCGATAAAATACGCATGGCGAGCTTGTTCATGAAATATCTGTCGTGGGAAACGGCTAAAATTGTGCCTTCATAGTTTAACAAGGCATCTTCAAGCATCTCTCTTGAGGCAATGTCCAAATGGTTTGTCGGCTCGTCTAAAAGAAGGAAATTTGCACCTGAAAGCATAAGCTTTAAAAGAAGAACTCTTGCGCGCTCGCCACCTGAAAGAGTGCTGATTGTTTTAAAGACATCATCGCCGAAAAAAAGAAAAGCAGCTAAAGCATTTCTTATTTCCGTCTGTGTCTTTTTCGGAAATGAATCAGCAATTTCCTCAAAAATTGTTTTTGTTTCCCGAAGGCTTCCCTGAGTCTGGTCATAGTAGCCAATATCAACGCAGGAGCCAAGCTTTATCTCTCCGTCTGTTTGTTCATAGATGCCATTAATGATTTTAAAAAGCGTTGTTTTACCACAGCCGTTAGCGCCAGTTAAAAAAACCTTTTCGCCTTTTCTGATGTGAAGGTTGGCATTTTCGAAAAGGGGAGAAGCTGAAAAAGACATGGAAAGTCCATTTGCTAAAACAACATCATTTCCGCTTTCTCTTTTTAATCCAAACTCAAAACGAATGGTCTTTTCTTCGTCGGGTGGTTTTATGAGACCTTCTTTTAGCTTATCAACAGCCTTTTGCTTGCTTTCTGCCCTTTTGACGCTTTTTTCTTTGTTCCATCGTCGTTGCTCTGTTATAACAGCCTCCAATCGCTCAATTTCCTTTTGAGTGTTTTCATAGGCTCTCTTCAGCGTCTTTTCGCGCTCTTTTTTAATTTCTAAATGTCTTGTGTAATTTCCTTCATATGTCGTCAGCGTCTCGTTTGAAATTTCAAATGTTCTGTTTGTGACCTGATCTAAAAAATATCTATCGTGGGAAATTATGAGGACAGCACATTTTTGTTCCTTTAAAAACCCTTCAAGCCATCGTGAAGCTTCCAAATCAAGATGGTTCGTCGGCTCGTCAAGCATGAGGAGGTCAGCGCCTTCTAAAAGCACCTTAGAAAGACAGACGCGGGTTTTTTGTCCGCCTGATAAGTCGTTGAAATTCATGGAAAGCTCTTCTTCTGAAAAGCCAAGACCCAAGAGAGCAGAACGAGCGCGGCTCTTATATGTGTAGCCGCCTGCTTTTTCATAATAATCATTCAAAGTCTGCTGTTTTTTTATGAGCTCATTTGTGTTAAGAGGTGAACCTTCAAGCAAAGAATTTATTTCAAAAAGCTCATCTTCTGTCTTTTTTAAGTGCTGGAAGACGGAAAGAACCTCTTCCAAAACAGTCTTGTCTGATTTTAAATTTGTCTGCTGCTCTAAGTGGGCGATGCGGATGTCTTTGTTTTTATAGACATTCCCTGAAAAATCTATCTCATCCAAAATGATTTTAAAAAGAGTTGTTTTACCACATCCGTTTGACCCGACCAGACCTATTTTGTCATTTTCTGCAACAGAAAAAGACACATCTTTAAACAAAATGCGCTCGGAAAAAGACTTTTCAATTTTTGATAATGATAAAAGCATTTTTTTCACCCGCAAAAATTATAGCATGAGCAAAAATTTTTGTCAAGCAAGGCAAGCTTTTTAAGTTATGGATAAAAATAAAACTTTTTATAATATTTTAAGAAAACTGTCAATAATATATTTATATGGAAAATAAAAAAGGAAGAAGGATAGAATTGGCAGAGGATAAAATGGATGGAAAATTTTTTGAAAAATTTCACGAGGGCAAGCTTGTAAATTTATATGAAATTTTTGGTGCCCATAAAGACAAAAACGGAACATGGCGCTTTTTAGTGTGGGCGCCAAATGCTAAAAGCGTGTCTTTGGTCGGAGATTTTAACGATTGGCGGCGGGAATGCTGCAAAATGGAAAGAAGAGGAAAAAGCGGTGTTTGGGAATGCACAGCAGAGGCAAAGCAGTTTGATAATTATAAATATTCTGTTGAGACGCAAGACGGAAAAATTGTTTTAAAGGCAGACCCGTTTGCTTTTCACATGGAAACGAGACCTAAAACGGCATCTAAAATTTACGACCTTTCCGGGTTTAAGTGGACAGATTCTGAATGGATGAAAAAGCGAAAGGAAAGAAAACATAAAGAAGAGCCGATGAATGTTTATGAGGTTCATCTTGGCTCTTGGAGGAAGTTTGAAGACGGAAATTATTTTAACTATAGACTTCTTGCAAGGGAGCTTATTAAATATGTCGAGAAAATGGGCTACACGCACATTGAATTGATGCCAATAAGTGAATATCCGTTTGACGGGTCGTGGGGATATCAGGTTTTAGGCTATTTTGCGCCGACCTCCCGATATGGCACACCGCACGAGTTTATGAGCTTTATAAACGAGATGCACCGCGCGGGAATAGGTGTCATAATTGATTGGGTAGCGGCGCATTTTCCAAAGGATGAGGCAGGGCTTTATGAATTTGACGGAACCTGCCAGTATGAATATTCGGACCCTCTTAAAAAAGAGCATCCCGACTGGGGTACAAGAATTTTTGATTATGGTAAGGGAGAGGTGAGGTCGTTTTTAATTTCAAACGCACTCTATCTGATTGATAAATTCCACATAGACGGGATAAGGGTTGATGCAGTTGCATCGATGATATATTTAGACTATGGCAGGCAGGGCGGAAATTTCAGACTTAATTCAGATGGAGGAACAGAAAACTATGAGGCTATTTCTTTTCTTAAAGATTTAAACAATAGCGTGAATAGATTTGATAAATCTGTCATGATGATTGCAGAGGAATCAACCGCATTTCCTTATGTCACAAAGAAAACAGAGGAGGGCGGTCTGGGGTTCACATTCAAGTGGAATATGGGCTGGATGAATGATATGCTTTTCTATATGAAGACGGACTCATTTTTCAGAAAAGGCGTTCACGACAGGCTTACCTTTTCGCTCACATATGCCTTTTCGGAAAACTACATTCTGCCTCTTTCACATGACGAAGTTGTTCACTCAAAAGGTGCGTTGATTAACAAAATGCCGGGAGCTTATGAAGAAAAATTTGCTCAACTTAGAACTCTTTTAGGCTATCAGATGGCACATCCGGGAAAGAAGCTTTCTTTTATGGGAAATGAGCTTGCCCAGTTTTCAGAATGGGACTATAAAAAAGAGCTCGACTGGGGGCTTTTGGAATTTGAACATCATTTAAAATTCCATAAATATATAAAAGATCTCAATAGATTTTATTTAAATGAGAGCGCTCTATGGGAAATAGACTCCGACTGGAACGGGTTTTCATGGATTGCGGCAGATGATAACACACAAAACATAGTGATTTTTTTCAGGCAAAACAAAAAAGGTGAGAAACTGATTTGTGTTTGCAATTTTTCGCCTGTGAAAAGAGAAAAATATTGTTTTGGTGTGCCTGAAAATGGAAAATATGTTCGCATATTTTCTTCAGACAGTAAAAAATATGGCGGTAGCGGAGTGAAAAACAGACCTTTATTATCAAAACAAAAAAAGATGCACGGGTGTGAATTCAGCCTGACTCTCACAATTCCGCCTCTTTCCGTATCTTTTTTTAAAAAGAGCGGAGAAACAGAAAAAACAGACTTAAGGAGGAAGAAAAATGTTGAGGCATAAAAAGTGCATAGCGATGCTTTTGGCAGGCGGGCAGGGGAGCAGACTTGGAGTTCTGACAAAAAAAGTCGCTAAACCTGCTGTGCCGTTTGGAGGAAAATACAGAATAATTGATTTCACGCTTTCTAATTGTGTTAATTCAGGGATAGATACAGTGGGCGTGCTCACACAATATAAGCCTATGGAGCTTAATGAATATATTGGAAACGGTCAGCCGTGGGGACTTGACCGCAACAGCGGTGGAGTTCACATTCTGCAGCCTTATGCAAGAACGAAATCAAGAGAATGGTATAAAGGAACGGCAAACGCCATTTATCAGAACATAAACTTTGTGGATAGGTTTGCACCTGCTGATGTTGTTATTCTTTCAGGCGACCACATATATAAAATGGATTATTCAAAAATGGTTGCAAAGCATAACAAAGAAAAAGCAGACTGCACGATAGCGGTCATTGATGTCCCGATTTCTGAGGCGTCAAGATTTGGCATAATGAACACAGATAAAGACGGATTTATTTATGAATTTGAAGAAAAGCCTAAAAAACCTAAAAACACGAAGGCCTCTATGGGAGTCTATGTTTTTAAATGGAGTGTTTTAAGAGAATATCTTTTAAAGGATGAGGAAAATTTAAAATCGTCCCATGACTTCGGGAAAAACATTATTCCTGCGATGCTCGAAGGAGGAAAAAGGCTTTTAGCATATTCCTTTGAAGGTTATTGGAAGGATGTCGGCACAATTTACAGCTTGTGGGAAGCAAACATGGACTTGCTTAGCGAAAAAGCACCGCTTAAGCTAAATGACGATAAACTCAGAGTTTATGCAAGAACGAGCGACAGCCCTCCGACATTTATAGCAGATAGCGCCTGCCTGAAGGATTCTATGATAACAAAAGGGTGCGAGATAGCGGGGAATATTGAAAATTCAATCATATCAAGCAGCTGCATTGTTGAGCAGGGAGCGGAAATTGTTAATTCTATCATTCTTCCGGGAAGCGTCATAGAAAAAAATGCATCGGTCAGCTATGCGATTGTGGGAGAAAACTGCCGCATTTGTGAAGACAGCAAAATCGGCGGAGTTCCGGAAAACGATGAGGAGCCGCAGATTGCAGTTGTTGGCGATAACCTTTGCATAAAAAAGGGGGAAACAGTTAAAAAAGGTGAGATGAGGGAGGCGTGATTTTATGAGAATGATGGGGATTATTTTTTCGAACATATATGATGAGCATTTAGGAGAGATTACAAAATACAGAACATCTGCCTCACTCCCGTTTGGCGGAAGATACAGACTGATTGATTTCGTGCTTTCAAATATGGTTAATTCGGGCGTAACAAATGTCGGCGTTATCACTAAATCGAATTATCAGTCGCTCATGGACCATCTCGGAAACGGAAAAGAATGGGATTTAGACAGAAAAATTGACGGACTTTTCATTCTCCCACCCTTTGGCGCGGGGCAAAAAACAGTTTACAGAGATAAGCTTGACGCTCTTTTGGGAACGATGAAATATTTAAACCGTTCTGATGAGGAATATGTTCTTCTTTCAGACTCGAACATAATCTTAAACATTGACTATAAAGAGGTTTTAGACTTCCACATAGAAAAGGAAGCAGACATTACAGTTGTCATAAACAAAGAAGAAATCAAAGACAGAACAGATTTCAAACCGCTATGTGTCAAAACTGATGAGAAATCGCGTGTGACGGATGTCTTGGTGAATTTTGACATTCCGGGAATTGTCAGAAGTGGAATGGGTATGTATGTTTTAAAAAGAGAATTTCTCATAGCGCTTCTTAAAGAGGCGGCAAGCTATAATCTTCAGGATTTTGACAGAGACATAATTCAGGCAAAACACAAGCATCTGAAAATTATGGCGTTTGACTATAGTGGGAAAGCGTTCAGAATAGATAAACAGGGGAAATATTTTGAGGCGAACATGGCGCTTTTAGACAGAGATGTCAGGCGTGAGCTTTTTTCAAAACACGGCAAAATATATACAAAAGTTCGTGATGAATTTCCGGCAAGCTATAAAAAAGGCTCTGAAGTTATCAATTCATTCATAGCAGATGGATGTGAAATCTATGGAAGTGTCGAAAATTGCGTGCTTTTCAGGGGAGTGACGGTTGGAAAAAACGCAAAAATAAAAAATTCAATTCTGATGCAGGACACAAAAATCTGTGACGGAGTTTTGCTTGATTATGTGATATGCGATAAAGATGTGACAGTGACAGAGGGAAAGGTTATGATGGGCGCTTTAAGGCATCAGGTCGTCATTCCAAAGGGAAAAACAGTGTAGGAGAGAAAGAAAAAAGGCTGTCGCAAAATGAAATAATTTTGCGACAGCCTACAAACATTAATTAAAACCAATTGATTTGAGATATTTATAGCTCATTTCCATGCTGTCGAGAGAATCTCCCGGACAAGTGTCCTGCTCAACAAGAGCGAGCTTGACACCTGCTTCATCACAGGCTTTGGTTATTTCCACCCAGTCGAGATTACCATGTCCGATTTCAGTTACAACAACAGTGTTATATTCAACAACTGTTATGTCTTTATAGTGGACACAGTCAATTCGGCCCTTGTTTTCCTTCAGGAAATTAACAGGGTTAACGCCTGCATTTGCCATCCAGCCGAGGTCTGCTAAAATAGAGAATTTTCCGTATTCAAGCATATAATCCATGTAGCGTTTGTCATCGAGCTTTCCAAATTCCCACAAATGGTTGTGGTATGTAAATGTTATTCCGTGTTCTGAAAGTCTGTCATAAACATCGTTAAGCTTTTCTATTGTTTTCATAAAGGCTTCCTTCGTTTCACGGAGTTCACCCGCAAGACCGCCTATGCCTGCATATCTGCAGCCATAAATCTTATGGCGCTTAACCTCTTCATCAAAATTATCTAAAAAATCATTAAGTCCACGGTGAGTGCATGAAATCTCAATGCCGTGTTTGTCGCAAGTTTCTTTGATGAATTCAGCATCATCAACTTTAATTCCCGAAACCTGGACATGCTTATAGCCCATGTTTTTTAATGACTCAATTGCATTTGCAAAGTCTTCTTTTGTTTCGCAATGGTCACGAATGGAGTAAAGCTGTGCACCAATTATCTTATCCATGGTTAATCCTCCTTAACCTTATCTCTGTTTGCTGTGAGATCCCAGACTTTGCCTTCGCGAGCCTTTGACAAGGTTTTCATCATTCTTAAAACTTCTTCATTCTTAATTGTGTATTCTTTGCCGTTTCTGAAGGTTTCATAAAGGTCATACCACATGTCGTCTAAATGCTGCTCCGGAAGAGTCATTCTGACTTCAATCCATTCAGGCTCAACTTTTGCTTCATATGTGCCTGTTTTTCCCCAAGATGTAGGCGGATTTCCTCTGTCAGAAACAACATTTGGAAGCTCCTGATCAGGATTTATATATCTCATATAAACTTCTCTGCCTTGGGTTTCCATAGCACCACGATTGCCATAAACAGTGATTCTGCGTCCGCGGTTGATGGCGCTTGAGCCGCTTATCCACATGTTAACCTTGCGGCCGTTCTTGCCTACGAGATGTACAGAAAGGTTGTCTTCACGGTCACCACCTGCAGATGAGTGCTGGAGTGTGCTGAACTGCTCTTCAATTTCATCACCTAAAAGGATAACTGCGTGGTCAACAATGTGAGGTCCCCAGTTAAGCAAAAGACCGCCGCCGAATTCGTCAAGAGTCTGCCAGTCGTCGCGCCTTGAATAGCTTCTTTCTTCAATGTTTATTTCAGAGACTGTGCCGAGTATTCCCGAATTGATAACTTCTAAAGTTTTCTGGAAGAAATTCTCCATTCGTCTGTTCTGACGGAAGAAAAGAGTCGGAGTGTCCTCCTTGCTTGCATATTCAACAAGCTCGCGCGCCTGCTCAAAATTGATGCAAATCGGTTTTTCCAAAACAACATCTTTGCCTGCTTTTAAAGCCATCATTGCATGGTCAAAATGGTCTATGGAACGAGTTGCGATGTCCACAAGTTCAACATCAGGGTCTTTGATGAGCTCTTCAATGGAATCGTAGCCTTTGCAGTTGCATTTTTCTACAACAGCGTCAACGCGTTCTCTTTCGGTGTCACAAGCTGCAACAACAGTATATTTGTCAGATAATCTTTCAAATATGGCGGTATGTGTGCCGTAGCCTGCTCTTCCAAGACCGACAATACCAACTTTAATCGGATTGCTCATAGTAATAGCCTCCTAAAATGTTAATTTAAATTTTTTAATATTATATATTAATAATATTAAAATGTCAATTGAATATTGCTGAAAAAAGCTATATTTTTAGATTGGACAGCAGTGGAAATGGAAAATGGAGCCGTGCTCTTGCAAAGGAGAGACTTATGTGGTAAAATCATTTGGTGCAAAGCTCCAAATCAGAGATTCATAATTGTTAAGAAATTTATTAAATTTGGATGGTGTTAAACATGATTAGAAAATATTTTGAAAATCACAAAGATGAAATTATTGAAGACATAAGAAAGCTCGTGGAAATTCCTTCCGTGAGAGGAGAAAGCTTGGAGGATGCCCCGTTTGGAAAAGGCTGTGCGGAGGCTTTGGAAGCTGTTAAAAAAATGTATGAAGAGAGCGGATTTGAAACTGAGCTTTATAAAAAAGAAGGATATTTGCTTTCATATCATAAAGGTGGAGATAAAAAACGAATTGGCCTTTTTGCACATTCAGATGTTGTTCCGGGCGGAGATGGATGGCTTTATGCAGAGCCTTTTAAAATGGCTTTGAAAGACGGGTTCGTTTTCGGCAGAGGAGTTAAGGATAACATTTCGGGAATTATGGTGAGCTTATTTGCATCTCGTGCCATAAAGGACTTAAATCTTCCGTTTGACAGCGAGCTTGTGTTATTTACCGGTTCAAACGAAGAAAGCGGTATGGAAGATGTTAAAGCATATGTCAAAAATCATCCTTGTCCCGATTTGTCGCTTGTGCCTGATGTGGGTTTTCCCGTGTGCAGAGGCGAGACAGGAATTTTTCATTTCTGGGCAGAGTCACCTTTGTTAAGAGACTTGATTGAGAGCTTTGAAGGAGGCAGCGCCTTTAATGTCATTTTAGGAAAAGCGAGAGCTGAACTGAAATTTGACAAAAATATTTTTGACAGCCTTCTTTTAAAAGCGACGGAATCAGTGACGGTTACACATGAAAATGGAAAGATAGTCATAGATGCAGTTGGTGCGTCTGAACATGTTGCAACTCCCGAGGGATCTCAAAATGCCGCATATTTTATTTTTGATATGCTCTCTTCCTGCGAGTATATTGAAAAAGAGCAAAGGGATGTTTTCAAAAATGCCGCAATGCTTTTAGAAACTCCGTTTGGTGATGGAATGGGAATCGCAATTGATGATGCTGATTTTGGCCGTTTGTCTTGCGGAAATGGCATGGTGAGATTTGAAGATGGAAAGCTCAGGCTTAGCTTTGACATTCGCTATGGTTCCTCATTTTCCGCAAAAGAAATTGAGGATTGTGTGTTTGATGCGCTTAAACGAATTGACTGGAAATTGGAGATTGATTCAAACAGCGAAGGATATATACACAGTGCATCTGACCCGTTTATTGTTGCAATGGAAGAGGCTTATCACAAATGTGTGGGCGCTGAAGATGCCCGTGCTTTTGTAACAAAAGGTGGAACATATGCAAGGGAGATTAAAAACGCAGTAGGGGTGGGCTCTGAATGTTTTAAGGAGCGTCCGTTTGAATTTGCCGCAGGCCATGGCGGAGTTCATCAGGCTGATGAATGCATAAGCATCGAAGGGTTGATGGATGCTATGACTGTTATTACGGAAATGATACTTGCTTGCGATAAGCTTTAGTCATCGGAGATTCGAACTGATTGTGCCTTATACTAGCCAAATTTTAATTCTTTCGACTTGTCGGTTTTGTAGGGCGTCAGGATTACCGAGTATTTAAACACATCGAAAGCGAAAATCCGCCTCTAAAAATCGGAGATCGGATTACTCACTTTCGGTTAAGCGTAACAATTAATAATGTGGTAACAAAAGAGAAAGGAATGACTTTATGAAAGAAAGAGAAAAATTTTCTTCAAGACTTGGATTCATCCTGATTTCTGCAGGATGCGCTATCGGGCTCGGAAATGTATATAGATTTCCTATCATAACAGGGGCATATGGGGGAGCGCTTTTTGTGCTCATTTACATAGCGTTTCTGCTCATTTTGGGACTTCCTGTTATGACTATGGAGCTATCAGTCGGCAGGGCGAGCCAAAGAAGCATAGCATCATCTTTTGATGTGCTCCAAAAAAAAGGGCAGAAATGGCACATGCTGAAATTTATGGGCATTGCCGGAAACTATATTCTGATGATGTTTTACACTATAATTTCAGGTTGGATGCTCATTTATTTTGCCAAGTATGCGTCTGGCTCAATTCTTGCTTTTAAAACATCAGAAGAACTGGGTGCCGTGTTTGGTGAGGTTGTTGCAAGTCCTGCGCTCTTGATTGCTTCTACATATGCTGTTATTGTAATTTGTTTTGGAATATGCTCGCTTGGTCTTCAGAAAGGCGTTGAAAAGATCACAAAGGTTATGATGATTGCGTTGCTTGTTTTGATGATTGGACTTAGCATATATGCATGCACTCTTTCAAATGCTGCAGAGGGACTGAAGTTTTATTTGATACCGAGTTTAGCGTCCATAGAAAAAATGGGACTTTTTAAGGTGATATCTGCTGCTATGGGACAATCCTTCTTCACTTTAAGCGTGGGCATAGGCTCAATTGCTATCTTCGGCAGCTACATTGGAAAAGACAGAAGCTTAACTGGAGAGGCACTCACAATTATGGCACTTGATACTTTTGTCGCCCTTGTGTCAGGATTAATCATTTTCCCTGCATGTTTTACTTATAATGGTGGTGTCACAGCCGATGCATCAACTGTCGGCGCAAGCTTCTTATTCACAACACTCTCAAGCATTTTCAACGCTATGGCGGGCGGACAAATTGTTGGTTCGCTGTTTTTTGTCTTCATGACATTTGCAGCACTTTCAACGGTTATTGCTGTTTTTGAAAACATTATGTCATTCTGGCTTGAACTGACAAATATGAGCAGAAAGAAAGTTGCTCTTATTAACATTGTTCTCATGCTCATTTTGTCGCTTCCCTGTATTTTAGGATTTAATGTTTTATCAGATTTTCAGATTTTCGGAAAGGGCATTATGGATTTGGAGGATTTCACCGTTTCAAACATCCTTCTGCCTCTTGGAAGCCTGTTTTATGTTTTGTTTTGCACAACAAGATATGGTTGGGGTTGGGATAAATATTTTGCGGAAGTGAATGAAGGCAAAGGACTTAAGTTTTCAAAGTGGCTGAGACCATATGTCACTTATGTTCTTCCCGTTATCATTGTTATAGTTTTTATTATGTCTGTGATGTAAAAAAATTCTTATCAGGACTTTACTTTTAACTTTATTTGATATATAATATTTAAATTATAAAAGATAACAAATTCTTAGGAGGAATAATATAATGGATATCAAAATCACAAAAACAGCGGCTCCAAAAGAAAAACCGCCTGTTAATGCTTTAGGTTTCGGAAAACATTTTACAGACCACATGTTCGTAATGGACTACACAGAAGGAATCGGCTGGCACGATGCACGAATTGTTCCGTATGGCCCGATTGAAATGGACCCTTCATGTATGACTCTTCACTATGGACAGACAATTTTTGAAGGCTTGAAGGCTTATAAAACACCTGACGGCAACATTAATCTGTTCAGACCATACAACAATATGAAAAGAATAAATATTTCAAACGACAGACTCTGTATTCCTCAGATTGATGAAGAGTTTGCCGTTGAAGCCATTAAAGAGCTTGTTTTGATTGACCAGGACTGGATTCCTGAAGGAGAAGGAACATCTCTTTACATTCGTCCGTTCATTTTTGGAACAGACAATATGCTTGGCGTTCATCCTTCGAAAACATATAAGTTTATGATAATTTTATCACCTGTTGGTTCATATTATAAAGATGGTCTTGCTCCCGTTAAAATCTGGGTTGAGGACGATTATGTCCGTGCCGTTAAAGGTGGAATGGGCTTTGCTAAAACTGCAGGAAACTATGCTGCAAGCTTGAAGGCTCAGGAGGTTTCTGAAGAAAAGGGATATTCTCAGGTTCTCTGGCTTGACGGTGTTGAGAGAAAATATATTGAAGAAGTCGGAGCTATGAACATTTTCTTTAAAATTGGCGACGAGGTTGTGACTCCTGCTTTAAACGGAAGCATTCTGGCAGGCATCACAAGAGACTCTGTTTTAAAGGTTCTTCAGGCAAACGGTTACAAGGCTTCAGAAAAGAGAATTTCAATTGATGAAATCTGTGAGGCTTATAAGTCAGGAAAGCTTTTAGAAGTGTTCGGAACAGGAACAGCTGCTGTTATTTCTCCTGTTGGCGAGCTTTGCTATAAGGGCGAAAAAATGGTGATTAACAATGGTGAAATCGGTGAGGTTTCACAGTATCTCTATGACACAATCACAGGCATCCAGAAGGGTGTTGTTGAAGACAAGCTTGATTTTATTGTTAAAGTTAAATAATAAATAATAAAAATAAAAAATGCTCCGCGTGCCTGATATGCACCCCAAAAGTTAGACACTTTTGGAGGTGCATATTTTTATGGCAAAGAAAGGACAAATTTTTAGAAGCTACTCGCCAGAATTCAAAATATCTGTTATAATGGATATGCGAAAGAACCATTTGGGTTTACGAGAAACTGAACGAAAATATCATATTGAGCATTCAGTTATACTTAAGTGGGAACGCATATTTTTAGAAGAAGGAGCCGAAGGTCTTATGAAGGAAAGACGTGGCAGAGCTTGTAAGGAAAGCGGAACACGAAAAGGTCGCCCGCCTAAGCTCGATAAAAAAGTTGAAGAAGATTTAATTGCAGAAAATCAACGACTTAGAATGGAGATAGAATACTTAAAAAAACTCGATGCCTTAGTTCAGGAAAGAATGCAAAAGGAAGGGAAAAAGCAGCAATAGTCGATGAATTAAGGCAAAGATATCCGTTAAAAGACTTGTTGCAACTGTCAGGTTTAGCTCGTAGCACATTTTATTACTACATACAACATCAAAAAACAGATAAACACCAAAATGAGAAAAAGGAAATATATGATATATTTATTGCTAATAAATGCAGATACGGCTATCGTAGGATTTGGTCTGTGTTAAAGCAAAAAGGATATACAATTAACCATAAAACGGTATTAAAACTGATGAATGAACTTAACATAAAAGGAAAACAACGTAAAAATGGCAAGTATCATTCATATAGAGGCGAGGTTGGTAAAGTAGCAGACAACTTGCTCAAAAGAGATTTCACGGCATCAAAACCCTTTGAAAAACTTACAACCGATGTAACTGAATTTAAGGTGTGTGATGATAAAGTATATTTATCCCCTGTGATGGATTTATACAATCGGGAAATCGTATCATATTCTATTTCATTAAGTCCAAATCTCTATCAAATCAGGGAAATGCTTGATGGTTTGTTCAAGAAGCTACCTGCTAATGCAAAGCCCTTGTTTCATTCTGACCAAGGTTGGCAATATCAACATGCAGAATATCAACGGTTGTTAAAAGAACATCGCATTATTCAAAGTATGTCGCGTAAAGGCAATTGTATGGATAACGGAGCTATGGAGAATTTCTTTGGCAGATTAAAAGTTGAAATGTTTTATGGTGAAAAATTCGAAAGTGTTAGCACTTTCATTGAAGAATTGAAAAAGTATATAGATTACTACAATAACGAAAGAATTTCTATGAAACTAAAAGGAATGAGTCCGGTACAATACCGAACTCATTCGCTTGCAATTTAATATTTAATTTTGTCTAAACTTTGGGGTTAACTTCAGTTTCGCACGGTGTTTTTTGAAAGATTATTCAGGTTTAGTTTCAAGTTTTAGTGGGAAATCGCCTAGTTTATCAACTTTAAAGCCATTTGCTTTGTAAGTTTCGTAATCGAATGCTTCAAGCTCGTCAATAGCAAGTTTGTGGAACTCGTAGAAGTTTTTCCACCACTCGTAGCCTGTACCTAGATCAGCATTTAGGTAAGCATCAGCGATGTCGCATCCCATTGCAGGTGCTACGTAGAAAGCACCCATTGCAAGTACGTTTACTCCGTTACCTGTGATAGCACGAAGTGCAGCAGGTACGCTTTCAACTACACCTGCATGTACGTGTGGGCATTTGCTTGCTGCAATGTGAATTCCCATACCTGTACCGCAGAATAGAAGTGCTCTTTCGAACTCGCCTTCTGAGATCATTGAACCTACACGTAGGCCAACACGGTGGAACATCAAATCAGTATCGTTAGGGTCGCTATCAGCTTTAACACCCATATCTGTTACTGTCCATCCTTTTGCTTTAAGGTGAGCAACTACAGCCTCTTTTAGTGGGAAGCCTGCAAAGTCAGCACCTACAACTATTTGTTTGTCTTTTACAGTTTTCATCTTAAAAAATTCCTTTCATAAAAAATTTTATAGAATTTTCTTTAGTAGTTTCATTTTAACATAAAAAGTTTAAATTGTCACTATTTTTTTGTTACATAAGTTTTAGGAAAAGCTCTTTGATATCCGCTACGCTTGCTTCACGTGGGTTGCCAGGACGG
>JAZNGA010000042.1:0-21531 GCA_045576235.1 Clostridia bacterium
AAATTCGGATAATTAAATCTATCTTTTAATATTTTTCACCGGGTGACAAAAAGTTCCTATTTGCCACTCTATTTTGCTATACTCTTTTTTGAAGTGAAAAAATTTTAAAATTTACCCTTGACAATTCTTAGCAGGTTTACATATTTCAGCTCATTATCATCTGCCACAGCTTCAACAAGGCTATTTTCAATAAAATTCGGATATATTGCCGCTGTGTGATTCGGCTCTAAAAGGTCAAGAAGACTTCCTGCGTGTCTTCTTCTGTCTATGTATGCGCGCATGACCATCACGGGATTTACACTCACCCTTGTCGCAAGTTTCACTGCAGAAAAAAGCTCTTCGTAAAGATAAATGTCTTCAGGTCTTATGAAACCCGTGTTATCGAAAAGTGTGTGAAGCTTGCCCGGCTTTTTTAAATATTCATGGCAGATTCCTGAAAATTCATAGCCGTTATCCATTTTTGAAATCTCGCTTTCGTGAGAAACAAGATTATCATGGAAGCTATGCGCCGAGCAGTTGTTTAAGCATCCGCTGTTTGCAAGCAAATAAAGCTTCTTTCCATTTTTGTCACACCACGCTTTAAGCTCCTTGATTTTCTTGAAATTGCGGTTATATTCTCTCTTTAAATAGAAGCTGTCAAAAAAATCTCCGACATAGTCCATGCCTTCTATTGTGCCTATCCCCATATTCACCGATGCCCTGACATCAAGCAACGGGAAATTTGTTTTTATAAATTTTGCTATGAGCGGCGAGGTTGTCGTCACAGATTTTAAAATGTGATTATCCGAAACATAATCAACCGTGTCTCCCACCTTCTGAAAAAAAGCTCTCGACTGGCTATCTTTTCCGTAGCAGGTGGCATTTAAAAGCAGATTCAGGGCAACATTCTCGTCTGTGAGCGCTTTTAAGTCTTCAATCTGTTTAGCTTGCGCTTCCCATTCAGTCATATCAGCTCTAGAGAGCTGATTATTGCGCCCGTTAGGGAAATCCCCCCAAGAAAAATAAACTTCTGAAATGCTTTCTTTTCTCTCTATTATGTTTTTAATTAGATAGTCGTCCCCAAGCAGTTGGTAGCCGATTGCAAATTTCATCACATATCCCCCCACTGACTTTTTTTCATCTTGACTATATCATATTTGCAGGCTATAATGTATAATATAATCAACAAAAAATATAACAAAACAAAGGAGGCAACAGCATGAAGCTGTCTTCTCTCAACCCTCACATAAGACACGCAAGACTTCACAAAACGGCGTTTCGGATTCGCAAAGAGCCCAGCATATGCTACGATTGCAGACTTTTTTATTTTGATAATATCAAAGGCTCAATTATTATAAAAAACGAAGAATATGAAATTATAAATAAAACAGCAATTTTTCTTCCGCCTGAGACTGAATATGCGTTGAAATTATCGTTTGCAAAAGACTCCTCGTTTATCGTTCTCAATTTTGATTTAACTAACGAAAACGAGCAAATCGAAACCTCCATCGGAACTGCAACAAAAAGTAATTTTGACAAGGCGCGTGTCCCCACCTACGAATTGCCCGACGACCTGTCACTCCCCATAGTCCACAATCTCCCACACATTAAGCGTATGCTTATTCAATGCGTCAACTGTTTTATTATTAAAAACGACTTTTACAGAGAAAATGCATCTGCTCTTTTAAAGCTGTGTCTTCTTGAGTTTTTGAAAGACAATTCAAAAATTGTTCATTCAGAGCTATGTAAGGATGTGCTTTCATATATTCACGAAAACTATGCGCTACCGGACCTCACAAATGAGGACATCGCCGCAAACTTTAATTATCACCCATATCATCTCAGCAACATAATTAAAAACGAGACAGGCAAAACTCTCCATCAGTTTTTAATATATTACCGACTGAGACTGGCAAGAGATTTATTGCTCACCACAAAATATGACATAGCTGAAATTGCGTGGAAATGCGGTTTTAGCTCAGCAGCATATTTCACAAAGATTTTCCGTCAGAATCTGGGGATGACTCCAAAAGATTACAGACGCCATCACGAAAATACTGCTCCTTAAAAACAAAAAAAGAAAGAGCATTTTGCAAGAACGCTCCTGCAAAATACTCTTTCTGGATTTATGCTTTAATTATTTAATGCTGTTTTCGTAAGCTTCAACCATCTTCTTACTCATTTGGCCTGTACGACTTCTAATATTGGAAAGGTATTTTTCACACATTTTGCCCGTAAAAATCTTGATTTCAAGCTTTAATCTATCCCCTTCGGGAGTTACAAAGATTTTATCAATATATTTGTTTACAAATTCCTTTGATATAATTCCGTTTACCGCATCCTGCTGGGCTGCAGTTAAAACTTTTCGGATTTCATCAATATGCTTTTTAAAATCGTCTTTGGAATTTTGTTGCTCCTGCAAATCAAAAAGTTCTTTTTCCAATTCCTCGATAATAGCCTTGCACTCATTATTCATTTGGATATATTCTTTATCGTCCAAATCGCCGTTTAAGTTATAATCAAGAATTTTTCGTTTCTTTTTCTGCTCGTGCTCGATTTGTGTTTTTAATTTCTCAATATCCTTGAGCATCTCACCATTTGCATCAATAGTCTTATACATTTCAATATAAGACTCAACCAAATCCTTTGCCATAGGTGATGTTTCTTTGAACACATCAAAAAAAACCGGCTTTATTTCTTCCTCATAAATTGCAAAAGACGGGCAGGAATCTGCTCCGTTATTTATCTTACCGCTACATACCCACTTACTGTTTTTGTTTCCCTGCCTGTCAACACTGTCACGGCGATAATATGCTTTCCCGCAGTGTGTACAGAATAGCTTGCCTGTTAAGAGATTTGCGTGATTGCAGATGTTCTGTCTGTTTTTTACATCCTTGCTTCGTCTCTCCAAAACAACATTTGCTGCTTCCCAAAGCTCCTCAGTTACAATAGCAGGTACAATATCGCCCGTTTCGTCCTTAAACATAACCCATTCTTCAGGCGGAAGAAAATGTTGTTTCTTGGTAAACATATCTACAATTTTTACTTTGTTGCCTACATAATAGCCTTTGTATTTGGGATTGGAAATAGTATTCGCCATTGTGCTATGTGCAATCTTATTGCCGTTACGATTTCGATAGCCTCTGTTCCAGAAAATATCCTCTATCTGCTTCATACTATATTGGTCGGTCGCATATAACTCAAAAAGCTCACGTACCATTTTTGCTTCTTCTTCGTTTATAACTAATTTCTTATCTTTTTTGTCATAACCGAAAATTCTGCTGTTTCCAAGCACAACATGGTTTTTTATTGCCTGCTGATGACCGAATTTAATACGAGAGGACAGTTTTCTAAGCTCGTCCTGTGCAATGGATGACATAATGGAAAGTCGAAGCTCTGAGTCCTCATCAAGAGTATTGATATTATCGTTTTGGAAGAATACACCAACACCATTTTTCAAAAGTTCACGAGTGAACTGAATACTGTCAAGGGTATTTCTTGCAAATCGGGAAATTTCCTTTGTAATAACAAAATCGAACATATCGCTTCGGCTATCATCAATCATTTGATTGAAATTCTCACGTTTTTGAGTGGATATGCCAGAGATTCCCTCATCAATATATCCCGGTATATAATCCCAGTGGGGATTTTTTTTGATAAGGTCAGTGTAATAAGTAATCTGGTTGTCAAGAGAGTTTAACTGCTCGTCCTTCTCAGAAGAAACACGGGCATAAAAAGTAACCCTCATAGGGATTTCGTAAATAGACTTAAATTTCATCTGTTCTCTGATTTGATGTATGTTCAATATATTTCACCTCGCATAATTCGTTGTATCATCACTTAAATAATAACACAAGTTGCGCGAAATTACAAGGGTTTTGGAAAAGAAAAATTTTTCCTTTTATATCTAAAAGAAAAAAGAATCTGATATTTTAGAAATTATCAAATTCTTTCAATAAGCAATTTATATATTATCTTCTCTATTTTCTTCAACAATTCTTTTTAATTCTTCCGGATCCATAATTTCAAATTTTCTTCTATGAAGCATTCTGTGGCAGTTAGCACATACCGGCATCATATCTGTCTCGGGATTTGGGATAATTTCTTCATCTAAAGAAAACAGAGGCTTAGTATGATGAATTTCTATATAATCCCTACCTAAAGCTCCATACTTTTTCTCAAAATTTCCTCCACAGATTTTGCAATTATATCCATGAAAACGTATGGCTTCTCTTCGGTACTTCGGTATTCTTTCATACTTGGTCGTATAATATTCCAACCTTTTGCCTTCAGTCTCGTCATAGACAACTGTACAGTTCAAGGGTAACCGATAAGATGAATTTTCAGATTTTTTCTTACAAAGGCTTATTATATCATCTAAATATTTTCTATCTATTATTTGAGCCCTTGAATTAAATCGCTTAAACTCCGTAACTATATGTCTTAATTCATTACTAGTCAAATCATTTTCAAATACACATACATCCTCAAGAAAATATTCATAGTATCCAAAAGAATTAGCATTTCTATCTCTGTTTAAAATTCCGCTACCTATTATCTTTCCACCAAACTGAAACATAATTAGTGTTGTTCTATATAAATTAAGTTGTGTATCATATAGATAAGGAGAAATGAAAAAATCTCTACAATTTTCTGTATTATTACTAATAACTAATTTTGCGTGTTGAGAGTCTAAAAAATCCTCTTTGTCGAGAGGGTATATACGTATTTCCGCAATTCGCTTGGACATAAAATCACCTACCTCTGTAATTTATCATAACATATTTTCTGTATTAAATCAATTAAATTGAAAATCTTAGAAGATAATATAAATAATTAGATAAATGTTGACTTTTGTAAACTTTTGTAGTACAATTAATGTGTATAATTAGATTTTGATGTTTGATTAAATGAGGTGTTAACATTGGCTGAAAAGAAACTTGTAATATCTTCAAAAAAATATACGGGTGAAACTGCGGTTGTTTCTGCAAGATTGCCCATTGATTTAATTAAAAAACTTGATGAAATATGTGATGCAACAGGCAGAACAAAAAACGAGGTCATTCAGATGTGCCTGGAATTTTCTGTTGACAACATAGAAATAGAAAGGTAGGTAATAAAGAATGGCTATATTTAAGTGTAAAATATGCGGTGGTACTCTTGAAATTAATGCAGGCGAAACAGTTGCAACCTGTGAATACTGTGGTACTAAACAGACTTTACCTAAACTTGATGATGAGAAAAAGGCTAATCTGTTTGATAGAGCGAACCATTTTAGACGTAATAACGATTTTGACAAAGCGATGGGTATATATGAACAGATACTCAATGAAGATACAGAAGATGCGGAGAGTTATTGGTCTATTGTTCTGTGCAGATATGGTATTGAATATGTAGAAGACCCCTCTTCCCGCAAGAGAGTTCCTACGGTAAACAGAGCACAGTTTACTTCTGTTTTTGATGATGAAGATTATAAATCAGCAATTAAATATGCTGACAGTTACCAGAAGAATATTTATGAAGCTGAAGCTACTGCTATAAATGAAATTCAAAAAGGCATCTTGGCAATATCCCAAAAAGAAGAACCTTTTGATGTATTCATCTGTTATAAAGAAACAGATAATAACGGGCGTAGAACGCAGGATAGCGTTCTGGCAACAGAATTATATCATGAACTGACAAAAGAAGGCTTTAAGGTATTCTTTTCGCGTATCACCCTTGAAGATAAGCTGGGTGTAGCCTATGAGCCTTACATATTTGCTGCTCTCCACTCTGCAAAGGTTATGGTGGCACTTGGTACTAAACCTGAACACTTTAACGCAGTATGGGTAAAGAATGAGTGGTCCAGATACCTTTCTCTTATCAAGAACGGTGCAAATAAGATTTTAATACCTGCTTATCGTGATATGGACCCCTATGACCTGCCAGAAGAGTTTTCTCACCTGCAAGCACAGGATATGTCAAAACTTGGCTTTATGCAGGACTTGGTAAGAGGCATTAAAAAACTTGTATCAGCAGATACTTCGTCAGGTGTTAAAGAAACGGTTGTAGTTCAGAGTGCGACTTCGGGTAATGCATCTGCTTTGGTAAAGCGTGGTTTTCTTGCTCTTGAAGACGGAGAATGGGAAAAGGCTGATGAGTTCTTTGAACAGGCATTAAACCAAAATGCGGAAGATGCGCAGGCTTACTTAGGTAAGTTGATGGCTGAACTAAAAGTAAGTAAAGAAGAAAATCTTATGGAGTGCAAAGAACCTTTTGAAAATATGAGCAACTATCAAAAGGCTTTAAGATTTGCAGATGATAACTTAAAGAAAACGCTTAAAGGCTATGTATTATCAATATCTGAAAGAAATAAATTAGAGCAAACACGTACTACATACGCATCAGCTATGCAAAAAATGAAAACTGCTACAACAGAAGAAAGATTTTTAGCTGCTGCAACAGAATTTGAATCAATTCTTGAATATAAAAACTCAAAGGAATTGGCAGAAGAATGTCGTCAAAAAGCAGAAAATGCATGGAAAGAGGAAATATTAAGGAACGCAAATTCACTCCTCGACGATTCTCATCATTGGATAGGAAAAGAAACTGACCTTGCTTCGTATGTAGAGGCGGTAGAGCAGCTTGAGAAAATTAGCGGGTATAAAGACGCTGATGAAAAAGTTGTTATGTGTCAAAGAAAAGTTGATGAAATAACGGTTAAGTTGGAAGAAGACAGACTTCAAAAAGAAAATGAACGTATAGAAAGAGAACGCAAAGCAGAACAAGATAAACAGATAGCTCTGAAACAAGCTAAAAGAAATAAAAAAATTGCAATTATTGCAACACCAATTATTAGTGTTATAATAGTTGTCATTATCATATTAAATACAATTATTATACCTAATGCCAAATATGACAATGCAATGATTATGATGAATGATGGCAATTATGAAGAAGCTGCCTTAATATTCAATGAACTTTCAGGATATAAGGACAGTATGGAAAAAGAACGAGAAAGTAAATACATGCATGCTTTAAACCTATATTCTTCTAAGGAATATACTAAAGCATATAGGTTGTTTATGGAATCGAGTGGTTATAAAGACTCTTTTCTAACTTTAAGGAAATTAGCAACCGAATTTTCTAACATTATCTCTTGTGGGCAATATGATACTTATGGAATAAAAAAAGGGAATACAGTTACAAAAGCAAATAGCGCTAAACCCTTTTGGGAAGATGTTATTAAAATATCAGCAAACGATAATCATGTAGTAGGTATAAAGTCAGATGGCACAGTAATTGCAGATGGTAGTAATAATTATGAACAGTGTAATATTTCTGATTGGGTTGACATAGTTGATATATCTGCTGGCGAAACGCATACAGTTGGTTTAAAAAAGAATGGCACTGTTATTGCTATTGGGAATAACTGGATAGGACAATGTAATGTGGATGACTGGAAAGATATAGTTTCGATATCTGCAGGTGCATCTCATACAGTAGGATTAAAAAATGATGGAACGGTAATTGCTACGGGTGATAATCGTGATGGACAATGTAATGTTGAAACGTGGAGAGAAATAGTCGCAATATCTGCAAATACATTCTGCACGATAGGGTTAAAGGCAGATGGAACGGTTGTTGCTACGGGTGATAATTATTACGGAGAATGCAATGTTGATGATTGGACGGATATAATAATGATATGTACTAGCGGATATCATACTTTTGGTCTAAAATCCAATGGCACTGTTGTTGTAACAGAATATTCAGGTGCAAAAAATGACTACTATCCTATGGTTAAAGAACAATGTGATGTAACGGATTGGACGGATATAATATCAATAGCCTCAAGTGTGTCACACACTATAGGGTTAAAATCTGACGGAACTGTAGTTGCTGTTGGTAATAATAAATATGGTCAATGCAACACACAGGATTGGAATTTATTTGAATAAAGGGGGAAATAAAATGTCAAACATAGCAGATGTAATTAAATACGAGGGCGACAACAGCACTTTTATCTGGAAACACCCTTGTGAAGATTTTAATAGCCTTACACAGTTAATTGTACACGAAAGCCAAGAGGCTATCTTCTTTATGAACGGTCAGGCACTCGATTTATTTGGTGCAGGTCGTTATACACTTGAAACACAGAACATTCCCAAGATAGGTAAATTCTTAAATCGTGCTACGGGCGATGAAACACCTTTCCATGCAGAAGTTTATTTCATAAACAAGACAGAGCAGATGTCTATTAAGTGGGGTACTGACAGCAAGGTTCAGTATGTAGAGCCTACTTATGGCTTCCCCCTCTCTATTGGTGCAAGTGGTGAAATGAGCCTTCGTGCAGAAGACAGCAGGAAGTTGCTTTTGAAACTTGTGGGCACTGAAAACTTTTTAGGTCAGCAGAAGCTTGTGAGCTTTTTCCGTTCATTCCTGATGACAAAGGTTAAGACCTATATTGCGCAGGTCTTAAAGGCAAAAAGTATCAATATTTTTGAAATTGATGAGCATTTGACTACTTTCTCAAGCGAAATCAAAAATCTGCTTATTTCTGATTTTGCAGATTATGGTGTAAGCCTTGAACAGTTCTTTGTTACCACCATCGTAAAACCTGATGGCGACAGGCAGTATGAAAAGTTCAAAGAACTTCATTTTAGACAATATGCGGATATTGCGGAAGCAAAGTTAAAGCAGCAGACGGATATTATCTATGCTCAGACAGAGGCGCAAAAGGTTGTTATCGACTCACAGGCACAGGCAACAAAGCGTGCTCAAGAAGGATATACATATCAGCAGGAACGCGGATTTGATGTTGCTGAAAAGGTGGCACAAAACGAAGCGGTTGGAGAGTTTACCAATATGGGTGTAGGATTTGGAACGATGGCAGGCGTTGGCGGTGCTGTTGGTGGCATGGTAGGCGGAATGATGAATGACGCTATGGGCTCTGCAATGAACCCAAGCGCTCCTACTCCTGCTTCACAACCTGCACAGGCGTTCTGTGATAACTGTGGTGCGAAACTCAATCAAGGCTCTGCATTCTGTGAAGAATGCGGAACTCCTGTGGTAAAGTCCAATAAAACTTGCATAAATTGCGGGTATGAATTTGAAAGACCAGGAAAGTTCTGCCCTAAATGCGGAACAAAACGGGAGGGTTAAGATATGAAAAAGACTTTTAATTATTATAGTATTTGTTGGCTGATTTCATTAGTAGTATTTAATGTAATCGCTTTTGTAACACCAAGTGAAATTGCAGGTATAAGTAAGTTTACAGGTGCATTTTGGACTGGGTACATATTTATAACTTTGGCTTTCATAGGACAACTTGGATGTGCTTACAAGGCATTTAAAGCGGAAAACTTAAAGAAACTGTTTTACAATATTCCGTTGATTTCTGTAAGCTATACAGGTCTTGTTGTAATGCTGGTTGTAGGCATTATTTGTATGGCAGTTCCGTTCATTCCCTACTGGATTGGTATTATTGCTTGCATGTTAGTTCTGGCATTCTCTGCTATCAGCGTTATAAAGGCGACTGTTGCGGCAGATGTAGTAAGTGAAATCGATGAAAAAATCAAAGTACAAACACAGTTTGTTAAATTGCTTACGGCGGATGCAGAACATTTGATGGTAAGCAGCAAAACGGCTGAACTTAAAGCAGAGGCCAAAAAGGTATATGAGGCAATCAGATACTCTGACCCAATGTCAAATGAAGCATTGACTGATGTTGAAGGTCAGATACAGAGCGAATTTACATTTTTCACGCAGGCAATTAAGTCAGAAGATTTAGAATTAGCAAAATCTGTGGCTGACGGGTTGCTTAATCTGATTGACGGTAGAAATAAAAAATGTAAGATTTTGAAATAAGGGGGATATATAAATATGGCAGCATTAGTATGTGATATTTGCGGTGGAAAACTTGTTATGGGTAGCGGTGGCATTGCTGTATGTGACAGTTGCGGAATGGAACATAGCCCAGACAGAATGAAAGAAAAAGTTCAGGAAATCAAGGGAACTGTGCAGGTTGACAATTCGCATATGATTGATACCTGGATGAAAATGGGACAATCTGCAGCTGAAGCGGGAAACAACAAAGAAGCTTATGACTACTTCACAAAGGTTATAGAAATTGAACCAGAAAACTGGCGTGCTATTTTTGAAAAAGGAAAAGCGGGAGCATGGCAATCAACTTTAGCGAACTTAAGAACTTCTGAGTTGTATCAGGCAGTCAAAATGGCTTTAGCGATAATAGAAAATTTGAATATGTCTATCGAAGAACAAGCTGATATAAAAAATGAATTTGCAGTTGCAATATTCAATGTAAATAATGCAATCTTAAATCTGAAAAAAGAAAACTTTGATAGATATGATGACAAGTATTACGATTTACATTGGGATGAGTGGTGGGATGTGTATTATACATCAGCATCCAATAATATCTCACAAACAGAAGATGTTATAACACTCATAGAAGACTTAGAAGATGATTTATCTAAATCAAATGTCCTTGAAATGAAAAAACACATCTGTGCAACTCTTAGATTTCTCTGCTCTTGTGAGGTCACATATTGGGATAGCTACGATAAGACACGTTTGTGTTGTTTTGGCGTATATGCAGATTCTAAAAAACCGTTTGTAGAGAAGTATATAAAATTAGTGGATGAAATAAGACAGGTAGAACCTAATTATGCTACCGATAAATACTCTCAAATAGACCCGTTTGACCCACCACAAACATGGAATTCTAATCGTCATGATATGTTATTAAGACATTGGCAAACAAAAGAAAGAGAATTAAAGGTACAACGTGAAAAGGAAGCGGCAAAAAAACGTTTTGAAGAATACTGGAAAGAACACGCAGAAGAGAAGAAACAGCTTGAAGGACGCATATCTGCGATAGATGATGAAATAAGACAATTGAAGTCAAATTTATCTCCATACGAAAGTCGTATCAAGGAAATTGAAAAAGAAAAGAAATCTCAAGTACCAGCAGAAAATGAATTAAAAGCGACAAATGATAAAATTGCCGATTTGCAATCTCAAAAGAAAGCTTTAGGATTATTCCAAGGTAAGCAGAAAAAAGCCTTGCAGGAGCAAATTGACAAATTAACTGCTGATATAAATAATATTCAGAATACAGTCAAACTCCAAAGAGATGAGTTGCATAAAGATGTTGATTCAAGAATTGACAGCATTAAAGCTGAAATGAAACCATATACCGACAAAATCGCTGACCTCGAAAATGAAAAAAGCAATATTGTCAATGAACTGAAAAAGCCAAGATAAAATGCTAAATACACCCATACGGAGATTTCTCCATATGGGTGTATTTTAAAGTTAATAATAAATAACAAAGTGAAATTTGTCATTTTCATTCCCTAAAAATATAAAGTTATAGTTTTGAGACCTATTATTTATTAAATTAAGCGTGCGTTCTCTATAAGCGTATGCTTCGTAATTATATTCTAAATCTATTGTCCTTGTTGGTTCCTTAGTTCTTTTCAAAAATGGAAAATAGAGCAACTTTCTTTCATCAACCAGAGGATACGCTCCGCTTCCTTTGCCTAGTTGAATTAATTGTGAAAAGGATTTTACACAATTAAACCATCCAATAACAAATGCGACTTTTCCTTTGTTCCCGGCATCGATTTCATCCATAAACCAATCGAAATCCTGCTGAAAGACACTCCAAGTCTTGGTTGCGGTCCATGTGTTTGATGGAGTTTTCCAATTTTTTAAATATTTAATTTCGATTTTAAAATCTTTTTGTTCAATATATAAATCATGGTTAATTTTTTTCTCGTTCTTCGTCTTAGAACTTTCACCCACCGTATAGTGGACTAACTGTTTAAATGGGTACCCCATTCTAACGGTAATATCCATTTCATTGAATTTTTCATCTGCTTCTTTTTTTAACTCTTCTTTTGTATATCCCTTGTAGGATATATTTAATTCGTCAATAATTAACAGACATGTCGAGACCAAATATTGATCTATAGTAGGTCTTCTCATTTGCTTTTCCTCCTTGTTTTATTAGAATAGCCATTCCATTACGACAGTAGTATGTGTAATTATAAAAATTTATTTCGAGGTAAATAATTCCTTCGTTGACTTCCGCCTCTTCTTGTGGTAGTGTTTGTGCTACGAGGAGGTGAAATTAAATGAAGGTGCTTGAAGAATTCTGGTATGGCAATATAAATCCAATGGAAAGACCATTTCAAAGTCAGAGGAAGTTTGACAAGGTATTCAGGTTATTGACTAAAAACGAAGAAGAACTGCTCAAAAACCTAAATGAGCAGGAAAAAGAATTGTTTGATAAGGTCAAAGCCTGTTATGACGAAATGATACAAATAACAGAATGTCAAACCTTTATAAAAGGATTCAAATTAGGAGCAAGATTCTTTATAGAATGCTTTGAAAATGATACCGACATATTCGATGAATGAAATTCGAGTATGTCGGCATTTTTATGCCCAAAAAGAAAGGATGAGACTATGAAAAAGAAAATAATATGTACGGCAATGGCGGTAACAATACTGCTAACACAAACGGCATCGGCGGCCCCCTGGCAGATGAGACAGAATCAGCTCATATTTGATAGTGAAATTGGATTCATAGGAAATGTAACCTTGCAATTCGCATCGGACGGCGGAAGCTTTATCAGGCCAATAACTAAAAGGTGCGGCGAGAGCATCAGCTTAGAGAGTTATGTCCCGACAAAATACGGATACACATTCAAAGGATGGTTCACCGACCCTCGAACAAAACTGAATCAGGTAACAACATTTAAATTCACAAAGCCTGATGTACTTTATGCGAAATGGGAAAAGAATCCGGAAGAACCCATAAATCCAAATGATGAAATCATGGCAAAAGACACCTGCTACCTCACAGACGAGGAAACAAAAATACGAAACGAAATCATAGAAGAAAAGAATAAGGCATACATAGAAGGATTCGGTTATGCAGCACCGAGTAAAACTAAAACTATCATCGCAGACTCCGATGGCGACATAAACAAAATGATCAGCACAATGGAATAATAGATATTGGAATAAAATCAAATTTAAGCGCCGATATAACGGCAATAAAAGCCCGCTACAGCACAAAAGCAATGCAGGTAGGGTACTTACCCACCTGCATTAATTTTGTCGTGCTTGAACAAAATATATTTTGTTATAGTAAAAAGGCTTTGCTTACGCTGCCAATTTCTTCTTTTAAGGATTTTCTCATTTCCTTAAACATTTTCTTCATGTGAGAATTTAATTCTGGATTTACATCCGCACTTGAATATTTTGAAAAATAATCAAGAATATCGTATAGGAATGCTGTGGAATTTTTTACTAACTCATAACAATTTTTCTCGGTTTGATTGTCATAAAATTGTTCGCCTTCCACGGTAACTATATTTTCAAAAAGTTTTGTATATATAAAAATCACAAGAACTCTAACAAGTAATGAGTTTGTTGCTTTTTCTATAGTATATCGCTCGTGGTTATCGATATAACAGTTTAAAATAGAAAAATTACAATGCGCATAATCACATAAATAATCGTATAAGCTATAAAAATAATTTTTATCTTTCCCCAGTTTCATTTCAGATGGATTTCTTTGATAAAAATCTATTATTTCTTTACTGTATCGATCTATTACTTTGTTATCTTGATAGATTGCTTTGCGATGTGATAACAATCTTGGAGTAACAATAAAATCGTTTAAGAGTTTTGGTTCGAATTCCTCGTCAATAAACCTACTCGACATATAACCCTCAAAAGTGCTTCTTAAAAGAATCAACACATCTTCACAATGTTCTTGTTTTAGTAAAGTTCGGATTGATAATAAAGTCTTAATTCCTTTGGTAAAGACGAAGTATTGAAAATCGCTAATAAAATGTGCATCCAATTCACCACTCATATAGGATGTAAATTTGCCATACTGAAAACATGAACTGTCAATGAATTTCTTGCCTAAAAAAATATATTTGTTGATTAGTTTGTCACAAGATTTAACTAACTTTTCGTATTCTTCTTTTTTCATAGAAAACTCCTCATTTTTTTATGTTTAATTTACCTTTTTTATCCTATTTGGAAATGCTGCCTCGTTCCAATCAATATATTCCTGAAGAGTGATTTTTCCTTCAATACATTCATCGCGCATAGTAATGGCTTTATATTGCCACCGCTTGAAATCCTTTTCCTTAATTTGTCTGGTGGCAATTCTTGCGTGATAACGCTTGTAGTATTTGGAATATATTTTCTTAGCCTCATTATCAGCATTTTTTTCTTTATAACTTTCAATAGGTCCTAATTTTTTACAAGACTTTGTTTCTCCCTCTGCAATGCGGTCACAGTAAATAGTTGGATAATTTCCTTTTACGAGAAAATATTTTCCGCATCTTTTACATTTTTTGAATCGAATATCCATTTCAAGCATTTTGGTAAATTCGAGCTCTAATATATCCTTTATGGAGTTTATCTCATAAACGGTTTTTATAAATTTGGGCATCACGGCAGCATAATGCAATCTTTCAGGGTCTACATCATACTCCTTTGCTAATTCGTAAAACTCATCTTTTTTATTAAAGTATTTGTTTATTCTTTTAACAATTTCATCTTTTTCTAAACCATAAGGCATCTCTAATCCGCTTACATACTGTGTATCAGGAGCAAACACCTCTTTTCTGTCAAAAGAAGAATGTAAGTCATGAATCAAAAGGTATAATGTAAATCTTTCATGAGGATACAATTCTCCCAATGCTTCGGGATAAAAATCTTCATCATAGCAAAATTCTATCAAATCCAAATAATCTTTTTGAAGCGCAATAAGATATCTGTAGTAATGCCTGATTGCAGTATAGTCTTCTCTTTCAATCAGAAAAACAGGTGGACAAATTGCTGAATATAGCGATACATAGCATAAATCTTTAATGCTTATTGTTGTGAGCTCATATCTGTTATATAATTCAACGATTTCATCAACCTTTGCCAAAATCTTTTGAGGTTTTTCATCGTCGTCACTATCAATGATGCCTTGTTCACGCCTTTTTTGCTCTCCCATTAATTTCAGTTGTTCACCGATGTATGCATGGGCAAAATGCTCTTTATATTCTGCTTCGAAATCTGCATAAATAAAGTCAAGAATCCCCTCTCCACAATTTAGCGTTATGCCACAGGCACACAAAGCATTATTAATTGGTATGGGATACTCCCCGTCTTTTTCATAATGATGGAAATGATATTTGCGAGGTTCTAAATCAATATCATATTTTTTCTTGAATTTTTTGAAAATCTTTTTATTATAGGCAATTGCCTCTTTGCAATTTTCTTCCATTTCTTTTAGCCCAGCTTCACTATAATTGCAAGTTATATTATGGAGCTTATCGTGTTCATCAATAAAATCTTCCATGAAGTAGTCTTCTTTAGTTGCGTCCACGAAAATCTTAAAAATTTTTTCTTCGGTGTCAAACCTTACTTTATTGACAAAATAGTCATATTTTATATACTTATTGCTGCTTAATTTTAAGTGCCTGATTTCGTGTTCAGACGGCTTATACTCTGAATAATCTCTCTTCATAAATATACCTCTGTTTTTGGATAATGCAAAATTGAAAATATTTAGATAATTTAATAACTCTAAACATAATTATACAAAACCCTTGTCAAATTGTCAATCGCTTTGTATAATGAATTTAGATAATCGATATCGAAAATCATCATCAATCCAAAACATTATTTTGAAAAGGTTTGTAAAAACAACTTATTTTTTTCGTATAGTGAAGGACAAAACGAAAATATTAAAATGGAGGTAAGAACAGATGACAAAGAAATTTGAAGTTATTGATGGCGAAACTTTGGTAGAAACATACATAGCTCCTACAGAGTTTATTGTAGAAAATTTAATAGCACCCGGACTGCATATTCTGTCCGGTGCTCCTAAGATCGGCAAGTCGTGGATGGCATTCTGGTTATGCCTTCAGGTTGCAAAGGGCGAACCGGTATGGAATTTCAAAACGAGTCAGGGTACTACATTATACCTTGCTCTTGAAGATAGTCTTGAAAGAGTGCAGGACAGATTAACTTATATGACATACGATGCTCCCCCGAGTCTATATGTGACATTATTATCCGAAAGTATTGTAACAGGTCTTGAGGAGCAGATAAGAAATTTTGTCAAAGAGCATCCCGATACAAAATTGATTATGATTGATACCTTTCAAAAAATCAGAAGCATCTCCAATGACAATGCGTATGCGGTTGATTATAAAGATGTCGGCTACATAAAAAAGATTGCTGACGAATTAAAAATTGCAATCGTGCTCATACATCATGTAAGAAAAGAAAGTCATGATGACCCAATAAGCATGGTGTCCGGCACAAACGGAATCACAGGAGCTGCTGATTCAGTTTTTGTTCTCAAGAAGAGTAAGCGAAGCAGTGTGAACGCAACAATGTGCTGCACAGGCAGAGACATACCATACAGAGAATTAGAACTCAACTTCAATGAGGAAACTAAGCTATGGAAATTGATAAGCGACAGTGTGGAGAATCCCGAAATACTTCTCGAAAATATAGTCGGAATTGTGGTTGAATTTATGAAAGAGAATGAAACTTTTTCAGGAACGCCTACCGAGCTTGCAGAATTACTTTCGGGATATTGCAAAGAAAAAATTGAACCGATTACTCTGTCAAAAAGACTCAACAAGAACCAGCCCGACATCGAAGATGCAGGCATATATTACAAGTCAAAAAGAAGTAATGGGAAAAGAATAATCATACTTCAAAGAGCAGAACGGAGTAAAAAAAGTGCCGATAGTGACGGTAATCCTTATATCCCAATAACCGTCCCTGCCGACCCTGTCGGCGAAAGTGAGTAGCCTCTTTTAAGAGGCTGCAAGCATCGCGCTTGGCTTTCCGCCTTGCGCATCCGCACCGCAATCCGGCGCAAATTCTCGGGCGGAAGCCCGGACCCACTTTTCAAGAAGGAGGAAATAAAATGCGTAGAAGAAATAAAGTTATAACCATAAGAGCAACTGAGTTTGAACAAGAATTGGTAAAAGGATTAGCAAAGAAAGCGAACCTTTCTGTCACAGAATATATGCTCAGATGTGCGGCAAGTAAAAAAATAAACGTGATAGATATTAAGCCATTATATACTGAAGTTAAACGCATCGGAGGCAACATACATCAGATAGCAAAACTTGCAAACTTCGAAAAGATAAAGGCAGTAAATCTGGAAGGCGTTCAAGATGAATTAACTAAGATATATGAAGAACTTCAAAAGATTGTTAAGAGGTGTTCCTGATGGCAGTTGTAAAAGCGATTAACAATAAAAATCAAACAGGCGGCGGAATGGCATTTTCCATAACTTATGCATCGAAAGATAAGAAAACTATTCTCGCTGACGGAACGAAACTGGTAACGGGAATCAGATGTACTCCTGACACAGCATACCAAGAATTTATGACAACAAAACATCTCTATGATAAAGCAGACGGAAAATATTTTTATCACTATATGCAATCATTCAGTCCCGAAGAAAAAGTCTCACCTGAAACCGTACATGAGATTGGAGTTAAGCTTGCAAATGAATGCTTCCCCGGACACGAAATCGTTGTTGGCACTCATGTAGAAAAACATCACTTACATAATCACATAGTGGTAAACAGTGTTGGCATAGATACGGGTAAAAAACTTCATCAGGATAACCATTCGCTTGACCATATAAGAAGTATATCTGACAGACTTTGTTTGGAATACGGATTAAGCATTATTGAAAACAAAGATCAGAAAACTGCTAAAGGTATGAGTCACGGAGAATACACTGCAGCCTCAAAGGGTTACAGTTGGAAATTCCAGCTTATAAATACCATTGAAGATGCAATGAATGTTTGCAAAAAGAAGAAAGAATTCATTGCTTATATGGAAAGCGAAGGCTACAAAGTTAACTGGACAGATGCGAGAAAAACTATCTGTTACACCGCGCCTAATGGAATGAAATGCAGAGATTATAAATTGCACGAAGATAAATTTTTAAAGGAGAACATGGAAAATGAATTCAAATTTAGAGAAATTGAAGGAAATGAATCGGCGTACTCAGTCGATAGATTTAACACCGATAGTGAATTGTCTGGAGGATTTGAATATGAAAATCGACAGACTTTCGGAGCAGAAACGGGACAAACTTACGGAGAGAATGGAGTTGCTTTCCGAACAGGTTGGGAAGACACAAGATCAAATTTACAAGACAACCGAAGCGAAACTCAGGAAGATTTATATCAAGATACTGCAGATAGCAGGAGCAGCATCGGTGGCAATGATTTTGATTTCAGTATTGCTCAGCGTGTGCTTAAGTTTGTTAAGGATGTTTCGGATGTAGGCAGAAAGAGAGATTACGATGAAGATGATACAATGGCTCTGTCTTTAATCACAGGCCTAACGGCATCGATGGTATGCATTTTAATCGAAATCATAAAAAATGCTCAGGAAGATGAACTTACAGAAGAATTTATAGAAGAAACACTCGATAGCATAGAGGAAACCGAGCAAGATGAAGACATTGAGTTCGGAGAAATGAGTATGTAAAAAGTATAAACTACTATATTTATCCTTGTTGCCTGTCTCTCACTGAAAATTTATAAATGAGATTTGGCGGTCATCTGCAGGAGAATATTAAAACTCTTGCAGACATTTATTCAGTGATATGGGTAACAAACAAATATTGAGGAAAGGAGAATGCCAATATGTATAAATTTTACCATTTGGCATACAATATCCCATAAGGGAGGCGTATGCCACTGAATGTAAATGCTAAGGAAATATGGCTCAGTTACTTCAACAAGGTTTTATTCGAAAAAGGTATAATTACAGAAAAAGAAAAAAACAAGATGAGTAATCTGATATACAAACAGTGCCATAGTCCAAATTCAAAGAAAAAATAACGATAAAATCCCTCAAGGAGCTTATGACTCTTTGAGGGATTTTGTTATTCTTCGTCATTCAATTCTATATCATCAAAAATGATTTTAAGATAATCTCTTCGTCCATACAGTACTCGATAGATAGAAACATATTCGTCATCGGCTTTGTAGAATACAAGATAATTTCCGCTGACGATAAAGCGGTAATCTGTATCAAAAGGCACCTTGGTCGATAATGACGGTCCCATATGAGGAGAAATTTCCAAACGGCTATAATCTTCAATGATACGCTTGATTACATTATTTGCAGCTATGGGATTCGACAAATCATTTTCGATATAAGACTTAATTTCTTTTAAATCGTTTAATGCAGTTGGGGTAACTCGAATTTTCATCATTATACCCCCAAAGCAGCTTTTACATCGTCATTAGATAACCATCCGTTTTCTTTTGCTGATTTTTCAGCTTCGGCAAGTTTGCCCATAAGTTTAATAATAGCTTTTGTTTTTTCGTATTCTTCCATATCGACAATGGCATAACGACCTCTGCCGTTCTTTGTAAGGAACACCGGCTCTTCAAATGAAATTTCTTTTAACACTTCTGCATAGTTTCTTAAATCTGAAACAGGTCTAATATTTGGCATAAAAAAACCTCCTTTAATATCTGTTGTAATTATTGTATCATAATTTTAAGTAAAATACAACAACAAAATTGAATTTTTCAAAAAAATTTACGCATAGCTTTGAATACTATGCGTAAATCGTTTAAATTACTATCCTATATTCATACCCGATTTTATGCACATGACCATCAAGAGTGCGGTTGTTTCGGGTGAAAAATACAGTTCGCACGGGACAGATGTTATTAACCATCTGACCGCCGATTGAACCTGCCTGTTTAGATGTTAAGTCGCCATTGTAACCCTGTTTTAAGTTAACGCCAACTTCATTTGCAACTTCCATCTTGAATCTGTTAAGAGCTTCTTTAGCTTCAGGAACTACTTTTTTCATTTTTTCATTTCTCCTTGATAAATTATTTTCAGGCATCAACTATCTTTCTGCCTTGATAATATTTTGCACTTCAAGCAATCATTTATTCAGGTAAATTTTGTTCATTTTTGCTGATTTTTGCATTATTTTTTCATTTTCGCGTGTGGCGTCTTTTTTTGCAAAAGTTGACACAATGCGCAAAAACTGCTATAATATAACAAACAGAGCAAACTCGGAGGAAGCCAAAATGAAAAATATCACTTTAGCTGACATCGCAGCTAAAACAGGATATTCTATAAACACAGTGTCTCACGCTTTAAATGACAAGCCTGACATATCAAAAAAAACAAAAGAATATATCACAAAAACTGCCGACGAACTGGGCTACATAATGAACATCTCCGCAGGTGCCCTGCGTTCAGGAAAAACGAAAAACATTGCGATTATTTTGGGCGACATCTCAAATCCTCATTTTTCAATTATGATAAAGGAAATTGAGAATGAATTGCGAAAAAAAGGCTATAACGCTTTCATTCTTAACACAGAAGAAAGACAGGACTTTGAGAAATCTGCAATCATATCTGCCATAGGCAAGGGCGTTGACGGAATCATTCTCTGTCCTGTTCAGGAAAGCAGAGAAAATATTGAATTTTTAGATAAAAAAGGTGTGCATTATGTTTTAATTGGAAGACGCTTTGACGAAAATAGCAACTATGTTATATGCGATGACAAAAACAGCGGAAAAATTGCAGCAATGCATATGTTTAAAGAAAACCGAAGCAAAATTCTCTTTTTATCAGGTCCGCCCCACATTTCCAGTGCAAAGGAAAGACTTGAAGGCATTTTAGAAGCCTACCGGGAGGCTGAAATTTCCGAAGATAACTTATCCGTCGTTGAAGTCGATATTACAAACACAGAAAAAACAATAGAAAACATTCTTTTAGAGCATTCAGGCTTCGAGTCAGTAATCTGTTTTAATGACCTGATTGCAATGCAGGTATGCCACTGTTTAAAGGAGCTTAATCAAAAAGTTCCGCAGGATGTTTCTGTTATTGGCTTTGATGACATAGCTTCAAAATTTTATTTCACGCCTATGCTTTCTTCTGTCACAGCGTCAAAACGAAAAATGTCACACTTAGCAGTCAAAATCCTGATTGAAGCCATTTCAGAAGAAACTATAACCCCACAAAACATTGTTTTGGAAACAGCTCTTGTGCATCGTGACACGACAAATGAAGTTTAAAATTTCCTTTAAAAAATAAAACGAGGGACTGTAGCAAACCTGCTACGGCCCCTCATTTTTATTCATTTAAAAACATAGCTTTTCTCAATTTTTCGCTTTGCGCTCTTCATTTGCCCTTTTCACGATATCCCAGGTTGCCGCCATAACTGTTTCCCTGTGAACCTCGCAATTAAGAGTGTTGAAAATTCCCGCAAAATCAAATGGGTGTAGTTCATTCCGCTCCAAAAACAAATGAAAAGCTCATAATTATAATCCTCTCTTTTCAGCCTTCATACTATTTTTCAGGAATTGTTATTATGTCTTTCACATTAACAGGAAGACCTGATGCGATTGATTTGTTTGCACAGATTCCTGTCATGATGCTGTAGGCTCCGTCAACATGAGTTGCAGCACGGTCTAAATCATCTTCAGGAACATCTGTG
>JAZNGA010000043.1:0-72178 GCA_045576235.1 Clostridia bacterium
TAAATTCGGATAATTAAATCTATCTTTTAATATTTTTCACCGGGTGACAAAAAGTTCCTATTTGCCACTCTATTTTGCTATACTCTTTTTTGAAGTGAAAAAATTTTAAAATTTACCCTTGACAATTCTTAGCAGGTTTAAAGAGCATTATATTTTAATATAAGATGCACATAATATTTGTCGAGGTAATTTCACTTCGTTGTATTTAGGCGCAAATACTATGGGATACTTGCAATTCCATTTTGTGTGTGCTAAACTGTTTATATTTATCTGTTCTTTTTTCATAGATTAAATCCTCCAATGTCTTTTTTTGACTGGCAGGTCATTTTTATTATAACATGTCGGAGGATTTTCGTTCATCGGTTAACCTTTTTTGAACCACGCGACTATCGCGTGGTTTTCGTTATACAACAAAAAGTATAGATATTTTTCAATAACTGTACTTATTTTTCTCTCAATCGGCTTATTGGGGAAACATCCTTTTGAAAAACACGCCTTGGCACACCTTTTTCTGTTAAAATCTTAAATCTTTAAATCCCATATACTTCGCAATACGTTCATATTCCTCAAATTTGTAGCAAAGTGTGTTTGCCGAATGGCTGTCACTGGAAAGGATAACCTTTCCGCCTTTTTCAGCAATGTATTTAAGAAACTGCATCTCAGGATATGCCTCTGTTCGGTATCCACGCGAAATTGCACCTGTATTTATTTCAAAGGGTTTTCCGCATAAAATCAGCTTGTCTATTGCGGTCTTTGCTGTCGCAATATATCTGGGATTTTGAGTATCGAAAAGTCTGTTTCCCTCGTTAAACTTGGAACACAAGTCAAAATGCCCGACAATATCTGCATCTGTTTTGTTGATTACGTCGCCCATTAAAGCAAAATATTCCTCTGCATAAGTATAGTAGTCACCGCCGAAAAAGTTTGCAACATTGCTTTTAAAATCTTCTTCATCGGAATCCACTTCAAAATATTTTCCGTCTTTCTTTACATAGTGTACAGACCCAATACGATAGTCAGTCTTTATATTTGGTTTGTCCGAAAAATAGTCCATTTCAAGCCCGCAAAGTATTGTAATTTTATCTGCATACTTTTCCTTTAGTTCGGCAATATCCTGTTCATACTTTTTGGTATCTTCAAGGGACATACAATACACATCAGAAAACGCAGTATATGCATGACCCGAAAAACCAATCCGAGTCATTTTCAAATCAATTGCGCTTCGCACCATCTCTTCAAGAGTGTTTTTGCCGTCGCAATAGGTTGAATGAACATGAAAATTCTCTAAAATCATTTTGTCATCTTCTCCTGCTTAACCTTGTGGTCTATTACGTGACGTGATGCAAGTTCCTTGTGGATATCCTCGAGTGAAATGCCCATCTCAATCATAAGCACCATTACATGATAGCAAAGGTCAGCAATCTCATAAATCGTTTCCTTTTTGTCATCGGCTTTTGCAGCAATAATAACCTCAGTATTCTCCTCGCCCACCTTTTTGAGAATTTTGTCAATACCCTTTTCAAAAAGGTATGTGGTGTAGGAGCCTTTCTTCTTTTCAACTTTTCTGCCGATAAGCAAATCCATCAAGCCCTGAAGTGAAAATTCGTGCAAATCTCCACTCTGCCAAAGCTCCTTTGTAAAGCAGGAATCTGTGCCTGTATGGCAGGCAGGACCATCCTTTTCAACCATAACAACAAGAGCATCATTATCGCAGTCTGCGGTAATCGAAACAATATGCTGATAGTTACCACTTGTTTCGCCCTTAAGCCACAATTCCTGTCTTGAACGGCTCCAGAAGCAAGTCAAACCCTTTTCTACTGAAATTTCAAGACTCTCGCGGTTCATATATGCAAGGGTCAGCACCTTTTTGGTTACCGAATCCACAACTATGGCAGGTATCAGCCCTTTTTCATCAAATTTAAGTTTGTCAATATTAAGCATAATGTTTTCCCCCTATATTCTCATATCAATTCCATTGGCACGGAGTTCTGTTTTCAAATCCTTAATTGCTACCTCACCAAAATGGAAGATTGAAGCTGCCAGTCCCGCATCAACTTTAGTTACTTTTTTGAAAAGCTCCACAAAATCAGCAATTCCGCCTGCACCACCCGATGCAATTACAGGAACAGGCACCGCGTTGCAAACAGCATCAAGCATTTCAAGATCAAACCCTTTTTTCACGCCGTCGGTATCAATGGAATTCAGCACCACTTCACCGGCACCATTTGCTACACAGCGTTTTATCCACTCAACAGCCTCCATTCCCGTGTTCTCTCTGCCACCCTTGGCAAAAACACGGAACACTCCGTCAACCCTCTTTACGTCTGCAGAAATTACAACACACTGGTCACCATAACGCTTTGCCGCATCATAAATAAGCTGAGGATTTTTTATTGCACCCGAATTCACACTTACCTTGTCAGCACCACATTTGAGAACACGGTCAAAATCATCAAGTGTGTTTATGCCACCACCTACGGTAAGAGGAATAAAAATGGTTTTTGCAACCTCTTTAAGTATATCTGTAAACAGGGCTCTGCCTTCAAACGATGCTGTTATGTCATAAAAAACCAGTTCATCAGCACCGTTATCGCTGTAATGCTTTGCAAGCTGCACGGGATGCGAAACATCCGACACTCCTTCAAAATTTACTCCTTTAACCACTCTACCGTCGCGAACGTCAAGGCATGGAATTATTCTTTTTGTTATCATTCTGCCACCTCTATTGCCTCTTTCAATGAAATTGCGTTTGTATAATATGCCTTACCGATAATCGCACCATAAAGGTTCATTTTAGCTAAGACCTTTACATCATCAATGGTAGAAACACCACCAGATGCCACTATCTGCATATTGAATTTTTCTGAAAGTTCCTTGTATAATTCACGGTTTGTTCCCTGCATTGCACCGTCCTTTGAAACATCTGTGCATATAAGAGTTTTAACGCCTAAATTCTGCATTTCATCACAGAATTCAAAGCAGGTATACTGTGATTTTTCTGTCCATCCTTTGATTGCAACATAACCGTCCTTTATATCTGCACCAACAGCAATCCTTCCGCCGTATTTATCAACAGCTGCCTTTACAAATTCCGTATTCTGGACTGCCGCTGTACCAAGAATTACTCTGTCAATTCCCGCACCGATATACACATCAATAACATCCATGCTGCGTATACCACCGCCGATTTCTACAAAAAGTCCTGTCTTTTCGGCAACCTGACGCACAATATCAATATTGGGAGTTCCGCCATTTTTTGCCCCCTCAAGGTCAACCATATGTATATGACTTGCACCCAATGATTCAAATTCGTATGCAATCTCGATGGGGTTTTCACTGTATACTGTCATTTTATCATATTCGCCACGGAGAAGGCGTACCGCCTTTCCCTCATATAAATCTATTGCAGGAAAAATATACATATCCTATTCCCCCTTCATCTCGCAGAATGCTTTAAGAATTTTCAAGCCAACATCACCGCTTTTTTCAGGATGGAACTGACATCCGCAGACATTACCTTGTGCAACAGCCGCCGTAAGGTCAGCGCCGTATTCTGCAGTTGCAATAACCGATTCTTCACATTTTGCACCGTAGTATGAATGAACAAAATAAACAAAGTCACCGTCGTTTATATACTTAAAAATCTCATGCTTATCTCCGTTAAATTTTAGTGCATTCCAGCCAATATGGGGAATTTTCAAGGCCTTTGGAATAACTTCATCAATGGAACGAACCTCGCCCCTGATAAGACCCAACCCCTGATGCTCACCATACTCAAAACTTTTATCGAGGAGCATCTGCATACCAAGACAAATTCCCATAATAGGCTTTCCTTTTGCCGCCTCATCTTTAACTACTTTATCAAGGTCTGTTTCCCGGAGCTTTCTTACAGCATCTTCAAAAGCACCAACACCGGGGAGAATAATCTTTTCGGCCGAACGCATAACATCCGCATCCCCTGTAACCACGATTTCAGCACCAATTGCCTCCATTGAGCTTTTAAGAGAAAACAGATTTCCTACTCCGTAATCAACAATTGCTACCATATTTAAAGTACTCCTTTTGTTGAAGGGATTTCGTTTTCAAAGCCAACCTCAACAGCCACTGCCTGACGAAATGCTCGGCCTGCAGCTTTGAAAGCCCCCTCAATAATATGATGAGAATTTGTTCCCGAAAGCTGGATAAAATGCAGAGTGCAAGCAGCCTCTCTTACAAATGCAAGCCAGAATTCTTCCACAAGTTCTGTGTCAAATGTACCAACTTTTGCAGTTGGAATTTCAAGCTTGTATGAAAGCCCCGAACGGCCTGAAAGGTCAACTGCTGATATAATCAGAGCCTCATCCATAGGCAGAATCATATTGCCGTAGCGGATAATACCCATCTTATCACCCAGAGCATCAGCAAAGGTCTTACCAAGACAAATGCCCACATCCTCAACAGTATGATGGTCATCAACCTGAGTGTCGCCGTTGCACTTTATGTTTAAATCAAATCTGCCGTGCTTTGCAAATAATGTCAGCATATGGTCAAGGAAGCCGCAACCTGTGTCAATTTCACTTTTGCCTGTTCCGTCAAGGTTGAGGCTAAGTACAATCTGTGTTTCGTTTGTATCTCTTTTTATTTCACTTACTCTCATTTATCTATCCTCCAGAATTTTCTCTACTACAGCAAGAAATTTATCCATCTGTTCTCTTGTTCCGACAGTTATACGATTATATTCGCAAATTCTCTCTCCCGTGAAATGACGAACAATGATACCATTTTCACGCAATTTTGTGTATATATCCAAACCCGACATCAACGGATGCTTTGCAAAAATAAAGTTGGCGGTTGAAGGTGTCATAACAAAGCCCATTTCTTTGAGCTTTTTTATTGTATATTCACGGTTTTCACAAATAATACGGCAGTTTTCTTTTGTATATTCTTCGTCCTCAAGAGCACCTATTCCTGCCGCCATGGTCATACTGTTGATGTTGTATGGATTTGTTGAATACTTGATTGTATTTAAATCCTGGATAATTTCCTTGGATGAAACGCCAAAGCCAAGTCTTGCCCCTGCCATCGAACGGGATTTTGAAAATGTTCCCGTTACCAGCAGGTTGTCGTATTTTTCAACAAGACGAATAGCACTTTTATTGCCAAAATCCACATAGGCCTCGTCAATCACCACGATGTTGTCAGGATTGCTTTTTACAATTTTCTCGATCTCGTCAAGGCTTAAGGCGATACCCGTTGGTGCATTGGGATTCGCAATTACAATTGTTTTATTTATCCCAATATAGTCAGAAACCCTTATCCTGAACCCCTCATCAACAGGAATTTCCTCATAGGGAATGTTTGAAAGCTGTGCAAACACAGGATAAAATCCGTATGTTATATCAGGGAACACTATGGGATTATCTTTGTCACTGTATGCCATAAATGCAAAGTTCAAAATCTCATCAGAACCATTTGTCATAAGCACCTGCTCGGGCTTAACGCCAAGAATTTCTGCCATTCTCTCAGTCAACTCACCGCAAGTAGGGTCAGAATACAGTTCCAAGCGTTCTGCCGCCTCTGCCGCCCCTTTAATAGCTTTGGGAGATGGAGGAAATGGTGATTCGTTGGTATTAAGCTTTACAAGATTTAAGATTTTAGGCTGTTCTCCCGGAGTGTATGGTGTTAATGCATCAAATTTGTTACTGAAAAATCTGCTCATATCCTTAACTCCTTAATCTTCAATTCTTATTGTGGCACTTTTAGCATGGGCTGTCAAACCTTCCTTTTGAGCAAAGAAGGAAACATCGTCGGCAACTCGCTTTAATGCATCATAGGTGTAGTATGTATACTGTGTTTTCTTTACAAAATCGTCAACCGACAAGGGGCTTGAGAACTTTGCAGTTCCGCTTGTTGGAAGTGTATGGTTTGCCCCTGCAAGATAGTCACCCAGAGCCTCGGGGCAATTTCTGCCCATAAAGATTGAGCCTGCATGACGAATTCCGTCAAGGTAATCAAACGGATTATCCACACATAATTCAAGATGCTCGGGAGCGATTTCATTGGATATCTCAATAGCCGCATCAAGAGTGTCGGCAACAATAATCTTGCCGTTGGCATCAATCGACTTTCGAGCAATTTCACTACGTTCAAGAAGAGGTATCTGAACTTCAAGTTCTTTCTGAACAGCCAACGCCAAATCCATTGAATCGGTAACAAGCACAGCACTTGCCAGAACATCGTGCTCAGCCTGAGAGAGCAAATCTGCCGCAACATAACGCGGATTGCTCTTTCCGTCAGCAACAACTAAAATCTCACTTGGGCCTGCAATCATATCAATGGAAACTATGCCGTATACCTGACGTTTTGCTTCGGCAACAAAAGCATTACCGGGTCCTACAATCTTGTCAACCTTAGGAATGGATTCTGTACCGTATGCCAATGCCGCAACAGCCTGAGCACCGCCAACCTTAAAAACTCGGTCTACACCTGCAACTGATGCCGCCGCTAGTATTACAGGGTTAATTTTACCCTCGGCATTGGGTGGTGTAACAATTACGACCTCACCAACTCCTGCAATTTTTGCAGGGATTGAATCCATCAAAACTGTTGATGGATAAGCCGCTGTTCCGCCGGGAACATACAGACCCGCACGGTCAACAGGGATAACCTTCTGTCCTGTAACAATACCATTTTCGTCATTGATTATAAAGCCATTGCGAACTTGTTTCTCGTGAAATTTCCGTATATTCCTTGCTGCAGTTTTAAGCACTTCTAAAAATCTTGGTTCAACCTGTGCTACAGCCTCGTCAAGTTCAGCTTTTGTAACCTCAAGAGAAGAGAGTTTTGCCTTATCAAACTTTTCGCAGTATTCAAAAAGGCTTTTATCTCCATTTGTTTTTACATTCTCTATTATTTTGGTAACAATCGCTTCAACATCCATTTCTGGTACAACACGCGCAAAAATGTCGCTGTTTGCAACCTCACCGTATTTTAAAATCTTTATCATTTTTTGTCCTCCATCTGGCAGGTCATACTTTTAAGTATCTTTTCAATTTGCTCGTTCTTGAATTTAAAGCTAGCTTTATTAGCAATAAGCCTTGCGCTTATGGTAACTATTTCCTCGTGAACTTCAAGATTGTTCTCCTTAAGGGTTGTTCCTGTTTCAACAATATCCACAATAACATCCGAAAGTCCTAAAATTGGAGCAATTTCAATTGAGCCATTAAGGTGAATGATATCAATTTCACGGCCAATTGATGCATAATAATTCTTTGCAATATTGGTGAATTTGGTAGCCACTCTCAAAGTCTTTTGAGTATTATCTCGGAAATCTTTTTTGCCGGCAACAGCCATACGGCATTTGCCTATATCAAGGTCAAGAAGTTCGTAAATATCAGGTTTGTATTCAAGCAAAATATCCTTGCCTGCAACACCGATATCAGCCGCGCCGTGTTCAACATAAATTGCAACATCCGAAGGTTTTACCCAGAAATAACGTATACCCTTTTCCTCATTTTCAAAAATTAATTTGCGGTTGTTTTCCTTGATTGAAGGACATTCAAAACCCGCCTCTTCAAACATTGCATAAACCTTTTCGCCAAGTCTGCCCTTTGGAAGTGCAACATTAAGCATTGTTTTCAATTTCCTCAACCTCCGTTCCGCACAATCTTACTAATCTTTTATATCTCAGTTTTTCAGGCTTTGTCTTTTGAGCAATCACCGTCTCACCTTTATCTATAAGTTCCTTTACTGCATTATTTACATCGCACAGTTTTGCATCCTCATTGTATAACAATACAGTAGCAACATCAAAATCGTGGCTATCTTCATATATTCTTTCAAGCAAATCAAGATACACCGCAAACCCGATTGCACCACTTTTGCGTGACATTTTTTTAAGAAGATTATCATACTGACCTCCCGAAAGAACACCTTCGGGAACACCATTGACAAAGCCTTTAAATACAACACCGTTGTAATATCCCATATCATTGATAACCGAAAAGTCTATTCTTACTTTATCCACACAACCAACAAGTGTCAACATTTCTGTTATATCCTCAAGCTGCTTGATTGCATCAGAAAACTTTTCTGTCTGTGACAATGATTTAAGTTCAGCAATCACATTATCAGGAGCACCGTAAACTGTAACCAGTTTCTTAAGAAGGTCAGTTGATTTTTCGTCTATACCTTCTGCAGTACATACTGCGCCAATGCCACCCACATTCTTCTCACCCAATGCTTTCAGCAAAGCCGCCTTGCCATTTGATGAAATTTCTATACCTTCCATTGCCTGAGATACAATTCCCATATGAGATATATCCAATATATAATCATCGGTTATACATTCAAGGCTTTTTGCCGCAAGCATTACAACCTCACAGATGCAATAATCATCTATATCGCCGATTGCCTCAAGTCCTGTCTGCATAATCTCTTTAAAAGCCCTTGTTTCTGTTGAGGCGCGATAAACATTTTCATTGTAATACATCTTCTGCACATTACCTGTGTCCTCGCGGCTATTTTTAATAATAGAAAGGGTTACGTCTGGCTTAAGTGCCATAAGTTTGCCGTCAACATCAGTAAATGTAATAATATTTTCAGAAACAAGAAAATCCTTGTTGCGTACATAAAGGTCATATTCCTCAAACTTGCTCATACGGTATTTCATATATCCGTACTTTGAATACAGTTCACGCAGCCTGAATATTATCTTTTCGTCATTTTCCAAAACCGAATTTATATTATTCATTTTATTCTGCCTCGCTTTCATAAAGTTTTATAAGAGCTTTCTTGTATCCGTCGCTGCCATAGTTAAGGCATTTATTTACACGGCTGATTGTTGCTGTGCTCGCACCCGTATCCTTTGAAATCTCAATATAACTTTTGTGCTGATGCAACATCTCTGCAACCTGAAGTCTTTGTGACATATCCTGAATTTCCTTTATCGTGCAGATATCCTCGAAAAAACTCAAAGCCTCTTCCTTTGTTTCAAGTTTCATGATTACTTCCATCAATCTTTCAAGCTCGGGAGTATATATCTTTGCCATAATTTTCACATCCTTACAAATCATACTTTAGTATTTTACCATAGTAAAGCAATAAAGTCAATAGATAAACCCAACATTTATTAAAAAACTTCGGGGCCGCAATATGCAACCCCTAAATTTTTAATTCTCATAAAATTTTTCGGCAATATGAACCGTCTCCATTGCATCCGCCGCATAAAAACCTGCGTTAATCATATCTGCTTATTCCTGATTCAAAACCACACCCCTACAAGGCTCTTTGTCAATAGTTGTGGTTAAAAATAAATAATGGAATTTAAGACGGCGGTTGCATCTTTATGCAGCCGCCTTTCCAGTGTTAAGTTTTTTGTATCCAAACATATGTGAAATTCTTTTTCTAAATCTATCAAAATCTCGGTAACCATAGGGTTTGTATCCTGTATGTTTAACTTGCATCTGTTATGTAGTCAAGTCGGAATTTCACAGGATTTATGCCATTGTCTCTGGTTCAAGACTGGTTGAAACGGTGGGTGCATCTACTGTCTTTTATTCAAAACGGATTTTTGAATAAACCCCGAAAAGTGCGTAAAAATGCGGTCAAAACAGAATGAATCTATTTTGACCGCGAATTTTGGTGGGCCTTCAGGGACTCGAACCCCGGACCAACCGGTTATGAGCCGGTTGCTCTAACCAACTGAGCTAAAGGCCCAAAAGGGTAAAAAAAAAGTGGTGACCCGTACGAGAATCGAACTCGTGTTACCGCCGTGAAAGGGCGGTGTCTTAACCGCTTGACCAACGGGCCACATCAACCATTTGTCGTCACAACTTGACGACTTTAATATTATAACAAAGAAATTTATCTTTGTCAATAGTTTTTTTAAATTTTTTTTGTGCAAAAAAATGGCGGGACGACTTTTTGTGCCCTCCCGCCTATTACACACTTAAAAACAATTAGGCGCTGACACTGTTTAACTTCTGTGCAAGCTGTGATTTTTTTCTTGAAGCTGTGTTCTTCTTAATCACACCTTTGCAAACAGCCTGGTCAATCTTCTTAACAGCAAGTTTAAAAGCAACCTCTGCTGAAGCTTTATCACCAGCCTGAGCTGTTACATCAAACTTCTTTATATATGTTTTTAAAGCTGATTTAATCATCTTGTTTCTGAGAGTTTTTGTCTCAATAACCTTAACTCTTTTTTTAGCTGATTTAATATTTGGCAAATCATTCACCTCCAACTACTCTAAACTGACTTAAAACATTTTAACACACTTTTTTGTAAAATGCAACTGTTTTTTTTAATTTTTTTAACTTTTTCCACAAAATCACTTCAAAAGCGCATTATCAGGGACAATTTCCCCCGTAAACTCACGGTTTCCAAAGAAATATTGATTGAAAATATCCCTTGCAATATATGACACATTACCGCCCGAGCCACCATGCTCAACAACAACGGCAACTGCAATCTGTGGATTATCAAGCGGAGCAAAACCAACATATATGCCGTTGCTTGAACCTTGTGCAACCTGAGCACTTCCTGTTTTTCCTCCCGTCTTTATGGGGAAATCTGCAAATGCTGCGCTTGCTGTTCCTTCAGAGGCAACAAGCTTCATTCCTCCTAAAACAGCATTAAGATTTTCTTCTTTAATCTTAATTTCATGTTTTATCTCGGGCTCGGTTGTGACTAACAACTTTTCATTATCATTCGATTTTATTGCCTTTAAAAGATGAAGCTTATAGTTTTTTCCTCCATTTGCAATAGTCGAAACATAATTTGCCATCTGAATAGGCGTAAACAAGTTATCCGACTGCCCTATCGCTGCCTGAAGCACATCACCGGGATACCACGGCTGGTTTAACTTTTCGCGAAGCTCCGGTCCTGCGAGCTGACCTTTAACCTCTTCTTCAAGCTCAATTCCCGTGTAGTCACCAAGACCGAGCAGCGTTGAATAGTCTGTCAGCTTCTCAATTCCAAGCTTAGCTCCCATCTCATAGAAGAAATAGTTGCAAGAATGTTGCAGCGCCTCTGATACATTTATTGTTCCGTGAGTGGCTTGTGTTGTTCTGTAAATCGAGCACATAAATTTATGCCCGTAATATTCATATATACCCTTTGTGGCAATTCTGCTTTCAGGAGTGATTTCTCCTTCCTCTAATGCCGCCAGTGCTGTCACAAGCTTATATGTTGAACCGGGCTCATATGTTCCCATAAGCGCCCGATTAAGCATTGGCGCATTTGGGTCTGTCGATAAGCTCTCATAATCCTCATTAAATCTTTCGGGGTCATATGTCGGATATGATGCAATTGATAAAATCTCACCCGTGTTCAAATCAAGCACAACTGCCGCACCGCTTGCGGCATCGTGACCGTTTCCATATGTCGAGGTTTGCGCAATTCTTACGATGTTTTCATAGAGCGCCTTTTCTGTTGCCGCCTGCAAGTCTTTATCAATCGTTAAAATTACTGTATTTCCCGCAACAGGCTCTTTAGAAAAAACAAGCTCGCTCTCTTTTCCATGGACTCGCCTTTCGATGCTGTCGACTCCGTCAGTCCCTCTTAAATAGCTCTCAAACGCCTTTTCTATGCCTTGTTTTCCGAGATGGTCATTCATTCCGTAGCCTTGGCTTTTCAGCTTTTCATATTCGTCAGGGCTGATTATTCCCGTTCGACCTAAAATATGTGCCGCTAAGCTGCCGCTTGTGTATTGTCTCACGGGCTGAGTATAGACCGCCACACATAAAAAGTCATCACTGCACTCTTTAATTCTTGTGATAACATCAATGTTTACATCCTCTGCAAAAAGGTATGGATTATTGGCAGAAAAGCTTCGTTTTTCCATCTCATAGCGCATTCCTGAAAGCTTTCTGACTTCCCATTCAGATAAGCTGTTGTCAAACTTATATTTATCTCTGTATTTATAAACAACCTCTTCAGCCGTTAAATCCTGCGCAATGTTTGCATTTTTCTTAAACTGAGCTTCTTTTTCTTTTGCTGTCGTTTTTCCATCATCTTTAAAAGTGAACTCATATGGTTTAAGCTCTGTCACCGGGAGCGTTTTTTCATATTCAAGCCCCATCTCATCGAAAAGTTTAATGAGATTTAAAACTGAATTATTAATCTCAGCAGTGCTGCTTGTCGCTGAGATTGAAATTGAATATCCTATTCTGTTCTGAACAAGAGGTTTTCCATATCTGTCAAGTATTTCCCCTCTCGGAGCCTTAACGGGAACATCTCTTAAAAGGCGGCTGTCGGAAATTTCCCTGTAGTCTTCGCCATCAATAATCTGAAGACTGAAAAGCCTGCCGATTGCAACAAGCAAAAAAATTACAACAATAAAATAAATAATTCGATATCTTTTTTTCAAAGCTTTTTCTTCCAACTTGCCACCCCCTTTTGTCATTTATCTGTTCTCTACTGCAAATATAACTCTTTTTTCTTTCTGTTTTTCCTTCGCGAGCCATAAAACGCTCTGCGAGTGACCGGATATAAAAAGACTGCCGCCACCGTATTATAAACCATTTCAGGAATGATTTTCCTAAAGAGCGCAAACCAGATTGCATTCTCTCCCCATATAAGAAAATTCATTACATACACAATTATTCCATAAACAGCTGTGATTACGAAAGTTATGACCGCTGCAACGACCTCATTATTATTATAGAGCTTATCGCAAATCAAAAATATGCCGAGTGCGGCATAAAGGAAAAATAAAGTGTTTATCCCAATGAGTCTGCCTCCCGTTATGTCAAGCAAAATGCCGCAGGAGACACCAAAAATAATTCCTCTGAAGTCTGCACAGATAAGACAAAAGCAAACAGTTGCCGAAAGCATCAGATTGGGCATCACTCCGGCTATTTTTATGCTTTTAAGCACAGTTGTCTGCACTACAATAAGAAAAAAAACATAAAGCACTACAACAAATGTTCTCCACACCTTTTTCATGCTCATGTTTTTTCACCTCATTCTTCCGATTTAATTACAATAACTTCCCTTATCTTTTCAAAATCGACTGCTGTCTCGATTATGGCGTAGCGCGCATATCCTGAGCTGTCATTTTTAATTTCGGAAACAGTTCCAATCAGGATGCCCTTCGGATAGATTCCGCCAAGACCTGATGTCTCGACAGAGTCCCCTGCAACCAGGCTCAAATCTGTTTTAATATATTCCAAGCGACATTTTCCCTGCTCTGCAAGCGCCATGTCTCCGTCTGTTATCGCAATCTCCTGTGTTCTCGAAATCACAGCACCGACCGAGCTTTCAGGGTCAATTATGCTCGTTACCTCCGCCCATGTGTTTCCCACATCAGACACTTTCCCGACAAGCCCTTGACTTGTCATAACTGCATCATCTTTTTTAATGCCATGATTTGTCCCTTTGTCAATTGTGAAAACATAAAACCAATTTCCCGGCTCCTTGCTTTTCACTTCGGCAAAAATCATTCGGTTTTCTACATCCTGCTCTTTCAAATCAAGTGCTGAGCGGAGTCTTTCATTTTCCTTCTTAAGCGCGCCAAGCTCTCTCACTTCACGCTCTAAGTCCGCCACTCTGTCTTTTAAATCAATGTTTTCTGCCTTATATGTTTTCATATCGTGGATATATTCAAAGAAATCTCCTATTCCATCCCCAATTCCCGTAAACACTTTCTGCACAGGAGTTAAAACGATATTAACTGCATTATTAAAAGCACCGCTTCTATCTGTTGCAAAGGTTATGCCCATGAAAGTGAATATTAAAACAGTGATGCACAAAACAACGATGATAATTTTTCTTTTTACATTCATAAGCACACCCCCTTGATTATTTATTCAACCGAAAGTAAGTAATCCGAACTCCGATTTTTAGAGGCGGATTTTCGCTTTCGGTTAAGCTAAAACTATCTCCATTTTTTTGTTCTTGAACATAAGATGCCCTGAGTATTAGGGTCATCAAGCGCCGCAAGTGAAAGTCCTGTTCCGAGAGCAACACAGTCGAGCGCATTTTCAGCAATATAAACAGGCACCTGAGTTTCTTCGGCGATCAGTCTGTCAAGACCTCTTATCATTGCTCCTCCGCCTGTTAAAACAATTCCTCTGTTCATTACATCTGCCGCAAGCTCAGGAGGGGTCTGCTCTAAAGTTGTTTTTATAGCATCAACAATAGCAAAAATCGATTCAGAAATCGCACCCCTGATTTCCTTGCTTGAAAGAGTGATTGTGCGAGGAAGTCCTGTTAATAAATCTCTTCCTTTAACTTCCATTTCGCTTTCGCCTTCATATTCAAAAGCAGAGCCGATTTTAAACTTAATCTCTTCTGCTGTTCTTTCGCCGACCATAAGATTATATTCTTTCTTAATGTAGTTAACAATGTCGCTATCGAGCTCGTCGCCCGCAATACGCAAAGATTTACTTGCAACTATTCCGCCGTATGATATAACGGCAACCTCGCTTGTTCCTCCACCTATGTCAACAACCATGCTGCCTGTTGGCTCGCTCACGGGAAGTCCCGCACCGATTGCAGCTGCCATGGGCTCTTCAATCAGATATGCATTCTTTCCACCTGCAGAAAGCACAGCCTCCTCAACGGCGTGTCTTTCAACCTCTGTCACACCATAAGGAATGCAGACAACAACTCTCGGCTTAAAAAAGCCTCCCGGATACGCTTTTTTGATAAAATATTTCAGCATTGCCTGCGTTTCATCAAAATCAGCAATAACGCCGTCTTTTAAAGGTCTGATTGCAACAACATTTCCAGGAGTTCTTCCAATTAATTCCTTTGCCTCGTTGCCAACCTTTAAAATCTGACCGAGCGCCTTATTCACAGCAACAACAGAAGGCTCTCTTAAGATGATGCCTTTACCTTTCATATAAACTAAAGTGTTCGCCGTTCCTAAATCTATTCCGATATCTCTGCAAAGTGCCATATTTATTCCTGCCTCTCTAAAATTATATTTATGTTAAATTCATTTTTGATTTTTTCACAAAGCTTGCAAACGGGAAGACCAACGACATTAAAATAGTCCCCGTCGATCTTTTCGATAAACATAGAACCAATGCCTTGAATTCCATAGCTTCCTGCCTTATCGAGCGGCTCTCCCGTCTTGATATACGCCACAATTTCTTCATCTGTCAAGTCTTTAAACTTGACACTCGTTTCTTCATAAAAGGTTTCGCATTTTACATCGCTCATTCTCATTACGGAAACGCCCGTCATAACGCTGTGAGTCTTTCCTGAAAGCCTTTTAAGCATTAAAAATGCATCATCACAATCTTTCGGCTTTGTCAGAATTTCGTTTTCAAAGACGACTACAGTATCTGCCCCGATTATAATTTTATTTGTTCCTGCAAAATGCTTCGCACAAGCCGCACATTTTCTCATTGAAAGCAACATAACGGCTTCAGAAGGCTCAATCCCGTCATCAATATGTTCATCACAATCTGCTGTAAAAGTTCCAAACTTTACACCAATGTTCAAAAGAATGTCTCTTCTTCTCGGAGACGCCGAAGCTAAAATTATTCCGCTATTTTCACAATCTGTCATAAAACGCCTCCCACTATCCAAAAATAAAGTTACAATAAATGATTTTACCAAAAAATTATAACAATTTCAATAGCAAATTATATTTTGTTCATTAAAAATTCTTATCTTCCCGTCGAACCGAAGCCTCCTTCGCCTCTTTTTGTCTCGGGAAGCTCGTCTAAAACTTCAGTTTCTGCTATCAGAACAGGAGCAAAAACCATCTGCGCAATTCTGTCACCGCATTTTATAATATAGTCTTCATTTGAAAGGTTAATCAGCCCAACCTTAACTTCTCCACGATAGTCGCTGTCAACAACTCCGACACCGTTTGCAAGCATTATTCCATGCTTGATTGCAAGCCCGCTTCTTGCATAGATATATGCAACGGAGGAGTTGTCGGGAAGCGCAATTGCAACACCTGTCGGAATTAAAACCGTCTCACCTTTTTTTATCAAAATGTCTTCATCAACGCACGCAGTCAAATCCATACCTGCTGCACCCTCTGTCGCATAAGCGGGCGCAGGAATTTCCTTTCCGACCTTTTCGTTTAAATATTTTATCATTACCTTATAGCTCATAATTTTCCTCCTTTATAATGCACCTCTGAAAAAATGACCTCTTGTGAATTCACCATCAAAGCCTTTAATCTCTTCGCCATTTAACATTTTTATATATGTTTCTGCTATTTCTTTAGTCCGGTTGGCATCTTCAACTGTGAAAATGAGCCTCATTGCACCAATTCCCATATTTTTTATATCATTAGCTTTATCTGCCATAAAGGTTGGTCTTGAATTTAAAATCATATTTCTGCAATTTTCAGTAATTATAGGGAATTTTATTCCAAGTCTGTCCTTTAAATAAAAATCATCATCATTACACTTGCAAGCAAACGCGCTTTTTATGATGCAGTTTTCAATATACATAAGTCTCTGTCTGCCATAAACCATGCTTGCTTTAACGACACCAAAGTTCCCTATATTTTTAATTTCGCTTGATGTCAGCTCTGTTGAAACTGTGATTTCTTTTGCGCCGAGACTTCGGAGCGCAGAAAAAGCTAAAGAGTTTGTTATGTTCATACTGTAGCCTGCGTAAATCTTTTTTTCTCCACATAGAGCAAGCTGACCTATATTATTTATCTCAACCTTTTCAATCGTCTCCAAATCCACTTTGTCAGAGTCTTTTAAAACAGGCGGAAGAACGCAAACAGCATCTTTTTGCTTCAATTCTTTATGCAAATGATATGGCACGAAAATCTCATCAACATCAATGTCTTTAACTGCTTCAAACTGCTCTTTTGTTCTCACCTCTAAAGTCAGCTTAATTGGAGAGTTTTTCTCATTTTGTGGTTTTTCATATGAAAGAACCTTTTTCTCTCTTTTTTTAGAAGTGCAGATTTCCGTCTCAAATTTTTCCAAAGCTTCGCGTCTTAAGCTGTTTATCGACTTAATCGGAACAAATCCGCCCGATGTCACAACCTCGACATAGTCTGCTATAAATGGTGTTCCTCCAAGCTTTATGAGCTGCTCTTTAATTCTCTCTTCATCCAAAGGCTTTGATTCTGCCCGCTCCATAACATCACCGAAAACGGAAACACTTCTCCCCTTTTCATCTGACACAGTGAGCATTATGTTTTCACCGACATCGCCATAAAAAAACATATTAATCGGAAACTTGACATTTTCGCCCGCAAAGCTTCTTTTTGCCTCTGATAAGGTTTTCTTATCTGCTGAAATCTTGCTGCCTTCGCTATATGACATCTGGTCAGAAAATGTTCTTCCGTAAAAATAGCCCTTTGAGCTTCCCGAACGCGAAAAAATCGAAAGAAGCTTTTCGATTTCCTCTTTTTCAGCGCCGAGCATTTTTGCCTCACTATAAACTTTCGTTGCTTTAGCAACATATTCAGGGCTTTTCATTCTGCCCTCAATTTTTAGCGATTCAATTCCGAGCTTATTGAATTTATATATTTCATCAGCCAGACATAAGTCCTTGGGGCTAAGGAGTGGCATATTCTCTCTGACTTCCTTTTCGCCTTTCAAGAGAGTGTAGCTCAGTCTGCATGGCTGAGCGCAACCTCCCCTGTTTCCGCTTCTTCCGCCTAACACGCTCGAAAACAGACATTCTCCTGAATAGCTCATACAGAGCGCACCGTGAACGAAAACCTCAAGCTCGGTTTTTGTGCCCTTCCTGATTTCCGCTATCTCATCAAACGAAAGCTCACGCCCCAGCACAACTCGCTTCACACCAAAATTCTTTGCTAAAACATTAACGCCATCTGTGCTAGTCACTGTCATTTGAGTGCTTGCGTGGACAGGAAAATCGGGAAGCTGCTCGTGAAGAATATGGCAAAGCCCCAAATCCTGAATAATAACGGAATCTGCCCCAATTTCATATATTTTAGCTAAAAAATCAAGACTTTGTGGCAGTTCCTGCTCTTTAATGAGTGTGTTGCACGCAACATAGAGCTTGACTCCTCTCAAATGACAATAGTCAATTGCGCGCTCCAATTCATAATCATCAAAATTTTTTGCATTTTTTCTTGCAGAAAAATCGCTTCCGCCAACATAGACAGCGTCAGCTCCGTTCTGCACCGCAGCTATGAGCGACTCAAAATCGCCTGCAGGTGATAGTATTTCCATAGTTTTCTCCCGTTATGTTTAGTTTAAGACACAAAAAATTCAGAACAATCAGGCGGCACTGCTTAACGCCTGCCGCCTGTCTGTTTTTTATTTAAGCTATTTCACAACAATGTTCACGAGTTTACCGGGAACGCAGATGACTTTAACGATTGTTTTTCCCTCAACGAGCGCCTTAACAGAATCCATCTCTAAAACTGTTTTTTCCATTTCGTCTTTTGAAATGCCTGCTTTAATCATTATCTTCGACTTAACTTTTCCGTTAATCTGAGCAACGATTTCAATTTCATCATCAACAGTTTTCGCCTCATCATAAGAAACCCAGCTTCCGTTTGAAAGGATTTCGCCGAAGAGTTCGCTATAAAGCTCTTCTGTCATATGAGGAGCAAATGGATTTAAAAGCGTCAGAAGTGTCTTATATTCTGCCTTATTGATGCTGCCAACCTCATAGAATTTGTTAACGAGTGTCATTAAAGCGGCAATAGCCGTGTTAAACTTCATGCTCTCAATGTCGTTTGAAACTTTTTTAATTGTCTTATGCATCAAAGTCACAAGCTCGTCGCGGTATTCATCACCATCTATGAGCATATTGTGAAGCTCCCACACACGGTCTAAGAACCTCTTACAGCCTTTCATGCTGCTCTCACTCCACGGAGCTGCCTGCTCATAGTCACCCATAAAGAGAACATATGCACGGAGCACATCAGCGCCATAAACATCAACAACATCGTTAGGGTCAACCACATTGCCCTTACTCTTACTCATTTTCTCTCCGTCAGGACCTAAGATAAGTCCCTGCGCAGTCCTTTTAGCATAAGGCTCTGATGTCGGAACTAAGCCGAGGTCATAGAGGAACTTATGCCAGAAACGCGAATAAATCATATGTCGTGTTACATGCTCCATACCGCCATTATACCAGTCAACATTCATCCAATAGCGGAGCGCTTCACTTGAAGCAAATTCTTTATCGTTTTCAGGGTCGCAATAACGAAGGAAATACCACGAAGAACCTGCCCACTGAGGCATTGTGTCTGTTTCTCTTTTTGCTTTTCCGCCGCATTTTGGACAAGTGCAGTTCACGAAAGATTCAATTTTAGCGAGCGGACTTTCTCCATCAGAACCGGGCTCAAAGTTATCAACGGGAGGAAGTCTTAACGGAAGCTCTTCATAGGGAACAGCAACCATTCCGCATTTCGGACAATGGACAATCGGGATAGGTTCACCCCAATATCTCTGACGGTTGAATGCCCAGTCCTTCATCTTAAACTGAACACCCTTTTCGCCGCAGCCTTTTTCAGCTAAAATTTCAAGCATTTTTGCAATCGCTTCCTGCTTTGTCTTAATGCCGTTTAAATCACCTGAATTCACCATTTCTCCGTCGCCTGTGTAGGCTTCTTTGGAAATGTCGCCGCCTTTGATAACTTCAATAATATCAATGCCAAATTTTTTAGCAAAATCGTAGTCACGCGTGTCGTGTGCAGGCACAGCCATAATTGCGCCTGTGCCATAGCCCATCATTACATAGTCAGATATGTAAATCGGGATTTCTTTTTCTGTGATAGGATTTATCGCTGTGAGACCGTCAATTCTCACGCCTGTTTTATCTTTCACGAGCTGAGTTCTTTCAAATTCGCTCTTTTTAGCACATTCTTTTTTATAGTTATCAAGCTCATCAAAATTCTTTATGGAATCCTTATATTTTTCAATAATCGGATGTTCAGGAGCAATAACCATAAATGTTACGCCGTAAAGCGTGTCGGGACGAGTTGTGTAAACACGGAGATTTTCATCATTTTCCTTAATGGAAAAATTAACAAAAGCGCCCTCGCTTCTTCCTATCCAGTTCTTCTGCTGGAGAACGATGTTTGGAAGATAGTCAACTTCCTCTAAGCCCTCTAAAAGCTTATCTGCATATTCTGTGATTCTTAAATACCAAACCTCTTTAGTTTTCTGCACAATATCGCTATGGCAAATATCACATTTGCCCCCTTGAGAATCCTCATTGGAGAGAACAACTTTACAACTCGGGCAGTAATTGACAAGAGTAGTATCACGGAAGACAAGTCCGTTTTCAAACATTTTGAGGAAAATCCACTGAGTCCACTTATAGTAGTTTTCGTCTGTAGTGTCAACAACTCTTGACCAGTCAAAAGAAAAACCTACTCTTTTGAGCTGACTTGTAAACTTGACGATGTTATTGTCTGTAACAGTTCTGGGGTGAACACCTGTTTTGATAGCTGTGTTTTCTGTTGGAAGACCATAAGCGTCAAATCCTATCGGGAAAAGCACATTGTAGCCCTCGAGTCTCCTTTTTCGTGAAACAACCTCCAGGCCTGAATATGCCTTAATGTGACCTACATGCATACCACTTCCTGATGGATACGGAAATTCCACTAAAGCATAAAATTTAGGTTTATCTGAATTGGTTTTCGCTTCAAAGGATTTATTATCCTCCCAATATTTCTGCCATTTTTTCTCAATGTCTTTGAAATTATACTCCATTTTCCTTACTCCTTAATTATTTCTTCTAAATCTATTTCTTCTGCATCAGCCCACAATTTTTCCAGGCTGTAAAATTCGCGTGTTTCCTGATAGAATATGTGCACAATCACATCCGAATAATCGAGCAAAATCCAATTTAGGCCCTGATTGCCTTCTTTTTTAACAGGCATTTCATTGAAGTTTTCTTCCAAATGTTCCTGCAGGTTATCAGAAAGCGCCTTGACCTGCGTTGTTGAGTTTGCCGAACAAATCACGAAATAATCCGCTAAAAGCGTCAGGTCGGAAACCTTCAAAACCTTAATGTTGTTCGCTTTTTTCTCATCCAAAAATTTTGCTGTTATCTTCATTTTTTCTAAAGATATCATAAGTCCGCCTTCCTTTCTTCTATCAATTTTGTAAAATATGCTTTTGTTTTAATTGTTTGTTCGTGTAAAGTCTTTCCCTTTCCCGTGACAAAAGAAATTGAAAGATTAATCGCAAAAAGCATTGCTTCATCGAGGTCTGAAAAGCAAAGAGAACGAAGCTTTTCGAGGCCTTCAAATTCGCGTCTTGTCGGTTCAATAAAATCAGCAAGATAAAGAATTTTATCGAGCCCCGTCATATCTGCTCGCCCCATCGTGTGATATTTGACAGCATCATAAATTTCTTTGTCGCAAACACCATATTCCCTTTTCATTATTTCAGCGCCGAGGTCAGCATGAATAAGCCCCTTCTGAACTCTTTTTTCGTCATCAAGCTCAATTCCAAGCTCATCACAAAGCCTCACCGCATCATCTTTATCAATCTCCTTTGCACAATCGTGCAAAAGCCCTGCAAGTCTTGCTTTTTCCACATCACAGCCAAAATGCTCCGCCATTTTCATCGCAACTTCCATAACTCCGATTGAATGGTCAAAACGCTTCTGGGATAGCACATTTTTCAGCTTTTCTTCCATCTGATGAATGTTCATATACTCTCCTTATACAGTCCTTTTTCTTTAATATAATTCAAAACTGATTTATCTAAGTATTTTTCTGCATTTTCGCCGCAAAAAAGCGCTTGTCTGATTTCTGAAGATGAAATTGGAATTGACACATCGTCTATAAAAAATGCTCTCATTGGCTTTTCGTTCCCTGAAAACTTATCAAGCAGATTTTCTTTTTTCACCTGAGGTCTCGAAATGACAATGAAGCTTGTCATTTCCATAAGCTCTTCATAGTGATACCAAGTGGGAAGATTATAAAACGAATCGGCTCCTATTATGAGGAAAAGCTCGCTGTCTTTAAGATTTTCTTTAAAATGTCTCACAAGGTCAACAGAATAGCTTTTCTCTCTCTTTAAAATTTCATAATCTGAGACCTTAAAATATGGCTTTTCCTCTGTTGCAAGCGAAAGCATTTTTAGTCTTTTTCCGCCATCCGTGATATCTTTATCTGTTTTATGAGGCGGATTTCCTGCAGGGATGAAAATTATTTCATCTAAATTCATCTTTTCTTTAGCAATCTCCGCCACAAGAATATGCCCCTTATGAACGGGGTCGAATGTTCCCCCGAAAAGTCCTGTCCTCATCATAACTCAATCGGGTTTTTAAGGTCAGGAGACTTTCTGTAAAGCACAAACTTAAAGCCAATTGCCTGAACAGGTTCTGCACCAACGAGTCTCGCAATTTCGTTGCATGTTTCCTTTGTGTCTAAGAGCGCTGTCTCTAAAATTGAAATTTTAATTATTTCGCGCGCTGTGAGCGCATCATCTATCTGCTTTAAGAGATTATCGCAAATGCCGCCTTTTCCTATCTGCAATATTGCAGGAATTCCGTTTGCGAGCTTTCTGAGCGTTGCTCTCTCTTTACTTGTTATCATATTTTTTCTCCTGTTTATGTGAATTTAGTTTTTCTGAGAGTTTTAGTTTGCCTCACCTTTTTTAAGAAGCTCCGATTGGTGCGTTGTTATGAGTGCGTCAACAATCTCGTCAATATCTCCGTTTAAAACGCTCTCTAAACGATGGAGCGTCAGACCAATTCTGTGGTCTGTGACACGACCTTGCGGGAAATTATATGTTCTGATTCGTTCACTTCTGTCGCCTGTTCCAACCTGACTTTTTCTTTCCTGAGCGATTTCCTCATGCTGCTGGCTCTGAACAAGCTCATAAAGTCTTGAACGAAGGATTTTCATAGCTTTGTCTTTATTTTTATGCTGAGATTTTTCATCCTGACACGAAACAACAAGCCCCGTTGGGAGATGAGTTATTCTGACAGCAGAGTCAGTCGTGTTAACGCACTGTCCACCGGGACCGCCTGCTCTGAAAACATCAATTCGCAGGTCGTTTGCATTTATCTCAACCTCAACCTCCTCCACCTCAGGAAGAACGGCAACAGTTACGGTTGATGTGTGAATTCTGCCGCTTGACTCCGTTTCAGGAACACGCTGAACGCGGTGAACACCGCTTTCAAATTTCAGGCGCGAATATGCCCCCGCACCTTCTATGCTGAAGGATATTTCCTTATAGCCACCTATGTCCGTCGGGTTTGAGTTCATTATGTCAACCTTCCAGCGCTGCGTCTCGGCATACATAGAATACATTCTGAATAAATCGCCTGCAAATAGCGCTGCCTCGTCTCCGCCTGCACCGCCTCTGATTTCGACAATAACATTTTTTTCGTCATTCGGGTCTTTTGGGAGAAGCAAGATTTTAAGCTCTTCATTGAGCTTCACGATTGATTCTTCTGCCTCTTTTATTTCCGCCTCTATCATTTCACGAAAATCCTTGTCGTCTGTTTCTGAAAGCATTTCTTTAGAGTCAGAAAGCGTCTCCTGCGCCTTTTTATAGGCTCTGTATTTTTCAACAATTGGTTCAATCCCCGAATGTTCCTTGCAGAGACTTCTCCATTTTTCCTGGTCTGCAATAATTTCAGGGTCGCTGATTTTTAAGCTCAGCTCTTCAAATCTGTCTTCTATGAACGAGAGTTTTTCAAACATATTTATTTTCCTCTTTCTATAGTCAAAATATCAAAAAAATGCACAATTATATCAATATTAATATATTATACAACATCTCACAGCTTTTTTCAATGGTTTAAAAGCAAAAAAAGAAGAAATTCACAAAAACTTTTGCAAATTTCTTCTTGAATTACAAATTTTAATTTATGCGCCCTGCGCAAAATACGCCGTTTCTATTTAGAAACGAGGAGATTTTGATGCGGGATAAACGAACTGAAAGGATTTTTCTCCGTCCCGAAGGCGTACAATAGGTACGCCGAGAGGTGAAGTTCGTTTATAGTCATGAAGCAATTTTTATGCAAAATTCGTTTTAAACGAATTTCTTCCTATGACAACAGCACGCATCCTTTAAATCTGTCGTTATTAATAATCTAAAACAGCAACCAAATTTTGCTTTATGCGCCCTGCGCAAAATATACCGTTTCTATTAGAAATTGTAGTCAGGAGCGACCTTGTCGCCCTTAGCTGCTGATTCAACGATAGCGCGGCAAACAGCAACAGTCTTAGCGCCTTCTTCACCAGGTGTGCTGACTCTCTTGTTTTCCTTGATAGCATCAATGAAATCCTGAATTTCATAAGGAACATTGTGGTTATTGATTTCAACCGGTAGCTTCATTGCGATTAATTGCTGCTCAATGCCTCTGAATTCTTCTTTGTTTTCAAGCTGCTCTTTATAGAGAGTGATTGTCGGGCTTGTGTTATCTGTGATAATTGTGCCCTTTGTTCCGTAGAGAACTGTTCTCATTGTGTATTCTCTCTTACAGCCTATTGATGTCATAACCTTACCGCAGACATTGTTCGGGAATTTCATAACAGCAACTGTGAAGTCGTTAATCGGCCAGTCAACCAAAACCTTGTTGTTAGCGATAGCATAAACTTCTGTTGGGTCGCCTGCAATCCAACGGAGAAGGTCAACAGCGTGACAACCGCCACCGATAACAGGATGTCTTTCAGGAGTCACTCTCCAGTTTCCTTCACCGCTTAATTTTGAATAGTCATGAGCATATTCTGACTCAACGAAGAAGAGCTCACCAATCTCACCTGCTTCAACAAGCTCTTTTGCAAGCTTGAAGCCAGGTGTATAACGGCAAACCTGACCAATCATGAGCTGTTTTCCTGATTCTTTTTCTGCATCCATCATAGCACGGCAGTCTTCCATATTTAAAGCCATCGGCTTTTCGCAGAAAACATGCTTTCCTGCTTTTAATGCAGCAACAGCAATTTCTCTGTGAACCTGGTCAGGAAGCGGAAGTGTTACAGCGAAGATGTCATCTCTTGCTATGAGTTCCTTGTAATCTGCATAGTATGACGGGATGTTATATTTTTCAGCCTGCGCTTTGGCAAGGTCTAAAACATTGTCACAGCAAGCAACAACTTCAATCTCGTCAATTCTCTGCATAGCGGAAAGATGCTTATCAGAAAAGCTACCGCATCCAATTACACCAAATTTTAATTTTTCCATGGTTTTTTCTCCTAAATATGTAAAATATTTTAATTTTTTAACTCTTATCTGCCAAAAACATCTTCATTTTATGAAAAACTTTCAATGTTTTCCGTGCACAAAGAGAACTTCACCATGTAATTATATCACAAAGAACAAAACTATTCTATCAATATCAGTTCTTTTTTTTGCACAATCGGTATCATTTTGCAAAATTATTGTCTCCCCGACAGAATTTCAAGCAATTCGTCTATGCCGCGCATAATATATGTCGGCTTAAATTCAGATGCTTCAGCATCTTTTAATGCGCTTTCTCCACTTAAGACCAGAATCGTGTCAATGCCACTGTTTATTCCGCACGCAATGTCTGTGTAGAGTCTGTCTCCTATTATGATTGTTTCCTCTTTTGAATATCCTGTCTTTTTGAGGGCAAGATCTGTGAGATATTTTTCAGGCTTTCCGATGAATTTAGGTCTTCTTTTCGTCGCATTATAGAGCATATCACTCACTGAACCGCAGTCAGGCACAAAACCGTAAGATGTCGGGCAAACATAGTCAGGATTTGTTGCGACAAAATCGACTCCTTTTGTTAAAAGCCTCGAAGCATCATCAAGCTTTTTGAAGGTGAGCTCCGTGTCAAATCCCATAACAAGACATTCTATGCCCTCATCTAAAGAATCGGTTATGTTTAATCCGCTATCTGAAAGTTGTTTTTTAAAAGACTCCGTTCCAAAAGCATATAAAAGCTTATTTTTGTAATGCTCTTTTAAATAAAACACGGTCGCCTGAGTCGATGTAAGCATATCTTCTTCATCGGCATCAACGCCAATTCTCGCAAACTTTTCAACATATGCATCAACGCTTTTTGATGAATTGTTTGTCATGAAAAAATATTTTCCGCCGATTGATTTTATGTGCTTTAAAAAGCCCGGTGTCGCAGGAAACAATTTATCTTCCAGATAAAGCGTTCCGTCTAAATCCATCAAAAAAAGCTTTTTTTTCTTTAATTTTTCCATATCTTCCCCTGATTTTTTTCGAAATGTAAAAGTCAATTAACAAAAAAACTATTCCAAAGCCTTAAAGCCGACAACATCCTCGCGCTCTGAAAGCCTTGCTATAAACGGACCATATGACCCTCGCTTGATAAACTTGACTTCAACCTTAGCTAAAACATTTCCACCGGGAAGGTCTGTGAAATTGAAATTGCGGACATCAATGTTTTCTTTTGCCATATCATTGATAATGTCATGCACAGCATCTCTGCCCGTGACCTCCAAAGCAAACTTGTGCTGCTTTGAATTTGCCTGGAGTCTCTTTGTGATAGGCTTTAAAATTATCATAACAAACATCATCATAACAACAGTAAAGCACGCGGGAATGTAGTAGCCTGCGCCGACAGTGAGACCAACACATGCTGTTGTCCATATGCCTGCCGCTGTCGTCATTCCTCTGATTTTGTTTCCCGTTGCAATAATGCTTCCCGCACCTAAAAAACCTACGCCGGAGATTATCTGCGCGCTCATACGCATAACCTCCTGAGGAACATTAAATTGCTCCGACATACAAACGCTCGTCACCATTACCAAAGCCGCACCGAGACACACTATCATATGAGTCCTGAGTCCTGCCTCGTGATTGTTTCCGCCTCGCTCTACTCCGATAATACCACCTAAAACAACTGCGGTGAACAGTCTTAAAAGCATTTCGTAATTAAAGTTCAAAAAATCCATATGTGTTTCCCCCAAAACCATGATATTTTTAATATTTTACCACAACTAAAGCACAAGGTCAACCCTAAACAAATATTTGTGTAACCTGCACAAAAGTCAGATGTCTTTTTATGAAAACTGCTTTATGACATTCTATATATCCCAAAACAAAAATATGTCAAATTCTGCTTGCAAAATTTTTATTAAGATGATATAATCATTTTGTTATTTTATTTACAGCGGAGGACACCATGAATAAAATTGGCTTTGATAACGATAAATATCTGAAAATGCAGTCGCAGAACATCCGCGACAGAATTGCCCGTTTTGGCGGCAAGCTCTACCTGGAGTTTGGCGGCAAAATTTTTGACGACTTCCACGCCTCAAGGGTTCTCCCGGGCTTCAAGCCGGAAAGCAAAATCAATATGCTTTTAGAGCTTAAAGACCAGGCAGAAATCGTCATTGTTATCAGCGCCAACGCCATTGAAAAAAACAAGGTCAGAGGTGACCTTGGAATAACTTATGATTTAGAAGCCCTCCGTTTAATAGATTCGCTGACTGAAATAGGGATTTATGTCGGCAGCGTTGTCATCACGCAATATAGCGGTCAGCCCGCGGCAGACATTTTCCGCAAACGACTCACCTCTCTCGGAATAACGGTTTATAAACACTATAATATTCCTGACTACCCTGCAAACATTCCTCTTATCGTCAGTGATGAAGGCTATGGAAAAAATGACTACATTGAAACATCCCGCTCACTTATCGTTGTGACTGCGCCGGGTCCCGGCAGCGGAAAAATGGCGACTTGTCTTTCTCAGCTATATCACGACTATAAGCGCGGAATAAAATCGGGATATGCTAAATTTGAGACCTTCCCTGTCTGGAATCTGCCGCTTAATCACCCCGTTAACCTTGCATATGAAGCAGCAACGGCAGACTTAGATGACATCAATATGATTGACCCGTTCCACTTGGAAGCATATGGAGAGACAACTGTCAACTATAACCGAGACATCGAGATTTTCCCCGTTTTGAACACGATTTTCCAGAAAATCATGGACGAATCACCATATAAGAGTCCTACCGATATGGGCGTTAATATGGCGGGCTATTGCATAACAGATTCTGATGCAGTTTTAGAGGCATCAAAGCAGGAAATCATAAGGCGTTACTATAACGCAAGCTGCAGTGCGCGTCAAGGCTCGGGCGAACAGGACGAGGTTTTCAAGATTGAAATGATAATGAACAGGCTCGGCATCACAACAAACGACCGACCTGAAACAACTGCGGCGCTTTTGCGCGAGACCGAAACAGGCAGTCCCGCTATGGCAATCACCCTCCACGACGGGACAATGATAACAGGAAAAACCTCTTCCCTTTTAGGTGCATCAGCTGCGCTGATTCTGAACGCCTTGAAGCATCTGGCAGGAATCGACCACGATACATTGGTTATTTCACCCAATGCGATTGAACCGATCCAGGAGCTCAAAGTGAACCACATGGGAAGCAAAAACCCAAGACTTCACTCTGACGAAACATTAATTGCTCTTGCGATAAGCGCATCAACAAACGAAACAGCGGCGCTTGCCATGAGTCAGCTCACTAAACTTAAAGGCTGCGAGGCTCATTCAAGTGTGATTCTTTCACGAGTTGATGAACGCGTGTTCCAGAAGCTCGGCGTCAATGTGACATATGAGCCTAAATATCAGACACAAAAGCTTTATCATAATTGACATCATTTTTATAAAATCACATTTCTGCATAAAAAAAGCCACATATCCACTATGGATTATGTGGCCTTTCTTTTTCAAGTATAATAATTATCTCAGAACAAATTCATGGGGTTTATTATTCCCGATAAATCTCATTATCTAATTCGCTCCCGTCATCATTCATATCATCATCGCCCGCAATTACCATAGCGCAATACAATACAAAGATAATCATAGCCCCTATAATGAATAAAATTGTCAGAATTAATATTTTCAACATAATCTTCTCCTGTCTGTTTGCGCCCATATGTAAATAAATAACACCAGAACAAACAATAACCTATAATAAAATAAATTCTAATTCTCCATTTCCGCCCAGTCAGGATTTTCTGTTAAGTCTATCCATTTTTCAAAAACAGTATCACTCTTCATTTCATAGCTATGACTGTTTGTTGCCTCCTGAACAGCTATGTAATACCAAGCATTTTCATCTGCGTTATCTTTCCATATTGTCATACCTGAAAGTAAATCTTCTTTGTTTTCAGGAATACGGCAAAGTATTCTGTTCACAAGAGTCATAACCTCAGCACGAGTGATGTTGTCATCAGGACGAAACTTTCCACCATCACCAACAACCCAGCCTATGCTTGCGGCTGCATTGACATAGCCTTTAGCCCAGTGATCATCAATATCTTCAAACAAATCCTCACCGCTATATACAACATCAGAAAACCTTGCCGCCATAGTTGTGAACTCTGCACGGGTGATGTTTGCATCAGGCTGGAATGCAGTCTCAGTTCTGCCATTTATGATTTCAAGCTTTGCAAGAGTAGAAACTGCAGTGTTAAACCACGCTCCGTCATTCACATCGTCAAAACTGTTTGTGCGGGTGATGTTTGCTTTTCTGACATCTTCTGTTAAAAGACGAAAGAATATCGTTGCAACTTCGGCTCTTGTGATATTATCCTCCGGACATATCAAGCCGTCTTCTCTGCCTAAAACATATGCATAATGCTCCGTTGTCAGAATTTCAGGATGATATTTTCCGACTTCTTTTTTAACCCAATTAGCAAAGATAGTGATATTCTCTGAAAGCTTTATGCTTTCAATCTTTGTCGTGAGCTCCTTGTCGACATACCACCCTTCGAATGTGTAGCCTTCCTTGTGATATCTGTATTTTGAAAGTTCGACTGTGGCTCCCGTTGACCTTGACAATGTTTCAAGAACTATGCCATCTGTCGTTTTGAAGGTGATTGTTGCCTGTGGTGTTGCACCGCCGCCACCACCACCGGCGCCGCCGGCGCCACCACTTTCGGATTTGGACCATTTGGCATAGACTGTGATGTCAGACGACAGTGTGACGCTCGTTACAGCATTTCCTGAAAGATTGGAATTTAGATACCATCCGTCAAATGAATATCCTGATTTTGTCGGAGTCTGAGTTAACTGAATTGTTGATCCGATAACTCCGCTGACTGCCTGAACAAAGCTTCCGCCATTTGTGACAAACGAAACGGAATATGTCTGCGGAATCTCTGAAATCCACTTTGCATAAGCATCAATATTGCCATTTACTGTAATTTCATCGCCTTTTTTGTAGGGCGTGTTGTTAATCAGCCAGCCATCAAGAACATAGCCCTCTTTTTCAAGCGTGCTGTTTAAATGTGTCGTCTGTCCGTTTAAGATAGCTCTGTCAACATAGAGTATGCTTCCGTCATTATCATAATAAGTTATGTCATATTTTCTTGTGTCAGGTGGAGTCTCACCTATTATGACTGTCAGATTTTTTTCTGAAATTCCAAGGTCGGTACCATTCACAAGCGGACTTTTTGTTTCTATCACGCTGGAAGCACCTACTGTTGTTTCCGTAACCTTGAGTTTAAATGTGGCAACAAGCTGATTTGCCGACATATCCGCGTTTTCAACGAGGTTTACAAAAACTCTCTGTTCGCCATCGGAATACTCTTTAAGAGCGCACTCCGTTTCAGGAAACTCTACCGTTGCCCCCTGAGCATATTCAAAAAATGTCTTATCAAAATAAACCTCATTTTGTAAAGTTGACAGGGTGAAAGGCTCACCTTTATTATTTTCTATGTTGAAAGCTACGGTAATAATTGTGCCGCTCGGAACAGTAATCACATAGTCTTCATCATAGTCAAGCTCATTTGTAATGTGAAAAGTCAAATCTGAATCAGATGCCGCAAACACTGTACCAAAACAGGTAAAAAGCATTATAAACGACATCAGCAGGGATAATACTTTTTTCAAAAATCGTTTCCCCTTTCCTGTTATGTGTTTTGCTTTTTGATTATAGATAAGGGGCGATGGCTACACCGCCCCCAAATCCATAAATTATTCACCTATAACTACATTTTTCACAGCTATAGCATCTGCTGTATTAACAATCTTATCCTTTGTATAGTCAGCCTTTAAAATGCTGATCTGATACTGGATGTTGTTGTAAACACCACCATAAACACCCTTTACTGTAGAGTAGTCATTTGTGTGGAGTGCATCTTTGTTATTGATGTCTGCATCATATGTCACCTTAACAGGTGCATAAGCTGCAGTTTCATCTTTACCTGCGTAAGCAATGTGACTTGCATACTTACCTTCTATTGCTTCAGATGTAACATCACCATACTCTGCATCAACAACGATTGCATAAACATGCTGATATTTTTTATCTGTTGTATGCCTGCCTTCTGTATAGTTGTGATCAACAAAAGAATATTCTGCGTCTGTCACATCATACATTTTTTCGCCTTTATAGGTGAAGAAAGCATAATCCGCATCTGTGTGAACAAGAATCATCTTTGTAGCAACATTTCCGTTTGCAGGTGAGCCTGCTATATAGTCACTCTTCACATCCTGATACTTGAGCTCGTTTCCATTGTGAGCATTATCTACAACTTCAATTTTAATAACTGCATCAAAAATTATCAAAGTACCATTTTCAACAGGTGCAACATCATAGTTGTCATTTGGTGTATATGTAGCTGTGATTGTGTATGTGCCCTCAACCTCACCAGTCTCTCCGTTTGCACGAACAATCTTGATTTCGCCAAGGTCATCACCGATTATAGCATCGCCGACACCGTTAGAAGTTGTTGCTGTATAGCCCCAACCTATTGCATCTTTGTCAGCCTCACCATTTTTCTTAGTTGCATTGTTTACATAAATAGTAACTTCTCTGCGAACAGTCTTAATCATAACTGTTGCTGTGTAGTCATTATACTTACCTGTTGTGTCTGTGAATGTAACATCAACAACTTCAACATCGCCGTAATATGTTACGCCGTTGTGTGTAGCAACAGATGCCTCCCATCCAAGCTTTTCAAGCTCTGCATCATCAACAGTCACATAATGTGTCTGACCATCATATACAACATTGCCTTCGCCTTTAATAAATGTTGCGAGTTTGTTTTCTGTTGCATCGTCAATTGTGCTCTTATTTACATAAACAGAGGCTGTTTCTTCACCGGTTGCATAGTTATCATCTGTGCCTGCTGTGTACTTAACAGTAACTTCAAACAATTCATCACCTTTGATGTCTTTGACAGCTGTTGCATCACCTACATAAACTGCTTTACCGTGACCGTCATAAGCAAATTTGTCTGCATCGAATGATACTGTTTCTTCATCACCGTTTGCTTTTTTATATGTAACTGTTAGTGTACCTGTGAAGGTATCGTCAACTACACCTTTGATTTCAGGTTTAAACTCAACCTTGTCTGATTCAGGAGCAACCATCCATTCAACTGATGGCTCAACATCTTTTGCTTCAATTATGAGTGTGCCTTCAACGACCTTTGTAGCATATCCGTCAAGCTTAATCTGTGCGTAATAAGTGTGTGTGCCAACATTTACAAACACAGGAGGAAGCTGCGTTCCGTTTATAAAGTTATTTGTTTCAGAGTAGGTAATCGTTGCATTTGCCGGAGCATCTGTAACTTCGTTACCTCTCCTTTCCATACCATTATAGGTAACTGTCTTTGTTTCAATTTCGCGGTCTGCTGTCTTAAATTTGATAGCAACGCTGTCATTCTGCTTTGTAGCTTCAATGCCGTCAAATTCGATTGACATCGCATAGTTGTGAACATGTGCATCAACAATTTCAAATACTGCCGTTGCTTCTGTTGTAAGCTCATTTACCTTAAATTTATATGTTCCAAGAGCATAGTCAGAGTCAAACTCGTCATATCCGTCACTTGCTGTGCCATCATAAACTTTACCGGAAATCTTATAGTTTTTATCATCATTACCTGTGTATGTTACATATCTCGGGTCATATTTTAATACCCAGTCAGCATTTGTATAATTGCCGCCCTTTGTAACCTTAACTTCTACTGTGATTGTCTCGCCTGCAACTGCTGTATCAACATCTGCAATAGCCTCTACAACAAATTCAGGGTAAACGACATAGAATCCGTCTGTAGTTTCAGATATCTTATAGTCTGTTGCAACATAAGCTGAAACATCGCTTGAGAATGTACCGCCTGAAATAGCCGTAACAATTTCACCTGTATCATCACCATCGACTAAAACAGCGTCTTTACCTTCGGCAGCAATAAATATACCCTTTGAAATGTCAATGTTGCCTTTAACACCTTTTGAAGCAACCTGACCCCAGATAGCATACTTACCTTCATAATAACCGCCGTTGATATCAAGTGTTGGTATCCCGTTTCCGCCGCCATTTGCAGCATAAGTATCCATTCTGTTGCGGATTGCAATATAAGATGATTTAAGTGTGCCATCATTTACGATTGTTGTAGCATCACCATAGCTGTTGCCACTGTTGTCCACAACGTAAGCCATAGCAGTTCCGCCTTTGTGCGTAAATGTACCATTTTCGATAATAAGTACGCCTCCACGGTTGTGGAATATTGAGGATGCTTTAGCCCAAGCTGTGTCATTACTTGTGGATGTCAAATCAATTGCACCTTTGCCGGTTACTGTCAGGTTACCATAATTGTAGAATATCTCGTAGTTTACATTAGAAGCCTTGTTGTCGGTAGCAGTAATAGTCTTGCCGTTCATATCAAGGATAACAGACTTACCGTCAGGGATAGTATATGTTTCGCCTACAACAGTAATATCACGAAGGAGTTTGATTGTGTCGCCGTCTTTTACTGCATCAATTGCATCCTTAAAAGTCGCATATTCAGTGTCTTTAATTTTAGCGTCTGATGCAGGGGCATTCACTGTTGCATTTACAGTTGCAGTATCTGCTTTGAAATAGGTAGCAGGTAAGCTTACAATGTGAATACCGCCATCTCTTAATTCTCCTGAGATATCAACTGTTGCTGTGTCTGTAATATTAAGAGTCTGTCCTGCTTCTATACGGAAGCCTGCTTTTGTAATTCCTTCCAAATCAATGTCTGAATTACCACTTATGGTGTAGTTACCTCTGAAGAAAACTCTACCATCAAGATTTGTAACACTAACCTTTGAATTATCAACAACAATGTCATTGCCTGTTGATGCGTTTACACAGATGATATCTAAATCAAGTGCTTCATCATTATCAACAATGATTTCAGAGCCATTTAATAGATTCAAATCTGAATTATTTCCATCAAGACCGATTAAGTATGTGCCTGTAACACCTGTTGCAGTGAGTTTTACATTGTCAAATGTCAATGTCTGGTCTGCAAACATCCAGAACACTGCTGTGGAAGGTTTAACAACAGGAGCAACAACGATATCACCGTTTTTGAATGTTGTTGTACCAAAGTATAGGTCGTCTTCAGTAAGAGTAATTTTGTTACCGTTAAGGTCAACTGTAGCTGCCTTTGTAATTGCTCTCTGACTCTTGAGAACAGGTACAGCATCAGCCATTAATGTGATTGTTTCACCTTCCTGCGCTTCTGCAAAAGCTTTTTCGAGAGAATCATATTCAACGTCACCGATTTTTGCAACAGGTCCGATCCATTTAGCGTAGAATACTTTTACTCCTCCATTTCTGATTGTGGTAGTTGCATTATATACATTTCCTGTAAACTCCGGATTATCATACCAGTAACCGAATTCAAAACCGTCTTTGCTTGCGGTTTCAACAGGGTAAAAATTGTAGTTTCCGCTGTCGTCTGTCAGATACTTTCTTTCGTCAGGTGCATCACCGCCGTTGAGAAAGTATGTGCAACCGTTAACTGTGTCAGCATAACCATACATTTCGTCAATGAACAAAATGTTTGCAACATCACCGATAAAGGTGTTGCCATCTACTGTGCCTAATTTAACAGCTTTTGAAGATGTGCTGTTTAAAAGCTCTATAACACCACCGTAAGAGATAAGTCCGCCTGCGTAAACATCACCTGCGTTTTCAGGGTTTACAACAACAACTTCACCGGAGTTTGAAGAATCTTTTATAACAAACCATGCTCCGTTTGAGTAGTGACCTGCTGCAATTCCTGCTGCATGAGTTTCATTGTTTGCGTAAACTGTAATTTTACCTGTGTTTTTACAGCCATCAAATACCATATTCAATTTAGCCCAGCTGTCTTCGTTGCCGTCGCGACCAAGTATACCACCGGCGCTCGGATTACCGCCACCAAGAGAGGTAATATCACCGCTGTTTTCACAATTTTCAAAGAGAATATTACCGCGCATAGAAATGTGTTCTATATCTGTACGTGAGCTTCTGATTAAACCTACAACACCGCCTGCTTCACGGGCATCAGTTGTAACATCTGCTGCATTTGAGCAATCTTTAATAGTGATATCCACTTCAGGCATTCTGAGTTTAGAATCTATGAAGCCGATAAGACCACCCATATTATTAGAAGCTTTTACTGTACCACTGATAACATGGCAGTTTTCAATTACGCTTGTTTTGCCGTCTACAGGCATATAGTAACCAACAAGCGCAGCTACACCTGAACCTTCAACATTGTTTCCGTCGCTGTTTTCACGGGCTGTGCCATTGATATCTACATCTTCTAAATTAATATTAGAGATGTTTGAGCCGTATACACAACCAAAAAGACCAAAGCTGTATTCATTTTCCTCTGTTTCGTCGGAATCAGGAACATAACCTTCAGATGTCAGGCCTGTAATTGTGTGATTTCCGCCATCAAAGTTACCTGCAAACATCTTAATATCATCATCAGTAGGTTCTTTGCTGTAAACACTTGTACCGATAGGAGTCCACACTTCGCCTGTAAGGTCAATATCATCTGTCAAAAGAACATATTTGCCTTCATATGTATTACCTATGTTAACATCATCTCTGAAGTTTTTAAGGTCTTCAAGATTGCTGATTAAATAAGGATCTGTTTCCGTACCTTCACCGCTGAGAAGCTGGTATTCCTCTGCCACGATACCTGTAACACCAAGCGTTTCGGCAACTTCGATGTCTACTCTTTGTCTTACTATATTGGGATTACCAGGATTTTCAGCACCAAACAACGCATCAAATATAATACGCTCAACTGAATAGTCATTAAGAGCAGAAACATCAATACCGTCATAACCCACACCCGGTTCTATACGCTGACATCCCTTATTTACTTCGTCCGACCAGCAATATGTGTAGTTTGCCCAGTCGCCAAAAGTTACATTTATGTTATCAAAAGAAAGACCTTTGGCAACAAAATCGGGGTATAATTTACCATCGATTGTAACTTCGTTGTCTTCGCCGATTGCGCCGATTATCATACCGCAGTTTCTATAAACATGGAATTTATGATTCAAGTTAGCTACTACATCGTTATATACATCGAGTTTACATGAAACATCGCAGTTTTCAAATGAAATTGATTCACCATTATCATTATTGCAACCACCAACAATTCCACCTACTGCTGCATCATAGTGTCCTGTGCGTTGTGAAATTGTGTTTGTTTCATCAATGACGATGTTCTTGATTGTAACATTTCCACTTGCCCAACCGATTAATCCACCGGCATATACTCCAACACCTTCAGCGATTGTACTGTTTTTAAGGGTAATGCCGTCAAAAACTGTTGTGCCTGTTGCTAACCCTGCAACCGCACTCATAGTCAATTCGCCCTCGGCTACCATATTATCAACAACTAAATCTTTGATTTCGGCATCTTCCACATAGCCGAACAGACCCATGTAAATGCCATATTCACCTTTAGTATATCCGAAAAGGTCCCACATCCCCTGAAACACATTCTTGATTGTGTGTCCCTGACCATCAAAGGTGCCTTTAAAGGGAGTGGTATTTGAGTAACCCACGGGCATCATGCTGAGCTTTTCGTTTCCATCAAGCACTACCGGGTCACCGTTGACATAAGTTGCACGAAGGTCAAGGTCAGCCGCCAATTTGATTGTTACATCTTCAAAATCTACGCCCCCTGCATTTTCATCAGCAACTGCTGTTTTTTCAGCGTCAATATCACCTGCATAATAACCAAAATCAGCAGTGTCATTATTGTCAAGTGCAGGATTATAGGACTGCGCATCATTTACAAGATAAGCAAGACCTGCAAACTGTTCTGCTGTTGTGAGTGTGTACTCTGTTTGCGGATTTGCTGCGTCATACCAGGATGTATCTACTGTTCCATCCCAGACATCTGCTTCTGTTGTTTCAGCAAAAGCAACTGTTCCCATTGTGCTAAGTACCATTGCAAAGCAAAGTACCATAGCCATAATTCTTTTAAGTTTCACTTAAAAAAACCTCCTTAAATATATTTTCTGCAAAAATTCCGTTTCCGCCTCGGGCAAAGAATAAACCTTGACACTATCCGCCTGTTCTTTGCTAATCACGCGAAATAATGTTTTAACTTTGTTTCATCTCTTTAGCTACCACATGGCAGTTGTTGTGAAAAGAGTTGTACGGAGAGAAAATTCTCATAAACAACTGCCACAAGGAGCATCGAGAAAGGGAAATGTGCTAACTTGCTATATGTTTAACCGGCATGCGCCGGATGATTGTCTTAAAAAATCGTGCTATTATCTCTGCTGCTATTCTGCCTTAGAGAGAACCTTCATAACTCTGCCGCAAAGATTTTCAAGCAGCATCCGAGTCTTTTCTCTGTCATCCCAGATTGCATAGTCAATCACATATGCAATAATTGAATAAATAAATGTTTCAGCCTGCAAATAGGTGCAGCCAAAAATTCCCATCATCTTTTCGGCATATCTTTCATACCACAACCTGAAATCATGTGCTTTGTCTCTCATGCGGTCTCCAAAGGCAGGGCTTGTCGTAATCTGGACTGCAAGACGAAGCTCAAATTTATATTTTTCCGCCTCATTTAAAAGCGTGTCAAAATATTTTCTGATGTCATTAATATGATCAAAAGTGAACTTTAAAAGCGCATCAACAACCTTTGCCGTTCCATATTTTCCCGCGCTTATCCAGATTTCATCCTTGTTTTCAAACCAATAATAGAGGCTGCTTTGTGAGAGCCCTGTCTCTCTGCACAAGTCGCCTATTGAGGCGTTTGCCAGTCCTGTTTTTAAAAGGTATTCCCAAGTTGCATGAGTGATTGCGTTTTTCTTGTCGGACATAGTGAAACTGTCCATTTTATTCAACCCTTTCTTTTTATTCTTGTCTCATATCCAAAAACCGTGTAATGTTCATTACGGAAAACGACAAAAAAAATGCCCTACACATAATCGAAATTATGTGGTTTTTTTGTTTATAGCCTTAGCAGCCCCAATTTCTGAATTTGCCTGCGGTGCATTTCGCCCGTTTCCATTGTGTATATGCGCGTTGTGTTCACGCTTGAATGTCCGAGAACATCTGCAAGGCGAACAATGTCCTTTTGGAGTGCGTAGAAGGTGCGTGCGAAAAGATGTCTTAGATTGTGCGGAAAAACCTTTCTTTCGCGCACATTAGCACTTTCACAAAGCGCCTTCATCATTTTCCATATCGTGCTTCTGTCAAGCGGTTTTCCTGTTTTTGTGACAAAAACAGAGCCGCTTGTTATTTTTTGTGCTTTTGCATATTCTGTGAGTTTTCTGCAAAGCTCCTTTGGCAAAAGAACAACTCTCATTTTTCCTTTACATCTGATTGTCGCTTTTCTCAGTTTCACGGCATCAACTGTTATATGCTGAAGCTCGCTCACTCTGATTCCGCTTGAGCAAATTGTCTGCATCAGTAAATATAGCTTTTCATTATTTTTTGACTTTGCTGCCATGAGCAATCTTTCATATTCCGCTTTGGAAAGCTCTTTATCCCTTTGAACAAAAATCTGTTTTTGAATTTTAATCATCTTAACCTTCAGTTCAAACCAGCCGTTAAATTCAAAAAAACTGTTTAGCGAAGATAAGACAGAATTAACAGATGACGGAGCAAATTTTTCTATTAAAAATTCCTTGTATCCAATAACCTTCCGTTTGTCAATTTCAGATTCTGATACCCACATAAAAAAGGCATTAACATCACGCATATATTTTTCTTGCGTGGCAGAGGCTTTTTCCTCTTCAATCAGATGATTTTCAAATTTTTTAATTAAATCCCGGGTTATTATTTTTGACATTTCAACAACTTCCTTTCTTTGATTATCATTATTATTTTACCACATACATAATAATATTCGAGGAAAGTTGTCAATAATTTACAATTAAATTTTTGTAAAAAAAAGACGATTGGTTAAACAGAAATAAAACAACCAAATCAAGAATTCCATTTCTGTGTATCTCATCGTCTTTTCTCGTTTCTTTTGTATATTTTATCGTCTTTTGATTATATCATAAAACAACAGAATGTCAACAGTTTCATTAAATTTATTGACTAATAATCTCATATGTTGTAAAATATTTTTAAGGAAGTGATGATATTGGATATATATATAGACATTATTCGTAGAAGAATTAAAGAAAAGTTTTCCACCATTGAAAACTTTTCAAAGCACATTAACATTCCCCGTACCACGATAAACTTCATTTTAAAAAATGGCGTTTCTGCGTCTAACTATGGTATGGTGAACAGAATTTTTAAAGAATTGGATATTTATTTCGTTGATGAGCTCCCCGTTGCCATTGATGACAACTTGCTCAACTTGATGAAAATCTATAATTCACTTGACAATCTCGGAAAGCATGCAGTTGAGTCTGTTGCAATAACTGAACACAGACGCCTCCACCCTGAATCCCTTCAGGATGCTCTCATCGCGGCATATGGAAGCATCTCCTCAAGCAAGCCATTAACAAATGACGAAAAAACAATTCTTAGTTTAATTGAAAAAATAAAAAAGGACAGCTATGAAAAATAATTCAGCAAAAAATACGGCTCATAAATTATTATTGAAAACAAAACATTACTCCTTATCTGACTACAAAGAATTGAAGCGCATTGTCGAGACTAATGATTTCACGATTATTAACTTCAGAAAACATAACAATTCTGCTGTTGTGTCTGAGCTTATAAACAGATTAGAAATTGAAAATGAAATCCAGCAAAATGACTCTTTTTTATATATGAAAAACAATCTTAAATTGTTGTTCATTAATTCAGACCTCCCTCAAGATGATAAGTGCGCCCTTTTACGACATGAGTTGGGACACATCTGCGATCCCAACTTAACAAATCACGAAATAGCTTATTCTAAAATAAAAAAAGAAGAATTCGCAAACGAATTCTCCTTTTATGTTAAAAATACAAGCATCTTTTTCAAGCTCAAAATGCTTTTTGTGAGAAAATGGAGATTATTAATCAGCTTAACTATGACGGTTGTTTTTGTTTTGGGATTATCTTTTGTGATTAATTCACAAAGAACAAAACAAACAGATTTCGTCGAAACTGACACAACAATCTCCCAAAATCATAATATCACATATTATGTGACTTCAGGCGGGAAAAAATATCACAAAAATTTCTGCATCATTGTCAAATATAGAAACAACTTAACAGAATACACGCTGAACGAGGCTACTGATGCAGGATATGAGCCTTGCCAAATTTGCGTTTTTGAATAATAACATTTTTCCCTTTTCTTCCAATTAAATTATTATAGCGCTGTCTTTAACATAGCTCTTGTAGTTTAATGTCCAGTAATATTCTGTGAAATAGAGATAGTGGTCATAGAATCTTTCAAACTCACTCTCTCGCTTTCCGAGTTCTTTTCTTGCAAGCTCGCAAAGCTCACAAGCACGGTCAAAGTTGCCCAGAGCATATGCACACATCCAGTCGGAAATCATATCACAGAAATCTGCATGGAAACGAAGGAGATTAAGAGCCAAAGACTGCACATAATATTCGCAATCCGGCTGTTTTTCAATCAGCTCTCTGCCTTCTTTTGTGATTTCACGGATTTTAGAAATTCTTTCTGCCATCTCAGGCTTGTAGTGGTCTCCGCCATCTCTTGAAACTTCATCTCTTGAAAAATATTCAAACGGAAGAGCATCATTAATTTTTTTGAAATAGTCACGGAATTCCTTCCAGTTTTCACCGTAGATATGCGAGAAATAGTCTTCTTCTATCTCTTCATAGGAAAGAGATGTGTCAAAAAGTGTTCTTGCATATGTGTAAAACGATAAGCCGTGCGGGAAGAACGAACGCTGACTTCCGTCTTCGATGATGCCGTTGACATTATTTTCCTTATAAAGCTTGACATCCTCATTTATCAGTTTTGCCTGCATAAGACCTGTGAGGTCATAGCACTGATGTCTCCAGAAATGATATTCATAAGCAACATTTGCGCCTTTCCAGTTTTCAAGCCACTGGTCAAAATAGTCAAAGCTTGAAGCGAGACTGTTTGGAAAGACATTTTTATTTCTGCTATATGGTTTAAGTTCTGTTTTGCCTTTTCCTTCGGGCATTGAATATGCAAAGCTTCGATAAATCGGGGCAAACAACATCGTGAATCTGTCTGGATTCTTGATTTTTTCTTCCAAAGGAGCCCAAGTTGTATCTGTATATGAAATAAACACTATGCGCGTGTTAAGACCTGCTGCTGTGAGCTTTTCATCAATTTCATTCAAAAGAATCATATACCAGTCTGATGGCGTTTTTTTCTGACATTCTTCACACTCACAATGGTTGTTTGAGCCATCCGCAAGCCAAACATGGAGAAAATCAATGTTAGAATGTTTTCTTGAATATTCAACAACATAATCCCTCACAATAGCGCGGGCTTTGCTGTTTGACATGCAGAACTGCGCACAATTCGCACGACCGAAAACACCTCTTTTGCCGCCTCTTTCAGCCATAAACTCTCTTTGCTCCTCCGTGAGAAGCTCATCCACATTTGCGCCCGATGGGATTTCGTCATTGTTTATGCCAAACGGATATGTAGTAAAACCATGGCCTATATCGTGGAACTGCAAGCCTCTTTTTGCAATTTCCGCTTCACACTGACGCTTCCATTGCAATATCTGATTGCTTGTAATCGCTGTTCCGACGCGATTTTCTTCGTTTTTAACATGATTATAATAGCTATTATAATAACCGGGAATGAAAAATTCCATCATAAACACATTCAACCCGATTTTCGGCGAAAAATCGATAGCCTCAATCATATCACTCTGGAACTCCGCCCCTTCATTACATTGTCCCCTATATCTGCAGGATGGTTTGTGACGATATTTAACAGGAACAATTTCCGCCATCGGAATATATTCCCCGTCAGTGCCCGGGAAAAGCCAACGGCAACCATTTTGTCTTAAATATTCATAAACGGAAATAAGAACACTCCTTGGATTATCCCCTGCAATGATTCCTCCGTTTTTATCACAGTCTATGTAAAGTATGTCGTCGAGTTCGGCATCTTCAGCATCAGAGATGTCAAGCCCAAAATCCTGCATAAGCCCAAGTCTGAAACCGTCTTTTGCATCCGGGTTATAGCTGATTTCCACATCTCCGCCTTCAGGCATCATCATTCGAAGATATTTTTTTAATTCCTCTGCCGCAAAATCAACGGTGCTGTTTGATGTTATTTTGTTAATAAAAAACATTTTTTCCTCCTGATATTAATTATTTGGATTGTTTTTCAGGCTAAAAAACAAAAAAAATCCGGAAATTCATAACAGTTTAGATTCTATCACAGAAAAATTGCTTTTTCAAGACAGAACCAAAAAAACACAATATATTATTTTAAAAATCGTGTCGCGTGCCACAGTCAATATTATTATCTTCCAGTGTGCAGACAATTTCCTCAATTGCATCAAAATCGGATAGGGCGTCATCTGCTATTATTCTTTTAATTTTATCAAGGATTATAATCGCATTTGTGTCGGCAATATCATTATAGTCTATTACATTGTTTTCAAGCGCTTGTTTAACCATTTGGCTTATATGCTTTTGGATTAGTTCAAGCTTTAGGTTCATATTGACCTCCCCAAAAATTTTTTATTATAACAATTGTAGCACATCAAACTAAAATATACAACAGAAATTTCTAATATATTATTATATTTTAATCTAAAATATAATAAGGTTATATTCTATTTGATGAGAGGTTAACAAAATGTCCTTCAATCCAAAACCAACAAAGAAAAAAGTTCAAGCTGAATATAAGACAATGTATATTACAACTGAATTGGTTGAAAAAATCAATGAGCTTGCAAAAAAACACGAAACAAGCTTTAATAACATCGTAATTAGCATAATTGAAGATTTTTTCGCTTCTCAGGAAAAATAAATTCCATTATAAAAGACCGCTATCTTCCGTTCAAGGATAGCGGCCTTTTTCTTTGTTCAGTAAGGCAAAAGCCGTGAAAATCACGGCGTGCGAAAATAATTTTCCTCATTCCATAATGATTACTTCACTTTCAGGTTCTTCCTCCAAAAAATGTTCAAAAGCTTTGAGTATAAATCCCATTTCATAGTTAACTTCAAGCGATTCAGTTTTGTCTTTCTTTATACAAAATCTAACTGGTGGATTGCCAAACTCTGTCAGACAATCTAATAAGGCATCTGGATTTTCTCCTATAAAATACGGCAAATCAATCTTTTTCTTAAGCTCCGTATATAAATCTTTTCTGCTTTTACACGATGTAAAATCTATTGTAATTTCTTCCATAATTATAGTTTCCTTTCTTCTTTTAATTATCTTATTTGATAAAATGATTCACCATGGTCGTATGTAACAAATATCAATCCATCGTTAGAAAAAATAATTCTTTCTGAATTTCTATATCCTTCGTTATAATTAATATCTGCTTCAAACCATCTACGACCTTCTTTGACAGGTAAAATTTTTTTCATATTATAATATTCCCCACATATCATTTTCCCTGGAGCCACTTCTGATAAATTACCAAGCCTTTTTTCCCAACCTAATTTTTTAGCATTTTTCTTAGTTATGTAATTATCAGGCAAACGATTAAAATGCTTCAAGTGCCAATCTGCACCATCTATCCCTTTATTCGTTGCCGTTCCCGCTAAAATCGTCAAAACAGCTTCTTCATAACACTTACAGTTCAGGTGCAATGGCGGCCTTTGCGCAGTCGTATCTGCCCATTCAAACATTCTGCCATCTAAAGATAAACAATGAATGCAAGTTTTTGTGCTTAAATTTGTTCTCCATTTCCAGCATCCACTGTTTTTCAACACTACAGGTCTTTGATTATTCATATACTCCCTCATTTTTGAAGAAAGTATATCAAAATCTATTTTCCCAAAATACAATTTTAAATTATTTATCTCTTACTATTAAAACATTTTACTTTTCTATTGTCTTATTATATCAAAACGACAAGTAATAATCAAACACGAAAAAACGCATCATCATTTTCATATATTATCACATTGACAAGAGATTTATTGCGCTACCGCCACCAAAATTGCTAAAAACGCATAAAATTACCACTTTGCTCTACTGAAAACGGCAAAAAACAACCGCATCAACGCAATTAAACATTGCTTTAATGCGACTTTTCTTAATTTTACACTTTCGTGATAATCATTGGAGGAGCAGGTGCTTTGATATCCGAACTTTCTCCAATAGAACTTCCGGGGTCCCCGAAAAGCCGTTGGCTTTTTGGGGAGAAGGAAGAGCAAGGGAGTGGACGGATGTTTTCGCCATACGGCGAAAACGAAGTCAAACGCACTTTGCTCTGACGTGGTGGAGACGAGGCGCAAGCCGTGAGTTTCACGGTGTGTGAAAAATAATTTTCCTCATTCCATGATGATTACTTCACTTTCAGGCTCTTCTTTTTGAAAGTCTTCAAAAACCTCAAGGATAAGTCCCATTGGATATTGAACATCAACTAATTCTAATTTGCTTTTCTTTATATAAACTCGCATCGGTGTTTCACAAAACCCTGTTAAACAGTCCCATAATGCATCTGCATTTTCGCCATAAAAATTTGGCAATTCCAATTTATTCTTAAGTTCTGTATGCAAATCTTTCCCACTTTTACAAGAAGTAAAATCTATTGTAATTTCCTTCATTTAACATCACCTTTCAATCAATTATCTTATTTGATAAAATGTTTTATAATGATCATATGTAACAAAAATCAGCCCATCATTTGAGTAAAGAATTCTTTCTGAATTTCTATAGCCTTTATTATAATTAATATCCGCCTCGAACCATTTACGATCTTCTTTTTCAGGAAGAATCTTACCATTATTTTTATACATATCTCCACCTATCGTTTTTCCACAAGCCACTTTTGACAAATTTCCTCCAATTGGATTCCAACCTATTTTTTTAGCATCTCCTTTAGTTATGTAATTATCAGGCAACTTATTAAAATGCTTCAAGTGCCAATCTGCACCATCTATCCCTTTATTCGTTGCCGTTCCCGCTAAAATAGTCAAAACAGCTTCATCATAACACTTACAGTTAAGGTGCAGCGGTGGTCTTTGTTGAGTTGTATCCGCCCATTCAAACATTCTGCCATCTAATGATAAACAAGGAATGCAAGTCTTACTGCTTCTAGTTATTCTCCATCTCCAGTATTCACTGTTTTTCATGACTACAGGTTTTTGATTATTCATATACTCCCTCCTTTTGAAGAAAGTAGATCAAAATCAATTTTCCCAAAATATAATTTTAAATTATTTATCTCTTACTCTTAAAATATTTTACTTTTCTATTGTCTTATTATATCAAAACGACAAGTAATAATCAAACACAAAAAACGCATCATCATTTTCATATATTAACATATTGACAAGAGATTGGTTACGCTATCACCACTAAAATTGCTAAAAACGCATAAAATTACCACTTTGCTCTACTGAAAACGGCAAAAAACAGCCGCACAATAGCAATTAAACATTGCTTTAATGCGACTTTTCTTAATTTTACACTTTCGTGATAATCATTGGTGGAGCAGGTGCTTTGATATCCGAACTTTCTCCAATAGAACTTCCGGGGTCCCCGAAAAGCCGTTGGCTTTTTGGGGAGAAGGAAGAGCAAGGGAGTGGACGGATGTTTTCGCCATACGGCGGAAACGAAGTCAAACGCACTTTGCTCTGACATGTAAGAACGATATAATTTTACTGTCAAGTTTATCTTAGCTAAATTTTGCAACAAGTTGTAAAGTGAAATTATTGCTCCGCAATAGCTAAATTGTTTCTTGCGAAACAGCTAAATAAAATTCGCCACAAGCGTGCATGGCACATTTAGCTGCCGTAGGCAATTTAGCTGAGTTTGCTCAATTTAGCTCGCCGTCAGGCGAATTTAGCTGAAAACGGGATAGAATTCACTGACAGTAAATTCTATCCCGTTTTCATGGCGGAGAAGGAGGGATTTGAACCCTCGCGCCAGTTTCCCGACCTACACCCTTAGCAGGGGCGCCTCTTCGGCCAACTTGAGTACTTCTCCGTGCTTCCGGATTTAAAAATGTTCTTAATAAAAAAAATGGCGGAGAGGGTGAGATTCGAACTCACGGTGCTCTCGCATCACTGGTTTTCAAGACCAGCTCCTTAAACCGCTCGGACACCTCTCCGTTTGCGTTGCTTACAACGATATATATTATAGCAACATAATTATTGTTTGTCAAGTGTTTTTTTTATTTTTTTAATATAAATTATTAAAAGGAGCTGTAGCAAAATGAACTCATTTTGCTACAGCCCTTTTTTAACAAATTAGAATAAATCTCTCTTTGTGTAGTGAGTGTGCAAGAGCTCGTGTGATTTATGTGAACCCGGTTTTTCAAGGAATTCAGCATATAACTTTTTAATGTATGGATTTTCGTGGCTCTTTCTGACTGCGAGCGCCTTATCTTCAGCATAAAGAGCTTTTGCTCTTTCAGCTTTAAGGTCAATATCCATATGTGTTTTAGCTGATCTGATAGGCTGACCGCCACCTGTCACGCAACCACCAGGGCAAGCCATGATTTCGATGAAATGATAATCAGCTTTTCCTGCTTTGATATCATCTAAAAGCTTTCTTGCATTGCCAAGACCATGAGCTACAGCAACCTTAACATCCATTCCGGCAACTTTAACCGTTGCTTCTTTAATTCCTTCTGTTCCACGAACTGCATTGAATTCAATGTTATCAAGCGGTTTGTTCTCTAAAATTTCAGCAACTGTTCTGAGAGCCGCTTCCATAACGCCGCCTGTTGCACCAAAGATAACAGCAGCACCTGTTGATTCACCACAAGGATCATCAAACTGCTCATCTTCAAGCTCATTAAATCTGATTCCTGCCTGCTTAATCATTCTTGCAAGCTCTCTTGTTGAAATTACAACATCAACATCACGATATTTATCTCCCATTTCAGGACGCTGTGCCTCAAATTTCTTAGCTACGCAAGGCATCACAGAAACAACATAGATGTTTGCAGGGTCAATTCCTGCCTGCTCTGCATAATATGATTTTATGAGAGCACCAAACATCTCGTGAGGAGACTTACAGGTTGATAAATTATCTAAAAATTCGGGGAAATTATGCTCACAGAATTTAATCCAGCCAGGGCTGCAAGATGTGATCATCGGAAGTTTTCCGCCGTTCTGAATTCTGTCGATAAGCTCTGTTCCTTCTTCCATAATTGTCACATCGGCACCTGTGTTTGTGTCAAACACTTTATCAAAGCCAAGCGCTTTTAAAGCTGCAACCATCTTGCCTGTGACAGGTGTTCCGATTTCCATGCCGAATTCTTCGCCAAGCGCTGCACGAACAGCAGGAGCAGTCTGAACAACGACATGCTTTGTTTCATCGCTAAGCGCTGCCCACACATCATCTGTGTTATCCTTTTCGCGAAGAGCGCCAACAGGACAAGCAGCAATACACTGACCGCAATTTACGCAAGCTGTCTCAGCTAAAGGCTTGTTAAATGCTGTCGCAATTTTTGTGTTAAATCCTCTTTCTGTTGCATCAATGACACCAACAGTCTGAATTTCTTTACAAGCACTTACGCAACGACGGCAAAGAACACATTTATTGTTATCTCTTACGATAGATGGTGACAAATCGTCAATCTCATATTCATTGCGAACACCCTCATATGCAATATCAGTCACACCGAGCTCTTCACTGAGTGTCTGGAGTTCGCAGTTTTTGTTTCTGATACATGTGAGACATTTGCGTTCATGATTTGAAAGAAGAAGCTCCAGAGTTGATTTTCTTGCCTCTCTTACTTTAGCTGTGTTTGTGAGAATTTCAAGTCCCTCTGAAACAGGATATACACAAGCAGCCTGAAGGTTTCTTGCACCCTTGATTTCAACAACACACATTCTGCATGAGCCGGTTTTGCTCACATTTTTCATATAACAAAGAGTAGGTATATCTATTTTAGCAGCTTTTGCAGCTTCTAAAACGGTATAGTTTTTTGGAACGCTTATTTCTTTACCGTTTATAATTACATTAACCATATCCATTTCTATTACTCCTCCCCTATTTTCTAATTATTGCCTTCTTAGGACACTTGCCTTCGCACACGCCGCACTTAATACATTTATCTGTATCAATTGTGAAAGGCTTCTTAATCTCACCTGTAATAGCGCCAACAGGACAATTCTTAGCACAGATGCTACAACCAATACACTTATCTTCGATGATTGTGTATTTAAGAAGGTCTTTACATACGCCTGCAGGACAAACCTTATCACGAACATGAGCCTCATATTCATCTCTGAAATATCTGAGTGTGCTTAAAACAGGGTTAGGAGCTGTCTGACCGAGACCGCAAAGCGATGAAGACTTAATGTCATTACAGAGCTTTTCAAGCTTGTCTAAGTCTTCCATTGTTCCCTGTCCCTTTGTGATTTTGTCAAGAATCTCATAGAGTCTCTTTGTTCCGACACGGCATGGTGTACATTTACCGCAAGATTCATCAACAGTAAACTCTAAGAAGAACTTTGCAATGTCAACCATACAGTTATCCTCGTCCATAACGATAAGTCCGCCCGAACCCATCATTGAGCCGATGCTGATAAGTGAATCATAGTCGATAGGTGTGTCCATGAGTGATGCAGGAATACATCCGCCTGAAGGACCACCTGTCTGAGCTGCCTTGAATTTCTTTCCGTTTGGAATTCCGCCACCGATTTCTTCAATGATTTCACGGAGTGTTGTTCCCATTGGAACTTCAACAAGACCTGTGTTGTTAATCTTACCACCGAGAGCAAAAACCTTTGTTCCTTTGCTCTTCTCTGTGCCGATATTTGTGAACCAGTCAGCACCTTTATTTATGATAATAGGAATGTTTGCATATGTTTCAACATTATTTAAAAGTGTCGGTTTGTCCCAGAGACCTTTAACAGCAGGGAACGGCGGACGAGGACGCGGCTCACCACGATGACCTTCAATTGATGTGATAAGAGCTGTTTCCTCACCGCAAACAAACGCACCTGCACCAAGTCTGATTTCCAAGTCGAAGCAGAAGTCTGTGCCAAAAATGTTCTTTCCTAAAAGACCATGATCACGGGCATCTTCAATAGCTTTCTGAAGCCTCTTAACAGCAATCGGATATTCTGCACGAATGTAGATATAACCCTGATCTGCGCCAACAGCATAAGCTGCAATCGCCATAGCTTCAATAATGCTGTGGGGGTCACCCTCAAGCACGCTTCTGTCCATGAATGCACCCGGGTCACCTTCGTCGGCATTACATGCAACATATTTTTTGTCGCCTTCAGCCTTATATGTGAAATCCCATTTCATGCCTGTTGAGAAACCACCGCCGCCACGGCCTCTTAAGCCTGACTTTTTGATTTCATTGATAACATCTTCCTGTGACATTTCAGTTAAAACTTTACCTAAAGCTTTATAACCGTCAAATGCAATATATTCTTCGATGTTTTCAGGATCAATAACACCACAGTTACGAAGTGCTAAACGGAGCTGCTTCTTATAGAAATCAACCTCATTTAAGCTCTTGATATTTTCACCATCTGCAACTGTTTCCTGATAAAGAAGTCTTTTAACAATACGGCCCTTTAAGATGTGCTCTTCAACAATCTCTTTAACATCTTCTTTTTTAACCATGCTGTAAAAAGCACCTTCAGGATAAACAATAACAATCGGACCTAAAGCACAAAGTCCGAAACAACCTGTTTTGATAACCTTGATTTCCTGTTCAAGACCGTTTTCTTTCAACTGGAATTCCATTTCTTTTATAATTTCTTCGCAGCCCGACGAAGTACAGCCTGTTCCGCCGCAGCATAAAACATGTCCTCTGACTCTATCCATTTTAAAATCTCCCTTTCTTAATTACTTCGCAGCACCAATAGTATGCTCTGTTACAACGCGACCATTTACGAGGTGTTCTCCCACAATTTTAGCAACCTTGTCAGGAGTCATATTTACATATGTTGTCTTTTCACCGTTTGGCGCATAAACATCAACAATCGGCTCTAACTTGCACATTCCCACGCAACCTGTCTGTGTCACAGTTACATCACTTAAATTTCTTTTCGCAATTTCATCTAAAAAAGCTGTCATAACGGGACGAGCACCTGCTGAAATGCCACATGTTCCCATTCCTACAACGACTCTATAGCCTTCCTGACTTGTTCTTAAGTTAACATTATCAAGCATTCTTTTTCTTATTGCTTCAAGTTCTGCTAAGCTTTTCATAATCTAACCTCCGCAAATTAATTTTGAATTTCGTTTTCGCCTTCTTCTAAAAAGCTCTTTATCCACATATATACATCAGGTTCGGAAAAACTGACATCCCCCAAAACATTCTTAAGCTCTCTGGTGTCAAACACAAAGCTTTTTTCATTGAATGAATGCATATAGACAAAATCTATGTCACTATGCGAGACAATGGTGCAAAGCATGGTGCTGACCATGTCGCCCAAGGGCTGTCTGTCTATGTGGTCATGAACAAAAGTTGCTGTCACCTTAGTTCCAACTCCAAGCGAAGATTCAATCGAAAGGTCTCCTCCGCAAAAATTTGCCGCCTGTTTGAAAAGCGGAATTCCGAGACCGACCTTTCTTGTCGTCCTGCTGGTTGTGAACGGGTCAACCACTCTGCTCACAAGCTCCCCGCTCATTCCTTTTCCGTTATCTTCAACAGATATTTCCAAAATGTTTTTTTCAGTGTCTTCAATAACAGAGACATTAATGAGGGAAGCTCCCGCAGCAACCGAATTCTGAACTATGTCCGTAATATGTAGCGAGAGTTCTTTCATAATCAGTATTTTTTGAGGATGTCATCTACATCGTCAAGCGCGAGTCTGCCATAAACATCTTCATTAATTGTGATAACAGGAGCAAGTCCACAAGCACCAATACAACGAGTTGCATCGATTGAGAATTTACCGTCAGGCGTACATTCGCCAACATCAATTCCGAGGATTTGCTTAATTTTTTCAAGAATGTCTCCTGAACCTTTAACATAGCATGCTGTTCCAAGACATACACCAATCTGATATTCGCCCTTCGGATTAAGGCTGAACTGACTGTAGAATGTAACGATACCATAGATATCTGCAAGCGGTATGTTAAGTTCTGTAGCTATTATCTTCTGAACTTCAATCGGAAGATAACCATAAATTTCCTGAGCTTCGTGAAGAACATGGATGATAGCACCCTTCTCTTCTTTGTTTTTGCCGATTACAGCAAGGAGCTTTTCTTCTTGTTCCTTAGTCCCTTTAAACGGCATAATCTTCTGATCCATAAACCAAAACCTCCTACTTTGTTGTTGTAAAACTTAACTGAATTTATATTGGCCACACTGGGCAGCCGATGCCAGATTTTATCTTTAATTTTAAACAATCTAAATAATTAAGACGAAAGAATGTTAAAAATTTGACAATTTTCCTATGCATCCATTTAATTATATCAAACTTTATATCAAAAATCTACTTTTTTTTCAATTTCTCGAAAAAATTTTTCACAAAAAATTCTATAAAATCACAGTCGTTTTCATTATTTATGCACAAAAATCTTTCTTTTTCGGAAATATCACCTAATGTGTGTGCATCGGAATTAGTTATTATAGTATATTCCGAATATTTATCTTTTAGCGTTTCAATTCCCAAGGCTGTTATTTCTACTGCGCTGATATCAACATCAGGCGGCATAAAACCAAGGTTTGACAGCACACTGTAGCTTCCTCTGTCAATGTGGGCAGGAACGGCAATCCCGCCAAAAGACTTCACCTTTTCAAAGACCTCCTGAAAACTGAGCGTCGTGGCGCTGACAAGCAGCATTTCCTCTTCACCTGTTATGTTATCGTCTTCATCCATATAGAACTGATTTCCAAAGGTCTGCTTGTTGTTTTTTATACCAAGCATTGAGTCTCGCACAATATCTTGCATTTTCCCGGCGGCATAAATATCAGGAAAATAGCACACAACATGAACTTCCTCCGCTGTTTCAACCTCCATAGCAGGTATGACCATGATGCCATATTGTTTTGCCGCCTCCATAACCGCACTCACATTTCCACACGAATTATGATCGGTCACAGCTATAACATCAAGCCCCTTTATAGCTGACATTCCGGCTATGTTATTTGGAGTCATATCATCATCAGCACACGGAGAAAGCGCCGAATGGATGTGCAGGTCATATGCAATCTTCATTATATCAGCCTGCCGATTTCAGCACATAGCTCATAAGCCGTTTTATCCGATGACAATATAAATATTTCTTCATCATCTGCCTTCATTCTTGTCTTTTCATCAGGCTCTAAGCTCTGTGGTAATATGATACACGCCGCCTCCGCGAGCGCGGCAACCGCAACAGTGTTTATGTTAGTCTGCACCGTTATCCAGATGTTGCCCGCCATAACATTTGACATAGCTAAGCTTAAAAGGTCTCCTGTATAGCAGCCTGTTATTTCCTTATCTGTCCCTTCCGTTTCAACATTCAGACCCATTTTTTCAACCAGTTCGGTAACTTTCATATTTTTTCTCCTTTTCCTGAATATTACATCAATCTTTTTCTCCATCAACCGCCGACGAACGCGGCACATGGCTTTCAATCTCCATCATTTCCTTGACAAGCAATGACAGACGCTCTCTGAGTTTGAATATGCAATCTGATTCCGATGCAAATCCACGAACAATATCTTCTGCTAAATCCCGACAGCTCGGCGAACCGCACGAACCACAGTCAAGGTGCGGAAGCTCTTCTAAGATTTTTTCTATCTTATTTGCCATTTCCACAGCCTCAAAAATATCATCACTGAGATGCATGGCATTACTGGTCTGAAGAGTTTTTTCCCAACTCGTTTCAACCCTTTCCGAAACATCAATTCCCTTTTCCGGCAAGCCGCTACACAGCTCTTTGATTTTCGAACGCGCAACAAAGTTATTTTCAACCGTGAGAGGCCCACCAACACAACCGCCTGTGCACGCAAGCACCTCGACAAATTCAATGTCTCTCAGCTTGTCATTTTCAATGTCTTCCAAAACACTTATAACATTATGTATTCCGTCAACAGCAATTTGCTTTTTCGCTCCTGTCGCCTCCGACTCGCCCCCGCTTTGCGCCCACAAAATCCCTTCTTTTCCCGCTTCAAAGCTTGTTTGATTCTGCTTTTCTTTTCCGACTGAATCAGCAATCTTCAAGCAGACATTATTCATGGAAAAAACACCGTCAACAGCTGATTTTTCCACTGTGAGACTTGCTTTCACGCTTGTTGCTTTCGCCGCGCAGGGACTAATGAAAAACGCTCCTATTTCATCATAGGAAAGCCCCGTTTTTTTCATCGCTTGTTCTTTAGCCGCAGATGCTGCAATTTCCATAGGCGAACGGAGCGGCACAAGATTTTTTATAAGCTCGGGAAATCTCACCGCAATAAGTCGCATAACAGCAGGACAGGCAGAGGAAATGGCAGGCTTTACAAATTTTCCCTCTTTTAAAAGCCTTTTCGTTTTTTCCGTCACAACATGGGCTCCCACAGCAACATCAAAGGTCGCATCAAAACCAAGTTTTAAAATGCTGTGGCGAATGGTGTCGATATTCTCAGCCTTTTTAAATTGTCCATAAAAGGTGGGCGCAATGAGTGCAATGTTATATTTAAAGTTTTTCATCATTTCAAATTCGTCTGTTATTGCTTTTTTTGCATGATAAGGGCAGACTCTTATGCACTCACCACAGTCAATGCAACGCGCCTTTATGATTTTTGCCTTTCCGTCTTTTACTCGTATTGCCATTGTCGGACATCTTTTTATGCAATTAGTGCAGCCTTTACATTTTTCTATGTCAAGTCTGACAGAATGACCATATGTGTTATTCATAAATCTCACTCCCGCAAAATGACTTTTAAAAAAACAAATTACAGTTTATTGTTGACAACAAGTTCCACTTTTGTCCCCTTGCCAAGCTCTGTTGTTATCTTCATTTCATCAGTGTATTTTTTCATGTTGGGAAGCCCCATTCCCGCGCCGAATCCCAAGTCTCTTATCTCCTCTGTTGCAGTCGAATATCCCTCCTGCATCGCGATATCAACATTTGGAATTCCCGGACCATTATCCACAAGCGTTGCCGTGATTTTCTCAGGAGTTATGTTGACATCAATATAGCCTCCGTTTGCGTGTATGACCATATTGATTTCTCCTTCATACATCGCAATTGCAAACCGTCTTATGACCTCCGAACTGACACCAAGCTGTTTTAACATTTTTTTAACGGCGCTTGATGCTTCACCTGCTGAAGCAAAGTCGTTTCCATCAACTTCAAACCGTTTAGTAATAATGTTTCCCATAATTAATACTAAACCTCCTTACTTCTTCCCTTAAGTCCACCTGAGTAAAGCATTCCGCACGCAATATAAAGGGGATATTCTGTGGTCATTAAAATCATCTTTTTCTCTGTGGCAAGCTCAATGATTTCCTCTTGTGGCGTTTTTCCCCTGACGAAAACTATTGCTCTTATGTCCATCATTTCTGCAGTTCTGATAACCTGAGGATTAATCAGTCCCGTCAGAAGCAGAGACTGGTCTTTCACAAAAGCTAAAACATCGCTCATAAGGTCACTGCCACACGCAGAAAACACTTCGTTTTCAATCATCTCTTCGCAAGAAAGAACTTTTGCGTTTAATATGTCTGTTACTTCTGATATTTTCATATGTTAAACCTCCCTTTTATATTATAATTCTATTATATAAAAATTTTTTAAAGTATGCAATATTTTTTTGCAAGCATAAAAATACTGCAGTAAAATTATTTTGCTGCAGTATTTTTGGCCGGACGGAAAATAGCACAGAGTGGACAAACTGAACCCGAAGGGGTTCCCCTCGCTGTGCGCGTGCACAGCGAGGGGTGAGGTTTATTCAAAACACAAGGCAATTAAAAGAAAAGAAATTCGCCTTATAGCGAATTTCTTCCTTAAATCTTGTGTTATTTTAATAATAGCGATATACATAAAGGAGCTTTTTAATCAATTTCTTGCCTTGTGTGATGTGCTCTATTATCTACAGCCATTTATTATTTGTTTGGTGCTAATGACAAAGTAAAATTAAATCTTGTAAATTCCCCCGGCTCGCTTTCAGCCCAAATTCTTTCTCCGTGTGCAATAATTATGCTTTTAACGATGTAGAGACCAAGTCCCACACCTGTCTTGTCAAGGCTTCTTGATTTATCGCTCTTATAGAAGCGGTCAAAAACATGCTCCAAATCTTCTTTTTCGATTCCTGCGCCAGAATTCTGAACAGAAACAAAAGCCTTTCCGTCTGCCGTTCCCGTTCTTATATCAAGAAAACCATTTTCCTGAGTGAATTTAACTGCATTGTCAAACAAGTTGATTATAACTCGCTGTATGCTGTCTTTATCGGCTATGACGCGCTCACTTTCGCTTTCAAAATTAACTGTTAGATTGATGTTTTTGTCAGTTATTCGTTTTTCCATTTTAATAATCTGGAGTCGTATCATTTCGTTTATGTCAAACTCACGCATTTCAAGATTAAATTTCCCTTGTTCAAGCTTGTTCATATCCATAAGGTCATTTATAAGTCTTGACAGTCTTTTGCTTTCATCAAGCACGATTTGGAGATATTGGTTGTGTTTATCTTCAGGAATTGTCCCATCAATAACACCTTCCACAAAGCCTGTTATTGTCGTCATCGGAGTTCTGAGCTCGTGGGCGATGTTTGCCAAAAAGCTGCTTCTTGCAGTTTCATGTCTTCCTATTGCCTCTGCCATATAGTTAAAGGTTTCGCCGAGCTGACCAATTTCATCACTACTTCCAATCTCCACCCTTTTCTCAAAATTTCCCCTTGCAATGCTTCTTGCCGCATTGTTAAGCTTTTTGATGGGGTTCGTTATTCTTTTGGAAATCAGATATGTGAAAAGAATGACAAAAACAAAAACTATTGCCGCTATAAAACTAAAGCGAGTTATGATAGTCGAGCGAAGCTCATCAATTTCAGGAACTGGCAGGCTCATCATCACGCCACCAAAAACACCGTCTTTTGTTTTCATCGGAACGCCGACAGTCAGCATCGTTGTGTTGAAAATGCCTCCAAGCGTTCCCGTGTATTTCACTGTGTTTCCGTTTAAAATTCCGTTTATAAACTCGCGTCTGACAGAAAACGCATCTTCCCTGCCGCTTACAACGACTGTTTCTCCTTCTCCATTTACAATCAGTATTGTCGTTTGTGTTGATGCCGCAATAACATCAATGTTCGCCTGATATGTCTGCTTTAAAAGATCAGGCTGAACTTCTGCAAGCTCAACAGTGTAATTCACAATTTTGTTCGCTATGGCAGTCAATCCTTCCACTCTCTCTTTTGTCAGATAACTACCCAAAAAAGTGTACAAAAATGTTCCGATTGTCAGAAAGCTTATTATGATTACTATTGTGACAAGAGCAAAAAGCTGCCCGAAAACTCCCCTTCTTCTCACTGAAAATCACTTCCCACGAAACTATTTAACATCAAATTTATAACCAACACCCCAGACAGTTTTAAGCTGCCATATCTGGTCAGAGCCTGCTAAGTCAAGCTTTTCGCGCAGTCTCTTGACATGCACATCAACAGTTCTTGAATCTCCGAAATAGTCAAAGCCCCAGACAGTTTCCAAAAGCTGCTCACGAGTGAACACCTTGTTGGGATTTGTTGCTAAAAAATAAAGAAGTTCAAGCTCTTTCGGAGGAATGTCTATTGATTTTCCGTTTATCTTAAGCTCATAGTTTGAAAGATTAACAACAAGGTTTGGATAAACAATTTCCTTATCAGCATTGTCGTTTTGACCATATCTTCTCAAAACTGCCTTAATTCTCGCAACAAGTTCTTTGTTTTCAAAAGGCTTTACAATATAGTCATCAGCGCCGAGCTCGAGGCCCAAAACCTTATCAAAAGTTTCTCCTTTTGCAGTGAGCATGATTATCGGAATGTTGCTTATTCTTCTAATCTCCCTGCAGACCTGAAAACCATCTTTTTTAGGAAGCATAACATCAAGCAGAACAACCGCAGGTGAGCTTTCTTTGAATAAATCAATGGCAGTCTGACCATCATGGGCAAGAATTACCATAAACCCCTCTTTTTCCAGATAAAGCCTGATAAGCTCACAAATGTTTTTATCATCATCTACAACCAAAACTCTCTGATTTGTCATAGTCAAACCCCTCTCTTTTTCTAAAATATCCCATTTTTATTTACTACATTTTAACACTTTCTTAAATTTAAGTCAATCTTCTGTTTAAAGTTTAAACAAAAAGTTCACTTTTTATTTATATCTTAAACTGATGCACCATTACTTATGTTTCTTCATAATATGATTATACAGCACAAATCTATGGATATCCAATTCAAAACAGGCTTGCTCTTTTAAAGCAGGCAGAAAGGCTCTGATTATGAAGACAAAAAATTTTTCTGTAATAGGCGGCGACTTCAGAACAATTGCCGCTGCAAACAAGCTTTTAAATCTAGGAAGCAATGTAAAGGTTTTTGGTTTTGATGACACATCAGCCTTTGATAAAAAAGCGATAATTACAAGTAATATTAAGGAAGCATTAAATGGCGCAGAATATGTTCTGCTTCCGCTTCCATATTCTTCGGGCGGAAACGAGCTCAGGGCTCCGCTCTTTGAAAGCAAAATATATGTCTCTGAGCTTGTTTCCGAGCTGAGCAACAATCAAATTGTGTTTGCAGGTATGCTTGATAAAAACTTTGCTTCAGTTTTAAAAACACAAGAAATAAGCTTTTTTGATTATGTTGACTGCGAGGATTTTTCTGTCAAAAATGCTGTTCCGACAGCAGAAGGTGCAATCGAGATTGCTCTTCGTGAGCTTCCGATAACCTTAAGCGGCTCCAGCTGTCTTGTGACAGGTTTCGGACGGATTTCCAAGCTTTTATCATCGCTTCTCAAAGGGTTTGGTGCTCATGTCACCGTTTCCGCCAGACGCCACAGCGACATTGCATGGATAACTGCAACAGGCTATGAAGCTCTCTATATAAATGAGCTTTCTGATAACATACATAAGTATAATGTCATCTTTAATACTGTCCCCCACAAGATTTTTGATAAAGAAATGTTGAAAAAATTAAACAAAAACTGCCTTCTGATAGATTTGGCATCAAAGCCGGGCGGTGTTGATTTTGACACAGCGCAAAAACTCGGATTAAACATCATATGGGCACTTTCTCTTCCCGGAAAGGTTGCACCGCTCACAGCAGGAGAAATCATTGCCGATACTGTTTTAAATTTAATTAAAGAACTGGAGGTGATGTAATGGATTTGAAAGACAAAAAAATCGGTTTTGCAATGACCGGCTCATTTTGCACCTTTAAAAAGGTTATTGAGGAGCTCAGGCGGCTTTCTTCAAAAGGAGCTGAAATCTTCCCTATAATGTCACTTTCCTCCTCAACCTTTGACACGAGATTCGGAAGTGCTGACGGATTTATGAACGAAATCAGAGAAATAACAAAAAAAGAAATCATAACAACCATTCCCGCGGCTGAGCCTATCGGCCCTAAAAACTATCTTGACGCTCTGATAATCTCTCCGTGCACGGGAAACACTCTCGCTAAACTCGCCTGCGGAATAACCGACACGCCCGTCACTATGGCGGCAAAGGCAACACTTAGAAATAAAAAGCCTGTTGTTGTTGCAGTTTCCACAAATGATGGACTCGGTGCATCGGCAAAGAACATAGGTCTCCTTCTGAATAATAAAAACATATATTTTGTGCCCTTTGGTCAGGATGATTGTATAAATAAGCCTGCTTCTTTAGTTGCAGATATGACAAAAATCGCAGAAACCGTTGAAGAAGCTCTCCTTGGCAGACAGCTCCAGCCCGTTCTGTTCTGATTTAAACTTTTCAATCTTGATAATATATAAAATTTACCACCTTTACAAGATAACAGTCAAGGTGGTAAATATTATTTTGGTCTAACTTTTTAGGGGTGCGGTTCATCCGCCCCCTTTTCAGATGCTTTTTAACAGCACCTTTCTGTTCCGATTAAATATTCTGTTCAAAAATCAGGAATTTACACTGCTAAAATAAAATATTCCGTCATAGTTTCAGGAGATTCCTTCATCCCATTTTCAATCCACCATCTAACAGTTTCAACAAAAGTCGAAGCAATGTGGTTTATCCAAAAACTGTCAGGAAGTTTATTGCTTTTTCTCATTTCGAAAGATGACCATTGGCTCACAACCAATCTTTGAAGATTTGTTTTGAAATAACTTAGAAACAGTTCATTGTTTTTACTCGACAACAATTCGAGAATGTTGTTATCGTTCTTCTGCAAATGCTGAAACAGATGTAAAAAAGCGGAGTTTGGCGCATCACAATCAAAAATGTATCTTCTTTCAGAATGTTGATTGTTTATTGAGTCAAAAACATGGTGGAACAGTTCTTCACAAAGTTCTTTTAAAAGAAAGTCTTTTGTTTCAAAATGGGAATAAAATGTTGCTCTGCCTATATCAGCTAAACTGATTATTTCACTCACGGTAATCTGCGCAAATTCTTTCTTCGATAACAATGTGACAAAAGCGTTAAATATTGCCTCCCTTGTTTTTCTTTGGCGTCTATCCATAATTCCCTCCATACAAATTTGCCGAAATGTTCACTATTGAACAACCGCAAAAATCTGCATATTGATTTTATCAATCCCTGCTTATATACTGAATAAGTAGTTCAGTATCATATATATTGTACTGCTAAAATTATATCATGTCAATAGGAGCGTTTTATGAAAACAGAGAGAAACATTTTGATTGCTTTTATCCTTAACCTTGCTTTTTCCACATTTGAATTCATTGGCGGCATTCTTACAGGCAGTGTGGCTATTGTTTCTGATGCTGTCCATGACATCGGAGATGCAGCAAGCATCGGCATATCATATTTTTTGGAAAAGAAAAGCAAGAAAAAGCCTGATAATAACTACACTTATGGATATGCCAGATATTCAGCTGTTGGTGGTGCAATCACCACATTAATTCTGTTGATTGGTTCAATCGCGGTAATTTACAACGCTGTCCAGAGAATCATTACTCCCACGGAAATTAACTATAATGGTATGATTGTTTTTGCAATTATTGGTGCTTGCGTGAATCTTGGTGCGGCATTTTTTACCCGTCACGGAGATTCGTTAAACCAAAGGGCCGTAAATCTACATATGCTTGAAGATGTTTTCGGTTGGATTGTTGTTTTGATTGGTGCTGTTTTAATGCGTTTTACCGACTTCACTCTTCTTGACCCCATTATGTCTGTCGGCGTGGCAATGTTTATTATTATAAACGCCGTGAAAAATCTAAAAGAAATAACTGACTTATTCCTTGAAAAAGCACCTGACGGCATAGACATCGACGAAATCAAAGAACAACTTTCTGCGATTGACGAAGTGCTTGATGTTCATCATATACACATTTGGAGCATAGACGGTCAGAACAATTATGCCACTATGCATATTGTGACAAAAGGTGATTTTTCTGAAATCAAGGAAAAAGTTCGTGAAGAATTGCAGAAATATGGAATCTCTCACACAACTCTTGAATTTGAATCTGAAAATGAACAATGTTATCATAAGCATTGCCAATTCTGTTGATTGCAATTACCGCAATCCATAGCCATTTTGAGATTTGAATTACAGGTGACAGTTTAATCGTGGATATGGTTAAAAATATAAAATCAGAGACTGCGGCTTTTGAAGTTGCAGTTTTTGTATTTTGGAAGAAAATTAAAATTCCGCTATCTAAAAATAAAACTGAATTTTACGCAATAGAAATCTTGATATTTTTCCTGTAATGTGTTGTTATACTATACAGGATAGGTTTTATGAAACACTTAAATATTTCAGACTTGATAAAACATTAAAATAAAATATTTATCCAATCAGCAGACCATAAATGTATGGTCTGCTTTTTTGTGTGTAAATAAAAAAGCTCACTTTCTAAGCGAGCCAAAATAACTTTATTTATCTGAAGAATGTTTTATCATAGTGTCGATAACATCATAAATTTTATTTCTGTCATCAGCACTTAATTTATCAAGTTTATCTGCCAGAAGCGAATCCTTTACAGCGTAATTAGTATAAAGAACATCTGCAAGTAACATATCAGCCGAAACCTCAAGAGCATTCGCTATCTTTAAAAAGGTTTCAAGTGCAGGCATTTTTTCTCCTCTTTCAACCATTCCAATGTAGTTTGTGCTCAAATCAGTTTTTTCTGCTAATTGGTCTTGTCTCAATTTTCTTTGATTTCTATATTTTCTGATATTTTTACCTATCGTATCTAACTTCATCTTACAACCTCCCGATAGTCAACTCCTATCACTATTAGTATAGATGAACAACTTAATTATATAAACAAACCAAACGGAAGACACAACAACTATTAGTGTTGATTTAATGTAAATACTGTTGTATAACATCTGTATAGCTATTATAATTTCAGGATGTGATTGATGTGGAACATTATACTGCTTGTTTCTTTGGTCACAGAAGGATTGATGAAACAGAAGAATTGAAAAATAACCTGTGCGAAATTATAGAGAATTTAATTGTTAACGAGAAAGTTGACACCTTCCTCTTCGGGAGCAAAAGTGAGTTTGATGACTTATGCCATAAAATTGTTACTGCCTTTAAGAAAAAATATTCTCACATCAAAAGGATATATGTAAGAGCTACATTCCAAAACATTCCCGACTGGTATAAAGATAGTTTACTGAAACATTATGAAAGTACATATTTCTCTGAACACATAGCAAAAGCAGGCAAAGCATCTTATGTGGAACGCAATCAGGAAATGATTAACCACAGCAAATTCTGCATTTTTTACTACGATGAAAGCTATCTTCCACCAAGACGAAAAAACAGCAGACGAGATTTGTTTGATTATCAGCCTAAAAGCGGAACGGCCGTTGCCTATGACTATGCTGCAAAAAAGAAAAAGATGATTATAAATGTGTTAGTTAAAGAGAAGAGATAGCAAATGGCTGTAAACAAAAAAATATTCATAGAATAAATTGTTTGTTCAAATCTTGTAATTTAACATATAGCTATTGAAAAAAATATACTTATGTGGTATAATGCCAAATGTTACACAGATTGATTTGCACATAAAAACATTTAAAAATGGCGAAGTAACTAAATATAAAACGCTTAAATATAAGATAAATCAAGGAGATGTGAAATATTATGAAACTTGGTATAGTAGGTCTTCCGAATGTTGGAAAATCAACATTGTTCAATGCAATAACTCAGGCTGGTGCAGAATCTGCCAATTACCCATTCTGCACGATTGAACCAAATGTCGGTGTTGTTTCCGTTCCTGATGAAAGACTCAATATTTTAGAAAAAATGTATAATCCAAAGAAGGTTACCCCTGCGATAATAGAATTTGTGGACATTGCAGGTCTTGTCAAAGGCGCAAGTCGCGGTGAAGGTCTTGGAAACAAATTCCTTTCTCACATTCGAGAGGTTGACGCAATCGTTCATGTTGTCAGATGCTTTGAAGACACAAACATTGTCCATGTTGAAGGCTCAATTTCTCCCACGCGTGATGTTGAGACCATCAATTTAGAGCTTATTTTTGCTGATATTGAGATGCTTGATAAAAGAATTGACAGAACTAAAAAGGCAATGAAGTCAGGCGACAAAAAATATGTGGCAGAGCTTGCCCTTTTAGAAGAAATGAAAGAAATTTTAGAGGCAGGAAAGCCTGCAAGATGCAGAGAATATTCTGAAGAAGAGGCTGATCTTATTAAAGACCTTCCGCTTCTGACATTAAAGCCCGTGCTTTATGCCGCAAATGTTTCTGAAGACGATTTCATAAACGGAATTGATGATAATGCTCTTGTCAAAGAGCTGACTCAAATTGCAGAAGCTGAAGGCTCCGAGGTTATGCCGATTTCAGCCAAGATTGAAGAAGATGTTTCAGCTCTTGATGGCGAAGAAAAGCTTGAATTCTTAAACGAACTCGGAATCACGGAATCAGGTCTTGACAGGCTCGTGAAGAAAAGCTACAAGCTTTTGGGATTAATCAGCTATCTGACTGCAGGCGAGCCCGAGGTCAGAGCGTGGACAATAACAGAAGGCACCAAAGCTCCTCAGGCAGCAGGCAAAATTCACACAGATTTTGAAAAAGGATTTATCCGCGCAGAAGTTGTCGCTTTTTCCGACCTCACAGAATGTGGAAGCTATAATGCCGCCAAGGAAAAAGGTCTCGTTCGTTCAGAAGGAAAAGAATATGTTATGCATGACGGAGATGTTGTTCTCTTCAGATTTAATGTTTAATATTTTCACATAAAAAGGGCTGTAGCAAACGGATTATGTTTTGCTACAGCTTTTAAATTTGTAAATTATGCTCTTGGATGTGCCTTTTTATAAACAGTTTTAAGCTTATCATTCATAAGGTTTGCATAAACCTGTGTGCTTGATATGTCAGAATGACCAAGCATGGCCTGAATCGAGCGAAGGTCTGCCCCATTTTCAAGCAGGTGCGCTGCAAACGAATGTCTTAAAGTGTGAGGTGTTATGGTTTTTGTCACACCTGCCCTTTCTGCATATGCTTTTATCAGCTTCCAGAAGCCTTGCCGCGACATTTTTTCACCGTTCATATTAATAAAGAGCGCCGTCTCCGCGTTGTCTTTAATTAATATTTTCCTTGATGTGTTTATGTATAGCAAGAGCGCATCTCTGCAGATTTTTCCAATCGGTATTATCCGCGTTTTTCCTCCCGTGTGGCAATTGACAAATCCCATATCAAGATGAACATCCGCTATTTCCATCCCTATTAATTCACTGACTCTCATTCCGCTTGCATATAAAAGCTCAAGCATTGCTCTGTCTCTGCATCCCTTTAATTCGTCGGTTTTAGGGGAAGAAAGCAATTTCTCAATCTCCTCAAAAGAAAGAATTTCAGGAAGCTTTTTTGTGATTTTCGGGGATGCGACCTCATCTGTTGGATTTTCGTCAATCTTTCCCGTCTTTTTGAGATATATGTAGAAATTCTTAACCGACTCAAAATTCCTAAGAATAGTTGTGTCGGCTCGCCCCGATGACTGCAAAAATTTTATATATGCATTTATATGTGAGGTTTTTGCTTTTTCAAAGCTATCTACATTATTATCTTCCAGAAAATCAACAAAAAATTTTATGTCACGCATATATGAAACAAGCGTGTTTTTAGAAAGCTTTTTATAATTTTCAAGATATTCTATATATTCTTCCATTATCTTCGGCACGACAACTTCACCTCTGCAAAAGATTTTCTCTTTCTTATTTTAAAACATTTTCTCTTAAATGTAAATGATAATTTTATCCATTAAAAGTTTTTAGTGTGCATCGGTTAAAAAAAGCGAAGACATCAGTTCTAAAAAAATCGGCTCAACATATGCCTCAAGCAGCGCTGATAAGATTGAAACAAGAAAAAGCACCGCTATTTTTATCAGAAAAGGCACAAGTGACGCCTTAAAATCTGACTTCCCTTTAAAAAGAGAAACAGAAAAACGAAGACAAACCTGAAGTGTCAACGCATAGCAGGGCAACAAAATCAACTGATGAGGCAGCATTCCACCAACCACAAACACTATTCCTCTGATTCCATATATTTTAAAAATAAAAAACAATGTGAACCAGAACGAATATCCAAACAGAATTGCAACCCCGGCTATAAAAGGCGCACCTATAGCCATCATTGAAAGCAATATCAGGAAAATGTATAGCTTCATGTTTGACGCTGCAGCCATTTTGAAAATATCAAAAGAAGCTGACCCTTCAGAATTTATGCTCGTAAAAAAATCATCAAAATATATTGACAATTCCTTCAGGCTCAGCTCAGACAATCCTAAAACGCAAGCGGCAGCAACAATACCACCACACACAAAGGCGCACAAAAGCAAAACATAGTATGAAATGTTGCTTTTAATATGAAAAGCACATGTCCTTCGTAAACCCTTAATCATTTAATCACTCTTCCCATGTAAATTATTTATGTTAATTTATATGAGAAAAAGGTGAAGAAAATTACATTGTCTTAATATATTATGGTCTGGAATAAAATTATTATCAAAAAAACAGTTGACAAAATGCTTTCATTGATGTTATAATGATGGGAGCCGCGTGTGAAAGGTCTCAAACGGCGCTATGCCTACCTTAATTTTACGACACAGCGAGCAAGGATGGAGGAGGTGCGATATGTACGCAATTATTGAAACAGGCGGAAAACAGTATAAAGTCGCTGAAGGTGATGCTATCTATGTTGAAAAGCTCGGATTAGGCGAAGAAGAAGCTGTTTCTTTCGACAAGGTTATAGCTGTCGGCGAAGGTGCAGACTTAAAAGTTGGTGCTCCTTATGTTGAAGGTGCTAAAGTTACTGCTAAGGTTTTAAAGGAAGGCAAAGCTAAAAAAGTTATTGTTTTCAAATATAAACCAAAGAGCGGTTACAAGAAAAAGCAGGGACACAGACAGCCCTACACAAAAGTCGTAATTGAAAAAATAGAAGCGTAATCATGACCGAAGTTACGATTTTCTATCGAAAAAAAGGTTCTGTCAGCGGATTTAGGATTCAGGGTCATTCGGGCTATAGCGAAAAAGGCAGCGACATTGTTTGTTCAGCTGTCACCACTGCTGCAATGACTGTTGTGAACGGTCTTTCAGATGTTGTCGGCATCAGGGTTAAAGCTAAGGTCCGCGATGGTTTTTTGGAATGTATGTTGCCAAAGAAGCTTAATTCTGAAGAAGAATATGGCGCTAAAGTGCTGATAAACAGTATGTATTTAACTTTAAAAAACATTGAACAGCAGTATAAAGATTATATTGTTATTATTGAACGGAGGTGCAGCTAATGATTAGATTTGACATTCAGCTTTTTGCTCACAAAAAGGGTGTCGGCAGCACAAGAAACGGCCGTGACAGCGAGGCTAAGCGTCTTGGTGTTAAGAAAGCAGACGGACAGACAGTTCTTGCTGGAAATATCCTCGTAAGACAGAGAGGAACAAAAATTCATCCCGGTGTGAATGTTGGCAAAGGCGGAGACGATACATTATTTGCTTTAGTAAACGGTCAGGTGAAATTTGAGCGTAAAGGCAAAAACAAAAAGCAGGTAAGTGTTTACGAAATAACTGCTTAATCATTCCAGGTTTTGGGGGTGTTTTTAAAACTCGGTTTTCGTTTTTTAAAAACACCTTTTCTTTTTCCCTTGCCTTCTCATCAGGCGTCAAGGGTTTTTAAATATGTGCGGGAGACAAGCTAATGGCTATATTTGCAATTTCTGATTTACATTTGAGCTTTTCTGTTGACAAGCCAATGGACATTTTTGGCAGCTGTTGGGAAAACTACACTGACATTTTAAAACAAAACTGGATAAACTCGATAAAAGACGAGGATATTGTTCTTATGCCGGGCGACACTTCCTGGGGAACATATTTAAAAGATGCGCTCGAAGATTTTAAGTTTATTAACAGTCTTCCGGGCAAAAAAATAATCACAAAAGGAAATCACGACTATTGGTGGGAAACAGTCACAAAGATGAATTCCTTTTTAAAAGAGAATAATCTTAAAACCATTCAATTCATCCACAATTCTGCCGTTCTCTATAATAAGACAGCAATTTGCGGAACGAAGGGATATCCTGACAATCTGACAAAAGCAGATGACGAAAGGCTTTTCCAAAGGGAGCTTGCGCGACTTTCATTATCTATTGATATGGCAAAAAAGTTTAATCCCGAAAAAATCATTGTAATGCTCCACTACCCACCGGACATTAATTCAGAATTTGCCAATGTAATGAGAATTAAGGGTGTGGATTTTTGTGTTTATGGTCATCTTCACGCCCAAAGCGCAAAAAATGCATTTGATGGTGCAGCAAACGGAATTACATATAAGCTCGTTTCATGCGACCGTCTGAATTTTAACCCAGTCCAAATTATTTTATAAACTTCGATAAAAATGATAACTCAAAAGGAGGTGCTCTCGGCTTTGAATAAACACGAGCTCATTGAAAAGGCGTCAAAAAACAATGTTGAAGCTTTTGAAAAACTCATATCGCCTTACACGAATAAGCTTCTGAACCACGCTTTCAGAATATTAAAAAACCGCGAGGATGCCGAAGACGCACTTCAGGAGGCTTATCTTAAAATATATTCATCGTTAGACAAATTTGAAGGAAACTCTTCCTTTAAGACCTGGATTTATAAAATCGTCACAAATGTTTGCTTGGATATGCTCCGAAATCAAAAAAAGATTTCTAAAACGAGCTTAAATGTGACAAACGAGGACGGAAATCAGGAAATCGAAATCCCCGATGATACATACTCTCCTGATGTTTCAGCCCAGAAAAAAGCAGCGCTTGAGGCTTTGAAGGATGCTTTAAATGACCTTGATGATGATCACAAAATCGTCATCACTCTCCGCGACATTGACGGGCTCTCATATGAGGACATCGCCAATATCACTTCGACCAATGTAGGAACAGTCAAGTCAAGAATAAGCAGAGCAAGAATGCGCCTTAAGAAACTTTTAGAAAAAAACAAGGAACTTTTCATTTAATTTATCGTCTATTATTATTGAAGGGAGGCTTTCTGAATGAAGAATGATTGCAACGAAATTAAAAATTTAATTCCTTTATATCTTGATAATGCACTCACTCATATTGATTCAGATGCTGTTAAACAGCATTTAAAAGAATGTGAAGATTGCCGCCTCGAATATGAGTTCCTGAAAAACATCATAAACGCTACTGCAGATTTACCAGAAATCTCACCATCAGCTGATTTCAATGATAATTTACATAAAAAGCTCATTGAGGCTAAAAAGGCAAAAAGCAAGAAAAATATATTAAATTTCAGAAATATTCTTGCAGCATCTGTTTCAGCAGCAGCTGTAATTGCAATTTCTGTTGTTTCGTTAAATCTTTTAGATGGAAAAAATATCACTGTAATGCCCGATAACTCCATTGCGACACATGAACCGCTTGTGGCTTCTTTATCAAGAGCGGCAATGCCTGTGGAAACAGAAGAGGCAAATGAGGCAGAGCCCGAGGAAAGCAAGACTCCTGCTCCACCTGTTCAGACCACAGCGCCTCCTGTTGCAACAAAAGCACCTGAAAAATCAAAAGCGGATGAGACAAAAAAAGTGGAAACTAAAACTGCAGAGAACACTTCTACCCCCAAGACACAGAGTGTGAAAACGGAAGACAAAAAGCCTGCAGTAACACAATCCCCCGCAAAGGAGACTACTCCAAAAGTGAATGTTCCTTCAAAGATTAAGGTTACGGTTAATGTAACTGTTGACTATGAGAAAAGAGCGCTTGCTAAACAAATGCTCTCAAGCTTCCCTTATTCAAACGGAACCTACTCTATGTCGCAATCTGATTATTATAGTGTTATGTCAAAGCTTGACGCACTTGGTGCAACTCAGAGCATGACTCGAGAGGATAAAACCTCAACCTATGCAACTTTAACAGGTCAGCTCCAGACGGCATCCAAGAGTGAAGCAACCTCAATCCAGAAAAAGCTTGACCAGATAGATGCTGAAATTTCAAAAACATATGTGATACTCAACTAAAAAAGCCGAAGCATAGCTTTCCTTTGCTTCGGCTTTATTTAATTAAATATCAATCTTGCTAAATCCACGATATTTTATTTCTGCATCACGGCGTGCTTTGACCGCATCTTCATATTTTTTAAAATGACCAATATATATTGATTTTCTTTTACCAATCGTAATTTCAACCTTCCACATTCTGTTTGGAAGGACCCACTTTATTCCCGGAATTTTCTTTCCATTATAGGTTTTATTTTTTTCCGCAATTTCAGGCATATAAATTACGCCGTTAGGATTTTTAGAGAACGCAAATTCACAATCGCGCACGAATCGACATATATCAATGAATCTATTTATGATAACAGAAACCATATGTGTGCTTAAGCAATATCTTTTAGCAAGTTCTGCAAAAGTTAACTTTTTCCCATCATTAACACTTTTCAGCCAAGTGCGAATCAATTTTTTGTCTCTGTCAAGCTTCACTCCATACATAGCCGAATCAATAATATAATCAATATAGGATTGATTTTCAAAGCGATTTGTTTCATTATCATCATAAACTAAAAGTTCATACATGTTTTCATCGCTGTCTTCGCTAATTGTCACATCTAAAGATATAGGCTCTATCGCTTCCTTTACTTTTAGATACCAGTCATATCTGAGACCTGCCTCTTTTATGATGTTTTTAAGTTGTTCCTCCGTTGCATCGGGATTTGCATTTAAAAGTTGTTTTGTGTTGACAAAATTACTCCATTGGTTACCGCTTACTCTCATTGCTTTTAGAGAATGAAATAAAGCTGCCATTTCATAGCGGATATATGCACAAATTGTATCAACAAATTCTTTGCGTTCAAAATTCTCGTGACCCTTTTTATAATATGCCAAAATTCCTTTCCATAGACCAATTAACCCCACATGGCATAATTCATCCTTAATTGCATTGTCTGCAAAATAGTAAAATCGATTAACTATTTTTTCTGTATAAGCTTGATACTCATAAATCAGCTTTTCCAGTTGTTCATTTGATGTTGTCATAATTTAAATTCCTCCTATTACACGCTTTGCATATTCTTTTGCCACATACTGACCAAAGGAAAGCTGCTTGAGTCTCGCTTCCTTTTCAATTTCTTTAATAGATACGGGTACCATAGCAAACGATGATTTTGCTGTCTTTTCACTGCGGAGACAACGCCCGCAGGATGTTGTTTGCCCACTCTTTAAAGCATCTCCTCGAATTGTTTTTTTGTTTCCGCAATCGCAAACGCAATTCCATGTTGTCCGACCCGGACCTTTGCTTTCACCTTTACCTAAAACAACCAGTTTACCAAACCTCTGTCCTGTAATATCATAGCCTTGATTTTTAGCCATATTTTTTTCACTCCTTAAGATAAAAGGCCCTGCAAAAATGCAGGACCTTTTTTTGTTGTTAATTTACATCTTCAAATATAGGTTCTTCGCCGATGTTTTCAGCTTCATACCAAAGATTTACGCCAATAATACGCTTTTTTGCACGCTTTTTATAATTTCCGTTTTGCCATTCTACAGAAACGATGTCCCCAAGTGTATAATCTTCATCGTTCCCAAAACGCACACCGATTGTTTTCAATTTTATTTTATTAGTCTTTTGCATATTATGAATAGAAGCTTGAGCCTCGCTTTCGCTCTTTGCAGAGAGAAGGCTTTCCCATCTTAAAATGCCTGTTTTAGATGGGGTTTCAGGGAATCTCTTCCATAGAACAATTGATTCACCGTCTTCCTGATATTGCCTCTTATACCATCCCTGAGTGCATAGATTTAGCAAATCACTTTCTAAAGAAACATCATGGGCATTCCGATTTACAGTTGATATAACAAGAGGGTTGTTTTCATTTCCTCTTAATATCTTAAAAATCCACTTGGATTTTACAGTGTCAAACTTGAGTTCATGCCCTAAATTTACCAACTGCAAGCATTCCTGCACTAACGAAAATGTTTCACATTTATCATCACGACTTGCTGTAATCGTTGGGAGATTGGAAATAGCATTTACTTCAAAATTATTAACATCTGAAAAAGCCTCTCCGACTTTTTCTTTTAATAGGACATCAATATTATCAGTAGTGGTGTCAAAGGCATCAACAATACGCTTTGTAAGCAGCCAATTACAAGTGCGGCCATATATGATAAGCTCGTCTGCTACCTTCTTGCCTACGATAATCGCAGATAAATTCCCCTGCACTGCCACAAGGTAATCGTTCTCCATTACCACGGGCAATGCATCGCTTCCTGTGTCAAAGTGTGCTTCAAATGTGCCGATATCGTTGTAGTAAACAGTCCAGTTACTACTCAAAAATTCATTTTCTACATGAAGCAGTTTAAAATCAAAATCAAAAAAACGAATGTCGGGAATTGTCACACTCATTCAATCACCGCCTCAATATATTTATTAGAAAATTCACACACAATTAAACAATCTTCTGAAATGTAGTTATCCACGCTGATGAGATTCTGACCTTTTTGGAGCCAGAAATCACTTAAAAAACTAGTCGGCGCAAGATAATGTATTAAATTTTTATTATCCTGCCTGAATATCTTTCGGTTTGGAATATCCACGATAATTTCTGTCGTGTTTGCAGCCCCCTGCAGATTTAACTCAATCTCCTGTTTTGTAGTTTCATTGTGAATAATGAGATTTCCTGATGTTCCATCGGTTCCATTATATTCTCCTCCATCCAGATAAACTCTGATGATTGGCTCTGTGTCAGCATCTCCGACATTAAAAACATTCCCCTCTGATATGCGTCGTGTGAACAAACATGGAAGCGTAAACTTACCTGTTTCAATAGCGTCCGATGTTAATTGACCATCTTCTAAATACCATCTTTTGTTCGTTCCGATAAGATTTTCAGCTTTAAATAACAGCACCGTGTTTGCATCTTTATCTTCAAAATATGGATAGTCGCACACGAACTGCATTGCAAAGACGGAATAACCGCCGTGGCGCTTTCCCTGCAGAGCTTCTGTGCAACGGGCATTGATTTTCCTTGTTTTCGTGCCATCGGAAATTAGTAATGTTCCCGGCTCGTTTAAAATTTTTAACGCCTTAGAAATCTCCCATTGGTTGCTTTTTGTTCTGCCCAATTGGCTTTGAATAGAATTCACATCACACTGAATTGTGATTGTTCTTGCCCCGATTGTTTCAGATATCGTGCGCTGTCCGATTGCAGCAGGATATTGGGCAGTGTTAAATGTTTTAGGAGCTATGCCGAGTCCGTCAATTTCAAGAATTCGCCAGGAGCTTCGACCGTTTCCCCCCTCAAAATTAAGTTTTCCGTTTTTGTTTTCGTATGTAATATGTAACATATTGTTCCTCCTTATCTTGTGGCAAACAGCATGCGTTGCATTGTCATTTGGTTTTTGATTGCATCTGCTGTTGCTTTTGGTGAATTGTTTGCTGAATTTATTGTGTAGTGATTGTTAAAGGTGTTTCCATTGTTGTAGGTGTTGTTAGCACCCGCCATTGCACCTGCAAGCTGC
>JAZNGA010000044.1:0-33455 GCA_045576235.1 Clostridia bacterium
TTTACAACAATGAAAGAATACAAATTAAAACAAAACTGACACCGTTGGAAAAACGATGTCAGTATGTTGCTTAAAATTTAATATTAACTACCATAGTAGCTTTTTTGTGCTGTCTGCACAAACTGGTGCAGTTCATTTTGCCACAGCTCTTTTAAGTTTCTCCTCATATAAATTAAAACTTCTTTTCCCCTGAAAGAATCATCATTTTATCCTTGTTTGGCTCGATGTCATTTTTAACGACATTTTCCCAGTTTTCCGGAGCAATCTCTTCTAAAGAAATTGAAATGGCTTCCTTTGGGCAACCCCAATATTTCAAGAAAATCTCGTTAATTTCGTTTGCAACCTTCTTTTTTGTTTCTTCATCTTTAGGATAACATTTAATTTCAACATATGGCATAAAATCACTTCCTCACATATTTTTTTCTGCATATTGCTTTGAATAGATGCAACCGCAGTAATTTTGTCTGTAGAGATTAAATTCTTTTGAAAGCTGACACGAACGCTTATAGCCTTCTCCCTTTTTGAAATCGGAGCAAAGAAATTTTATGTTATGCTCCTTTTCAAGCTCTAACCCTATCTCGTTTATCCACTCCGCGTTTTTGTGGGGACTGATTGAAAGCGTTGTTGTCACATAGTCAAACCCGTTTTCTTCAGCATATGAAACAGCTTTTGAAAGTCTCAATCTGTAACACTTTTCGCATCTTGCTCCGCCTTCGGCAAGCTTTTCAAGCCCTTTTGCAATCTCAAAAAATTCTGCATCATCATATTTTTCTTTAAAGAGCTTAACATCGCTAAACCCCATTTGACAAACAAGTTTTTCAAGCTCAAAATAGCGAAAATCAAACTCTTCCTTTGGGAAAATGTTTGGATTATAAAAATAAAGAGTTATGTCAAAATGCTCATTTAAAACCTCTAAAACAGCGCTTGAGCACGGGGCGCAGCAACTATGGAGCAAAAGAGACGGACGACGCCCTCTCTTTTTGATTTTTTCAATCTCTGCATCCATTAAAAGCTTATAATTTTTCTTCATACTTTTTTCTCCCCAAGCTTTAGTCATCGGCTTTTAAATAGTTCTCGTCAATTTTCCCGTCAACAAGCGGAAAATCATAAATCGGGAAATCATATTGTTTAAAATTCCTTTTATCATCAGGGTTTTTGTGCTTATAAAATTCGTGATATGCTTTAAACGAGAACATATCAAGCATGTCGAAATCGTCTTTTGAAACAGTTTCCTCCAGCGAGAAAAAATCCATTCGTTCCTCATCACATTCAACAAGACAAGGATGAAGCTTCAAATCAAGATTTTTATGCGTTTTAGTCTCGGAGCTGTAAACCGTGAAATCCTTCGGACACTTAAATCCGTTTGTTCTCATAAAAGCATTCCATCTTCTGTGTTCAAGCCATGCCAAGCGGCATTTCAGCATATCATCTTTTTGGATTGCGTCAACATATGCATCATACCCGTCGTTTTCAGTCATCTTTTCCTTTTCAAACACGGAAGTTTTTATCTTCCCTGCAGAAAAAACCTTATAACGCAGATGGTATGCTCTTGCAATGTTCGCCCAATATTCATACTGCTGACTCATATAATTATCCTTTGTCATCTTTTTTGCAATCTTATCATATGAGTCTTTGATAGTTTTTATTTGCTTTTCGTTCTTCTTCATGCAGATGTTTTCAATATCATACACATCAGAGAGCCCTCCGAGAGCATACATATAAACATCGCCTTTTTGCCTTTCATTTTCTTCTTTCATAAACTCTGTCAGCTCTGTATCATACAAAACATATGTTATGACACTGTTTTTCATTTTTTCCTCTTTATGATAAAGCGAAACAAAAGTTCTCATTTTGTCGGAAACGGCAAGATTTTCACCGTCACTGCCGACTGAAACAAACAAATAATCCGAGTCAATAATTTTAAAATCATCTTCCCAGAGCTTTTCAGAAACCTTGACCTCCAAATCATCATCTGCGACATTTGTCTGATAATATCTGAACTTAAAATATGGATTTGCCAAGCCGTCTTTTTGATAATATTTTCTCATTATGTTTGCAAAATTTTTCGTTGTTCCGTCTAAGGCTGAAAAAGCTTCATCAACGCCTTCTGACCGTTTCACGCCCCTAACACGCACACAACTGTCAAAAATGTCAGGATTTATGAAATTAATCTTGTCAACAAACTCCTTTTCTGACTCTTTTGAAATCACATTGATGCAAAGCTCATAACCATAAATCTGTCCATACCAATATGTTGATAAAAACATTTCCGTTCCAATGTTATCCGTTCCCATGATTGTGACATTGAGCGTCTTTTCGCTTGAATTGCGGCCCACAAGCGGAGCATAAAGCGGCAAATCAAAAAGAAGATTTCTCGACAGATTTCTAAAGGGATTAACCGCTATGATTTTCGGAGCTTTTTTAATGTGGGCATCTTTTAAAAAGCCCGATTTAACCTTGTCTCCAACATCTGCAATCGCGTTACTGTGGGTGAAGAAATAAATTTCAGCATTTCTTAAAAATAATGCTTTTTTATTTTTTGTCAGCGAAACAAGAACGCGGATGTTGTTGTTATCATTTTCATCAACCAGGAAGATTTTTTTCTTAAATGGCCTGATGCGAATGTGAAGCAGGTCGTCGCTTATGCATATTGCACCGAGATTTTTAGCGCTGAGGGAAAGCTCCGTGCTTTTTTCGTGCTTCTCATCTATGTAGGCATCGGTGAAAACTATTATGGGCTTTAGTCCTTTTTTCAAGAAATTGTTTTTTTCTTTCATTATACTTTTTGCCATTGTTAATGTCTGTTCATTCAGCTCGCTGAAATAGAAAATCTCTCTCCACACGCGAAAAAAAGCAAAAGAAAGCTTCACTTTCGGGAATATGCTTGTTATCAGGTCAAACACAACCGCACCACCTGCCACGGGCGCCAGAAGATATATTAAAGATGCATAAATTCTAAAAAACGGGACTGAACTGTCAGGCACATTAAAGCCCGCCTTTGCAAGTTTTCCCATTTCTGAAACAAACTCGTCAAAGCTTGCATCTGCTCCGAAAAATTTCAACGAGTCAACAAGACAGCCGATTATCTTCGGAATCCTTTCGGGCCACACACAAAGAAAGGAAACAAATTCTATGGAGCTGTTTTTTAAAGAAATTGCAAGATTGAAAAACCATAGGGCAAGCAAAAGAAAACCTGTGAAGATAATTGTCTTTCTGCCTGCAAAAAAGCGCCCTTTCCCTTCTGTTTTTCTGAACAGAACAATTAAGCAGCCCAAAACACTTGTGGCAAAAGCAATCAGGCTCAGCGCACACACAAAAATCTGCTTTGACATACTTCCCCCTCCAAAACATTGTCATATTTTTTAACATCTGTCAAGTATGGATATTTTCAAATCATTCTCCGATAAATCATTAAGGGGCTGCAGCAAAATCATATCATTTTGATGCATCCCCTTTTTCACTATTTAAAAAGCTTATTACCAAGTTCCACTGCTTTTTCAGAAAGCTCCATTCCGCCACTCTCGCAAAGCGTGCAGGCTGTCGGTGCAGCTTCATAAACATTTTTTGCATCATAAAGCTCGGCAATCGGGATATATTGCGCTCTTGCATTTGCAAGCTCTGCTAAAAACACCTTGTCTGTCGGCGCATTTTGCTTAATATATTCCCCGTATTGTGAATGAACCTCGCCCGGAAGCGCATAAATCAGGCAGTCACCAAGTCTGATTGCCTGCGAATAGAGCTTAAATTCCTTTGGAGCATCATCGCCATAGATTCTGATGATTGATGGCGCCGTCGCTATCAGATAGCTGTCGCCCTGCGCATTGCTTATGTCAACTGCTACGCGCTCTTTGTTTAAATATTCTTTAGCTTTTTCGATTATTTCAGGAGCAATCTCACGGCGTTTGATTGCCATGAGTTCTTTCTTAAAATCAACGAGTTCATCACTCATGGCTTTGGCGTCATCAAGCGTGTCAATCAACGCCTTAGCAAGCGTTTTACCCATCACGATATGATTTTCAACAGGTGGCGCTTCTGTTCCTTTTATGCAGTCCCAGTTATTTATGTTTCCGCAGAAACCGTTTATGAACACGGAAATGAAATCCTTACCAAAATTTTCTCGCAGCTCTTTTGCAAGAATGCCTGAATAGTCAGACGACACTGCAGTTCCGTGAACACAGTCGTGGTGGCATGCAAAATTCACAAGCGCACCCCTTGCCTTTCCGCTCGAATCTTTAAAGAAAAGATATGGCATGTCAGGGTCAGCTTCTGCAACACGCTTCACGATGTCTTTATTTCCAAATTCGGGGTTTGTTCTGACACTTCCGTCAGCCATAATGTAGTTACGCACGAAGGAGATGTCATAAACCTTTTTCATATTGAAAACTGCTGTCATTTCTTCTCTGCGGCGATATGCTAAAATTATGCAGTCGCTGATTTTATCGGCAACCCACTCTCTGTAGCGCTTGCCGCGCTCTTCATCAGCATCTTCATTTGGTCTGACAGGTCCGCCCGTGTGGATATGCGTTGCCTGAATGAGAATTCCTTCAGGGTCAAGTCCGATTTCCTTAACAACTCTTGAGACCGCCTTCTCACACATATCATCCATCACGCAGATTGCATCAATGACGCAGATTGCCGTCACTTTCTTACCATCATCTGCAACAATTGCCTTTGCATAAAGCGGCGTTAAAATGTCGTCAATTATTCTCTGTTCGAAATAGCCGGGAATTGAGCATCCAAGCTGCGGCGTTATGTCAATTTCATAAAAACCATATTTTGTCATTTTATTTAACTTCCCCTATATCTTTTTCACTATTTAATTTCAAATTCACCAAGCTCTGTTGAAACTATGTAGTCTCCCTTGATTTCACGCAAACGCGCCATATGAGGCTGCTCTATGTGAATTTGCTGATGCTCTTTGCTCTCCCATGCTTCTATGAGCAAAATTTCATTCGGGTCTTTTTCGGAAAAATAGTAGTCATATCTTAAGCAGCCGTTTTCTGCTCTGATTTCATCAACTATTCCCTCTGCCTTCACCTTTTCAATAAAAGCCTCTCGTTTACCGTCAAAACTTTTAAAAATTACATAAATTGTGTACATAATCTATCATCCTTTTTTATAAAATTTTTATTTTTTTTCGTCAATCATAAAATTTTTAATATAGAAATTTGAGCTGTAAATCAGCTTGCGGTCAAGCACATCATAGCCAAGTTCTTCTGCAAGCGTCTGTTTTCCTGAAAAAAGATTTGTCCCGAGACCGAGCCTTTCTCCCCTGATTTCGCATCCTAATGCAGAAAGAACAGTCGGAAAAATATCAACGCTCGTAAATATTCTGTTTTTAGAGTTTTTCATTTTTTGCGCTGAGTTTATAAAACAATTATAGATATGTCTTTCATAGTCTTTTGGAATGTTTCTTGAAGCATATTGATTGTCCATTGTCATATGGTCTCCGCAAATCACAATTGTCGTGTTTTCATAAAAGCTTTGCTTCTCTATCCAGCTTATGAAGTCACCGACCTGCCTGTCAGCACAAGATATAACATTGTGATATTGCTCGCAAAATTCATCGTCACAGAGCTCGCATATATAGCCATCGGGGAAATGAGTGTCTGCCGTGAGAACAGTGAGCGCAAAAGGTTCATCACGCTTTTCCATCTCTAAAAGCTTGTTTTTAGCATATTCAAAAACATATTTATCCTCCATGCCCCACCATGCATGGTAATCTTCTTCTATGATGCCTTCTTTTTTTGCTTCAGAATAGTCAAATATGTCATCTGTCTTATGCTGCTTGAAATAGACATCTCTGTTGGCATATGAAGCATCGGAACCTATGCAAAGCGCCTGATAATATCCATTTTCGTTTAAAATGTCTGAAAGCGAAACAATGCCAGGTAGAAAGGATTCCTTGCCATATATGTTATTTTCAAGAAAGCCGCTCGAGGCTTTAAGAGGAACACCGCTTGTCTGCGAAACCATCGCCGCAACAGTCCAACTTGTTCCGCTTGGAGTTAAAAAGCCGCCAACACTGTCATTTTGAGAAAAATTTATGTTTTCTTCGGCGAGTCTTGTGAGATTCGGAACAACATTTACTTTGAGCGCACCGCCGTCTGTTTCTGACATATATGTCGTTTCCATAGATTCCAAAAACAAGAAAATCAGATTTCTTTTTTCATTTGGAAACTTGATAACCTCCCCATTTGGCTCAACATAATAATCTTCATAGAGAGTTGTTTGCAGCATAATCTTTTGAATGTAGCCAAAAACATTCACTTTAGCTCCTGCAACTATAATCAGCACAGCTGAAAGCAACAATGAAAACACCATTTTATGCCAATATTTTATTTTTTTCAGCCACAGCTTTTTAATTTTTCCGGAAAATATCAGTAACAAAATCAGAAAGCTGAAAAAAATCACCGGCAAAACGCCTTCAAGATAAAAGCTGTTCAAAATGTCAAGATTTGCGCCTTCAGTATTTGAAAAAATGGCGTAAAGCACGGAATCAAATCCTGTGTTCGCAAAATATTTTTCATACCATAACGCTGAAAAAAACAACAAAAATGCAATTACGACAGCAACAGAACAAATCGCGCCGAATAAAATTTGCCAAACTTTTGATTTTATGTTATTTTCTTTTTGAGTTATCGTCTCTTCTGTCGTGACCACCGCTATCCTTTCATCCCCAGTCTTACCGCGATAAACCGCATAGAATATTTAACGAATTGATTCTATCATAGCTTGAGAAAATTGTCAATTTAAAAAGACTCTTCCGTCTCATGATTTTTTTCCAGCAACTCGAAAATAACCGGATATAGCGCATCTGCCATTCGCATTGCGCCAAGGTCATTGGGATGAAGAAGGTCGACTGTGCATGCGTCGCGCTCTTTTTCTCCCCAGAGAGCAATTGCCGGAACAAAGCCGACATTTTCATCTCCCAGCTCTCTTGCTTTTTCATATGTCGAGCGGATTATTGCTTCTCTTTCTGCCCATAAGTCCCCCGGCTTGTCATATAAAATTATTGCTGCATCAGGATGCATTTTTCTTATTTTTTCATAAATCGAGAAATGAGGCGGAAGAACCCTGTCTTTTCGGTTGGGATACAAATTATAGTCAAATCCGTAAAGTGATGCGTCAATGCTCGTGATATAGTCAAGCATCGCATCCTCTGCATTGCCGCTGCCTGAAAAACCGAGATTGATGTAGTCTGAGTCGAGCCTTCTTGCAATAATGGAAATGTAATCATTTCCAGGTCTTGAAACGCAAGCTCCCTGCGTGATGGAGCTGCCATAAAAAAGCATGGGCTTTTTATGCTTATACGGCGGCGCACATTCTACTTCAGAGCCGGGAGCAACACCGATATAAAGCTCAAACACTCCGCCATAAAGCGGAAAATAAATCTCAACAAGTTGTTTTTTCCCCACTTTTATGAAGTCTTTTTTTTCAGCAAAAATAACTTTTCCGTCAATGGGGTTTGCCGGCATATTTTTAAAATCGTCAAAAACAGGTGAAACCCTGTTTTGAAAAACTCCGTCAGCATAAACAGAAAAACCTGTGCTTCCCGTTATTGACATATGGGGCATGGGTTTTCTGGCAGGCACGGAAGCTTTTATTGCAATATAGGGAGAATCTGTGACAAAGCGAAGTCTGCCGCCTGATGTCAGCATGGCAAGACCGCCTAAATTTATGTTTGCTTCTTTCGCGACATCTACGGGCATTCGCACATATAGCCCTTCTTTTTCATCATAATAAACTCCATGAACAGAAAAGCGCTCATCGTGAGAGCTTATCCACTCAAGCTCGACTCCTTCAATCCCCGTCTGTGCAAGGTTTTTATCAATAACTGAAATATCCATAATTAATCTCTCTTTTATCATAATTTATTGATTGCAAAATAAAAAAACACGGACGCAACAATTTAAAAAAAGTCCCAAGAACAAAACTGATGATGTCCCTTGAGATCAAAAACATCCCTTTAGAAATATTTTATTACATAATTTCATTTATGTCAAGCAAGCAAAGGGTGATAACAAGCACAATATCTGCCTTTTTCACATATCTTCTTCCTTCAGCATATTATGAAATGGGGGTGAAATATATGAACACAACAAATTGCAGCTGTGAAATGTTCTGCACTGTGAAGGCGGTTCTTGCAAGCATAATTATCGGTTTTATCACGACAGTTTTAACCTTTACTGCAACTATAACCATAACTCCCGCATTTTTGTGGGTGCTGTTAGGTATCGCTGTCGGATATTTGGGCATAGAGCTTTTGACTTCCTCTGCATCTTATTCAGAACGAAAATTCTGTTGCAGAAATCTGACAACATTTTTTGTGGGGATTTTAGGAACAGTTTTGACTTCATTAGTGCTGCTCGGCATATCTTTTGCGGCAACAAGCATAGCAGGCGCGATTATAACAGGATTTTTGCTGTTTTTCTTCTCACTTCTGATTATAAGTTCTGTCTGTCTTGTAAAGTGCAGGTGCAACTGCGATTGACATTTTAATGGGGCTGCAGCAAAATGCTGCAGCCCCATTTCTTCCATTATTCTTATTGTTTAATCATATTTTTAAGTCTCAAAAGAGTCAGCCTTTTTCTCATATAAGGAGAATATTCTATGCATTTTTCAAACAGTTTTTCATCCTTACCTATCTCCTTAACATTCATTTTACAACCTGCTTTCATCATAGCGTTTCTGCATTCTTCGAGACTCGGCACACTTTTTATAATCTCAACTATTTTGCCCCAGCTCTGCCTCAAAACATTTTTATCTACGCCATCTATAATATTATCCGGAAAATTGCAGGAGACAACATCATCCTTCATATTCCCGTAAAATTCAAAAACATCGTCCCAATCGACAATTTCATCTTGCGTTTCTATTTCGTCAAACTCTGCCAGCTTGTTATAATATTCAAGCATTTTTAAAGTTGCCACGCCAATGTCATCACCGTGATAATTAGGAAGTATTCCATCGCGGAGCTCAACACATTCAAGAAGGTGAGATATGATGTGTTCGCTTCCGCTTGCAGGTCTTGAGTTCTGGGCAAAGCTCATTCCTATTCCCGTTTTTAACAAGGCTTCGAAAATTTTACCTGCAGTATATTCATCATTTAGCGTGACTTTATCTGCCATTTCCATAAGCTCATCAACTGCAGCTCGCGTGAGATGAGCAATCTTTTCGCAGTAATATTCTCCTGTTAACAGAGCAGAAATCTGCCAGTCAACCAAGCCAACATATTTCGCAACCATATCTCCAAAGCCTGCAGATTTGAGCTCACAAGGTGCATTTGCAAGTATTTTTGTGTCACCTATGATGACCTCGGGGCTTTTTGCAGGATATGAATATTTAAAACCATTTGAAACTATAGGAGAACTATATGATGCAAATCCATCCATAGACGGAGCCGTTCCGAAAATACATAAAAGCTTGTTTTGTCTTGCAGCAGCAAGTCTTGATATGTCATTTATCGAGCCCGTACCCACAGATAAAACAGACATATCCCTATCTTTAATCAGGCTTTCAATAACTTCAACTTCTTCCATCGTCGCAAGACGAAGATTGTCATAGATTTTATATTCAACATTAAATTCATTTAAGCTTTTGTCTATGCCGTCAGATGCTTTCAATGTGTTTTTATCTGCAACGAGGAGAACATTTTCTGAAAAGCCATTTTTCTTAAGAATCTCTCCCACGCGATTTACAGCACCTGATTCAATCACAACATCTTTAACTGCTGTGTCGTGCTTTTTCCCGCAACTACAACCTTTTTTGAATTCTTCGATAATATTCAATATTTCAGACATATTTATACTCCCTTTTAAATAGATATTAATATTAACTGGTATAAGCCTTTTGCCATTTTAGTCTCTGTTTGCTTTGTTTATGATTTATAAAACAAATATCACATTCCGTCTGTAAGCATTTCGTAGGTAACTCCATATTTTTCTGCAATATCCCTTGCATAAGACATTCCCTCAGGCGGAGCGACCTCAATCTTAAAAGAGCGCTTCCCACCATCATTTTTAGCAACAAGCGATTTAGCCTGCGCATCAGGATTTTCTTTATTGAGCTCCGAAACATCTTCTCCAAGCTTGTGCATATGTGTGTTATAAATAGTCCTGACAGACTTTTTCAAAAGAGCCTTGACAGAATCCTTTGCTATGTAGTATGCCTCTTCAAATGAGGTTGTGGCAAATGATTCATTGAGAAGATATAAGCTATCACTCGTGCACTCATTATAGTTTTCCTTAAAACGAATACATTCCTCGCCGAGTCTTCCCAAATCAAGCGTTTTGTCTTCATCGGCAGGAAAATGTGTGTAAACACAATCAATCGGCTTATAGTTAAAAGTCGTTGCAGGAACAAAAATACCGCCTTGGGCAAGAACATATATGATGCCGACAGCCTGAGTGACCGTTGTCTTTCCGCCACGGTTTGCCCCCGTCAGAATATATATTGTGTGGTTTTTATCAAAATCGATATCATTTGTGACGATATCTTCGTTCTTAAGCCCCGAAACTGCAAGTCTTAAGTTATAAAATCCTTTTAATTCCATCATTTTATCATCATCATAAACAACCTTTGCCTCACAGAAGCTATAGCCATTTGCAATGTTTTTCTCAACAAATTCAGCAAATCTGATGTAATAGACGAATTCAGGAATCACATTTGAAATATTTATAACCACAATGTCTGCATATTTATTAAGCGTCTCGCGGAGCTTTTTAACCATCATATCAAGCATCTTGTTCATAATTTTCGAAAGGTATAATGTGGCGTTTGCTGTCCCGTCTCCCTTGGCAATTCTCGCCATAGTTTCAGAAGACATTCCTTCGCCTCCCAAACCTCTTATGGTGGCAAGTCCCATTGACGCTTTCATATTCACAAATTCGTTTAAAAAGCCTCCTTCTGCTTCAGGCTTGACAGGATGATAATTCATGTTTCCATCCCATTCAGTTCCGTCCTGTATTTTTTGTTTTGAGTTTAAAGCATCTGCAAAATTGCTCACAATGCCCGATTTTTTGAATTGCTTATTATTAATTGAAATGAGTCCCATTTCGGTTGCTTCAAATTTCTCATTGACATTTATGCCGATTGTCACGCTCTTGACCTCCGAAGAACAATCCTTGAGTTTTTCAATGTCAGCCTTCATTTCAGCAAAACCCGCATCACGATATAATTCATCAATATATTTTTTAAAGCCTTTAAGACCATCTGATTCAATCTCATTTTCCGAAAGACATTTCTGCATTGACTCCACACAGCTTATGTAGTCGCTGAGCTCATCCATTCTGCGAAGCAAATGCCAGATTTCCATTTTTTCGTCAGTTTTCAAATGCTGAACGCCATATTCACGAATAAATTCAAACTTATCAAAAAGCTCAACCATTCGTTTTCTCAAATCAGGAAATTTCAAAAAATCACAAAACACCTTCTGCCTGAATTCAGAAACCCTCGGGTCAGCTGTCATATTGGAAAGAATGTCTTTAATCATCTTGTATTCAGCACGATTATCCGTCACATTTTTACACAGCAAATCAAATGCTAAATCATGCCACGCAGTTTCAGAAAGCTGTTTATATTTCACTCCTTCAAAATCAGGATAAAGGATACTATATTTTCTTTTAATTTCCATGTTAACACCTTCCAAATCAAATTTCAATTCCTAGACAAATGCCGTGATTTTATCAAGACAAACAAAATTTATATATTATTTGCTCCATATTAAGTCTTCAAATGTGTATTCCGTCCCCTGAACAAATCCCGTGTAGATTTCCTCGCCGAGAACAGAAACAAAGAAGTCACCGATGTAGGACATATTGCTGTTATTAACAAGCCACGAAGCCCTGATGGAATAATATTCTTTTCCGTCCCGCTCAACAGTTCCCGTAGTGATAAACGAAAAGGGGAAACCGGTAGCCTCATCCTGCTTCCCCATGACCGCATAACACAAATCTTCCGCCTCTTTGGCAGTTATTTTTTGCATCTTCAAAACAATGTCTGCATCCTTTTCGCGCCTTATGTTTTCATATGTTGATGTTGCAATTCTGATAAAAGCAAAAGCTGCGAATAAAGCAAGTCCAAAAATTAAAATCCTTTTCATACCTTTAAACCCTTTCAAAATTATTCAACATTCTTTACTTTGATTTTGTCAAGTCAAGACAAAAAATTTTGTTTTTCTCAAAGGCTTCACCTTGAGGGGAAGGCTTTTTGTCCCTTACATTTCAAACTTTATAAAGACCGTATAATCCGGATGCCATTGTAAGCATTCCATTATTTAATTCTAAATATATGTAGTCACTTTAACCTTGCTCTTTCTTTTTGCCTGATATAATTTTTTATCTGCATTATTCAAAAGTTCATCAATGTGAGTTATACCATCATAAAGCGCAACACCCATACTCATTTCAATATCAAAATCATCTCGAAAACCAATATTATCAAGTTCGCTTTTAATTGCACCCATAACCTCTGTTGCAAGGGTTTCTTCTGATGTGTCAGTAATAATTATAAATTCATCTCCACCAATCCTAAACACTTTAGAATTAAATCTTTTCCCTACTTTTGAGAGAGCTGTAGCTATAAATACTAATGCCCTATCTCCCTCCTGGTGCCCCCATGTATCGTTTATATATTTAAAATTGTCGAGATCACAAGCAATAATATAAAAGGAATTATTCTTATCGTGTTTATACTGTTGAAGTTGCTCTCTTATTTCTTCATCCATTCCATATCTGTTGTACAGTTTCGTAAGGTTATCAATTTTAATTCTATTATATTGGCTTATAATGAAAACAAGCATTATAGCAAAAGCAGTTGCATATCGTAGTTGTTATGGTCAGGCAAAATTACAGCAATATCATTGAGTTCCAAAATGCCGCAGAGCCGCTTAGCATAGGTGACATCATCTTGTGAATAGCTTATAAAAACTTTTTTTCCATAAATTTCTCCTCGCGCATAATATGTTGATTATACCATATATCACAAAAAAAGTAAAGATAAGTCTGCAATAGGATTGTCAATGATAGGTCAACAAAAAGAGATCGAGCATTCTCCCCTGGCAAAAAATATTAAAAACTTTTTTATTATGAACCGACCTCCAAAAAGACAGACAAATTAACTATATCCATAAATGATATTTTTTCAAGATGCTTTAGTTGTTATCTAAAAACAACTTATTGCATAACAAAAAGCCGCTAAAGCAAAAAAGAACTGACCTTCCTTATTAAAAGAAGTCAGTTCTTTAAATTGAAAAATTAATTTTTTATCAATCAGTCAGCAATTTTTTTAGCAAGCTCAACAGCTTTTTCGGAAATAAGTTCACCTGCGCCGAACTCTAAGGAGAAAGCTGTTCTTCTTGATTCATACACTGTGTCATATTCGAGGTCTTTAAGCGGAATGTATCCACCTCCACCGTGAGAAAGCTCTGACACAATGTTTTTTCTGCTTGGAGAATTTTCTTTTATGTAAAGGCCGAACTGAACAAACATTTCTCCCGGAACCGTGTATAAGTAGCAATCACCAACTCTGAATGCAGCAACTCCTATATTTTGGAAGTCTTTTCTTGCATCATATGCTCTTAAAAGTGACTGTGCAACAAGCAAATCTTCCTGTTCCTGATTACCTGTTCCAAGAGCGAGTGTTAAGCCTTCGATAGGTTTGACTGTCGCAACAATATGCTTTGCATTGTTGATTTTTTCCATATCCCATCCGCGTTCAGGCATTTTCATAATTTCTTTATTTGCTTTAACTGTGTCGCCGACAACTTCTTCTGATGATTTAATTGCCTTAATTGCTTCAGCAGCAACAATTTTACCCATTGTTATATAATGGTTTGAAGGTGGATATTCTTTGCCGTTTATAACATCAACATGATTAATATTTCCGCATGTTCCGTTCATGAAGAGGCTGACAAAATCTCTGCCAAATTCATCTTTCAAGCCATATGACACAACACTCGGCCAGTCACCTGAATATTTTGTTCCTTTAATAACATCAGGATGACATGCATAGTTAACAACTGAGCCTATCGGTTTTCCTTCCATGTCTTCAACATATAAAACAGTGAGCTCCGGGTCAACAGGACCATGATGTGATAAAACTTCCTTGTCTCCGATTTCAGGAGCAGTCTGAATTCTTCCATCCTTCATATTGTAAACTCTGTTAAATGCAATGCCCTCAACACGGCCTTTACCAAATTTAACCTTTGCATCAACCATCGACTGAACAGCAAGAGTCATGCAGTCTGCACCAATTCTTACAAGATAGTCATCATATGCATCATCGCCCTGAGTTGGTGAACCTTTTAAGTTTTTACGGGGAATGCCTGTGTGAGTGTGCGTCGCACTGATGCTGAGATTGTTTTTGCTTAATCCCGTGTATTCTGAAACACGATCTAAAATTCTGTCATGAACCTCTTCTCCCAATGAGCATGCATCAACACCCATCATAACAATTGTTTCTTTTCCGTCGGAAACAGCGAAAGCTTTGCAATAGAGTTTATCTACAACTCCATCAGCAACTCTTCTCGTGTAGTAGCCCGGAATGTGACATCCAAACGGCGGAGTTATTTCTTTTTCATAAAAACCGGCTTTTAACATAATTTTCTCTCCCCTTCTTTATATATTATTAATTCTTTTTTTAAACTACTTAACCTTAATTTAATTCATATTCTATCACAGCAAGCAAAACGATGCTATAATAATTAGTTTCTTTTCTTTGCATAATAAGTAACATTTTGTAAAAACACTAAAATCAGATAATGTTTATAACTTCAACACCATTTGTTTTAGCATAACTCACCGTGTTTCTTGTTCCGCCTGCACTTCCGTTATAAACAGCTATCACCATGTCAGAGTGGTCAACCATCCACTTGTTTCTGACATGGTAACACCCTGAAAAATATCGATTATTTACCAAAACGGCCTCATCAGCTTTTTTTAAAATATATTTAAATCTTATTTTCTCAACTTCATTTCGTCTTTTATCAAAATTAGGATGAGGAAGTGCACATAAAAGACGAATATTATGATTTTTTTCTTTTTTTTCAAGGACAATCTCCGCTGCCCAGATATCAGTTCCCATAGCCATGCCCGTAATAAATGTCGTTATGCCTTTTTCTATAGCTTCATCTATTGCTTTTTCAATGAGCGGTCTTATGTCCTTTTCACTATATTCCATATTTTCGGGACGATGTCCCGTAAAACAACATGTGCTTTCTCTCACAAAAAACCTCCGTTTTAGATGCAGTATGTTTCTGCATCTAACTGTTTTACATATTTTCCTCTTTCCATTCGCTTAGCTTGTCCGACAGCGTTTTTAAAAAGTCAGAACAATTTGTCTTGAGATTATATTTTTCAACCATCAGACTCACGCCTTTTTCAACATTTAAAAGCTCATTTTCCAAATGACTTGCCGGCATCCTGTATGCTCCACTGCCAAATATTATGAGCTGTTCGGTTCCGTCTGAGGTCGCAACTGTGACATTGTAATTTTTAGCTAAATCCTTAGCGACTTTTTCAATATATGCATCGGCTGTCTGAGACTCCTTTGTGTAAACAATTGTAACATCATCCACTTTTTCGAGGTCGCCCCTGTTTCCTTTAACCTTATATGCGTCAAAAACAATTATCACTTCACAGTCTTTAAAAACCTTATAGACAGACATTCTTTGAATTAAGCTGTGTCTTGCATCCTCCAAGCTGTTTTTTGCAATTTTTTTAAGGCTGTCTATAGCAAAAATTATGTTATAGCCATCAATGAGCAGATAGCTTTTTTCGTGAAGCTTTCTTGTCTTGTGCAATCTTTTCGGCTCATCAAACTCTTTCCTTGTCCTCATTGCTGTTGTCGGCAGTTTTATCTCAACCTTACCATAAGTTTTTTCAAATATTTTCAAAAGTTCATCATCTGATGCCGAAACACTTCTGCTTCTGACAACATCTCCTGATTTCTGTTCGTTTTTTTTAGGCTTTAAAACGCTCTCTAAATGCATATGCTCCGTCACTTCATTCCACTTCACATTAAAGCCTGCACCTTTTGCACAGAAAACAGAATCTGCAGTGTTTTCAACATCTGCATCCACATCATATCCGATAGATTCAATGACACTATCAGCATTTTTACATTTTCCATATCCGCTGAATTTGCAGCTCATGCGTCCTTTACCGTGAGTGTAGCCCGTGAGCTGTCTGTGGTAGTCCCTTATCAAAGCAGCAGGCGCATTACCTGTTATTTTCGACATTTCACCATTTGGGGCTGAAATTGAAAATTCAGCCCCAAACATATCCAAATCAGTCATAGCTTTCCCAACATTTTCAGACGGAACATCTATAACAAAATCATAATACGGTTCTAAAAGCACAGATTTAGCACATCTTAAGCCATGTCTGACTGCTCTGTAGGTTGCTTGTCTGAAATCTCCGCCTTCCGTGTGCTTTAAATGCGCCGCACCTGATTTGAGCGTTATTTTTATGTCTGTAACAGGCGAACCAGTGAGTACTCCTATGTGTTGTTTTTCCATAAGATGTGTGGTTATGAGCCTCTGCCAGTTTTTATCAAGCACACTTTCAGGGCAATCTGTTTCAAACTGCATTCCTGCCCCTCGCTCAAGCGGAGACATGATAAGATGCACTTCTGCATAATGTCTCAGTGGCTCAAAATGACCCACTCCTTCCACTGTGTTTTCAATCGTTTCTTTATAAACGATATTGCCTTCTTCAAATTCAACATCCATGCCATATCTTGTTGATATGAGCTGCTTTAACACTTCAAGCTGGATTTCTCCCATAATACGGAGTTGAATTTCGCGCAAGACTTCATTCCATGTTACCTTAAGCTGTGTTTCCTCCTGCTGAAGCTGCTTAAGCTTTTCTAAAGCTAAAGATGGTTCAACCCCTTCAGGCAGAATCACTCTGTAATTAAAAATTGGTTCAGCTGTCAGTGATGCAGCATTTTTTTCAAAGCCAAGCCCCTGACCTGCTTCTGTTTTCTTAATACCTGCCACAGCACATACATCACCGGGAAAAGCTTCGTCAGTAATTTTATATTTATCTCCTGAATATATGCGTATTTCGTTTATTTTTTCAGGCGCGGAGCCATCAGTTTCAACCATGCTTTTCACTTTCAGGCTTCCACCTGTTATTTTCATGAAAGTGAGTCGGTTTCCCTTATCATCCTGTTTTATTTTAAAAACCTTTGCTCCGAAATCTCTCATCGCTTTTTTCGGCTCTGCAAGCCTTTCAAAGCCTTTCAAAAACTGTTCTACTCCTTCCATTTTAAGAGCCGAACCTGAAAAGCACGGAAAAACATTTCTTTTTTTAATCGCCATGCGCAGAGTTTTTTCATCTGTTGTGCCATCAGCTAAAAATTCCTCCATCAGCATTTCGTCACACATGGCAAGATTTTCGTTCAGCTGATAGGGCTCTTCTGTAAAATCAATGAAATTGCCGCAAAGTTCGTTTTTCAGTTCTTCAATGACCCGTTCCTTGCTGCTTCCTGATAAATCCAGCTTGTTAATGAAAATAAAAACCGGAATATCATTTCTTTCCAGCATATCCCAGATAGTCTTCGTGTGACTTTGCACGCCATCTGTTCCGCTGATAACTAAAATAGCATAATCAAGCACACTCATCGTGCGCTCAGCTTCTGCCGCAAAATCGACATGCCCCGGAGTGTCTAAAAGAGTTATTATTTTTTTCTCAATAGTCAGGACTGCCTGTTTTGAAAAAATTGTAATTCCCCTATTGCGCTCAATCTCGTTTGTGTCTAAAAAAGTGTCCTTTGAATCAACTCTGCCAAGCTTTCTGATTTCACCCGATAAATATAAAAGTCCTTCAGATAGGGTTGTTTTTCCTGCATCAACATGAGCTAAAATACCTACTACAATTCTATCCATGTTCTCTCCTTTAAAACAAACTCACATTGGTCTGTGTCTTTTTAAATGATGATGTTATGTTCTGAGCGTTTCATTCCTTGCGGTTTCAGTCAACATTATAATATTGCCCCGTGTGCTCATCAAACTTATCAGCGAGGCTCACATCACCCAACGAATACATATAGCCATCCCTTGGAATTGTGTATGAATGAACTTTATTTTGATAAAATTCAATATATTTAGGAGATTTTATATTGTTAAAAAGCGCCATTTGTCCACTTCCGCAGCAAGTGAAATCTCCAAGGCCCGAAATTATATAAGCAGGGCATTTTAAAAATTGCGCCGCAACTGCGGTGTCAAAATAAGCTACCCCATCACCTTTTGGCATTTTATTTTCTTTTCTCCCTGAAATCTCGTGACCGCATATATCCGAAAGCCAAGGGACATTCAAAATGACAGCTGTCGCTCTGTCAAAATGCGATGCGAGGTTGCATGCCTGCATACCACCCTGACTGCTTCCTATGAAATAATAATCTTTTTTATTTAAAAGCTCGTGGTCTTTGAAAAACAAAAGCGCCTGAATATCTCTTAAAAGCATTTTTGCCCAATATGTCGTTCCGGGTCTCTTGTTTTCTTCGGCATCAAAACCATAACCCTTCAGCTTATTATCACGAAGGTCTTCGTAAAATTCTCTTGGCTGATTATTTGGAATAGCGTGCGCGCATACAAAAACCGTAAAATAGTCTTTAAGTGGCACCGGTCCAACTTCAGCCACGCCATAACCCTGAAAATACATTGCAAATTGCAGGCTGTTTTTTTCAGCTCCTTTTGGATATGCCACACAGACAGAAACATAGTCCTTCCACGGCGCTTTAATTCGCATATCAAACATTTCAAAATCAGGATAAAGCTCATTATCTATCTTTTTGCAGAATAAAACTTCAGGTTCAGTTGCTTCTGCCTCTTTAATGAGTTTATCCCAGAATTCGTGATAGTCATCGGGTGTCTTGGTTGAACAGAAAATATTGTCAACATCTGCCCCTGCGCTGCCTTTATAAAGCTCTATTCCTTCTATTGGCTCTTTGTTTTCATCACACGCTTTTGCCTCAACATAAACAAAGCCATTTTTTGAAATTGAAGCTTCAATGTAAAACCAGCCATCATCTGCTTTATGAATGTAGCCCTCATTGTTTTGCCCGTCCTCGCTTATCAGAGAGTAGGATATATAAGGTATGTCAAGGTGTTCCCCGTTTCGTTTCACGCGGATTTTAAACACAATTTTTTCTCCAATTTCATATTGAAGCGGATTTTTTAGCGTCGTTCCTTCGAAATATGTGTGTTCAACACCGCGACTGCCAACCTGTTTCTGCATTTCAAGTTGTCTGTATTCGTTCATTAAATAACCTCTTTTTATTATCTGAAAATTAATTTTGCACGCCTGTCGCATATTTCAAATTTTGTTCCGTGAGGCTTAGACATTTCTGCATATCTTTCTAATATGCTGTTATCTTTAGCAAGGCGTGGAAGCCCTATTTTTGAGTGGCCCATTCCGAGTCCAAGTTCAATTGGCATAATTTCAAGTGATTTCAGCTTGCCCTCCTCCATTTCAAAGAACGGAATGATTGCTTCCGTCATAACCTGTTGTCTCTGAAGTCCGCAGGTGAAGTCTTTAGTTCGCACCTTAAAAAGCTCATACATAGAGCTGTCAGATGTGAGATTGAACTTTGAATAAAAATCCTCCGGAGCAAGCTCGCAGTTTTCAAGCTGAAGCAGGAAATCACCGAGTGAATAAAATATAGGGCGCTCTTTATAAAGCTCAAAAGGCCTGAGTAAGTGCGGTCCGTGACCGATGACAGCGTGCGCTCCGCAGTCTATGCACCTATGAGCAAAATCCTCAACATATTTTGCAGGTCGGTAGTTTTCTTCAAAGTGTCTGTCGTGAGCGTGAAGAGAAACGAGAACATAGTCTGCAAAAAATGCAGCTTCTTCAATCGCTTTTTCAATTCTTGCCATATCAGATTTATCAATTTCGCCCTTCAAACCCGGTTTGTCGCCTATCTCAAAATGCATATCATCAAGGTCAAATATTCCGTCGGGCAATGGCTGAGCATATCCCGACCTGATGGTTGCTTCTTTGCTGATGTTTATTCCCGTTTTTGAGGCTATTTTCTTTAAAGCGTCAATGTCATCATTTCCCACCATAAGCGTTGTCTTCACCCTGAGACCATTAACGCCCGGCCTTCCGGGCAAAAGACGGGACTGCTCTCCAGCAAGTCCGCCGGGAGCAAAATGCGTTGTGCAGGCAATGAGCGCAACTCTTCCTTTCGGAAGGTCAAGATATTTAGGAGCTGAAGCTTCCCTTAAGTTTCTGCCGCATCCTGCCTGAACATAGCCTGCATCATCAATGTTTTTAATTGTTTGCAAAAGCCCTTCATGGCCAAAGTCCATGCAATGATTGTTTGCAAAAGTCATCATATTAAAATTTAAAAGCTTAGTTGAATCCAAAACCTTGCGGTCTGTTCGGAGCCATGTGCCACCACTGAAAAAATTTGCAAAACAATCTTTATTCACTGTTGTTTCAAGATTAAAAAATCTGACATCACCCTGATTTATGAAATCTCTTATTGTGTCAATGCCATCATATTCTGTTAGCACTCTCTGAATTGCTGTGTCTCACGCTGCTGTAAATCGCATTATTCAAGTCCCCCTTCAGTTAAAATGAGCTCCATGCTGACTTTCAATCCATCTTTAAGGCTATCTTTAAATATCCATTCCTCACGAGTGTGAGTGCCCCCACCGTCATAGTTTGCCAATGCTAAAGCTGGTATGCCAAGCGAATGAGGAATATTGCAGTCTGTTGAGCCGGAGCTTTCCTTCACATCAACACCAAAATGCTTTGCCTGAATAGCTTTTGCGCGTTCAGATATTTCTCTCAACAATTCCATATCTATATTATTACTCATACACGGTCTGTTACCCACAAGCTCAACCTCTAGCTTAATACACTTTTCGGCGGCCTGTTTAAAAATATCTTTAAATTTTTCTTCCATAATTGCAAGACAATCAACATTATCCGAACGATATTCACAGAGCATTGACGCGTTCTGTGCTATGGTGTTAACGCTTGTGCCGCCTTCGATTATGCCAACATTATATGTAGTGCGGCTTCCGGACATTTCAGGAACTTTGATTTCATATATTTCATTTATAATCTCTGCAAGCACGCTTATAGCATTTCGGTTACCAAAATTTCCAAAAGAGTGTCCTCCTTCTGTTACGGCTGTCACCTTGTAGCGATGCGAACCAACGCTTTTATTTGTGATTTCAGGTAGTATTGCGTCAAATGTGTAGAGATATTCAATTTTATCACCATAATCCTTAAAAATCTGACGACATCCTTTAAGATTTCCAAGCCCTTCCTCACATGAATTTGCAACAAACATTAGTGTTTTTTCAGGAACAATGTTATTCTCTGCCATATATTTAACACATGTGAGCATTCCTGCCAGACTTGCCGTGTCATCCCCCACACCGGGACAATGAATTTTCTCACCGTCATCATTATAATCAAGAGGCGTTTCCATTGGAAAAACCGTGTCCGTGTGCGCCATAAAAACCACTATTTTCTCGCTTGGTTTTCCAAGCGTGCAAATGACATTTTTAGCTTCATCTATGTAGGCATTGTCTATTCCTGCAGCCTTCAGGTAATTTAAAACATAATCTGCCCGTTCATCTTCAAAATGCGATGGTGCAGGAATGATGCACAAATCGTGAAGCAATTTTAAAACCTCTTCAAACTTTTCTTCGGAAAATTTCTGCAAATCCATATTAACGCTCCTTTTTAATTTTTCACGAAAACTAAATCATATTTTAAATTGGTTAATTTGTATCAAAAGCAAAACAAATATTAATTTTCTTCTTTCAACATTGTATTTTGCTTTCTGCAGCTTTTAATATCATATCTGTAAATTGCAACTGCAATCGATACAAATGTTAAAAAATCACTGATTGCTGCTTCGGGATTTCCGACAATAGCGTTATATGCTATCCAGAAAAGACACGAGGGCAGAGTGATAAGGCGCAACAGGCGTTCATTCTTCATTCCATAAGATATGGTTGTCAAAAGTTTAGGTATAAGTGCCAAAAGACTCAGACATCCCGCCCACGAATAAACACCCAAAATCACTATCAGAGCCGAAAAAAACAGAATTATCGGCAAAGTAGAAATCTTCTTATCCACAAATTTATAAAACAAAAAATTCCGCAGTGCTGAAACAAGGTCCATCCAAGCACCTGTATATGCCGTCGGTCCAATCAAAAAATATTGCGTCGAAAAAGCAAGACACGATGTCATTTTTAATAATACAATATGCTTATGTCTTTTAAACTGAAATGGAATTACACTTAAAACAAGCCCCAGCAAACCTAATAATCTTATTAACAATTGCATACTTATCCTCCATCAAGTTACGCATCAAATAAAAAGCATTTAAAACATAAAATCTTTTAATTTCAGTATTAAAACTAGTCTCTGTTAATGCTTCAAATGATGCAATCAAATTACACTCCATAGACTAAAAGTAAAATTTTGAAAAGCTATACTCGTGTCAAGTCAGGTGAACAGGAATAATAAGAACCATCACCCAACACGAAATCACAGATTTCTGTTGGGTACCCGAGAACCTTGTTATGCTAAAGCATAATATGGACCTACTATTTTCAGCCTATTTTTTTCTGTTTTTCCTTTAACACTTTTCCTTAGAACCCGCGAGAATACTGGATTTTCTCGCTCCCAATAGTCTATGTAAATATCAAAATCGGCAAACTAATGTTTTAAATTGTATGGACTTGATACGAGTAGAATCATCCTATACAGATCATGACTATTTAATCAATAAAGATTGTCTGTATTGTTCTGCTTCTGGAACATCTATCCATTCTACCGTTTTGTCAAAATTCTTTCTTACTTCCGCTTTGATTTCATCAAGAGAAACTGCAAAAAATTCACGTCGAGAATTAATCTTATTTAATTTTCTTGATTCAAAAGCGTTATGTAAAGCAGTTTCTAATCCAGGAGCATCATCTGTAAAAATCAATGCATGCACATCAAAGTTGAATGGAACAGAAGCATCACCAAGTTCATCAACTCTTTCCTGTGGGTCTAATCGTCTTGTCATGCCTATTTTATATACATTTTCACCAAAAGCTCCAATATTACTTATTATGTATACATAACCTGCTTTTCTGTTTGCTTCACGATAATCTACACTTTCTATTGCAGCTGCTGTATCATTAATTTGTGCTTCTAACTGAGCTTTTTTCTCAAGCAAATCATCTGTTTCGCCATTTTTTTCAATTTGACTCAAAATTTTATCCAAAGCATTTTGATAATGCGTTTGTTCTTTCTTTAAACGTTTTCTTTCTTCTTCGATTTCCTTTAAAACTTTTGCTTCTTCCCTTTCTTGTGCTCGCAGTTCTTTAAGCGCTTCTTTTTCCTCTTGTTTCTTTTGTTGGAAATCCAATGCTAGTTTAACTTCTTCAATTTTCAATCTTATATATCCCGGAGTAATAGAAATTGACATTGTTTTTCCAAGCTTTGAAATTTGTTCACTTATCTTATTAATTCGTTCGATAGATTTGTCAAGATTTGACACTTTTACATTTGCAACAATATCATCACATTCAACATTAAAAGCTCTGAGCAATAATTTCTTGTTATCCTTAACCATTGCACGTCCTTTTGCCTGACTACCGTCAACAGTCCAATTAGTACTACCAAGAGCTGCAGAATCATTTTTTATACATTCTTTTTGTCTGTCTCTCAATTCCTTTAATTTATCCTTATATAAGTCTGAATTCGCAAATTCAAAAGTCGGCTTGTATAAACCATATTCTTGAGCATCAATATCGACATCAAAAATTGATATTTGTTTTTTCTTCTCTAATATTTCATGATTCAAAGTATTGATATTAGCTTTTAAATCAGTAATCTTCTTTTGGTCGACATCAATTGTCTTTTCTAAGTTTGTTATTTCTGCTTTTAATACTTCAATTTGTTTATTAAGGGAATCAATTTCCCTATGTTCAGGCAACATCAAACTACTTAATCTTTCCACTTCTGCCTGCAATACTTTTTCTTTTTTTGAGGGTCCAAATAATCCCATGATTACATCTCCTTTGTTTTTTTAAATATCATTTGATAAAATCTCTTTTTCAAGTTCAGGATAAACAACTACAAAACTATATAACGCAGACCAAACCTTTAGACAATCACATTCGTTTACTTCTCTGTTACTCATTCCATGAATCAAAAAATTTCTATTAATAACAAATGGCTCTATTTCAAAGTTTTCACTACTCTCAAACAGTTTAATCAAACAATAAATGATTAAAGTGAATTGTATATAATGTAAATGTGTGCTTTCTTTGTGTTGTTTTTTGCTTTTTTTCAATTCTCCGATAACACCTGCCCCAGTTTTTAAACGACCATCTTCTTTAAAGAATTTTCTTTTGATTAACTGTTGATCAAGCAAACTAAATAGCAGCATAACAGATGATTTATATTGTCGATTATCATAATCAAAATAAGCCTCTTCCAAATCTTTTTCGTTAACACCGGCAGATTTTAGTTTTTCCATCATTTTTGTTATTGTTTCCGAGTTACAATACTCATGCATAATGGAATCAGCTTCTTCTAAAGAATTTGGAGCAGTAAGAAAAAACTTTTTACTTATATTTGTATTAAATGACCAACCAAAATTTCCCCACTTTTTATAAGCAGCAACATATTCCTTATTGCAACCTACATTGATAAGAGCATTACTAAACTCGTCAAGAGCATTGCTTATTGAAGATGTCATTGCATCATAATCATATAATTGATGCATACTCGCCAAGTATACGCCTAGTTTTTCTAGAGCAAAAGATATATTCTTAATAGCATCTTTTGTTGAAATTATTCTTTCATCAGAACTAACTTTTGTTGATAGTTTGATAGAGTCCATAGTATGAGTTCCTTTCGCAAAATTCGACAAAGTTCGTGTCAAGACAGGAGAACAGTGAATAATAGGACCTACTATTCTCATCCTATTTTTTCAACTGTTTTCTCTGAACAAAATTCTTTAGAACCCGCAGGAATGTAAGATTTTCCTGCCCGATATGTAAATATCAAAATTGGCAAACTAATCTTTTAAATTGTATAGACTTGACACAAGTAAAATCACAGTATAACCGCCCTCTTGTATCTTAGCGATCAAAAAGCAAACACCTTATTGTTTTCCAAAAACTTCATCAAGAATTTTTTTGGTATCATTTCCAAAAACAGGTCCATTATTAAGCTGATGAAAGTCAAGTTCTCCATAACAAAGATTAACTTCAACAAGTAGTGGATTATCGTTTTTGTCAACGGCAATATCCCACGACAATAACCTGAAACTCGGGAAATCTTTATGTAATTTTTGAACCAAAGAAAATATTTTATCATAATTTGGTATAACAACCTCGTTGAACTGTAATCCGGTATTAGGATGCTTGTCATATCGCGTACCACTGGCCGAATATGCAACAGATTTTAAACGTCCGTCCGGCTCAATTCCACAGGTGATTCCTCCGCTTGACGCATTATCAACAACAGCATCGTTTACACCCATTCTAACAATTGCAGAATAAATCTTAACGCTTCCATCTTTATTGAGGAAAGAAAGCACTCTAATAGTGTTTACAGAACTAGGATTAAGCTTACACAATTCATCACTTTGTTCAATAGGTTCTTGAACAATAATTTCCGTTCCTAAAGAATTTATGATCCTGTTGATTTCGTCAACAGATGTGCCTTTTTTGATTTTGTGAACACCATGACCGCCTGCGGACATTTTTGCTTGTTTAACAAAACAATCGTGTTGAGAAATAAGCTCATATGCCTCTTCTTTAGAAATAAAACTTAACCCCTTGTCTGTTGGTATCATCCACATTCCATTTATACACTTAATAAGTGTTTTTGGCATGTTTATCCCCTTGAAATACCAGTTGTCATAATAGCATTTATTATCCAGATAATGAGCTGAATCCCAGTCATTGAAAAACGGATCAATCTTGCAATAGTGCATATCGTCCGGAATATAATTATTGAAAAACTTTCCACTTTTTTTAGTATAGAATTCATGAAAAATCATGTCTGTTTTTGCATAATCCTTATAAAATTCCATTACCTCGTTTTTTTGTGATACTGTAAGGACTTTTTCTTTTCCTACAAACTTTTTGACTCTTGACCTCCAACGATTTTTTCGTCTCTTTACCTGAACAAATTTTAAAAAATTTTCCTCCGCAATCTTAAAATAGGTTAGTGACAACATCTTCCATGCTCCTCTCAATAAAATTTTTATTTCTATTCAATAAAACAAACTTCTTTTTCATGATAACTAAATTGTGTTAAATCGTCAATCTATTTATGTTTTGTAAAAAAATGTCATCATATTAATATTTTTAATCATAAATTTTCTATTATATATTATTCGTTTTTCTCTGTGTTTTTAATGTTTGTTTATAGTTCGTGTCAAGTCAGGGCAAAAATTTAATAGTTTATCTGCGATTTTTAAAACCGCCGATAAAGTCAAATGATTAAAGTTTCAGTCCGAAAGCCTTCCAATATGTGAGTGTCTATAGCAAACCACACCGCACATTATATATCATCTGCAAGAACCCTGCGCCTTTTCCACATTCCGCTTAAGAAATATATAAGCGACGGGATTGCATAGCCATATGGAGCAAGTGCATAGCCGAGCACAAAGCCATAAAATCCAAAGCCGAGATAAATTCCACACAGCCAGCTGAGTCCGATTCTGAGCGCCACTCCGTCAAGAATAGAAAGCAGCATTCCAAACTTCACATTTCCAATTCCCTGAATAAATGCGCCCGTTCCGCGCATCACAGCAAATGGTATGAACATCCAGAGAATTGCCTTAATAAATGTCGGTGAAAGAGCGTGAACCGCTTTATCGTCAGAAAAGAGCATGAAAAGCTCCTTGCCAAAGCATATGTAAAGCGAAACAAAAATTACGGTAAATGAAGCAGAAAAAACCCATGCAAAATGAACAACCTGCTGAGCTCGCTTTTCCTTTTTCGCGGCAATGTTTTGGCTTATCATCGGGAGCGCTGCATATTGAATTCCCATTGAAATTTTGTTCATAATATCGTCAATTCTCACGCCCACACCAAAGGTTGCAGATTCAACAACGCCGAGCGAGTTGATGAGTGCATTTACATAGAGCATCGAAATATTTATAAAGCCCGACTGAATTGCCATTGGCGTTCCGAGGCTGAGTATCATTTTCACATATTTCACAACAGGCTTAAAGCTTGGCAACTTAAAGTCAAAGCCGAAATCAACCCTGTTTTTATAGAGATAATAAATTGAGAAAGCAAAGGACACAGCCTGTCCGAGTATTGTCGCCCACGCCGCACCTGCAACACCCCAACCCAGCATACCCGTAAAAAGTATGTCAAGAACGAGATTCACAGCTGATGCAATGGCAATGAAAAGGAGCGGTCTTTTAGAATCGCCCATCCCTCTCAAAATCGCCGAAACCATATTATATCCCGCTGTAAAAGTCATACCAAGTCCGCAGATTATAAGATAGTCATCAGACATAGCGACAGATTCAGCCGGAATGTTCATAACTTTTATCACAATGTTTTTCGAAAGAATTATCACAACCGAAAATAGAGCACCCATTGAGAGAATGACCGTAAACAATGTTCCGATTATGTTATTTGTTTCTTTTTTCTTGTCTGCACCAATCGCTTGCGAAATCAAAACCTGTCCACCATTTGCAAAGCCAAGACATACCATTGTCGCAAAGTTTAGAATTGAGCTTGACTGCGAAACTGCAGACAATCCTGCAGTTCCAACATATTTTCCGACTATTATCATATCTATGGTTGAATAAAGCACCTGCAGTGCATTTGAAAACATAAATGGTATCATAAGCGCAAAAAGCTGTTTTGGTATATTGCCAACTGTAAAATCTTTTGTTAATTTTGCCTGCTTCACTGTAAAGTCTTCTTTCCTTTGTAAAATTTCTGTTTTGCTTTCAATTTCATATAGCAAAAAACACCCCTTTTATTATATCATAAATATGCCAAAAATCAATGCTATTTAGCAACAAAAAAATGACTGCATAAAATTAATTTTATGCAGTCATTTTATCAACTTTTTATTTTAGACAAATAATTCTGAATCCAATTTTCCGATTAATCTGTCAGCCGATTTTTGTGAAAACAACTTTTTCGATGAGCTCTGCTTCCTCAAAATCTGAATGTGAAATCATAATTCTGTATTTACCGGGTTTTTCGATGTTGAATTTTCCACCATCGCGTTTGATGCGAATGTTTCCTTCCTTTGTTTTGCTGCAGGAAAATCTTTCTTTTTCTTCCTGCATGTTTATCTCATTTGTCAGATTACCAACAGTCAATGCATATTTAAGCTTTGCGTTTCTTCCTTCTGTATAGGGATAAAATTCAGCATGAATAATATCTGCCTGATATTTTCCTGCCTTTTCAAAATATGCATCCCAACACATAATCTCGTCAGTGTTTGTCCAGAACTCTGTCTGACAGTTTTTATTCACGCAAAGACCATGTTTTCCATAGTCAGGAATAAATGTATTCTTTTCATAAAAAAGTCTTTCAGGTGTTCCGTTTTCGTTGCCTTTTTTGACCTTACTTGCCCATAAAGTTCCAAGCGAAAGCACATCCCCTGCCTGAACAATATTTTTTTCAAACACGGGCTCATTTTCAAACTCGACTTTATAAACAGGAATAACTAAATCTGTATCAATCTGATAAACAGTGAGATGTCTTCCTCTATAATCGAATTTTATATTTTCATCAGTGCCCAAAACTGAAACAGACTTAATCTTATTGTCTCTACCTATAGCTATGTTAATTTCTTTTTTATTTTTATCGCTGACATAAAGGTAAACATTTTTATCCTTATAAGCCAGATTGCCCCAGTCAAATGTTGTCGGCAGAGGATTTCCTTTAACTCCGCCATAAACCGCTTCACTGTTGCGTGCAGTCCACTCGCCCATTTTTTCTAAAATATCTATGGTTTCGGGAGTTAAAGTTCCATCCCCTTTAGGACCGACATTCAACAAAAGTGATGAATCACTACCGAGAGTTTTGCAGAGAATGTCTATGGTTTCATCAACTGTTTTCCATGCGTTGTCATTTTTCTTATAGCCCCATGTATCATTTAATGTGATAAGACATTCCATATTCACGCCGACAGGAGCAACAGGAAGTGCATTGTCACCAAGTGATTCATAGTCACTGCAATCATGTGCAATTCGGGAGTTAATCTGACAATCAGGCTGAATGCTTTTAACAAATTTTCTCAATTCTTCAGATTGTTCCTTCGTGATGTCATGGGGCAAATCAAACCATATCAATTTCAAATCCCCATAATTTGTGAGAATTTCCTTCACCTGAGGGAAACACTTTCCATAGAGATATTTTTCAAAATCAATATTATCATCAGGATAATCCCAATGATTTCTGTGTTTCACTGGCATCTTCATTGCAGAGTTGAAATTTCCGCCGGCATCTTTTTCATACCAGTCAAGGGTGTGTGAATAATAAAAACCTAATTCAAGCCCCTGCTTTCTGCATTCATCTGCGAGCTCTCCGCAGATGTCTCTGCCGAAAAATCCGTAAGTCGAATAATCTGTGTAGTCGCTTTTAAACAAACAGAAACCATCGTGATGCTTACTTGTAAGCACGATATATTTAATCCCTACAGCTTTCGCATTTTTACAAGAGTTTCAGCGAAATCAGGTTTTGGAGCAAAATATTTCCTGCCAAATGCTTCATATTCTTTAATTGGAATTTCCAGATTCAATTGAATCCATTCACCGAGGAAATTAGTCTCTTTCCCATTAAAGGAACCTGCTATTTCACTATAAATTCCATAATGAACAAACATTCCGAATCTGTCATTTAACATTTGCTGAAAAGCATTAACTTCTCTTCCCATAATTATTCCTCCTTTTAATATAATAAACTAGACAAATAATCCCCAAACAAAAGAGAGCACTAATGACACGACAACCGGGATAATGCACGAAGTGACACAAATGTCCATATATGATTCTTTGTGTTTGCAGTTAGAAACTGCGAGCAAAGTTAAAACTGCTCCATTGTGAGGCAATGTGTCAAGTCCTCCCGATGCAATTGACGCAATTCTGTGCAGAAGCTCAGGATTCATCCCAAGACTCATAGCTTTTTCTAAATATTGCGGTGCCAGCGCCTCAAGTGCAATTGACATGCCGCCTGATGCAGAGCCCGTTGCGCCCGCAAGAACATTGACAGCAACTGCCTCTGAAAAGAGAATGCTTCCTGGCATATTTAACATTGCTTTTTTAAGGAGAGCAAATCCCGGAACAATCTTAACGACAGAACCAAAGCCAACAGCACACGCTGTGTTCATAATTGCCAGAAGTGAACCATTTGCACCTTCATTTATTGCAGGCAAAATAACTTTAAGTCGTTTTATGTTCATGACACATGTCACCAATATTCCGCCAATCAAAGCAACAACTATCGACTGACTTGTTGTCCATTCTGCAATTCCCGTTTTAGCCAAAATTCCCGGCAAAACATTAAGTATTATAACAACAACTACGAGTGGCAACAAACCACTCAACCAATGCCATGAGGATTGTTCTGAAGCAGAAAGGGGATTGTCTTTATATTTTTCATCTTCAACAAATCCAAGCCCTTTTTTACGAGCATTTCGAACACGCCATTCTAAATATATATAGCCTGGAACTGCAATCATAATAGCCGCCACAATTCCCATCAAAGGAGCAGCTAAAGCTGTTGTTCCGTAATATGTAGTTGGGATAATATTTTGAATCTGCGGTGTGCCCGGAATAGATGTCATAGTGATTCCAAAGGCTCCAAATGCAATCGCACCGGGAAGAAGAGTCCTCGGCACATTTGCCTCACGGTATATTGCATAGCCCATCGGATAAATAACAAACACAACCACAAACAATGAAATTCCGCCAAATGTCATCAAAAGACAAGGAACAACAACGGCAGCCACGGCAAATCTTGGACCAATCAATGAAACTAATTTGTTAGCCAAAGAACGCGCAGAACCCGTCATATCCATAACCTTGCCATAGACGGCCCCGAGGAAAAACGCAGGGAACCACGAAACAATGTAGTCTGCAACACCTTTTATGTAGTCGCCAAGATATGCATCCAAAACACTGATTCCACCCAACACAGCTACAACAACTGCACAGACAGGTGCAACCCAGATGATAGAATGGCCTTTATATGCCAAAAAAATCAGCAGGCAAAGACCGACAACAATCCCAGCAAGAGAAACAATTGATAACATATTTTCTTCTCCTTTTAAATTAATTTTTTGATAAATCCTCGTAAATTCACACGAAAATTTTACAATTCTAATTTTTTCTCATTCAGTATAACATAAAAATCTTCATTTGCAAAGTATTATTAAACATTTTAGTAAAAAAACATTTGACAAGCCGAGTTTTCTATGGTATAATGACTTGAGTACGGGGTGTGGCGCAGTTGGTAGCGCACATGACTGGGGGTCATGGGGCCGCAAGTTCAAGTCTTGTCACTCCGACCATGTCGAAGCAAGGTTCACTTTGCTTCGACTTTTTTATACAAAAAAAGTCATCCGCCCGCTTCCTTGCTTCTCCTCTTTCGCAAAAAGCTTTTTGCCCTGCTTTTAAACAGGTTCAGTCACGGCGACAAAATAGTTTTTAAAATGGTTCTTAATTTTATTCTCATCGACATCATCTTTAAATATGCCAAAGCATGTCGGACCGCTGCCGCTCATCATGCTATGAACAGCACCAAGCTGATTTAATTCTTTTATAATATCCCTGATTTCAGGACAAATCTCCTCCGTCACAGACTGCATAATGTTTTTTAAGGCATCCTTAAATCTGTCTGAATCCATTTTTTCAAGACTTTCTATCGCAAGCTTCTCGTCTATTGTCCCGAATTCACATTTCTCATCAACGAGCTCGTAAATTAGCTTTGTAGAAACAGAGACTTTTGGATTCACTATAACAATTTTAACACCTTTAAGACCTTTAGCACCACAAAGCTCTTCTCCGACTCCGCGGGCAAGAGCACATTTTTCAAAAATGCAAAACGGAACATCAGCTCCAAGCTTCAATCCAAGCTCCATAAGCTTTTCTGTTGATTGCTTCAAATCACAGATAATATTAATCGCCTTAATGGCTGCAGCCGCATCTGTGCTTCCGCCACCCATACCGCCTGCTATAGGAATATTTTTTTCAACTTTTGCACGAAATCCACACGAAAGAGAAAATTCTTCCTTCATTAGCATAAGAGCCTTATAGATAATATTATCTTTCGGTGCAACCAAATCGTCAAAATTGGTTTCTATAGTTATTTGTCCGTCGTCAGTTTTTTCTATCGTCACTTTGTCAGAAAGCTTAACCGACTGCATAATCGTCACGATGTTGTGATATCCATTGTCACGCCTCGCGGTGACATCTAAAAGCAAATTGATTTTTCCTTTTGCGTCCAATGTAATCTTATCCACAATATCACTCCGTCAATTTACAAATTCAAATTCAATCTCAAAAAGCTTGACTAAATCTCCCTCTTCTATTCCCGCATCTAAAAGCATATCAATAACGCCCAAATCACGAAGCGAACGCTGGAAAAACTGGAGCGATTCATAGTCATCAAAATTGGTGCTGTCAACAATTCTTTCAACCTTCTTGCCTTCTACGACAAACGCACCACCTTCGCGTTTAACTGTGATTTCATCATCAGAAAGCACCTCTTGCGCAAATGTGTCCTCGCAAATTTCAACACAGGGAACAGGAAGTGTCTTAAGAATTGATGAAACATACTTCATCAGTTCCTTAACACCTGAATGTGACGCAGCTGAAATTATGAAAAGCTCGTAGCCTCTTTTCTTTATTTCATCACAAAAACTTTCGAAAAGCTCCTCATCCGTTATTATATCTGTCTTATTGGCTACAACAATCTGAGGCCTTTCAAAAAGCTCCGGATTAAATTTCTTCATTTCATTATTTATAATATCAAAATCTTCAATAGGATTTCTGCCTTCTATGCCAGAAACATCAACAACATGTAAAAGCAGCCTTGTTCTCTCAACATGCCTTAGAAACTCAAATCCAAGACCAACTCCTTCTCCTGCTCCTTCGATTATTCCCGGTATATCAGCTAAAACAAATCCATCTCCATCTCCCGTGTCAACCACGCCGAGATTCGGCTCTAAAGTTGTGAAATGATAGTTTGCAATTTTAGGTTTAGCACCCGAAATTTTTGAAAGAATGGTTGATTTTCCAACGTTGGGGAAACCTACCAAGCCTACGTCGGCAATAACTTTAAGTTCAAGCACAACCCTTTTGATTTCGGTTTTTTCGCCCTTTTGCGAAAAGTTAGGGGTATGGCGACGACTGGTACAAAACTTTTTGTTACCCTTTCCGCCCTTACCGCCGGTTAAAACCACTTCACGCTGACCGTCGTAAAAAAT
>JAZNGA010000045.1:0-20602 GCA_045576235.1 Clostridia bacterium
CACAGATGTTCCTGAAGATGATTTAGACCGTGCTGCAACTCATGTTGACGGAGCCTACAGCATCATGACAGGAATCTGTGCAAACAAATCAATCGCATCAGGTCTTCCTGTTAATGTGAAAGACATAATAACAATTCCTGATAAGAAATAACGAGAACGGCAATAAAATTTCATAAAGGGGAGACAAACAGTCTCCCCCCAGATTTGACAATTAGTTTTCTTTTAAACATTTTCTGCGCAAAAGAACTTTATATATGTTAAGGAAGAAAATGTAATTTTACAGTGCGCTTTGCCTCTGTAAATAATATAAGCGCGAAGAAAGGTAGATGATTATGAGAAAATTAGGACTTTCTAAAATTTTGGCTCTTGTTCTTTGCATGGTGCTCTTATTATCATTTGCACCAACAATGACATTTGCAGCAAACTCACTCGTGCTGACTGCAGCACCTGACATTTATCCTGGTGGGCCGGGAGTCGGCTTTGTCGATAATCCTGATGGTGGCGGAAGTGTGAGAGGCTTGGAGGTCTCAGGTCAGTCAATCATTCTCAGACAGAATGAATGGGTTAAATATGACCTGTCAGCTTTAGACCCCGGCGTATATAGATGAGCATTCTCAGAAGTTGCACGGGAACGCCTTCTTTGACTGTGTCATTAAACGACCAGGTTATTTTTTCAAAAAGAACGGTAAGACCGTCAGGCTCTTATAACACAATGCTTGAGTTCACATTCGGTGAAGTTGAAATAACCGACGAAAACTCTGTGCTTAAAATTGAAAACACAGCCAGCTCTGCTATGTATCTTAAGGAAATCAAGTTTGTTGACATGGTGATGATGGCAAAGAAAGAGGCAATATTGAAGGTTCCGAGACCATATAAAATGTCTTACCTTCCTTGCATAATCCGGGCTGAAAACTATGATGTCGGTGCTTCAGGCGTGGCATTTAAGGATTTAGAGGATGTCAATTCAGGCGGTAAATACAGAGAGACTGAGTCCGTAGACATATATGAAGATGGTGGTATGTATTATGTCAATATGCTTGGAGAAGAGTGGATGACATACACCATTAAATGCTTAAAATCAGGAAACTACGATTTATTAATGAAGATGCTTGACAAAATGGAAAGCTCAAAAATGAGACTCTATATGGATTGATATGAAATTTTGAGAAATATTCCTGAAAGCGTTATGCCTGTCGGCACAATGAAAGAAGTCACAGTCGGCACATTTTTCATTGAAGAAGGAGTCCACACTTTGCGCGTGAAATGTTTAGACGGAGATGTTGACCTTGACTATCTCCGTTTCCGTGAAACAGATTCAGAAGGAATCGACATAAGTGACACGACGCTCCTTCGTGCGTGGGAAGACAGTCAGGAGCTTTCTGAAGAAGACTATGAAACTGTGACTGTTATAAATCCTGTTGAGCGCGAGCTCTATGTTGATGCATCAAAATCTTCAAACGGAGACGGTTCAGAAAACTCACCGTTTAATTCTTTATCTAAGGCGAGAGATTATGTCAGGACAATCAATAAGGATATGAAGGGCGACATTGTTGTCAACTTAAAAGGTGAATTTAAAGTCGATGAGACCTTTGTGTTCACAGAGGAAGATTCAGGAAGCGATATCTATAATGTAATCTACCGTGGCGATGGTGACACAGTCATCCACGGCGGCAGAAAAATCACAGGCTGGAAACAGGCAGCGGGCAGTCCGCTCTGGCAGACAACGATTCCTGATATTGAAAGCTTCAGACAGCTCTACATAGGGGACAACAGAGGCGTTCCTGCAAGAACTAAATATTATTATAATATGAAGGCAGATTATGATGACCCGGCTACTGATTATAATTCGCCTGACGCCTACATTATGAATGGCGAAGATTTCCCTGAAGGCTTTTCAAAGCCTCTCGACATGGAAATGATATGGCTTCCGACTTGGAGAAATGTCAGAATTCCAATCGAGAGCTTCACTAAAACAGATTCGGGAGACTATCTTGTGACATATCCGCAGCCATATTTTGATGCCTGCTTCCCGGGCTCTGCTCCCGTAACTTTAGAGCATCCATATTACATTGAAAATGCTCCTGAGTTCTTAGATGAGCCTGGTGAATATTATTTTGACAGAGACACAAAAGTCTTAACATATTATCCTTTCGACTATGAGGATATGAACACAATCGACTGCTACATTCCTGAAACCGAAATTCTTGTCAAAGTGACAGGAAAGGATGGAGACAACAAGGTTAAGAACATAACCTTTGAAGGCATAGAATTTAAGTTTGGCGGATGGGAAAGACCGACAAAATATGGCTTCTCAACAGTTCAGGCAGACCAGGTTATTGCTCCTGAGGTTGAATCGGGCTATATGCTTGTTCCTGCGCAGGTTCAGGTTGATTTTGCCCAGAATGTTAATTTCCTTAAGAATGAATTTATGCATCTTGGCTCAAATGGTCTTTCAATTAACAATATGTCAAATCTTTGTCTTGTTGAGGGAAACACATTTGACGACATTTCAGGAACAACCATAACATTAGGCGACTATACAATCATTGAAAAAGACCCTCTTGAGAAATACACAAGAAAGATAACCGTTAGAAACAACTTAATCAGAAGATCAGGCGTTGAATATATGACTCCGCTTGTGGCTGGCTATTATGTTAACAATGTCCTTGTTGACCACAATGACATCTTAGACGCTCCCTACACAACAATCACAATGGGTTGGGGCTGGGGCAAGAAAAATGTTTATTCAGCCTATAACAAAATCACAAACAACAGACTTGTTAACGGAACATATAAGCTCGTTGACGGTGGCCATATCTACACATTAAGCGAAAACAAAGGCGGCGTTGTTTCAGGAAACTACATCAAAGAGGCGTTTGACTGGAAAGGCGCAATTTATCTTGACAATGCAACAGCTTCAATCAGATATTTCAACAATGTCATTGAAGATTGTCCGAGATGGTTTAAGCTGACATGGCATAATGTTATGAACAATGTTGCATATAATAACTATGCAGAGCGTCCCGCAGCTAACTACTATCCAGAACAGAACAGCATCGAAGAGGCAAAAGGCAAGGTTAACGGCGAGTGGCCTCAGGAGGCAAAAGACATCATTGCAAACGCTGGCTTAGAAGATGGATATAAATATCTCTTAGAAAACTATAATGCAAGAGAAAACTTAAGAAACGCAACATTGGAGCGACAGAAGTTTATGAAGATTGATGGCGTTTATATCAACGCAGGTGACTTTATGCCGGGCGGTGAAGGCGTTGGCTACCACGACATCTTAAGCAACGATAAGGGTGGTCTCAGCCTACCTGGTGAGCCATCAGTTGACTATAAACATGACGGAACAGGTTCAACAACAGTCATGGTAACAGATGTTGGCGAATGGACAAAATATGAGTTCACGGTTGACGAATCAAGAGAATATGAAATTGGTGCTTATCTTGCTGTTGTTAAACCGACGACTGCTGTGACCATTGAGATTGATGATGTTGTTGTCGCAGATAAGGTGAAGCTTGAGCCAAACTGCACAGGCTACGAGAAATTTGCTGACTTCACAATCTGTAAGGCAAATTTGGAAGCGGGCAAGCACACAATCAAGATTGTTCACGCAGTTGAAAACTTTGGTATGCTTGGCTTAAGAATCGGAGAGGAAGGTTCAGTTGATGATGGCTATAATTATCAGTTTATGGACATTGCGCTGTCTAAATAATTTTGGCTTTTCAGTGGAAATTTAAGTTTTGTTTGAAAAATTTTAAAGTCTTGAAAACGGATGTTTTCTAAAAATATTAAAATTTTAAATGAAGGGTAGATAATTATGAAAAAATTACTCGCAATCTTATTGACACTGTCTATGCTTGCATCATTTGTAGTGCTTCCGACTTTTGCAGAGGAAGCAGCTGGAGATGCAGTTGTTGGGGAAACAACAGGTGGGACAGAAGAGCCTGTTGGCGAAACAACTGATGAACCAATCGAAGAAGCTCCTGAGGCATCAAGTGAGCCTTTGGAGCTGGAACGCGAATTCCACCCTTATAATGACGCAATAGACTGGTTTGACGCAGCAGGAAAAACACCATTGAAGCACTTGACACTGAAAGGAATTATTTGCTTCTCAGACCGGGTCAGGAATGGACAAAATATAGTCTGGAGGGACTTGAAGAGGGAACATACGGCGTCACATTAACATATGTGAGCAGAGCAGAGGATACAGTTAATCTCGTAGGTCTTGATTTTGTTGTTGATGATGTATTGGAGTTAAAGTCAAACCTCAGAATGACAGTATCTAATAAAAATGTTGGTTGGTTAGATGAAGATCCTCTGTCACTTAATGTCGGAAACATCTACCTTCCTGAAGGCGCAAAGGAATTGAAGGTTAAAAACAACGGCTATAGGACACTTGCTATCAAAGGAATCAAATTAACATATGTTGAAGACGGTGATGCATCGGAAGACATCGTGATTTATGGCTCAAACGCAATTTCAGGTTTTGAACTCAAGAATGATGGTAGCTTTAATTATAATCAAGGCTTTCATCATCAGGGGGTTGACTACTACGATGCTGCGGGTTTAGCTTTCACGAAGGTTGTGTCCGCCAATTCTGCAGTGATTCACCATTCAGGCGACTGGACAAAATATGACATCTCAGATTTTAAAACGGGAACATATCTCGTGACATTTAACACATCTCAACCAAATGATATTAGTGTGGCGCTTAAGATAAATGATAAGACTGCGCTTGAAGGCTCAGCTCCTGCAAACGGAGCCTACGGCACTAACTATGTTGATTATGAATTAGGAAAGATTTACATTTCAGACGAAGCGGAAACATTAACTTTAGAAAACATAACAAATAATGCATACTATGCTCAATATCTTAAGTTTGAATATCTTTCAGAGGAAAGAGACGAAGACACACTCCCGTCATATGAAATTTTAGGCTCTGACATTTATTCAACAGTTCCTGAAGAAGGATTCCATGCAAACACATTATATGATAATGTGACAGATAAGCTCGAAACCAGCGGCACAAGTGCGACATTAAGAGGCGCAGGCGAGTGGGCTGCATATGATGTTTCAGACCTTGAAAGCGGAACATATAAGCTCACGGTGAATGCTTCAACAAAGGCTACGGAAGCCTCTTCAAAGCTTTTATATTTAGACACATTCTTAGATGATGTTCTTTTATCAAAAACTCAGGTTATAGGAGCAGACTCAGGCAACTACACAGCAGCTGACTATGAATTCCCGAACATTAAGATTGATTCATCTTCAAAGGTTTTAAAGGTCAGGTCTTCAGGAAATATAGCAGTATTTTTAAATAAGCTCACACTCACTCTGGTTGAGTCTCAGGCAGAGGAAGCATATAAAGTCCGTCAATATGCTGATAACATCACGATGCGTGATGAGATAGCTGAAGGTGAGGAAAAAGGCGCAATCGTAATCGCAAACGGTGTTGACTATTATGACACAGACGGTGGAATTTACACTAAAGTTGTCATTGGTGGAGTTGCAAGACTCAATCCTACTGAGTGGGCAAGATATGACCTTTCAGGTTTGAAGCACGGAAAATATAAAGTGACAGCTAACTATTCAACTGCAACTTATGCTTCCGCTCTTTCATTTAAAGTTAACAATGAAATCGTGCTCCGCGCCCCTTTGACAAATGTTAATAAAACAGCAGTTGGCACAGATTATTATAACCTTGAACTTGGATACATTTACATAGGTGAAGGCGAAGACTACATCATTGTTGAAAACTCAGGCACAAGAATCGCATGGCTTAATTACATTGACTTTGAGCTCGTCGAAGGTGATGAATCAGGCATGCCGATGTATTCTTTAGATGCATATGTTGTTACAGATCATTATAACACTAGTAATAGCGGAAACCTTGAATCAGCGCAAGGACAGCCTTATTATGGAACAACACTTCGCGCTACTTGCTGGAACACATATGACATTTCTGGATTTAAACCGGGAACATATGAACTTTCAATCACTTATGGTGCAAGAGGTGGTTCGAAAGTGAGCGTGCAGGTTGATGATGTTCCTCGTCTTAATTCAACAGATGTTAATGTAGTCGATAAGGATTCTTATTTTACTATCGCAGAACAAAAAATTGGAAATGTTTACATTGGAGAAGACGCAGAGACGATAACACTTACAAACACTGCCTCATCAACATTGTCGATTCATAAGATTAATTTCAAATATTTATATGATGAAGCAACAATAAGAGCTACTTTGCCGCTTTTAGTTGATGGCGAAATTGTTGCAGGGGAAAGCTATTATGATTCAGATGGAAGTCAAGGTTTCCAGACTGACGGCTCTGCTGTTATAAGAGAAGGCGACTGGGTTAAATATGACTTATCAGCATTTGATTTAGCTCCGGGAATTTATAATGTTTATGGTGTTTTACAAAATCAGGCTGGTAAAGGTGCTACTATAGTCGAAATTGAGGCAAATGACAGAGTTGTAACCACGAATGTTCCCGAAGGCACAGATCTTGACTCTCGTGCTCTTCTTGGCACAATTCTTGTTGATGAAGACACAGGTTGGTTAAAGGTTTCTGTTTTAAGTGTTAACAGAATGAGATTAATGGAATTAATAATCGATGATGATGTTGAAAAAGCAACAACAGTTTCTTATTCATCAGATGAAGAAGGTATAGCACCGATTGCTTCGCTTGCAGGTCTTGAAAAGGCATTTGTGAATTTCAGCCTCGTAAGACCTGAGCAGGCTGAAATTGCTGAAACGGTTTATGTTGCACTCTATGACGGAGCAAGACTTAAATCAGTTATGCCTCTTCCTGCGACATCAGCATTTGAATTTGCTGACACATATGAAGTGACAGGTTTAGCTGATTGCGTTTCTCCTGTGATTAAGACATTTGTTTGGGAAAACGATTCTTATGCTCCAATCATTTCAACAACAGGAACAACAATCACAGCTGAATAAAGCACAAAAAAACAATAATTAACTAAACAAGGCGGGCAGACTGAAAGCATTGCTTTCGGTCTGCTTGCTGAAATAATATTTTACAGTGCTGAAAAGCAGATTTTTCTGCAGTGTAAAACATTATTTTAAAGGAGTAGAAATATGAAAAAATATATTTCTATGCTTTTGAGCTTTCTTTTATTAATACTGTGCATTAACACAGCCGTTTTTTCAGGTGTATTAACAGAATTAATAATTGATGCAACAGAGCCATACAACAAGGTTGAAGGTGAAGGCTTCCACGACGAAGGCTCTTACACAATCAAGGGCTTTGAACAATTGTTGGGCGGAGCTTGTCTTCGATTTGGAGACTGGGTTACCTATGATGTGTCTTCCTTAGCGGCAGGAAGATATAAAATGTCTTTAAATTATGCATCCAGAAATGTGATTCCTCTTTCTGTGTATGTTGATGATGTGTTGAAACTTGAATCATCTGTCGCTGTGACTAATTCTGATGGTTGGAACGCAGACTCATTCAGAGATGCAGAGTTTGGAATTGTTGAACTTTCAGGCAAGCAGAAAAAACTTAAAGTTTTAAACACGAGCACGAGTAATCTCGTGACAATCTCGCTTAAAACTATCAAACTCACAAGAATTGATGATTTGAAAGTCGAGTCAGTGAGCGGAAATGCTTCAAATGATGGAGATGTCTTTGCAAGGGGAACAGATGTCTTCACAATCACCATGAATAAAGCTATCGAGCCTGCATCATACAGTAGCGGTGATGTGGTTTTAGAAGATGCGCTTGGAAACGAGATTTCATCTGATGTTTCAATTTCAGGAGCAACAATCACCATTAAATTAAAAGAAACTCTCTGCTATGGAGAAGAATATAAGATTTGTTTTTCTGATGATTTAGAGGGCACAGAAAATGAAAAATTTGCGCAGGAAGGCTTTGAATATGCCTTTTTAGCAGCAGATGATTCAAATCAGGATGGCTTAGCAACAATCGCGGTTTCATCCTATGAAGCAGAAAAAGGAACGATTTCAGCTTCAGGTTATGTTAAATCATCAGCCGGTCTTGGAATTAAGGGAAGAGAAGTCAAACTCTCTGGTCAGAATAAAACTGATAGTGAAGCGACCTTTGAAGTTTCAGTCATAAGTGGGGATGATGGTGCATTTGAAATTTCCTATAAGGTTTATGAAAATGCAAATGCCGGAGATTATGATGTTGAAATAACATCTGACTATGTTGAAACGCCATATTCAGCACTTTTGCCTTATCAGGACAGCTTCTCACCTTCATATTTTAAAACGAAGACAACTGAAATTTGTGGAATAAATGTTTTAGAGGGCGGTCACGAGACAGGCTTTTTTGACACATCGGGAAGCAATGCTTTAGAGCAAAGCGGTGATGATGCAATTGTTTTAAGACAGAACGAGTGGTCAGCCTATGACACATCGTCACTAGAAACGGGCTACTATGAGATTTCCGTTTTGGCATTGTCAAGCGCAGAAACTGCTTTGAAGATGACCATAGGTGAAAAGACATATGGTGTGAGCTTGCCGAAAAGTGATGAATCATTTAAGACAACAATAGTTGCAAAGGTTGTCTTGGAAGCAGGAACTGCGGTGAAGCTTTTAAATGAGAGTGATTCTTGTCTGACCATCCGTAAAATCAGATTTGAAAAAACAGTTTCTCATGACGCTATGATTCAGACAAATGATGTAATTCCGGGCGGACAGGGCGTCGGCTATTATGATAACGGTCTGCGCGAAGACCATAAAGATGTGATTGAAGGAACAAGCTTAGTGTGCTACAGACAGTCTGAATGGACGGCGCACGACATTTCATCACTTTCAGCGGGAACTTATCTTTTAAGTCTTAAAAGAGCCAGCACAAAAGATGCCATTATTAATCTTTCCATTGATTCAGAAATGCTGTTTAAAAATTTTGTAATTTCTGCCACGGGTGCATATGGAACATATCTTAATGCATTTTTAGGAGTTATTCACATAGATGAAGATGATAAAGTCCTTAAGCTTGAAAACGCATCTGCTACAGCGTTTTATGCAGATTATCTGACCTTGTCAAAGGTTAGTGATGAAAAGATTTTAAACCCTGAATATAAATTCAACAGCAAAGATGTTTATTCCAAGATTTTAAATGAAGGCTACTATGATAAAGCAGGCTATGAATTTACAAATACCAATGTTTATAAAACTGATCATGTAATTCTCCATTCAAGCGATTGGTTTGCATATGGCCTTGCAGATGTCAGAAAAAACAGAGTTTATGACATTGTTGCCTGTGTTTCATCCGCTAGCGGAACAACATTTGATGTTATGCTTGACGGAAAAACTGTTCTTTCTTCTAAGATAGATAGCACAGGTTCGGGCGATAACTTTGAAATGATTTCGCTCGGAAAAGTCTTCTTAAATGATTCAGAAAAGCTCACGATAAAAAATTCGGGTTCTTCGACTGCGCGCATGAAATATTTCAATCTGGTAAGGTCATATGACAGCTCAGATTTTAAATTGTCAACGATAAACCCGACTGATGTCATTCCCGGTGGAGACGGCGTCGGCTATTATGATAATCCGAATTTAAGCAACACAAGCGGCGGCAAGCTCGAACTGTCAGATGGCGGAATAGTGATTTTTAGAGAAGCAGAATGGCTGAAATATGATGTTTCAGACATGATTTCGGGAGACTATTTAGTTTATGCTGATTTTTCAAACAGAATGGCGGCGACTATTGAGGTGTCAACAGACTCTTCTGACGACTCAATCACCCAAATGATTGCAGCCTCTGGCGAAGATTATAGCACATATCGTAACAACTTAATTGGTAAAATCACCATAACTGACGAAACTGAGATAGTCACAATTAAAAACGCGGCAAGCGCTGCTATGATGATAAAAAGCTTTTCGTTTGAGCTTATTCCTTTCAAGGAAGAAATTAAAATAACGAAGGATGCTGAAGGAGAAATTGAAGCAGATGTTCTTTTGGGAAATGACAGGCTTTATGTCACGGGGGATTTCCAAAACAGCTTCTATTTAAATGATGGAATCAGAGTTCTTTCTGCATTTTATGCTGAATCGGGAAGACTCTTGTCTGTTTCAACAGAATTCATCAAAACACCACTTGGACAAACGACATCTCTTTCTGTTCCTGTTGATGTTGATAGCACAGCTGCCAAGCTAAAGATTCTTTTATGGAAAAACATAGATGGCTTTGAGCCTGTGACAACTGAAAAAATTATTTATGCAGGCTGGGACTCTCACTATTATGTCGATGCTGAAAACGGAAACGATGCAGAAAGCGGTGAAAGTGAAGAAGAAGCGCTTAAAACTTTAAGCGCGGCTCAAGCCCTCATTCGCGAAAAAAATGATGACATGTATGGCGACATATATGTTCATTTATCAGGAGAATTCAAATTGGATGAAACAATGGTGATGACTCCTGAAGACTCGGGAACAAATGGTTTCTCTGTCATCTATTCAGGTGATGGAAATGCTTCGATTTCAGGCGGAGAAAAGATTTCAGGCTTTAATAAGGTCGAAGGAACCCCGCTTTATAAAACAACAGTTTCTAACGCTGATTTCCGTCAGCTATATGTCAACGGAAACAGAGCGCAAAGAGCAAGAAGCAAATGGCTCTATCTTCCGAAGGAAGCATATTATCCTGAAACAGAGGAAGACACGACTGCAACTGCAGAGCCTGAAGAGACTGAAACAGTCAACCCGATTGGCTACATATTAGATGGAAACGATTTCCCTGAAGATTTTTCAAGCCCTTCCGACATGGAAATGGTTTGGCTTCCTTCTTGGAGAAATGTCAGAGTTCCCCTTGAGTCGATGACAAGACTTGAAAGCGGAGACTTAAAGGTTGAATATCCTGACATTCCGTTTGATGCGATGTTCACAAGCAGCGCTCCTGTCACAGAAAACCACTATTTCTACATTGAAAATGCGCCTGAGTTTTTAGATGAGCCGGGCGAGTGGTATTGCAATAATGAAGGTGAGCTTTTCTATTATCCTCTCGAAACAGATGATATGGAAAATGCGGAGGTCTTTATTCCGCGCACAGAGAAGCTTTTATCAATCGGTGGAACTGATGATGAAAGAATTGAAAACATAACTTTTAAAGGCATAGAATTTAAATATGGCGCGTGGAACAGAACAACGGAGATTGGCTTTTCCACGGTTCAGGCAGAAGTTATCCGTGATGTTGAAAGATATGATGCAGAAACAAAGACTTATCCAAGCATGATGTTGCCTGCACAAATCTGTGTTGATTACGGAAAGAACATCAATTTCCTTGACAACAAGTTTATTCATCTGGGCTCTGTCGGACTTTCTTTTGACAACAAAACAGAACATTCAAAAATTGAAGGAAATCTCTTTGATGACACGAGCGCCGCGGCGATAACCGTGAGCAACGGAATTATGCCAAAGAATTCTCCTAAAGATGAATTCTGCAGATATATTGACATTAAAAACAATCTCATAAGGCGTGTTTCCGTTGAATATATGACGCCTGCGATAACTGCTTATTATGTGCATCACACAAGCATTTCCAATAACGACTTAAAGGATTGCCCCTACACAGGAATTTCTTTGGGGTGGGGATGGAATCCAAATGAGAAAAACATCACGGATAACACAGTTGCAAACAACAGAATTGATAATGTTCTCTATAAGTTAAGAGACGGCGGTCATATCTACACATTAAGCAGAGCGGAAGATTCTGTCATTGAAAACAACTACATGATTAAAAGCGGTTCGTGGAAGGGCGGAGTTTATTTAGATAATGGCTCATCAAATTACATTATCAGAAACAATGTCATTGAGGCTGTTGACAGATGGGTTAAGCTGACATACACAAACCTTTCAGGAAACATAACATATGATAACTATTCTGACTCAATTCACGGTGTTGTTCCTGACAGGCTTGTCGATAACAGTATCACAGAGGCAATCCAAAAAACTGATGGCGAGTGGCCTGATGGAGCTAAAGCTATAATCGCAAATGCAGGTCTTTCAAGCGATTATAAGCATCTCTTAACCGACTATGAGCAAAACACTCACTACAGAAATGCAGAAGTTCAAAGAATGCCATATATTGCAAAAAATGGCATAACATTCCAGGCGGGCGAGCTGATTCCGGGCGGCGAGGGTGTTGCATATCACGACCTCACAGAAACGGATGACAACACAATGAAAGGACCCGGCAAAAGCTATTCATATGACGGCTCGGGGCGTGTTTTCATACAGAACACAAAAGAGGGAGAATGGACAAAGCATCCTATCGAAATTCCCGAAAGCGGCACATATAAAATCTATATAAACAGCTCGACAAGAGAGAATGTTAAAAACATTAAAGCAAGTCTGTGGCTTGATGAAGTGAAGATTGTCGATGGCGGCACCATAGAGAACACAGGCGGCTATAACAATGCTATGGACCAAGATATGGGAACATTTTCGATTGAGAAAGGAAGCTATGTTTTAAAGCTTGAATATACTTCGAAGAATTTCATTTTCTATAGCTTGAGATTTGTGAAGGTTGAAGATGATTCAAAGCCATTTGAACGAAACGATGGTTTTAATGAAAGCATCTACAGCGCAATAATTGACTAATTAACTTGTTTTATCTCGGGCGGACTGACAAAACTTGTTTTTCAGTCCGCTCGGAGAAACAAAAAGTGACTGATTTTGAAAAATGTGTTATAGCTATAAAAGGTTATAATTTTCTATATTAAGACTAAAAAAAGGAGAATTTAAATGAAAAGATTTATTAGCTTGTTTTTAACTTTTGTTATCCTATCGATGAGCATAAACACAGTTGTTTTTGCCGGCACATCGACAGAATTGACCCTAAACGGAACTGATGTCATTAATCAGAATGAGAGTGATGGCTTCCACGATGAAAAGGGATATGCATTCACAAATGGATATGTCAGCGAAGGAACAACGGTTATCCTCAATCCTGGCGACTGGGCGAAATATGACATATCAAGTTTAGATGAAGGCGCATATGAAGTTTCCATTTCCTATGGTTCAAAAGGAACACCAGCCATGACCTTTGAAACAAATGACGGAAGCACAGTTTCAAAAACATTGCAAACAACAGGCGATTATAGAATATATGTTGATGGTGTTATCGGAATGATTCAGCTCAGCGGAAATCAGGAAACAGTTAAGATGTTGGCAACAAATGCAGCCGCTTATATTCCAACCATAACATTCACAAAAATTGCACCACCGTCTGTTTCATCATGGAGCTCAAATGCAGATGTGTCTGATGGCGTTGTTGCGCGTGGTGCAGACCTGTTCACTATCACAATGAGCGAAGCTGTTAATTCTGAGACTGTGACAACTGACACAGTTAAGATTATATCAGGCACCGACGCTCTTTCGGCGACAGTTTCAGCAGACGGAGCAACAATCACAGTTGACTTAAAAGAGACTCTTGAATTCGGAGCAGACTACACACTGTTTGTGGATTGCTCTGTCGCATCATCAGCAAATAATATTTCTATGGATGCTGATTTTGAAGAGGGATTTTCGGCAGATGAATCAGATATGACAGGCTCTGCAACAGTTGAGGTTTCTTCCTATCAGGCGGGAAACGGAACAATTATTGCTTCAGGTTATGTTAAATCTTCAAAAGGTCTTGGCATAAAGGGAAGAGAAGTCAGAGTTTTTGGTCAGAATCAGGAAAATAGTGACGCGACCTTTGAAACTTCAGTTTTAAGCGAAACAGATGGCGCGTTTGAAATTTCATATAGCATTGACGAGAATGCAGAAGCAGGAGATTATGATGTTGAGATAACATCTGACTATGTTGAAGCTCCATATTCAGCGCTTCTGCCTTATCAGGGAAGCTTTTCAGACTCTGTTTTCAAAACAAAAACAACTGAAATTTATGGAAAAGATGTTTTAGAGGGCGGTCACGAGACAGGCTATTTCGACACATCAGGAAACGCTGCTTTAGAGCAAAGCGGCAATAATGCAGTCGTTTTAAGACAGAGCGAGTGGACAGCATATGACATATCGACCTTTAAAATGGGTTATTATGAAATTTCTCTTGCATTAACAGCGAGCGAAGATTCAGAAGTGACCGTGATAATCGGCGGCAAAACATATGGCGTCATCGTGCCGAAAAGCATAGGTTCATCCTTTAAAACAACAATTATCGCAAGAGACCTCGTGAAATTATGTGACACGATTAAGGTTTTAAACGAGAGTGATTCTGTCATAACTCTTGAAAAAATCAAATTTGAAAGAACAGTTTCCCACGACACGAAAATTGAAACTGATGATGTAATCCCGGGCGGACAGAATGTCGGCTATTTTGACAGCGGAGAAGACGGTATGCTTGAAGGCTCGACTTCAATCTGCATAAGAACGACTGAATGGACAGCATATGACATATCTTCTCTTTCAGCGGGAACATACATTGTCAGCATGAAGAGAGGCTGTAAGGATTATGTGTTTGTTAACCTTTATGCTGACTCACGCGTCGTGACGAAAAATGTTTTTTCAACAACGGGTGACTACACAATGTATAAGGAAATATGCTTAGGCGTGATTTACCTTAAAGAAGGCGATCAGGTTTTAAGGCTTGAAAATGCAGGAACAACAGCATTTTATGCAGATTATCTGACTTTGTCAAAAATAAGCAACGAAGAAATTTTAGGCTCCGAATTTGCTTTAAGGGGCAAAGATGTTTATTCAACCGTTGAGGGCGAGGGTTACCATGATGAAGCAGGACTTGATTTCTCAAGCGGCAAGGTTTCTATCGGTAATTCTGCAATTCTTAATTCAAAAGACTGGATGGCATATGACATTTCAGGCGTTGAAGATGACGGAGCCTATGACCTTGTTGCGTGCGTCGGAACAGGAAACGGAACAACGCTTGATTTTAAAATCGACGGAAAGACAATTCATAGTGCTTCGATAGAAAGCACGACAGCTGACACTACTTATGCTGAAGTTTCAATCGGTAAAGTCTTTTTAAACAAGTCGCAAAAGCTCACCATCGAAAACACAGGCGCGGGAAAGACCTACCTGCAGTATTTCAAGCTCACAAAAGCTATAGATGGTTCAGAATTTAATGTGACAATTATTAAGCCGACAGAGGTTATTTCAGGCGGAGACGGTGTCGGATATTATGATAATCAGTCTCTTGCGCACACCAGTGGCGGTAATATTGAGGTGACATCAGGTGGAACCGTGACCTTGAGGGAAGCAGAATGGCTTAAATATGATGTTTCATCTAAAACTCCGGGAGAATATCTGCTATATGGCAAGATTTCAAACACGGGTAATGCGACTTTAGGTGTAGGGTTTAATAGTGTTTATTATGATTTAACATCTCTTGATGTTGAAGCGGAAGAATCTGACAATATTTTAGGTTTTTATGATAACAGCGGTGCTGATGAAATTGAGACAAACGGCGACTTTTTAACACTTCGTCAGGGCGGTGAATGGGCTTCATATGACATTTCAGCGCTTCTTAACGGAACATATAGCTTAAGTGTGACATGGAAAAATGCAAATAACAAAACACTTAATAATGCAGGTCTTGATTTTATAGTCGATGATAAGTTAGAACTGAGAGCCTACACACCACGAGGCTCAGCTAATGTGGAAACAGATAAATTCGTCGGAAATATCTACATTCCAAAAGGTGCGAAAACATTAAAGATTAAAAACCACGGCTATGCAACGGTTCATCTTGATGGTTTCTCTTTGGAACGCATTGGCGAAGAAGACACATCAGATAACATTAAAATTTCAACACAGAACGCAACATCTGATGATGATGCAACAGGAAATAATTCCACATTTGTTCTTTTAGAGGACTATTACGATTCAAGATGTAAGAAAAGGACAGAAACTGTTAACCCTGAAACAGGAGAAACAGAAACGAAAAACGCTCAATACACAGAAAGATGTAATGGCAGCGAGCTGTGCGCAAGCTACACGGAAGAAACAGGAGACCATTTACCTTTCACAAATGGCAACATTAACAACTATGACTACACAATTTTCCACGTTGGTTCATGGGTGAGATATGATGTTTCGTCTCTCAGAAAAGGAACATATCGTGTGACACTTAATGCTTCTGCAAGAGAAAATGCAATTGTTGCTTTAAAATTCGGCGGGGTTGAAAACGATGCAACGCTGACAAAAGAATTAACAGTCAATGCACTTTCAGGAGTTGCCGGTTCAGATTTGAATGCGAATTTTGACGATAATAGTTTAGGAAAAATCACAATTTCGGAAACTGATGAGTTTTTATACATCGAAAGTGTTGGAAAGAATGCATTTTCATCAACATGGATGACGCTTGAGTATGTTTCGGGGGCTTCAGAAGAAACAAATGATTATGCCACGGTAAATATCAGTGCGTCGGGCGATTATAGCAACTATAATAAAGTTTTACTCGGTAAATTCATAATAACAGAAGAGACGAAGGTTCTCAAAATTGAGAATCTGGCAACAAAAGCTGTTATGATTCAGAATTTTGAGCTTGAAGTTATTCCATTTAAAAATAATTTAAAAATAACCGTAGATCCGGAAGGAGAAGTTGAAGCAATCAGATTCCACGAGCATGACATTCTCTATCTGACGGGAAGCTTTGAAAATATTTATTATGCTCCCGATAAGATTAAAATTTTCATTGCATATTATGATGCTGAAGGAAGACTTCTTGATTTTTCAACAAACTATATTGAAACAGAATTAAACACGACAACAAATGTTTCAATTCCAATTGATGTTAACCATGATGCCTTGAAGCTCAAGGTTCTTTTGTGGAAAAACATAGACGGCTTTGAGCCTGTTATGACTGAAAAAACAATTTATGTCGGCTGGGATTCTCACTATTATGTCGATGCCAAAAACGGAAATGATGCAAACAGCGGTGAAAGTAAAGAAAAGGCGCTTAAAACCTTAGGTGCGGCTCAAGAGCTTGTGAGAGCAAAAAATGACAGTATGATAGGTGACATATATGTTCACTTATCGGGCGAATTTGAGATTGACGAAACAATCGAGATGACAACTGAAGACTCAGGAACAAACGGTTTCTCTGTCATTTATTCAGGCAATGGCGAGACTTCAATTTCAGGCGGAGAAAAAATTTCGGGCTTTAATAAGGTTTCAGGAACACCGCTTTATATGACAACAGTTTCTGACACAAACTTCCGTCAGCTCTATGTAAACGGAAACAGGGCGCAAAGAGCGAGAAGCAAATGGCTCTATCAGGCGAAAGAAGCATTTTATCCCGAAACAGAGGACATCCCATCAACTGACGGGTCAGATGAAGATGAAGAAATAATCAACCCGATTGGCTACATCTTAGACGGCAACGATTTCCCAGAAGATTTTTCAATGGTTTCCGACATGGAAATGATATGGATGCCTTCGTGGAGAAATGTCAGAGTTCCTGTTGAGTCTATGACAAGACTTGAAAATGGTGACTTGAAGGTCGAATATCCTGACAGACCATTTGACGCGATGTTCACAAGTAGCGCCGCTGTGGAGGACGGTGACTATTTCTACATTGAAAATGCACCTGAATTTTTAGATGAGCCGGGCGAGTGGTATTGCAATAATAAAGGCGAGCTTTTCTATTATCCTCTTGAAACAGATGATATGGAAACAGCTGATGTTTTCATTCCGCGCGTAGAAAAACTACTTTCAATGAGCGGAAATGACGATGACAGAATTGAAAACATAACAATAAAAGGCATAGAATTTAAATATGGCGCGTGGAACAGAGTCACAGAAGAGGGTATATCGCCGATTCAGGCAGAAACCGTGCGTGATCTTGATTCATATAATGAGCTTACAAAGACATATCAAAGCATGATGATTCCTGCGCAAATCAGCGTTGATTACGGAAAGAACATCAATTTCCTTGATAACAAAGTGGTGCATATGGGCTCTGTCGGCATCAGCTTTGACGACAGAACTGTGGAGTCAAAAATTGAAGGAAATCTCTTTGATGACACAAGTGCCGCAGCGATAACAGTGAGCAGAGGAACTCTTCTGAAAATCTTTAGTCTTGACGAATTGTGCGGATATATTGACATTAAAAACAATCTCATAAGGAGAGCATCTGTTGAATATATGACGCCTGCAATGACCATCTATTATGCACATCACACGAACATTTTAAATAATGACATTAAAGACACTCCCTACACGGGAATTTCATTAGGATGGGGTTGGAACCCGAAAGTGTCAAACTGTACGAATAACACAGTTGCAAACAACAGAATTGAAAATGTTCTCTATAAGACAAGAGACGGCGGTCACATCTACACATTAAGCCGTGGTGATGACTGCGTCATTGAAAATAACTACATGATTAAATCGGGCGACTGGAAGGGCGGAATATATTTAGACTCAGGCTCATCCAACTTCGTTATCAGAAACAATGTTTTTGAGGGAGTTAATAAATGGGTTAAGCTGACATTCACAAACCTTTCAGGAAACACGACATATGATAACTATTGTGAAACGGAGCACGGTGTTGTTCCTGACCGACTCGTTGATAACAATATCACTGAGGCGATTGGAAAGACTAACGGAGAGTGGTCGGCTACAGCTAAAGCTATAATCGCAAATGCAGGTCTTTCAGAAGACTATAAGCATCTTTTAACGGAGTATGAACAAAACACTCACTACAGAAATGTTGAAATAGAAAGAATGCCCTACATTGCAAAACAGGGCATAACCTTCCCTGCAGGCGTGTTGATTTCAGGTGGTGAGGGCGTTGCATACCACGACCTCACAGAAACAGATGACAACACCAAAAAAGGAGCTAACAGATCATATTCATATGACGGTTCAGGGCACATTCTCATTCAAAGCACAAAACAAGGCGAATGGACAAAGCACCCGATTGAAATTCCCGAGGACGGAACATATAAACTCTATGTTAATGGTTCGTCAAGATATGATGGCATTAAATCAAGCATATGGCTTAATGATGTGAAGATTGTTGATTGCGGCGAGATAGCAAACACAGGCGATTATGGTACATATTCTGATCACTTAATGGGAACATTTGACATTAAAGCAGGTAGCTATGTTCTCAAATTCGAACACACTGTAAGGAATTTCATTGTAAGCAGCTTCAGATTTGTGAAGGTGGAGGATGAATCAAAGCCCTTCAGCCGAAATGATGGCTTTGATGAAAGCATTTACAGTGCGATAATTGATTAAGGAGTTTCATTTCTGGCAGACTGAAACCTTTGGTTTTCAGTCTGCCGCGAGAAACAAAAATTTTGGATTAACCGTTAAATTTTATCTGATATGACAGAATTTTCAGAAAATTATATTATGGCTATAAAAGGCGATAATTTTTTATAAATACCTTTAAAAAAGAAACAGGAGATAATTCTATGAAAAGAATTATCAGTTTGATTTTGACAGTTCTTTTGCTGATGACGAGCATAAACACAGTTGTTTTTGCGGGCTCATTGACAGAATTGACAATTGATGCAACAGAGCCATATAACAATGTTGCAGGTGAGGGCTATTTTGACGAAGGTTCCTACACATACAAAGGATTTGAACTGCTGATGGGCGGAGCTTGTCTTCGATTTGGAGATTGGGTTGCCTATGAGGTGTCTTCTTTAGCAGCAGGAAGATATAAAATGTCCGTGAATTATTTATCCAGAAGAGCGATTCCTTTTTCTGTGTATGTTGATGATGTGTTGAAGCTTGAAGCATCTGTCAATTCAAATGCTACCGCTTGGAGCGATCCATTTAGTGATGCAGAGCTTGGAATTATTGAACTTTCCGGCACGCAGCAAAAGCTTAAGGTTGAAAATATCGGAACAGATAATATTACTACAGTGGCGATTAAAACTATCACGCTCACAAGAATTGATGATTTGGAAGTTGCGTCAGTGAGCGGAAACGCTTCATTTGATGAGGATGTTTTTGCAAGAGGAACAGATGTCTTCACAATCACAATGAATAAACCAATCGAGCCCACATCATATAGTGATGGAGATGTGGTTTTAAAAGATGAACTTGAAAATGTAATTTCATCTGATGTTTCAATTTCAGGAAACACAATCACCATTAAATTAAAAGAAACTCTTGACTACGAAAAAGAATACAAGATTTGTTTCTCTGATGATTTAGAGGGTACAGGAGATGAACAATTTGCAGGCGAAGGCTTTGAATATGCTTTCGAAACAGCAGATGATTCAAATCAGGATGGCTCTGCAACAATTGTTGTTTCTTCCTATGAAGCAGGGAATGGAACGATTTCAGCTTCAGGTCAGGTTAAATCATCAGCCGGTCTCGGCATCAAGGGAAGAGATGTTGAGCTCTACATTCAGCATAAGGACGCTTTAGAAGCAACTCTTGCTGATAGGGCTGTGAGCGGAGACGATGGTGCCTTTGATTTTTCTTATGAAATCGATGGAAGCGCAGACGGCGGAAAATATTTCGTTGAGATTACATCTGACTATATTATAGATATATATAACAATTCGATGCTTTTCTTTAATGAAGATTTAGAAGAAGACATCAAAACAGATTTTTCAGGTCTTGCAGATGCAGAAGCTGCTAAAGATGCGGTTTCTGATTATGCAGATTTCCTTGATGTTGATTTAGAATGGGC
>JAZNGA010000046.1:0-10280 GCA_045576235.1 Clostridia bacterium
TGATTTGTCATAGGGCGTGCTTTAGCACGTTCATTTTTACCCTTGACTAATCGCAGACGAGCATTTACAAGCTTTCAGGCGAAAATCTGCGATATTTTGTGAAATTATTATGCCATTCTTTCATTTTAACTTTACACTACCTTTAATGCATTTCTGCATTTAATTGACTGATTTTATTTGTTTTCAGCCTTTGCCTTTTTTGTTTTTTCAAGCTTCACCTTGCCTGCATTTTTGTTCTTTATAACATCCATTAAAACTGCAACAACAACGATAACACCTGTTAAAACATATGTCACATAAGTTGAGTTGACATTTAAGTTGAATTTCGCAAGCACGAAATTAAGTCCACTTCTTATGACAACGAGCATAATCGCACCGATAACAGAGCCTGCAATTGAAGCAGTTCCTCCGTTTGCCGATGTGCCGCCTATGTAAACTCCTGCAATCGCGTCAAGCTCCATTCCGTTTCCTGTTGCTGTTGCGACTGTTGCAAATGATGCCGCCCAGAAGATAGCTGCAATTCCTGTTGAGATGCCTGCGATTGTGTATGCAATGATTTTATATTTATCTGTGTTGATTCCTGAAAGACGAGTCGCCTCTTCATTACTTCCGATTGAAAGAATGTATCGTCCTATTTTGCATTTATACATAAGATACATACAAATCAAAGCAAAAAGGATAACCCATAAAAGTCCGACGGGAATACCGTTATAGTTTGAGAAAACCTTGTTAAACCATGTTCCGTTCGGATAGAACACATTGGGGATTGAAACAATGATTGCTGCAAGACCTCTGCCAAACATCATTGTTCCAAGCGTTGCAATAAATGCAGGAATTTTAAGTTTAGCAACTAAAACTCCGTTAACAAGACCAATAGCCGCACCAATTGCAATCATAACAGGAATTGTGCACCAAAGCGGCATTCCACCCATGTAGAGCTTTCCTGCTATGATTGCCGCAGCTATGCAAGTCGTTCCTATAGAAAGGTCGATGCCTCCCGTTGCGATAACAAAAGTCACACCAAGACCCATAATGGCATATGGCGCAAGAGACTGAGCCATGCTCACTATGTTGAATTTATTTAAAAAGTTAGGGTTCAGCGCCCAGAAGATAAGAACTAAAACCGCTAAAGCTGCAATGATTATCATATTCTGCATGCCTTTTTTCGCTATAGAAGCAAAAATGTTAGCTTTCTTTTCTCCGTTCATATTAATTACCTCATTCCTCTCTCATTGTGGCATACGCCATGATTCGTTCCTGCGTAGCATCCTTAATATCAAGTTCGCCTGTGATTCTTCCTTCACACATCACCACGACTCTGTCACTTAGTCTCTGAATTTCAGAAAGCTCAGATGAAATCATGATGACTGATTTTCCCTGACTCACAAGCTCTTCCATCAGGGCATACATTTCGCTTTTTGCACCAATGTCAATACCTCTTGTCGGCTCGTCAAAAATGAAAATGTCTGAATTTTTGAGGAGCCATCTTGCGATGATAACCTTCTGCTGATTGCCGCCCGAAAGATTTCTTAAAATCTGCTTCATGGAAGGCGTCTTTGTCTTCAGCTTCGCATTTTCCCTTTCGGCGCATGCATCAATTTCCGCATCATTAATCCAGCCAAATTTTACGTAATCATCTAAGTTGCTTAAAACGGAATTTTCTGCAACAGATTTATCTAAAAGCAAGCCATATCTTTTTCTGTCCTCAGACAGATAGCAAATTCCATGTTTAACTGCCTCTTCAGGCGTTTTGATGTTAACTTTTTTCCCGCCTATGAAAATCTCGCCTGAATCAAGCTTGTCAGCACCGTAGATTGCTCTTGCAACCTCTGTTCTTCCTGCGCCCATCAGACCTGAAAAACCTAAAATTTCGCCTCTTCTGAGCCTGAAGCTGACATCTTTAATTTCTTTTCCGCGGTTTAAATTCTTAACCTCTAAAACGACTTCCGCGTCATCTGCTACCATGCTCTGTTCTTTCTTGTCCCCGTAAATCACGCGGCCAACCATCATTTTAACGATTTCGTCCTTTGTTGTTTCCTTCGTGATTAAAGTGCCGACATATTCGCCGTCACGCATGACAGTGATTCTGTCTGAAATTCTGTTGATTTCGTCCATTCTGTGAGATATGTAAATCATGCCGATTCCCTTATCTCTTAAATCATTCATGATTTTGAAAAGCTCCTCGACCTCAACCTGAGTCAAAGCTGCAGTTGGTTCATCAAGAATGAGAATTTTTGAATTTCTTGAAATCGCTTTTGCAATTTCGACCATCTGCTGCTTTCCGACTGTCAGACTTCCCAGAATTGCAGATGGGTCAATCTTAACGCCGATTCTGTCAAACAAAGCCTTAGCGTCTTCTTCCATCTGTTTATCATCAATGACTATTTTACCCTTCATGGGCTCTCTTCCAATGTAGATATTCTGCGCCACTGTGAGATGGTTCATCATATTGAGTTCCTGATGAATGATGCTGATGCCGGCATTTTGCGAATCCTTGATGTTATGGAAATCTACTTTTTCTCCAAAGAGCACGACTTCTCCGCCATCTTTTTTATGAATTCCGCAAAGCACCTTCATGAGCGTGGATTTACCTGCTCCGTTTTCGCCCATCAGTGCGTGAACTTCACCTTCTTTAAGCTCAAGATTAACCGATTTCAGCGCGTGGACGCCTGAAAATCTTTTGTCAATATTTTTCATTTCAAGAATGATATTGTCCATTTTATCACCCCGTTTAAAAATTCTATCCGATTCCACAGACTTTATCAAGCTCATTATACTATATTGATAAAATTTTGTCAATATTTTTTTGTTTAATATTATATATTTTTTAATCTCCGAGGATAATTATTTGTGAAATATTTACACTACGATGTCAATTTATTAAAAAATCAGTTCTTGTCAGCTCTTTCAAACCCGTCTTTGCCATATCGGACAAATGAGACTATTGTTGATATCATGCTAAAGCTTTCACACAGAATTCCGCCAAGGCTGAAGTTGAAAATGTTATGCACAATCCAGGCAGGCGACATCAGTGAAACCTGAAATACCCTGATGTGAAACCCATTCCCTATCCACATCAGAACACTCATTATGCAAAGTGTGACAAAAGGAAGCGCCGAAATGAAAATTTCAAACCAGTCTCCCCATGCCAGGACTAAAGAAAACGCGAAACAAACTGTGTAGCACATCAAAACAAGGCAGAGCTTCCATACCTTTTTATCCTCTTTTGAAAACAAGAAACCGCGGATTAAGTTTGTGAGATTAAAAAGTGCCCCCGCTACAGCCGAAATCATAATGAAATTCAAAAAAAACATAAGACTCCCTATGCCCTGAAGCAAAAAGAAGTTCCTGTTTTTCTTGCATTGAAATGAGCTCACAATGATAAAAAGCCCGATAAGTCCAAAAATCTGTGCTAAAATATTTTTAAAATCCATAATATCTCCTCCTTTTTTTATATTATATACTCTATTCTCATACTTTTCAACCATAAAAAAAGCTATGGCAGAATATTTTTGCCACAGCTCTTTTCATATTCAGATTTTGAATTTTATGTAATAATTATTACTGTTCATCCCTATAAGCCGAGAGAATGGGGGAAACTTCTTCTCCCTTTAATCTTGCAAAATAGTTTTTAGTGATTTTAAAGATTGTGCCTGAAAGAACAACGAGACCGATTAAGTTAGGAATTGCCATGAGTCCGTTAAATGTGTCTGAGATGTCCCATGCAAGCGAGAGATCCATTGTTGCGCCGACAAGAATAAAGCAAACGAAAACCACCTTATAAATATTCGTTGCAGTCTTGCCTAAAAGGAATTCGCACGATTTAGAACCATAGACAAACCAGCCGATAACTGTTGAAATGGCAAAGAAGAAGATTGCCATTGTTGCAAAATATCCGCCGACAGCTCCAAACGATTCGACAAACGCTTCCGTCACTAAAACTGATGCCTTATCAGCTGTGAAGCCTGCTGCAACAAGACCTGTCGAAAGGTCAATAACGCCTGAAGAAAGGATGACAAGTGCTGAAAGAGAGCAGATAACGATTGTGTCAACGAAAACTTCAAACACACCCCACATGCCCTGTTTCACAGGCTCTTTAACATCAGCTGTTGAGTGAACTAAGGCAGAAGAACCAAGACCTGCTTCGTTTGAGAAAACACCGCGTGCAATACCGCTTTTTGCTACTTTAGAAATAACAACACCGATTGCACCGCCGGCAACAGCGTCAAAGCCAAAAGCTCCTTTAAAGATTGCAACAAAAACATCACCTAAAACAGCCGCATTTGTGATGATAATTATAAGCGATCCAATGATGTAGAAAACTGACATGAACGGAACGAGCTTTTCTGTGACTGATGCGATTCTTTTCAGACCGCCAAACACAGTTATTGCCATGAGAACCAAAAGAACGATGCCGCTTATGATAACAGGAATGTTAAATGTCTTTTCAAAGTTTGCAGCAATTGTGTTAATCTGGCTCATGTTACCTATGCCGAATGATGCTAAAATGCAGAAGATTGCGAAAAGCACGCCCAAAACAGAGCCGATTGTTTTAAGGCCTTTTTTATCTTTAAAGCCTTCTTTTAAATAAACCATCGCTCCGCCCATCCATTCACCTTCGGCGTTCTTTTTACGGTAGAAAATACCAAGCACAATTTCAGCATATTTTGTTACCATGCCGAAAAACGCTGCAATCCACATCCAGAAAATTGCACCGGGTCCACCTGCTGCTATAGCTGTTGCCACGCCGACAACATTACCAACACCAACAGTTCCGCCTAAAGCTGTGCAAAGAGCCTGAAAAGATGTGATTGATTTTCCGTCGTTTGTTTTTCCGCTCTTTTTAAAGAGCGTGCCAAATGTGGATTTCATCCAAAGACCGATTTTCCCAACCTGAAAGAATTTCAGTCCGCATGTTAAGAAAATTCCTGTTCCAACGAGGAACACAAGCATCACAGGTCCCCACACCCAACTGTTGACTTCACCATTGATTTTTTCAATGGCAGCTAAAAATTTGTCCATTTTAATTTTGCCCCCTAAAAATTTAACATAATTTTTTGCAATAAAACAGCCGCCCTGAAATCAAGGCGGCTCCGAAAAATCCTTGCAGACAAGACAGGACATAACTGTCTTTTCTGCTCCGTCCTTTTGCCTGAGAGATTCAGCTTAAAAGCCTTGCACCTTCGGCACTCTTTTAGAGATTCTCCGGAGTTCCCTTCACTTTCAGTCTCATAAGATTCTGAAAGCTTCAACGAGTATGTTTTAATTATACACTATTTTTCATTTTTGTCAACACTTTTTTAACTTCATTCGAAAACTTTTCCACACCGCACCATTTTTCTGCTGACTACATCTCAATATATTTAAGAATTCCCGGAAGCAGAAAACCTGCACAGTTATGGTCTTCATAATATTTTTCCGTTGCAATTTCAGAAAGACTTTCTTCTCTTTCCAGTTCAATTGTCATATCTTCATGTAAAAGCTTATAGAGTTTTGCTAAAATTGTCATCTTTCCTTCTGCATAAATTGAAATGTCGCTTGTTCCAAATTCTTTCTCTAATGCTGAAACGGCATATTCAAGCTCAAAAAGACGGAGAGCACACAAAGAATCGCCAAGGAAAAACAGATTTTTTGCCATGAAGTCAATAAAACCAAATCTTCTCCTTAAAGGCGTCCCCAAAGCAGAAACTAGCGGCAAAGTTTTTCCCACGCCGGAGACATCTAAAACGACAACCATATTTTTCTCGTTGCAAAGCTTTCTTATTTTATAGATATTTCCTTCTATGTCGTCAGTCCCCTTGTCCCCTAGGCATATAACGACAGGAAGCTTTCCATCTTTGTAATTCATCTTTTTAAAGGTCAGCGCAAAAGTCGGCATTTGTTTCTGAGAAAACCACATTCTGTCATCAATCACATAACCACTGTCGTAAATCGGAGCAGGAAGCGGTCTTCTGACATTAAGCTCTGACGGCTCTCTCATAAAGTCAACCTTTTCTCTTAAAAACTCTTTTGCAGCTTTTATGTCATGATTTTTCTTAAACTCTGAAAGCCTTTTTAAATTTTCATCATAGACAAACACAGCATCAGGATAGTCAAATTTCACCTGACCTGATTTTGTGCAGTTTAGCTCTCTCACAGGAAGTGAAAAAACAGCTTCTTTAATATATGTTCTGTCTTCACCGTTTAAATGTTTTGCAAAGAACTTTCCTGCAGCGATTGCAAGCCCATCCGTAAACGCGTGAAGGCTTCTGTCGATGAAAAGCTCAAGGTCGTCCTCTTTTCCGTGCATATCCCAGAAGCGCTTTGATTTTTCAAACACCTCTTTTGTTCCTTCAATCACGAAAAAGTCACTGTCAACAGCTAAAATCATTAAAGGATTTGGTGCAAAACACATTAAAAGCTCATTATGGTCAAAGCCATTTTCTGTTGCGCCCATCCAGATTTGCTCTGCATCCTGAACACTGTCAGCATAGAGATATTCGCGCCTGTTTGTGACAAAAGTTCCCGGAGCTGCCGCTTTAATTCTTTCATCACACACCATCATATGACAAGTTGCCGTGCCACCGCCGCTTGTTCCGCATGCGCCGATTTTATCAGCATCAACCTCAGGTCTTGACTCTAAATAGTCAACTGCTCTCATAGCATCTGCAATGAAATATCTCGTTATGGTGTCGCCTGCTAAAATGCACTGGTCACCTGCGTGTTGATGGTCTGCTGTGCACGCAGGGATAACAGGGGCGCTGATGCCATTTTCAAGATAGCTGAGACGCTCTCCCTGACTAACAGGGTCCATGCATAAAACAATCAGACCGGATGACGCAATTTCTCTCACAGATTTCTGATATCTGTCAGATGCTTTTCCGTCAGCAGCGTGACCGCACTGACACAAAACAGCTCCACACTTTTCTTTGCGCACCTTGGGAATATATAGATTAGCTGTGACATAAACACCGGGGCGCGATTTAAAAATGACCTTTTCTATGGTGAAATGCTCTTCTTCTATGACGCCTGTTGTTACAGCCTCAAGCGGAAGACTTTTATCATATGGAATTCCGCCCATTGAAGCAATGAATTTTTCACGCATGGAATCAACATATTTTCTCAATTCTTCTTTTGTTTTAACATTGTCCCTGCTTTTATCTGCTTTCTCAAAAGCAGCCTCCGAGCGCTTAACTATATGATTTTTCAGTTTATCTTTTAAATTATAAAATCCAACTTCAAGTCTTTCATATCTGTTAATGTCCATGTTTCCCGTAAGTCCTTTCAAGTCAGTTTCAGCTTTAATATCACAAAAATCAGCCATCTTTTCACCGCTATTATACCACCTGATAAAATCTTCGTCAACAAAAAAATGCCCCAAAAGAAAAAAACATCGCACAAAAATGTAAAAGTAAAATTTTCTTTGAATTATGTTGCATTTTTGTTGCATTTTATTTATTGACATTTATATATTTTTCTGTTATTATAATTACAGGCGTTGCAAAACGCAACAAACTGACAAGGAACAAGTTAACCTGGGGGGAATTATTACATTTTAGGAGGACATCATGGTTAACACAAGAAAATTAAGAGGTAAAATAATCGAAAAAGGCTTCACCTATGCCGCGATTTCCGATATGCTCGGAATTTCGTCTTGTACCTTCGGCAAGAAGATCAGAAATGTGTCAGAAATGACAATTTCAGAGGCAGAACAAATCATCTCAATTTTAAGTATTCCGCCTTCTGATGCATTAGAGTATTTTTTCTGGGGTGCTTTTGAAGATTGAATGAGATAACAGACAGACAAATTGATGATTTTTTTGGCGAATATGAACGACCTGTTCATTTTGAAAACGAAAGAACAGAGAAGCTTTTCAGGAGGAAGATTATGAATAGAAAAAAAGATTGCTTTGCATATCGAAAAGCAAGATGCAAAATTTTAACAGATATGGTTTGTCGCTATGGCCCCTGCTCTTTTTATAAGACAGTTGAAGAAGACAGACGCGACAGAGCAAAATATAAGTTTGATAAAAACTACAGACAAAAAGGAGAAGATTTGATTTGAGAAATTTCATTCCGAAAAGAAATAATCTATATAAGCTGCCTCATAATTTATATATGCAGATGCTCTATCTTTTAAGAGACTATCCGCGAATTAAAAAGGAGCTTTTAAATGATAAGAAAACGAGCGATGCCCTTTGTCTTATTTGCAATAAAATTTCAGGCACAATTGAAAGAATCAAGGAAGAATATGAAAAAAGAAGCACAACCTACGGCGACTTAGAGCCCTACAGGGCATTTTTCGACTATGGATATTTTTCATATATGTTTGCACGAAAGACTTCAGACCTCGGCGCAAGCAAAGGAGCCTGGAGCTTATATCGCTCAAAGTTTGCCTATTATCTTGCTGAGCAGTTTACCATCATATGAACATTAAAAAAAGCTGTAGCAAAAATGATTTCATTTTGCTGCAGCTCATTTTTTTAATAAAAGAGCAAACCTGTAAGCCGAGTTTTGTATTTGATGATTATCTATCTAGACCGCATATTGCTATACGGTTCAAGCCACCGCCAAGCTTAAGCACATCGGGCCGACTAAGCTTAAGCGAGCCAATACGGTGTTGCTTCGGGTGGGGTTTACATGGCCGCCAAGTCGCCAGGGCGCCGGTGAGCTCTTACCTCACCTTTCCACCATCGCCTTTAAAAAGGCAGTCTATTTCTGTTGCACTGTCCTTAGAGTCGCCTCCACCGGGAGTTACCCGGCACCCTGCCCTGTGAAGCTCGGACTTTCCTCGTTGACAAAAACTGTCCCCGCAACCATCTGGTTTACTCTTTTTTTAACATATTACGCCAAGATAATTTTACATAAATTCTCATCTTTTAAGAATCAACATTTTTTCTGCAGCAGATTACTGTTTATTGCTTTTCCCTGAAAAAGACAATATTCTTCTTGCTGTGTATTCATCGGTGATTAAAGTGTCAATAATTTTTGTCCTCAATGCGCCTGCTATCGCCTCTGTCTTATCTTTGCCTGATGCAACTGCAATTGTTTGCCTTGCATTTTTCAAGTTCTCTTTTGAAGCACACAGCTTATTTTCATATATATCAACAAACTTTCCGTTGCTGTCAAAGAAATGCGTCGCAATATCACCTACTGCAGACAAACATTTTTCATTATGTCCGAATATATTTCCAAAGGTCTGAATTATTTCCCTGTTCCCTATTCCAATCACACAAACATCAATGTCACACCACAAATCATAAAGCATCTGATAATATGAGGTTTTTTTAAAAAGCGCGCAATCATCGGCACAATCAGGCAGATAGGGAAACCACGCATATTTAACCTTAGCCCCTGTTTTATCGGCAAAGCTTCTCGCCAGTTCGTTTGACAAAAAATATGCCTGCTCCTGGTCAGTTGCACCAAAAAGCGGAAAAACAATGTTATTTTCAGCCTTAATCCCATCAAATTCAGAAATGAGCATCCTTATTGTTCTTCCCAAGGAAATGCCGATTTTCTGATTTCCTTTCTCTATGATGGATTGAATATGCTTGCTGCCTTTTTTATGGTCATCAACAAGCAGAGTGATTCTTCATCAGCGCTGACCCCGCACACAACCACATTTTCAATTTCATATTCGCCACGAATTGCCTGCTGGAGTTCCGTGCATACAATTTCAGGGTCCTGAATTTTATTTTTTCTCTGATTGCGTCGTTTAATAATTTGGAAACTGTCTGGCGCATTAAGTTCATAATTTCCGCAATTTCAGTCTGAGTGAGTTTTTTTCATAATAAAGAATTGCCGCTTCCTGCATCTTCTTTTTTTGAAAATCCATCAAATCACCTTTAGCTTGTGCTCTTTTCTGATTTTATCATAAATTAAGACATTAGTCAACACTTAACATTTGTGTTTGCCAAATGTTAAGTGTTGTGCTATAATTATGGCTTATTAAATTAAGGAAGCGATAATTATGTTAGTTTCTATGAGAGAAATGCTTGCATATGCTAAAAAGAATCATTATGCGATTCCTGCATTTGATGTGAGCAACTATGAAATGATGAAAGATTTAAAGTGCTTGATAGCCTCGTGAAAGAAAACAATGGATTGTGGTGCGCCGGAGCCGAAAAATATTTGTTGGAAAATAAAAAAAGAACAGCGAGATGATATGCACCCCAAAAGTTAGACACTTTTGGAGGTGCATATTTTTATGGCAAAGAAAGGACAAATTTTTAGAAGCTACTCGCCAGAATTCAAAATATCTGTTATAATGGATATGCGAAAGAACCATTTGGGTTTACGAG
>JAZNGA010000047.1:0-3682 GCA_045576235.1 Clostridia bacterium
GGTTATTCCACACAGAATTATTCTTAGAGTTTTTCTTGGACATAATTCATCGCTCCAATCATCTCGTTCATTCGAAGCACTCCATCATGCTTCGCTTATAGTTTCTTCGAAAAATTATAAAATATTCAAAAACAGGCTTGACAAATTGCGTGTAATGCGTTATAGTGGGCTTGGGTTAGGGGCTAGGCGTTTATAGCCCCTTGGTGATGATGCTGTGGCTCTCCTACGGGGGCTACAGCTTTTTATTTTGCTTTTCTATTTTTTAAATCGTTTGATCTCGGCGGGGAGCATTATTATTTTGAATCCGGCTTTAAAAAAACAATACTCCTTAATTGCATCTAATAACAGTTAACCTATAATCTGCACCGCAGGTGCACGTCTGAGCTTCGCCGGGGGCTGGGCTGCCCAGTGTTTGAGAATCAATATCGCTTCACTCGCCTTGTAAGCAGCTTGAGGGAAGCTGCGTTGGTTGCACGACTGCGATACGCACCCGCCACGATAGAGGACTTCGAGCGTGAAGCATTCTTGTATCGCGTGTGATTCCTGATTGCGTGCACTGCTGCCACTCTTTGAGGCTATTTCGCTGTCATGTACATGGTGCATCAGATCTGCGTCAGCACGAACCGTAAAACAGTAACACCACCGTTCCCAAGGCTTGCCGGGAACGGTGGTGTTTTGTTTACATTGCACAACCGGAATCGTAAAATTACATATGCTGCATCGTTCATTCGGGCTCGATCGGTCACGCTGCCATTGCTTTTTAGATCTTCTCTTTGTGCATATTGTTATATTCCGGTGTTTTTTCCTTGTGTACCGATTAACCAGTCTGTACTGACTGCATAGAAGTCTGCTAGTTTTCCTAATGTTTCTATGTCCGGTTCTGTTCTACCTACTTCATAGCTTGCTATTGTACTTTTGCTTATTTTGAAAATTTCAGCTACTTGTCTTTGTGTGTATCCGGCATCCTTTCTTGCTTTTGCGAGTTTTTGCCCAAAACCTTCAACGTACATTCTGTGCACCTCCTTTATTGCCTACATTATAGCATATTATATGATTTTTGTGCCTACAATTTGTAGATATTTCTACTTGCAAAATGTAGGCAAGTGTGCTAAAATGTAGGCATAGTCTATTAGACTAAAACTACTTGCAGCCTAAAAAATAAAATGAAAGTGAGGTAATGAAAAATGGCTGATTCTAAGTTTCCTTCTTATTCTTTCGCTGAGGTCGATCGTATTTTGAATTCTTCTATTCATTTTTTGAATCAAGATTATGATTCTCTTTACTATCTGATCTCTAACGGTGAGGCTTCTTTTTCTGCTAGAGCGGATTTCGAAATTGTTACTGGTTCTTTGCGTATTTTAGAGTTTCTTCGATCTATGCTTGCTGAGCTGAGAGAAAATTCTGTAGCTTCGAAGGGAGATGAGTAATATGTCTGCTGTATATTTCATGGGAGTACGAGAGGTCGAATCAAAGAAATCCGGAAAGACGTTTTATCCAGCCAGTTTCTTGTTTCGGAATTCCTGGGGCAACTGGGTTGTAGAGTCGAAATTCTGTTCGTCTTCGAGTGTTGCTAATGATATTGAAGAAAATGTACTCGTAGGATCTGCTGTTGTATGTACTCTGGGTATGGGTGGGGAACTTGTTTCTTGTGTTCCCGATGATACTATTCCTATGCTGGAACTTGTGGATTGAAAGGGGGTGAAATTATGCCGTTGATGCCGTTAGAAACAACTGCTGTTACTTGGGATTCTGTGATTCAGGCGATGACAGCTCAGGTATCTGTTGCTAATGTTGTTGCTGTACTTGCCGGTCTTGTTACAGCTGGTATCGGTTTCGCTTGGATGTGGTGGGGCGTCCGTAAGGGTGTTTCTTCGCTCGCTGCTGCGTGGAAGCGCGGTAAAATTCGTCTGTAAACGTGTGGGGCAATTTTTATTGCCCCTTTCGTTTGAGGTAATAATATGAAAGAAATAGATTATATTCATGGTTCCAAGAAGCTTGGGAACATATTTCGTTCATTGAAATTTGATATCCAGTTTTGGCGTGATAACCCGGATTATTTTGAACCGGATGGGATCTGGTTGTTCTGTGGTTGTCAGGGTTCCGGCAAAACATTGTCCGCCGTTCAGACTGTTCAGAAGCTCGCACATGAATATCCTAAGGCGTTGATTGTTTCGAATCTTTCGATATCCGGAGTTGATCAGGATATTATACCGTTCAAGAAGTATGAACAGATTGAAAATACTACAAACGGTATTTACGGTGTTATTTTTCTGATTGATGAAATTCCGGTATTATGGAATAGTCTGGAATCACGAGATATTCCGGTATCTGAAATGGCGTGTTTTTGTCAGATGCGCAAGGATCGTCGCATTATTATTTGTACCGGTCAGGTGTATTCCAGAGTTGCAAAGCCGATTCGTGAGCAATTAAAATATGTCATAAAGTGCAGAAATGTGATGAAGTATATTCAGATCAATGATATTATCAATCCGAATGTTGATGGATATTCCGGTGAAAAGGACGGTGAGCTGGAAGGGGAGCACATTGCGACTGCTGTTTGGTTTCATAGTCCGGAGAACTACAAGTCGTATGACACGTTGACGAAGATCCAGCGTATTGAGCGTTCGCCGAAAAAGGGGGTAAAAAAATTTGGATAGCACAAGTATAACACAATTGGCGATTGATACATATGCGCAGACGATATCGTTTGCTGTTCCGTATGCGATTGCCTGGGCTGTCGGTAATCTGATTGTTGATACGTTCCTGCGTGTTGCATTCTCCGGCAGACTTTATTTCGGACGGGGGACGAAGCAATGAGAAATGTTTTGCGTTTGATACGATCGGGCTGTAGCTTTCTGCTTTGTATCCTGTCTTTCCGGCGGAGGTGGTAGTAATGCAGTTACCGGTACCGGTCCACGGTGACAATTATCCGATGACCTGGGCTGAGGGTATGGCGCGTGATACTGATCGTGATTATGTTTTTTATTGCATTGAAGATCGTGAAGCGTTTAACCAGGATAGATATATTTTCTGTATCGGTGATCTGATCCCGGATGATCTGGATCCGAATCATTTTGTTTTCGAAAATGCATCTGTTTTTTATTATGATAACGGTTATGTTGCACGGAATGATTTTGATTCTGCAGAAGTCGTTTATAATGGTCAGATTATGTATAACAGCAAAGAGAATGATTATCTGCCAGCATTGGAAAATGTCCGGGAGGAGGTGGGATTGTATGCGATTTTGTATGCGGTGGTTGTTTGGTTTATTTTCGTTGTTTTTCGTGACATCTTTACTGTCGCTCGAAGTCACAGCTTATGATGCTTCTAATTCCAAGACATTGACTGCTTCCGGAGCTGCGGAAGTTTTCGGGGATACTCTGAGTGTAAAATATTTCGATGGTACTGAATATCAGACAGTTGATGCTGTATTGTCTTCTGATACTAAGTCTGTTCGTACTGACTATTTTGTTCCATCGTTAGAAACATGGGATACAGAAATTTTTAATTCTGAAAAGTGGCTTTGTTATGAATTGCCTGTGACTATTGGTATCTCTACTAATCCGTCTTATATTCAGGTAGATTTTACTATGTCTTGCACGTTTAAGGAAACGGATAAGCTTATTACTTGTGTTGCTGTTTGCAATTCTGCTTCTGCTTCCGGAACTGCTGTTTCCTCAAC
>JAZNGA010000048.1:0-4598 GCA_045576235.1 Clostridia bacterium
TCTCTACAGGCGAAATTGATAGAATTGGGGAAATCAAGTGATGCTAAAATGATGATGTAGCAGACGGAACGCTTGCAAACGGATGCGACCGTATGCGAAGCAGATAGCCATTTCAGGCCTAAATATTTGAAACACAAGACCATGCGCCGTCATCAGAAATATACTCGTAAATTACCAAAAATCAAAATTGATGCTCAAAAAAGTGAAGATTACTGCTCTTGAAAATTGGCAATAAAAAATGGCTCAAACCCAGTGTTTGAGCCGAAATCACATAGGGCATCCCGCAAAATCATAGATTTTGTGGGAAAAAGGAGGAACTGTGAAGCGGGTGACTGATTTTTTGCAAAAAAAAATCGGAACAAGCGAAACTTGATCCGACATTGGCAGGGGTAGAAGGACTCCTTGTCTGTGGACAAGCCGGCTCGTGGCTCTGACAGTCCACCGGACTGCCATTCACTCCCACTCGCTTCGAGTCCTTTTTATTTTCAAAACAAAAAACCACCCTGTTGGGTGGCTTTTCATTTTGGCAGGGGTAGAAGGACTCGAACCCTCAAGAACGGTTTTGGAGACAATGTCAAGTTAAAAGGACCGTCCAATTTGTTCCCACCGCTCCGCCGTTTGTGCTACTTTCTCTTTTGAACCTTATGTCGTTTGATGCTTTATTGATGATATTGAAAATTCTCAGCAAATTTGATGCTCAACTGCCAAAAAATCGACGCTAATAATGTTATTTAAGTATAACGTACATTCCGTGAAATTGCAAATAGAATCAAACGGAATTGCCTGTTTTAATCACGCCAGAATAAAATTAGCAGAATTACTCGACAAACAAAATCAAACGCAATACAAAGCGTTTTTGAGCCAATTACGGAAACCTATTCCATAAACGCTATAACAAAAAATGATATGCCTTAAGCAAAGAAAAACGGCGTTGTGAATAATATACCTTAAATTGCTAAAAATAAAAACAGAAATCTGCAATTGGAGGTAATATTATGTTTAAACATGAAAAAATGCTTTTTCATCCGGTAGAAGTTGAAAGACCAAATCCACAGTATGCCGTACTGCTTCAGGAACAGCTCGGCGGCGGAAACGGTGAACTGAAAGCAGCTATGCAATATATGTCGCAGAGTTTCCGTATTAAGGATCCCGAAATTAAGGATTTATTTTTGGATATAGCTGCTGAAGAGCTTGGACATATGGAAATGGTTGCACAAACCATCAATTTACTCAACGGTCATGATGTAGATGCAACTAAGGTACAAGCAGGCGAAATACAATCCCATGTTCTTTTGGGACTTAATCCCGGGCTTATAAATTCATCAGGCTATTCCTGGACAGGAGATTATGTTACTGTAACGGGAGATTTGTGTGCTGACCTTTTAAGTAACATTGCGTCCGAACAGCGTGCAAAGGTTGTATATGAATATCTGTATCGCCAGATTGATGATAAAAAAGTAAGAGAAACCATAGATTTTCTCTTAAACCGTGAAGAAGCACACAATCAGATGTTCCGTGATGCTTTTAACAAAGTACAAAATAGCGGCTCTAACAGAGATTTCGGAACAACAAAAGCTGCCCGAATGTATTTTTCAATGTCTGATCCGGGGCCTAATGCTTTTGCAAATAACGAAACGACAGCACCTTCTTTTAATAAATAGCATCTTAATAAAGTAGCGGAATCGAGAATTTGGACTAAATCTTGATTTTTATTGGTGATGGCAATAAAGGTATGTTTGGATTCAAGAAAGTGATGTAATAAAAAATCAATGACAAAGGAGACGGAACACAAAGCGGTTCTGCCTCCTTGTTTTATAGAAAGATTTGATTTTATATTTTAGAAGAGAAGTTTAATCTTTTCGTTTGCAACTCTTTCATTACAGTAAACATAGTTGAATTCTCCGGGTATTTGCAAGTCACTGACATAGAAAATAGCCAAATCATCACGGCAACGTGATATCGGTTCGTATGCAAAGGTTATTGCTCCGTTGTTGGCAATAAGATCGCATATAACAGAGAAATTATTAACCGAAGTACATTTTTTAAAATTAGCAAAAGAAAAGCCTCTATCCCGGAGAGCATTTTGCATAAGCGTCCTTGTCCCTGAAAACTGTTCTCTGACAACAATATCCTGATTGAAAACATCTTCAAGCAGTACAGTTTTTCCTGAAAACGGATGCGATTTTGCACATATACCTATAAATTGTTCTTTTTTATACAAATGATAACCGTATTTCGATTTATCAAATACACCTTCGATAATAGCAAAGTCGATTTCGGATTGTTCAAGCTTTTGTAATAATATTTCTGTGTTGTCAATAACAAGCTCGAGGTTGTGGTTTGGATTTTTGAGAAAAGAACGGATTTGGGGAACAATAACAAATTCTCCGATAGTCTTGGTAGCACCGATGCTGATGTTAATCATATCACTATTAACAAAGCTCTCTGCCAATGCTTTTTCTTCTGCTTTTATACTGTCAAAATGCCGTTTAAGGTATTCAGCATTTTTAGTCCTCGAAAGGATGCGCCCATCATATTCAAACAACTTAACACCATAATGCTTTTCAAGGTAGTGGATGTGCTGTGTTACTCCCGGTTGTGTCATATTAAGCTTCTCTGCAGTCCTTCGGTAATTCATTTCTTCATATAAAGTCAAAAAGGTGTTTATTCTATAATCTAACATACTGTACCTCATAATCAAAAATTATCAGCATATAACAAATGATAATTTGATTTTATCATAAATCTATGGTAAAATCAAGAAAAAATACAAAACAAAAGAAATTTAAGGAGTTTCATCATGGAATCAAATTTAAAAAAACACGGTTTGTTTATGTTGGGAGTTACAATATGCTTTGCAGTAGCAGGATTATCAATTTTTGTTGAGAAAATTATTCCCGGAGAGTTACTGGGAGCTTCCATTGTTGCCTTGTTTATGGGTACAATTATTAACACTTTTTTTCACCCGTCATGGATAAAGCCGGCACTTAAATTTACATCCAAAAGAATATTGAAAATTGCAATTATCCTTTTAGGAGCATCATTATCCGTTAATACAATTTTGTCTGTAGGTAAGATGACATTTTTTGTGATGATATTTACTTTTGCTATGTGTTTTGGCGGAGGATATTTTATTCGTAAGTTGTTTGGATTGAATTGGAAATTAAGTAATTTGATTTCCGCAGGAACAGGTATTTGCGGTGGTTCTGCCGTAGCTGCTATTGCTCCTGTCATAGATGCTGATGATAAGGATATTGCATTTGCCATGTCATCTACATTTCTTTTTGATATGGTGATGATTGCACTCTATCCGCTTATGGGAAAGTGGCTGGGTATGTCTGATATTGCTTATGGTATATGGGCAGGAACATCGGTAAACGATACTGCAAGCGTTGTAGCATCCGGCTATGCTTTTTCTGAAATTGCAGGTGATTTTGCAACAATGGTAAAACTCACAAGAACAATTGCAATCATTCCTACCGTTTTGGTTTTTGCATACATAGGCACACGCATAAAACAGAAAGAATTAAAAGCAGTAAGCAATGGACAAAAAGTAAATCTTATGAAAATTATTCCATGGTTTATTGGCGGATTTTTATTATTGGCTATCTTAAATAGTGTAGGTTTTATTCCAGCAACTGCATCCGGAATTATAAAGGGGACAAGCAAATTTTTGATGGTTACCGCACTTGCCGCAATAGGCTTGGGAACGAGCATTATTGACTTTAAGAAAGCAGGTCTTAAACCTATGTTCTACGGAATTACGATTGACACCTTGGTAACGTTGACAGCGCTTGTTGTTATCTGGTGTATGGGATTAATGTAGTAATAGAATAAAACTAATCAAAGAAAAAGCGGAATCGAGAAATCGTAGGAATCTTGGTTCCGCTTGTTTTAATTGCTGATTATATTTGTTCCCAATTTGCAGGGAAGCCTATTGCGCTAAGAATATCATTTTTGCTCAGGGCGGTGGTGTTTTTAATGTAGTGGTCAATTGTGTTTGTAAGGTTTGTTTTGAATTTATTAAAATCGTCAGCACCAGGGAAATACTTAAATGCAATAACAATAGCAAATAAATCACGGATGCCTTTATCATAGGTATCCTATTTGCTTGAGAGCGCCTGTCGCATACTCTTTATCAGCAATTATTAAGTTTTATCATTTACGAGCTTGTCGATTTGCTGCTTGTATGTAAGGAATGACTGCGCCATAATAACCTCCGTATATAAGTAAAGGAGTCCCCGCAGGAACTCCTTTGGTTGCAGTCCTCGCAGGATCCTGCAACTCGATCACTAAAACCATTATACATCAAAACTCAACAAAATTCAGGTATAATAAAGTAAAACAGATTAATACATCTTACATAAGCTACAGTTTGTAGAAATATTTTTTGATAATTGGGAGTATATAGTTGACAGTATATACGAATAAAATGAGCCTCCAAGAAAATACTCCTTGAAGACTCAAACTGTTGTATTGTAGATAAAACTGTGGTATAATTAGATATCAGCTTTCCATAAGCCGTGGAGATTGCAGTAAGCATAAGCTGCAACAGGTTTTTCATCAGAAAGAGCAAAGGTTACAACAGGATCCTTTCC
>JAZNGA010000049.1:0-21563 GCA_045576235.1 Clostridia bacterium
ACTTACCGATTAATTAAATTAATCTATTCAACGTGATTATCTTTCATAAATTTCTGTTATATCTCTTGCGAGCTGATACATTTCTTCAACTACATAATCAGGAGATATGATTTTTGCCTGTTTACCAAAGCTCATAATCCACGACAAGAAGTGTGGGCTGACAGCAACCTTGATGTGGCAGATAAAATGGTTTTCGTCCTTCTTGATGATTGGAATATCTGTTCCGAACCTGTCAAAAACAACACCTACCAGATCATTATCAAATTCGATAGAAACGTCAGTTTCTTCTCCACCAAACATCTGGAACATTGTCTTTGAATAGGTTGACAAATCAAATGGCTTGTCAGAAAGGACTCTGTCCTCTTCAGTAAGCTCAATCATTTCCATTTTGTCAACACGGTAATGGGTGTAGCTGTCGTACTTTTCCTTGTATGTAATGAGATAATAGTTCTCATCATCCCAGGTGAGCGAAACCGGTGATTCGGTGTACAAACCGCCATCTTTACGATATACCTTTTTCTTATTCACATCAATGTTAAAATACTTGAAAGTTATCTGCTTATTTGCTGCGATAGCCTCGTGAATTTTATCAACATTGTAATAAATCTGCTCGTTGACTGTCTTTACTCGATTTGTGATAAACACCTGTCTCTGGAGCTTTTTCGCATTCTCGTGGCTTGTAAGCTTTTCAATCTTTGAGATAAGCTCCATGCTCTTTTTACGGGTAATGAACTTTGATGCCTGAACACTGTCAACCAACAGTTTCAATTCAGGAAGTTCAAAATCACGGCTTGCTATGTAGTAATTGGTTGTACGAGTTTTGTTTGAGCAGATATCAAGTCCAAACAATTGCAGATATTCAAGGTCATCATAAATACTTTTACGCTCGGCAGAAATGCCAAGCTTTGAAAGTTCAGCAATCATTTCAGGTACAGTAATTGTGTGCTCCTCGTCGGTCTGTTCCATCAGTATCTTTGCCAGATACATCATTTTAAGTTTCTGATGCGATAGTTTCATTTTGTTCCTCCTGTTTGAAAATAGGTTTTTATTTATCTCACATCTATTTCCCTTTATTGTTTTTCCAGCACTCAAGTGCCCAAGAAAAATCAATTATAATATCACCTTTGTTAATTGGTGGTATTTTGTCAATAAAGTCATTTTCAATATCAGAATAAAACTTTTGATCAAGATTGGCATGGCATAGCACTCGTCCATCGGAAATAAACTCGATTATTCTCTCGTCTCCTACCTTAACGAAATATACGTTGTCAACATTATCTCTTTCTTCAAGCTGAACTAAATATAACAGCTTGATTATTTCTATTATTCTGTCATCTAACCCAGCATCAAATATTGCAAGTTTTTCGAGCAATACTTCCCTTGAACGAACTACTCTTATTAAGTAACCAGAATCAAACATCATCTTCATCATTTCGTTTTCTTCATTGGTGTACAATTCTAAAAGTTCCTGTACATTTTCTTCAGAATTCGCATAGTGAATCATCATATTATCTTCCATCTGATGATAAAGAAAACCATAGTTTATACTATTCTTTTCTCCGCATTCTGGACATTCAAATACAAAAAGCGATAAATCTCTAACTGCAGATTTCAGTTCAGGATCTAATTGTGTATTTATGCTATCCCAGATTCTAAAATCGCTTTCTTTTTGACATTTAGGGCAAGTTATTTTTATCATCTCAGCTCTTGACATTTATATTCATCTCCTTTATTCTTCATCAAGGAATTCATCATATTCCTCGAAGTCGTCATCTGAATCAAATATATCTTCTTTTTCGTCATCATCATCTTCAGTGCAAGCCCTGAAGATGTTATACTCTAAAAACATATCCTGTGCATCTATTTTACCGTTTCTATTCCAATCAAAAAATGCCATAATAAATTCCTCCACACACTATAATTCAGTGATAATTTCAAACAAAACTGCAATGATTATAATCCAAAACAAGCACTCGCAACCACAGCCATTTTTTCTTTTCCTATTAACAGCCATGATTACACTCCCAAACTGATTTTACCGGATACTTTTTTGTTCATAACCGTATTCATAAATACACCCTTGCTGATGATTGCAAAGTAGCCATTGTATTCATCTTCATAGTTCTCGGTTATGAGTTCAAGTGATTCTTTAAGTTGGAGCATAGCAGCAAATTCGTGCTTGCAGGCACCACTACAGAAACAAGAGCATTTGAGGTTTGAAATTTCGCCATCTATGTAATCAAATTCGATTTCATAGTTTTCACTGCCTTCTACAATGGCATGACCGCGAGTGCCGTCTATCTCAACAAATCCAACTCTGTTTTCGAGATAATAATCGTGTCCACGATCAGCTGCGTCGTGAGAAATTTTCATCTTTGACAAATCGTCAAGTGGGAATCTGTTAGTATCATCATTACCGCTTACATATTCCTCATCGTTTTCAGGTGCTTTGAACCAGGTAAGTACCTTTGAAAAAGGAATTGCATTTCTGTCAAAGCTGACAACGTGCGATCCCGCAAGGTAGAAGTCACCTTTAACATTGGTGTCAATTACAGCGATAACTTTCTTATAATCTGAAAGTTTAATCTTGAAGGAATAATTAACTTCTGTAACCTGTCCGCGATAGCCTTCAAGCTTACCTTCCACATAAACAAAGTCGCCAACCTTCAAATCAAAGCTGTCGTTGTAATATGCCCAGCCCATACCTCTGTGAGGGAAGTATACCTGAACAACAGACTTTTTAGGTTCTATAACTCCCTTGCAAACTTCCATTGGAACATTGATTTCAGGTTCTTTGTTTATTCTCGTATTAAAGCCGATAGGATATTTTTTCATAATGTTTTAACCTCCCAAAAAGATTTATTCTTTTCTTTATACTCATTTTAACAAATTGAGTGGGTGTTAAAACGGACAGTGCTTAATCAAAGTATAACATAGTTTTTCAATTAAATCAATAGTTCAAACATAGTTCGCGCGTATTTTGAAAATACCTATACAGACAGAGCAAGACTGAAATAAGAAAAATCCTGAAAGCCACTATTTAAGCGGTTTTCAGGATTTTTGTGTTTTTGATTTTTATACAGATGTTTTCGAAAGATTTTGGATTTTATAAAATCCCCGAAAAGTTCAACTTTTAGGCAACTTCGATATAAAAAGTTTCTATGTTACTCTCACTGTATGTACCGTCGATTTTGACACGCAGAATTTTTTTGCTGCCTGCCGCACTGTTGCGCGTGTTTCCATTATGTAGGTCGCAAGTTCTAAGGCTCGCCTTTCTATGTATTCTTTCATACTTCACCCCAAAACATATAGTTTGTATATCTATATGCATGAGGGATGAGAAATAGAAATGAACTTTTTCGACAAAATACTTTTCATTTAACTATTGAAATCACATTTCATTTGTGTTAAAATTTGTTGTGTATATATATAGGTAGGAGGCCGAAATTTTGATTCCCTTTAATAAACCAAGCATAACAGAACTCGAAAAAAAATATATTTCAGATTCTCTCGACGGGCTTAAACTTTGCGGTGACGGGAAGTTCACCCATAAGGCAAGCTCCTTTTTCAAGGAAAAATTAAACACGCCAAACACTCTTCTTGTGACGAGCGGAACCCACGCTCTTGAGCTTGCGGCAATCCTGACGGAAATTGAGCCGGGAGATGAAGTCATCGTCCCGTCTTACACTTTTGTTTCAACAATCAATGCTTTCATTCTCCGCGGAGCCAGACCTGTTTTTTGCGACATAGAGCCCCACACGATGAACATTGATGCAAACAAAATCGAAGAGCTTATCACACCTAAAACAAAGGTGATATGCCCTGTTCATTATGCAGGTGTGATTTGTGATATGGATAAAATAAATGAAATAGCTAAAAGACACGGTCTTTTGGTTGTCGAAGACGCCGCACAGGCAGTCGGCTCTGTCTATAAAGGAAACAGACCTGCAGGAACAATCGGAACAATCGGCTGCTTCAGCTTCCACGAAACAAAGAACTATTCAATGGGAGAAGGCGGCGGCATCGTCGTTAATGACGATCTTCTGTTCCGCCGCGCAGAAATTTTAAGAGAAAAAGGAACGGACAGAAGCAGATTCATCCGCGGTGAAGTTGATAAATACACATGGCAGGATGTGGGCTCATCTTATCTTCCGTCTGATGTTTTGGCAGCTATGCTCTGCGGTCAGCTTGAGCGCTTTGATGAAATTATGGATAAAAGGCTCACAGTCTGGAACACATATCACGCAGGCTTTGAGGCTTTAGAGAAAAATGGCAAGCTCATAAGACCGACAATCCCTGACTACACGACTCACAACGCACATATGTATTACATTCTTCTGCCCGATGCAGACACAAGAAACAATATGATAACAAAGCTTCGTGAGAAGGAAATTCAGTCAGTTTTCCACTACATACCGCTTCACACAGCTCCGATGGGCGAAAAATTTGGCTATAAAGCAGGCGACCTTCCAATAACCGAAGAATATGCCGCTCGCCTTTTAAGACTTCCAATGTGGGCAGACCTGTCTTGTGACAGCGTTGAATATATCATTAAAACTGTATCTGAACTGATATAAAAGGAGTTGACAACCATGAAAGGTATTATTTTAGCAGGCGGAAAGGGCACAAGACTCTATCCGATGACAAAAGTCATTTCAAAGCAGCTCATTCCAATATATGACAAACCGATGATTTACTATCCTCTTTCTTCATTGATGCTTGCAGGAATCCGCGAGATTCTCATAATTTCAACAGAAGAAGATTTGCCGATGTATGAACAGCTTTTAGGAACAGGTGAAAATCTCGGCATTTCGCTTCACTATAAGGTTCAGCCCGAGCCAAAAGGATTAGCTCAGGCGTTCACGCTTGGAAAAGAATTCATTGGAGACGACAGCGTTTGTCTCATTTTAGGCGATAATGTTTTCTACGGACAAGCCTTCTCGACAATTCTTGAACGAGGAATTAAGGGCGCGAGCGAAAAAGGTGCCGCCATTTTCGGCTATCCCGTCAACGACCCGACAGCTTTTGGCGTTGTTGAATTTGATGAAAATAAGAATGCGATTTCAATTGAGGAAAAGCCTGAAAAACCAAAATCAAAATATGCTGTCCCAGGGCTTTATTTTTACTCTAATGATGTCGTGAAAATTGCTGAAAACATCAAGCCTTCCGCAAGAGGCGAATATGAAATAACAGCAGTAAACAACGAATATTTAAGTCAGGGACGACTCAAGGTGATTGAGATGGGCCGAGGAATGGCTTGGCTCGACACGGGCACGCCCGACGGTCTTTTAAAAGCAAGTGAGTTTGTTCACACCGTGCAGAATATGCAGGGATTCTACATTTCCTGCCCCGAAGAAATTGCGTGGCGTCGCGGATTTATCACAAGCGAGCAGCTTTCAGAGCTCGGAAACCAACTGAAAATGACAGACTATGGTAAATATCTTTTGTCTCTTTTAAATTAAGGAGGAATTTTTATATGAATATAATAGTAACCGGCGGAGCCGGATTTATTGGCAGCAACTTCATTTTCTATATGCTCGAAAAACATCCTGCCTACAGAATAGTTTGCTTTGATAATCTTACATATGCGGGAAATTTAGAAACGCTCAAACCTGTTTGGGATAATGCGAATTTCAGATTTGTAAAAGGTGACATAGCAGATAAAGAGGCAGTTGAAAAGCTTCTTTCAGAGGAAAAGCCCGACATTGTTGTAAACTTTGCGGCAGAAAGCCATGTTGACCGTTCCATAAGCGATCCGGGAATTTTCCTTAAAACAAACATTTTGGGAACTCAGGTTCTCATGGATGCCTGCATGAAGTTTGGCGTGGAGAGATTCCATCAGGTTTCAACTGATGAAGTTTACGGAGATCTCCCGCTTGACAGACCTGATCTTTTATTCACAGAAGAAACCCCGATTCACACATCAAGCCCATATAGCTCTTCAAAAGCTGGTGCAGACCTTTTGGTGCTCGCATACCACAGAACATATGGTCTTAAGGTCACGATTTCAAGATGCTCAAATAACTACGGTCCATTCCAGTTCCCCGAAAAGCTTATTCCTCTTATGATTGTAAAAGCGCTTAATGAGGAGCCTCTCCCCGTTTATGGCAAAGGCTTAAATGTCCGAGACTGGCTCTATGTTGAAGACCATTGCAGCGCAATCGACCTCATCATCCACAAAGGAAAGATAGGCGATGTCTATAATGTGGGCGGTCACAACGAAAAGGCAAACATTGACATCGTGAAGATAATACTTGACATATTAAAAAAGCCACACTCTCTCATCACATATGTTGAAGACAGAAAAGGCCACGATTTAAGATATGCAATAGACCCGTCAAAAATAAATCGCGAGCTCGGATGGCTTCCTGAAACAAAATTTGCTGACGGAATCGTCAAGACAGTCAACTGGTATCTTGAAAATCCGTCATGGTGCGAACACATCTTGAGCGGAGAATATTTAAGCTATGGAGATAATTTATGATAAAAAAAGAATATAACATTGTAAATGTCGCTCTTTTTTCAGCTTTGATGATGCTTATAATTATGCTCCCTTCAATGATAATGAACAGGGGAATATTTTTCATTCGCGGAGACTATGTTGACCAATATCTTCTTAAGCTGATAAAATCAAGAGAAGTTCTTATAAGCGGAAAAGGAACATGGGACTGGTTTAACTTTTTAGGTAACTCCTATAATAAATTAGGCGCATTCCTTTCTTTAAATTCAATCTCTCTCCTCTTTCCGTCAAAGATGATACCATATGTTGTCACTTTTTTGCATCTTCCCAGAATTGCATTTGTGGCAATGGCATCGTTTGCATATTTTAAGTTTATGGTAAAAGAAGAAAAAACTGCTTTTTTAGGTGCAATTTTATACACCTTTTCTTCATATACCTTTGTAAATATGGAATTCATGCAATATATTGACTCAATCTGGACTTTTCCTTTTCTCCTCTATGGTGTTGAAAAGATGTTCAGAAGCAAAAACTACAAGCAAGAGCTTATCATAGCCGTGTTCTTATCGTGTATCATAAGCTCATATATGTTTGTTTTCTCTGCTATCTTATTTTCTCTTTACTTCCTGTGCAGATTTTTCTTGTCTGAGGAATGGAGAGAAAAGAGAAAGGTGAAATATTTCCTTCTGGCAGTTTTTGAATATATCCTTGGCTTTTTATGTGCATTTTTTGCATTTGCATCATTTTTCTATAAGATGTTCAATTCATCAGGCTCGGCAACGGCAGTAGGAAGATATACAAGCCCCCGCAATCTTGTTTATGACTGGGGACTTGTTTCTCGCTTTTTTTCGCTTTTTATGCCTGCAGCAAGCAACAGATTTTCCACATTCGGCCACTCTGCATGGGGGTCTCGTGCCGCATATGTGCCTGTTTTCGGATTTTCGTTTGTCATTGCTTACCTTTCTTTAAAGGGAGGCAAAAAATGGCTTAAAGTTCTTTGCACCGCCGGTGTCATATGTTTTATTCTGCCTATTATAGTGAGAGCCTTCAACTTCTTCAGTTCGGCATACACAAGATATTCATATGGAATAATTTTGTTTTTCGTCTTGGCAACAATTTTGTTTTTGGAAAATTACAAAGACAAAATTGCTAAAAGAAGCGTGTTTATTGCAATCTCTTGTCTCTCCATTTTGCTGGTAATATTTTTTATTGTGAAAGCAAAAGCGCCCATTGAGACTCTTAAACAAAACTGGCAGGGACTCACCCACGAACAAGACACGGAAGATTTCTTCAGGATTTTTGTGCTCATTGCCTCAATTGTAAGCTACGCCACACTTCTTGCCGCAGTATATTCAAAAAAAGTTATGAAAAACATAATCCCTGTCGTTTCAGCATTCATCGTGGTTTATGGTTGCTTCTACACATCATTTAATTTAACAGGAGACCATCTGCTTGATTATTTCCCTAAAACAAAGGTTGACTTAAAAGAGCAGATAAATAAATACTATTTTGAAATACCTGAAAATGATGACCCTGTGGCTCATAGAATTGAAGGAACGAAACAATGGCGAAATTATTCATATGCGGTGAAAAAACCTGCAATCTCGATTTTTGAAAGCGTCAGAAATTCATATTCAAGCAAACTTGCAAAATATATTGGCATAAGCGCAAGCAACGCAAATGTCTTTGTCACGAGCAAGGAAAACTCAACGCGAACACTCCTCGGTGTAAAATATTATTATGATGTTTATCCTGATGATAAAATAGCTGTGCCGAAAGGCTTTTCCAAAATAAAAACCGAACACGGTGTTGATGTTTACGAAAATGATTATTTTATCGGAATGGGCTTTACCTACGACTCTTATCTGACATTTTCTCAGTTTAAAAATGTTTATGACAAGGATAAAAACAATGCAGACATCTTGCTTAACACGCTTGTCGTCGATGACAAAGACGCTCCTTTTGTCTCAGACATTTTAAAACCATGCAAGGATACTGATGTTACATATAAGGACAGAAAATCGCTTAACAACTTCAAAATGACCTCCGAAGGCTTCACTGCTGAGTTTTCTTCTCCTAAAGAGGAAATCGTTTTCGTTTCTGTGCCATATGAAGATAATGGCTGGACATTAAAAATTAACGGAGAAGAAAAAGAATTCATAAAAGCCAACATCGGCTGCATCGCATTTAAAACAGAAAGCGGCGACAATGAAATTTCTTTAAGCTATAGCCTCCCCTATCTCCCACTAGGGTTGATTGGCTCATTCGCTGGATTTGTTATTCTTGCAATTTATCTTGCCATATGTAAAACGAGAAAGGTCAAATTGGCTGATAAACAATAATTTCAAAGATAAAAAAATGGATTGCTTTGGCAATCCATTTTTATGTTATTCTTCGTTTTCCGAATCTTTTTTAACAACTTCCCTGATGCGATATGGCTGAAGATTACTCAGCACCATATATGTCCTTCCAATATATTCACCCATAAATCCCAGCGCCATAAGAATTAGTCCTCCCATCAGCAAAAGCACCGCCATAGTTGAAGTGTATCCTGCCAAAACAGATGGACTTATTATTTTATGTATAATAACTGAAACACCTACAGCAAGTCCTATAAGAGCAAAAATAATTCCCATTGAAGAAATTAATCTTAGCGGCTTCACGGAGAAGTTGGTAAATCCCGTAAACCATAGAGCAAAAAGTTTTTTTAACGAATAATTTGATTTTCCTTCCATTCTCGCGCGATGTTCCATTTCTATATCTGTCACTTTGCCTATCATTGTGTTCAGATATCCCATCATCGAAGGAAATGGAGAGTCATATTTATCATAGCAATCTATAGCAAAGCGGCTGATTGCATAAAAGCTTGACACATGAACGCCTTTAACTCTTGTTCCGTTAAATTCAGAAATTTTAGCAGTTATCTTACTTGTTATCCTCTTAAACAAGCTGTGTTTTTTAGCTTTAAAGTATGCATAAACTACATCATATCCCTCATTAACCTTTTCAACAAGCGGAATAATACCCGAGGCGGGGTGTTGCCCGTCATCATCCATAAACACGAGGACATCTCCCTTGACATATGGAATCGCTGCCATTTTTGCAGATGTCTGTCCGAAATTTCTGGAGAGATTAACCCCTATAATTTTATCATCCTCTCTACAGAGCTCTTTAATAACAGAAAATGTATCATCAAACGGGTAGTCATTTACAAGAACAATCTGATAATCATATTCAGAGTGGCTATTGATTACATCCCTTATTTCATCAACAACTTTTTTAATTGTCTTTGAAGATTTATAGCATGGAATCGCAACAGATATAAGCATACAAATATCCTCCTTTTCTACAATGTAGATATTTTATCACAATAGATATTCAAAATCAAGCCATATTTATAATGCGTTATTCTTTTTTCAATGTTAAAAATAAGCACAAAAGAACAACAACCATTTTAATCACATTCATTATTAATGTCACATATGAAAGCCCCCATATGCCATAAGATAATGAAGCTAAATATGCAGCTATAATATAACATACACCAAACACACATTCAACTATAGTATGTAGCCTTGTTTGTCCCTGAGACAACATAACTGACATAAAAAGTGATGCTAAAAATCCAATAATAAGTCCTAAATTTACAATAAAATTATACTGTATGATTTCTGAAAATAACGATGGATAGAAAATCTTTATATATATAGGCGTTCCTATAATACACATACTGTAAAAAACAGCACCAACAAGAATTGCAGCAAGAGTAAATTTCCCTAAAACCTTGCGAGACAAGGCGGCCCCCTTGACGGTAAGATATGACATAATCAATGTGTTTACGGGCTGAATCAGCATTTGCATGGTTTTAGCAATAAGCGACACAACATGATATTGTGTAACAACAGCCGCACTTATTGTCTGTTTTAAAATCACCTTATCAAACTGAATAACACAATCGCGCATTAGTGTTGAAATTGCGATCATTATTATTGTGCTGTTAACCATCTTGAGAGGAATTTTCCTTTCCTCTTTTTTTAAAATATTACCCTTTAAGAAAGTGTAAATAAGTGCAAAAGCTTCGCCGCAAATAAATATAAACAGCCATTGTTTTGTAATAACATACAGTCCGAGACCAATTAAATATCCGACACTTATTATAAGGTAATATAAAAAGTATGTTTTAAATTTCAAATTCAGTCTGAATTCAACTTGAGCATAGCTCCTTAAAAAATATAAAACTGAAAATAATGCATATAGTAAAACAAATGTATAAGAGCTACTATCTACCACTGCAATACATCCGCAAATGAGCGCACTAAGCACAGATGATATAAATATGATATATTGAAAATCTCCGTTTGCCGTTTCCCATTTTTTTCTTAAAACAAGTCTGGTGTTACTCACTGCAGTTCCAAAAGCCTGCGGAATAATATAGATAAATCCCATAAAATATAGAATATGTCCTGTAACATCATCGCCATAGTAATGAGTAATCAAAGGGTATATAATTATCTGAAGCACCACATTCATCACAACAGTTGCCATAACTGTATAGAAAAGGTCACCTGCAATTTTAAATGATTTTTTATCTATCACAATTCTTCACCTGATTCCCTTTTTACATTTTTTCAGCCATAATGTAATAGCCCCATCTTGTTGAGCTGTCGCTGACTTTATCGCTTTTTTCGATATCACTCACAAAATATATTTTTTGCGGAGCTTCTTTTTTAATTGTTTCAAGCTCTTTTTCATCTTCTTCACCAAAAATAAACTTGATTTCTGCCTTGTGCTTTTCTCCTGTCTGATTAAAATCAGGCTCTATGTTGCACGCAACATCTATCACCATTTTCACAAAATCAAGCCCCGTTGACAAAAACACAAGGTCTGAACCTATGCAATCTCCGCCCATTCTCGCACCGATTTCAATAATTCTGATTTCTCCGTTTTCATCAATTCTGAATTCCGAATGACTTGCTCCGTTTTTAATTCCAAGGGCCGACAAAGCATTTAAAATGTAGTTCTTAACCTTTTCTTCCATTTCTTTGGATAGTCCCGCGGGCTGAATGTGTCCTGTTTCAATAAAATTGGGTTCGCCCGTTGTGAATTTTTTTGTGGTTGTAAGGTATGTGTGTTTGCCTTTAAAAGAAATACATTCGCAGCTATATTCTTCTCCTCTGATATATTCTTCAACAATCGCCATTTTTTCAAACGAATCATTAACAGCGGATGCAATCGCCTCTTTGAGCTCGTCCCTTTTATAAACCTTCGTTATGCTTCTGCTTCCTGACCTGTCTGTCGGTTTGACAATCAACGGATAGTTCATTTCCCCTATTTCATCGCAAACCTTATTAGTTTTTATAAAGGAAGGCGTCGCGATTCCATGCTTTTTAAAGCACCTGCGCATTTCATATTTATTCGTGCATTGCTCTGTTATCTCAATCGGATTTCCATTAAGACCAAGCTTTTCTGCCACATAGTTTACGGTGATTGCTGCTAAATCTGATGCAATGGAGCATATGCCGCAAATGCCTATCTCCTTACATTTTTCTAATATCTCATCTTTTTCTATAATGCTTATCGGATAAAAATAGTCTGCTGTTTTTTCTCCTATGTCTCCACATTCCCACGCAAAAACATGAGTCTCAAACCCAAGCTCCTTTGCCTTTAAAATCAGTCTGTTCTGAAAACTGTTTGCTCCGATAATTGCAAGCTTTTTCACTTTACTTTTCACACCTCTCTCGTAAATATACATCACACCACAACACTAAATCCGGACAGCTTCTTCATTTTTGTATGCTCCCTTTTCAAGCTTTGACATAGTCGGAAAATATGCAATAAGAATCATAATGATTGACAAAATCCATCCGACCGGCCAGACAAGATATAAAAATGTCAGATTGGGGCATAACGGGAAAATGAGATAAACCCAGACAAAACGGAAAAGACACATAAACACAAGCGTCGCAACTGTCGGGATAATCGGTTTTCTCATAGCGCGGAGCGTTCCGCCCATGACCTCGTTTATTCCGCATATGAAATATGTGCTTGATATCAGCATCATCTTCTGACACGAATATTTTATAACTTCAGGGTTCTGCGACATGGTTCCTGACAGCTGCGGTGAAAAAATCGCAGAGAGTGCTCCGAATGTTGCACCAAATGCCACCGTTATTATAATCGACTTTAAAGTCGCCTCTTTTGCTCTTTTAATGTTTCCTGCACCAATGTTCTGGGCGATATATGGTGTTGCCGCAAAGGCAGTTGCGCACGAAATCTGATAAAGAATTCCGTCAAACTGGTTTGCGATTGAAATGCCCGTTGTCGCATCAACGCCAAAGCTGTTAACGACTGCTGTAATAAGCACATTGGCAAAAGAATAAAGCGCACTCTGAAGCCCTGTCGGAACACCGATAAAAAGGATTTCCTTAAGCTCTGATAAGTTAAATCTCATCTTTTTAATGTTGAAATGAAACTTATCGCGGCTCCTCACCAAAACGAAAAAAGCAAGTCCTCCCGCTATCAGATTTGAAAGAATAGTTGTAAGCGCGACACCATCAACGCTCATATGAAATATTGTGATGCAGCATAAATTCAAAATAATCTTTGCTATGCCGCCTATTATCATAAAATACATAGGCCTTTTCGTGTCTCCCATAGCACGGAGAATAGATGCACAAAAGTTATAGAGCATTATAACAGGACAGCCATAGAAATATATTTTAAAATATAAAACGGCATCATCTAATAGCTCATCGGGACAATTTGTCCACCTTAAAAAAGTTTCTGCAAAGCAAACGCCGATTAAAAGCATTGCAAAGCCGCCCGCCAGGGCAAACATAAGCGATGTTCCGATTGCTTTTTCTGTCCGCTCTGCATCACCTTCCCCTATACGCCTTGCCACAACAACATTTGCGCCCGTAGATATTCCAATCAAAAGCCCCGTGCAAAGAGATATAAGCATTCCACACGCCCCGACGGCTCCGACAGCAGCGTCATTTACGAGATTACCCAAAACGGTCATATCTATTACGCTGAACAAAGTTTGCATAACATTCATTATCATAACAGGAACAGTCATCGAAATAAGTCCCTTGACAACTGAACCTGACAACATATCAACCTTAGAGCTAAACATAAGTTTTATCCCCTTGTTTTATATATATTATTGTGACATTTACAAAACTGATTTAAGATAATTTTTCACATTTTCGCCCATCAGTTTTTTAATAAGCACATCAGAATAGTTTATTTTCGCAAGTTCATCTGCAATTTTTAAAACATCTCCGACATTTTCTATGCCCCTCGGCAGCGAGTCAACACCGTCAAAATCTCCTCCGAGGCAAACCACATCTTCTCCGCCCAACGCCATGAAATGCTCAATGTGTTTTACGACGCTGAAAACATCTGCCATTTCAGCATTTTCCTCCAAAAACTGAGGAACAAAGGCAATCCCGACCAGCCCTCCTGCTTTTTTAATTGCGAAAAACTGCTCGTCTGTTAAGTTTCTTTTATGATTGCAAACTGCCTTTGAATTTGAATGAGTAGCACAAAAAGGCTCCGTGGTGAGAAATGCAACATCAAAAAAGCCTCTTTCTGAAAGATGCGAAACATCAGGCGTCATCTTCAGCCTGTTCATTTCTCTTATTGCCGCTTTTCCAAATTCGGAAAGAGGCAGATTTTCATCATCTGCGCTGCTTGTGCCAAGCTCATTTCTGTAGTTCCATGTAAGCGTTAAAAATCTCACGCCCATTTTATAAAAAAATTCTATGTTTTCTATTTTTCCGCCGAGCGCCTCGCCGCCCTCGATTGAAAGAAGAGCTGAATTTATCCCTCTTTTTATGTTATCCTCAAGCTCTGAATATTTTGTAACTAATTTTATGTTTGTCTCCGACAGCTTCAAAACAAAATTCTTTATTAAAAATTTTGCCCTCTCACAAGGATTATCACATAAAAGCTTATCAACAAAGCTTGCAAACACCTGAACATATGTGTTTTCTTTTTTTAGCTTATTTTCTCCCCAGTGAGCATCATTTGAGCTTATTTCAACTCCCCTTGAAACCGCCGACGGCAAATCACAATGCAGGTCACATATTAACAATTTTCTCATTCCTTTTTTAAAACAATTTTGTTGTTAATATATGCTCCGGTTTTTTATTTGTTAAATATCAAAATCAATTATCTGTCATTTTCCCATTATGTCTGCGCCGCGCTCTAAAGCAACAACACCTGTTCTGCACATTTCCTGAATTCCAAGCGGCTTCATAAGCTCAACAAACGCGTCAATTTTCCTTGGCTCACCTGTCACCTCAACGCAGAATGTTTCTGTCGTGTAATCAACGATTTTTGCCCTGTAAATCTGAGTCGCAGCCATAACCTCATTTCTGTTTTCAGGAGTGTTTCTGACCTTTAAAATCATAAGCTCGCGCTCAACTGTGTTTTTTCTGTCTAAAAGCTTCACCTTCTTGACATTGACAAGCTTTTTCAGCTGATTTATAACCTGCTCGCAGGCATAGTCATCTCCCGTTAAGGTTATTGTTATTCTTGAAAATTCAGGGTCTTCCGTTTCGCCCACCGTCAGCGAATCAATGTTAAAGCCCCGTCTCATAAAAAGTCCTGAAACGCGTGCCAAAACGCCATATTTGTTTTCAACATAAACAGCAATTGTGAATTTAGTCATGCTGTTTTACCCCCTCTTCCATATCCATAATGTCGCTGGCGCTGCTTCCGCCCAGCATTGGAAAAACAAGCTCTTTTTCATCAATTTTCACATCAATAACAAATGGTCCTTTTCCATTGATTGCCTCTTTAAATGCGGCCTCAAATTCTTCAGCTGACACGACTCTTTTTGCTTTTGCTCCAAATCCTTCTGCAACTTTCACAAAATCAGTTTTTCTGTCAAGCACGGAATTCGAATATCTCTCTTCATAGAAAAGAGCCTGCCATTGCTTCACCATGCCAAGCGAACCATTGTTCATTATGACAACGACTATCGGTAAATTATATGTAACAGCTGTTGCAAGCTCTGTCAAATTCATTCCAAAACTTCCGTCGCCCGTTATCATAACAACCCGTCTGCCGCTTTCAGCAGAAGCTCCGATTGCTGCGCCAAGACCAAATCCCATCGTTCCGAGACCACCGCTTGTCGCAAAGGTTTTCGGCTTTGAAAACGACAAAAACTGCGCCGCCCACATCTGATGCTGACCGACATCTGTCGTGATAAGGTCATCAGAGGCTTTAATTCTGTTAATTATTTCAAAAACTTTTTCAGGGATGAGAGATTTTTCTGCATCCTTAAGCCTTTTTTCCTTTTTTAATCGCTCTTCTTCTTTAAGCTGCTCTATTCTTAAATGCCATTTCGGTCTTTTCTTCTCTTTACATTTTTTTGAGATTTCTCTTAAAGCAGGCAAAATGTCGCAAGCCATTCCGACATCTGCAGCAATGTTTTTATTGATTTCCGCAAGGTCTGCATCAAGCTGAATTATCTTTGCAGAATCAGGAGTTTTAACAGGCTCGTTTGATGCGCGGTCTGAAAAACGCACGCCAATTCCAATGATTAAATCGGCCTCCCTGCTTGATAAGGACGCGCTATGGCGTCCATGCATTCCCTGCATTCCAAGAAAATTCGGACAAGAGTCAGAAACTGCAGATATTCCCATCAGAGAACAACCGATGGGCGCATCAATTTTTTTTGCTAAAAGCATAATTTCTTCTGATGCTCCCGCCGCTATCGCTCCTCCGCCGACATAGATATATGGCTTTTTTGATTTATTAATAAGCTCTGCCGCCTTTTTAATGTCGCTTTCTTCCGCCTCTGGAAGAGAAATTAAAGGAGCGACGCTTTTCCTTTCAAATTCGCACATCGCAAGCTGAACATCCTTTGGAATGTCAATCAAAACAGGACCCCGTCTTCCCGAATTTGCGATTTTAAAAGCTTCTCTTATCGTGTCAGCAAGCTCTGACACATCGCTTAAAAGATAATTATGCTTTGTTATCGGGAGCGTCACACCTGTTATGTTGACCTCCTGAAAAGCATCTTTTCCAATCATATATGACGGAACATTTCCCGTTATGGCAACAAGAGGAATTGAATCAAGCATTGCAGTTGCAATTCCTGTCACAAGATTTGTTGCTCCCGGACCTGATGTTGCGATGACAACGCCTGTTTTGCCGCTTGTTCTGGCATATCCGTCTGCCGCGTGACACGCCCCTTGTTCGTGTGCTGTTAAAATGTGTTTTATTTCGTCTTTAGCCTTATATAATTCATCATAAATATCGAGCACCTGACCGCCCGGATATCCGAAAACCGTGGTGACGCCCTGCTCTTTAAGCGTTTCAATCACTATCTTAGCGCCCGTCATTTTTTCCATGGTTAACCTCCCGAAGAACATATAGCAATAATTTTGCCTACATTGAAATATTTTACCACAAAATCCCCCTCTTGTCCATATTTAACTTGATTTTTTATGAAAAATAATATACAATAAACATATAAAAAACGGAGTGGAGGAAAATTTTATGAAAAAGCTTAAAATTGCGAATAAAAAGAGATTTTTTGTTTCGTTAATTTCTCTTTTTCTTGCACTTTTTCTCCTTCTTGCATATTTAGGTTATGATTTATACAAACCATATCTTGAAAAAATTAGTCAGCGCATCGCTCAAAGACAAAAACAGACTGTCACTTTAGACTCTCTTGGGTTTAAAGCACCGAAAGACGCTGAAATTTTTCTCTATGTGAACAACAAGCTTCAAAAGAAAAATAGCGTTTCATCTGAAGATGATAACAAAATTATCGTGCAAAAGGAAGACGGCGCGCGCCTTTTTGATTTGGCAACAGGCTTTTTAATTGACCTTCCGAAAAAAATGACTCCCGATTTTTCGCAGAGTCCTTCTTTTGTCAGAATGAAGAGCGATTTTTTTGACATAACCATTTCAAGAGAATATTCCCCCTATGAAGATGTTGATGAATATATCAGCTACTATTTAAACAGATTTATCACAAACGAGGCATACCGAAAGCCTAATAATCTGGAGCTTTTAGCCGATGGAACATATGTTTACGGAAACAACTCCGCCAGGCTCATTTCTGTAAAAATAACGGATATGCCCGAAAACAAAAAAAATATTTACACATATGCCACAATAAAAACAAGCGGAAGAGAATTCTTCCGCATAATGTTTAAATTCAGAGCAGAAAGCCACAAGGAAACGGAAAACACGGTAAGCAAAGCAATTGAAAGCTTCAAAAGAACAAAGCCCTTCGGCTCGGCAGCCTACGACTTTTCCCCGAAGCCTTCAGAGGCAGATTTCTGGTCAAAGGAAACAAAAAAGCTATATCGCACAATGAATGAGCGTGACAACATTTTATGGGGCATTTTTGCTCCCGATGTTGCATCCGGCGGCATCAATCATCTCATTCCCGAAATGGAAAAAGCTCTTGATTTCAGATTCCCCATAGTTCTCATCTATAACCACCTCGGTTCTCCCCTTCCTGAAGGGTTTGGCGCAAAATGTGCCGAGCAGGGAAAAATGATTGAACTGACCTTACAGATGACTGAAACAAACAACGAAAATCTCAATGCCACTGTTCCCCTTCTGGAAATCTACAAAGGGAAATATGACGATAAAATAAGGAATTTAGCAAGGGAGATAAAAAAAGAAATTAAAACTCCGTTCTTTTTCCGTCTCAACAACGAAATGAACACAGACTGGACCAGCTATTCAGGAATTATTACTCTTTCCGACCCTGAGATTTATGTTGAAGGCTGGCGCAGAGTCTATGAAATCTTCGAAGAAGAAGGCGTCGATAATGCCATATGGGTATATAACCCAAATGACAGAAACTTCCCGCCATGCAACTGGAACAACTTCACAGCATATTATCCCGGAGACGAATATGTTCATATGATTGGCATAACAGGCTATAACACGGGAACATATTTCATAGATGTAACGGGGGAAACATGGCGCTCGTTCACGGAAATCTATGACGAAATTGAAAAATCCTATCGTCCGTTCTTTTCAGAGTTTCCCTGGATTATAACAGAGTTTTCATCAAGCTCTGTCGGCGGAGATAAAGTGAAATGGATTGAGGATGTTTTTAAAAACATCCATAAATATAAAAACATCAAAGCAGCTGTCTGGTTCTCTGCACCCGATATGGATATGCGTCCGGGCTTTGAAGGAAAAATCAGCAGGCCCTACATGCTCGATGAAACAGAGGAAACGCTTGACGCTTTCAGGCGCGGAATTAAAAAAACAAATCCCCCACAGGCAGAAATAAAGTAACACTATCTCTTCATAAAAATTTGGAGGCGTGGTTAAATGAAACAAATAAGAAGATTTTTTTCAGTTGTTTTAGCATTGTTGCTTCTTTCGTCAGGCATAGTCTTTTCATATGAAGCAGATGACTTAAAAACAGCAACAGCCCCAGCTTTTCCTGAAACATATCTCGGCGGTCTTTCTAAACCATTTTCAAGAGCGATGACCTTTGAGGATTTTCTTGTTTATATGTGGGTTAATGTCATTCCTGCAGGAAACCCTTCGTCATTTACTCTTTCGGAAGAAGAATTCTTAAGCGAATATTTCGGCATTTTGTCAGAGCATCCGCTTCTTTATCATGCAGGAACAGGCATAAGATATAATGTTAACGAGACAACGGGCTATGTAGATTATGTCCAGCCTATCTACACGGAAACAGACAAAACCGTGATAAGCGAAACAATTAAAAAAATCGAGGCGGCAGCAGAAGAAATTCTGCTTCTTATAAACGATGATATGACAGATTTTGAAAAGGTTATGACCGTTCATAACTACATGGTTTTGGAATATGAATATGACCACACCTATTCAAACTATGACATCACAATCATGCTCACGAAAACGGGCGTCTGTCAGGCATATAGCTTTGCGTTCAAGCATCTTATGAATGTTTTAAATATCCCTTGCCTTTTTGTCTCGTCAAATGCTATGAACCATGGCTGGAACCTTGTAAACCTTGACGGAAGCTGGTATCACATAGATTTGACATGGGATGATTTGTCTGATGACAGGTTTGCTCAGGTTGGAAACACATTCGCACTCTTAAGCGATGCAAAAATCCAGTCACTTTCAAGTCCTCACTACGCTTATGACACAAAAGGCGTAAAAGCAGACTCCGATTTATATGACAACGCCGTGTGGCATCTATCCACAGCCGAAGTCACATCTTTTCACGGCACAAGCTATTGGGTGGAAGGAAATTCTCTTGTTTCTAGCAAGGGCGAGGTCATCTTCAGCGCTCTTGACGAGGATTCTAAAGGCTGGTTGCTCGGAAATGGCTATGTCTTCAAGAACGCAGTTTTAGCGGGCATTGCAGAGCACAATGATATGATATATTTCAATTCAGACAGAGCGATTTATTCCTTCAATCCAAAAAAAGACAGCGCACCAGTGAAAATCAAAGAGGTTATCGGCGTGTGCGGTCTTTATGTTGACAAAAACACTTTGAAATATAACAGATTTGACCGTCAGGAAGAGGTCATAGATGAAGAGACAAATGAATTATTAGGATATAGAAACTTCTTCGTGCCAAATGGTGAGATAAAGCTTTCAAACACTCGTTTTGGTTCTCCAAGATATGAAAACGGCAAGCTTGTCGTGAGAGTCTATAAAGAAGATGATGAGCCGCTTTTAATCTATTCCTTCAGTGATGTCATTGACTTAAAAACCGTAGCCCATTCAAAACTCGGCAAAGCGGAATTTTCAGCAGAAGATGAGCAAACAATCTTTTTCTGGGATGAAAATATGCAGCCGCTTATCGAACAGAAAGAATACAAATTAGATTAAAAAAAGGCTGCGCCCTATGAGGCGCAGCCTTAAGGATAGTAATTTTAAAGGCAGAAACGATTGATTTCGTTTCTGCCTTTTTGTAGGGTTCGGCGGTTCCCGACGAACCGCATTGTAGGGAACGTCCTGTGTGTCGTTCCGTTTTATAAGGTCTTAGGATTGTCCTAAATGTTTGGAAAATGCGATACATCTTCCCTGCTTGTTGAAGTATCGTACAATCATTTTTTGGACAATCTTGCATCAGCAATACTGGGACACACAAACCTATCATTATTACCAGATATATTTATATATTCCACAAAGATTTTAAGCAATTTTACATTTGATACATCAATATTAAATTTTGTTGATTTTGTTCCATCGGAAATTAAAGGGGATGAATATATTAATTGTCCATCACCATAAAACTTTATTTGTGCTCTGCCGCTATACGCATTTGACGGTACAAATGCAGCAATTATTCCAGAAAAATCCTTATATTCCTTATTTAACTTATACGAAACCGATTGAAAGCACTCTAGTGTACCATCATTGTTTTCTTTTACACCATTCCAGTTTATACTATCTCGAAGTTGAAAGGCTATTCCTCTATCATATTTTATTCCATCAGTCATTTCTGTGCCTTTAGAAATTGCAGAAAAGGTATTAGATGTACCTGTTGTCTCATAATCTACATACCCCATTTGATCAAGCCAATCATAGTTTTTGTTGCCTAATGCAACAGTGCTTGTTTGTGCTTCCCAATCTACCTCTTTGTCGAAAGCATTTGCTATTGCCCTTACAGGAAGATATGTAGTTCCATTATAAATAAATGGTTCGACTACATTCCCATTTACATCAGTTGGTTGATACTCTTTTCCATCAATTAAAATTTTAATGTTATCATAAATAACACTTATTGTTTCTGATGATTGTTTTGCAAACACAACCCCGCTTGTCAATAGTGTACCAATCAGCACCCCTGCAACTAATCCTTGTAATCTTTTCTTCATTTTGATTTACCTCCAAATTTTATTTTATGAATACTATTCACAAAATAAGTATAACATATATTTATAAAATACGCAAGTGCGTATACGCAAAAATGTAAAATATTTTAAAATGTCTTTAAGAGGTGTTTTAAAATGGATGTTAAAGATGTAATAGTAAAAAGATTCAATGAACTTTGTGCTGAAAGAAATATGAGGATAAATGAACTTGCAAATCTATCAGGCGTAACACCATCAACTGCGTATAGGATGATGGATAAATCTCGAAGAGATGTTTCAATATGAACAATCAA
>JAZNGA010000050.1:0-35673 GCA_045576235.1 Clostridia bacterium
AAAAGATTTAATAAGACTGCTTTTAAAAGCTAAAAAACAAGACGAATCTGGGGGATTATTTTCCGTTAAATAAGGAAAAATTTCCTTAAAATATATTTTATTCCAAAAATAAAACCACAAATTCTCCACTATTATACATTATACTACCTAATTTTTTTCATTTCAAGTCTGTTCACAATTTGTTTACAATTAAATTCGCCTATTTTTCTTAATTTTATGATTGACTTTTAATCAAAAGTATATACTTTTTTAGAATCAAAACAAAAAAATGCCAACATCTTTATAAAACAAAATAAAAAACACCAATATTGTTATTTTTATTTTACTTTTTTTGTGATATAATTGGTTGTAGAGTTAAAAATTTTATAATTGGGGTGATTTAGTTGAAAAAACTCGTGTTAATCGGTTCTGGACAAAGAGGCTTTACCCATGTTTCCGCTTTGAAAAGAGAACTCCCGAATGATGTTTCATTAGAAGGTGTTTATGACAAAAACCCTCTCCGCGCAGAATACACATGCAAAGAATGTGGCGGAAAAAAAGTGTATTATGATTTCGACACATGTCTTGATGAAGTCAAGCCTGATATTGTGTTCATATGCACAATGGACTGCAACCACCATGAATATGCTATTCGTGCTATGGAAAAGGGCTATGATGTTATGCTTGAAAAGCCTATGACAATAGATAAGGAAAAATGCCTTGCTATTTTAGAAACAGAAAGAAAAACAGGCAAAAAAGTCACTGTCACTTTCAACTGCAGATTTATGCCTTTCTTCTCTGCTATCAAGAAGCTTTTAAACGAAAAAGTTGTGGGCGACATTTTGCATGTTGACCTTCGCTGGACGCTTGACCGCTCACATGGTGCTTCCTATTTCAGAAGATGGCATCGCTACATTGAAAATTCAGGCGGTCTTTTAGTTCATAAGGCGACTCACCATTTTGACATTGTTAACTGGCTCATCGGTCAATCTCCTGTTGAAGTTTCTGCTTTTGGCTCACTTAAATTCTATGGCGCAAACGGCGACAGAAAAGGAGAAAGATGCTCCACTTGCCCCGGCAAAGATGATTGCCCATATTACTCAGATGTATGTACAATTCCACATATGAAAGAACTTTATTTTGACGCAGAAAAGGAAGATGGCTACATTCGCGACAGGTGCCTCTTTGATAAAGACATCAACATCTATGATAACATGGCTGTTAATGTTAAATATGACTCAGGTGCCGCTCTCTCTTATTCACTCGTTGCATACAGCCCATATGAAGGCTGGGATTTAGTGATAACAGGAACGGAAGGAAGGCTCGAGGCTAAAACTCCATCGCCTGCCGCTGACCCCTTTGAGCATATGAAATTCTTTGCTCCAAACGGAGATGTGACAGAATATCATGTTAAAAAGCTCACAGGCGACCACGGCGGAAGTGACAAAATTATGAGAAGAATGCTGTTTAAAGGCGATGTGCCCGACACTATGGGAAGACTTGCTTCAAGCATCGATGGTGCAGAATCTCTCTTAATCGGCGCTTGTGCAAACGAATCAATCAAAACAGGAAAAATTGTCAACTTAGCAGAAATTATTAAAGATTATAAGTAAATATTTTTATCAAACGAGGTGTTTATTAATGAAAAAATTGGTGTTAATTGGAGCAGGCAGCAGAGCTTTTTCGCATATTGCTGGATTAAGGGAAGAACTCCCGAATGATGTTTCATTAGAAGGTGTTTATGACAAAAACCCTCTCCGTGCAAAATACACATGTGAAAAATGCGGCGGCAAGAAAGTGTATTATGATTTCGACACATGTCTTGATGAAGTTAAGCCTGACATCGTTTTCATCTGCACAATGGACTGCAACCATCACGAATATGCTATTCGCGCTATGGAAAAGGGCTACGATGTTATGCTTGAAAAGCCTATGACGACCGATAAAGAAAAATGTCTTCAGATTTTAGAGGCAGAAAAGAGAACAGGCAAAAAAGTCACAGTTACTTTCAATATGAGATTTCAACCTATCTTCTCTGCTATCAAAGAGCTTTTAGATAAAAAAGTGGTTGGTGACATTTTACATGTTGACCTTCGCTGGACTCTTGACCGCTTGCACGGTGCTGATTATTTCAGAAGATGGCATCGCTACATTGAAAATTCAGGCGGTCTCTTAGTACATAAAGCAACTCACCATTTTGATGCAGTTAACTGGCTCATCGGTCAGTCTCCCGTTGAAGTTTCAGCTTTTGGTTCACTCAAATTCTATGGTGCAAACGGCGACAGAAAGGGAGAAAGATGCTCCACTTGCCCCGGCAAAGATGATTGCGCACTCTTTAGAGATTATTCCGCTGACCCTCATATGAGAGGATTATATTTTGATGCAGAGCAGGAAGATGGATATTTCCGTGACAGATGCGTGTTTGATAAAGACATCAACATCTATGACAATATGGCTGTTAATGTTAAATATGATTCAGGCGCGGCACTTTCGTATTCTCTTGTTGCATATAGCCCCTATGAAGGCTGGGATTTAATCGTGACGGGAACAGATGGAAGGTTAGAGGCTAAATATAAAGCCTGGAGATATGACCCGGATGACTTCACTCATATAAAAATCTTTGCACCAAACGGAGATGTGACGGAGCATCATATTAAAAAGCTTTCAGGTGACCATGGCGGAAGCGATAAATTAATGAGAAGAATGCTGTTTAAAGGCGATATGCCCGACACTATGGGAAGACTTGCTTCAAGCATCGATGGTGCAGAATCTCTCTTAATCGGCGCTTGTGCAAACGAATCAATCAAAACAGGAAAAATTGTTAACTTGGCAGAAATTATTAAAGATTATAAATAAAGGAGAAAATATTATGGAAATCAGAGTATGTAAAGATAAGGTTGCTTTAGGTAAAAGCGCAGCAGAATACACAGCGTCGCTTCTAAACAAAGCAATTGAGGAAAAAGGAAGCGCAAGAATCATTCTTTCAACAGGAGCATCACAGTTTGACACAATCTCAGCTTTGGTTGAAACAGATGTTGACTGGAGCAAGGTTGAGATGTTCCACTTAGACGAATATGTTGACCTTCCCGAGACACATATTGCAAGCTTCAGAAAATACTTAAAAGAGCGTTTCACAAGCAAGGTTAACTTAAAGGCTGCTCACTTTGTTGACGGAACAAAAGAAGGAATCGCTAAATTAACAGAAGAATTAAGAAAAGCAAAAGTTGATGTAGGCTTGATCGGAATCGGAGAAAATGGTCACATCGCATTCAACGATCCCCCGGCAGACTTTGACACAAAAGAAGCATATATCGTTGTTGATTTGGACGAAAAATGCAAAAAACAGCAGGTTGGCGAAGGCTGGTTTGCTAAAGCTGACGATGTTCCGAAGCAGGCAGTTTCTATGACTGTTTATCAGATTATGCAGTGTGAAAACATTGTTTCATGTGTTCCCTACGCTGTTAAAGCAGATGCAATAGAGAGCACACTCAAAGAAGATGTCACAAACATTGTTCCTGCAACAATTTTAAAGACACATGATAGCTTCGTTCTTTATGCTGACAGCGACTCATTTGCTAAAGTAGTTGCAAAAGACATCCTTTGGAAATAATTTTTAAAGCAACCGACAAAGGCCATGTTTAAATTTGACCTTTGTCGGTTATTTTTTATGCTAAAATCGCTTGCATCGCCCATAAAAAGGGGATATAATGTAATCAAATTTATTATAAACACCAGGAGGCCAGTTATGAGAGCATCATTTTATGAAGTGGATATCACGCCACCTATCGGCGGATATATGTGGGGATATTATACCAAGCGCATTGCAGAGGATGTTTTGGACAGACTTTATGCTAAAGCACTTGTGGTAGAAGATAATGGCAGCATTGCAGCTATGGTCGCTGTTGATGTTTGTGTTTTACCACCCGAGCTTCACGACATTGTAACAAAGAGAATTTATGAATATACGGGCATCTCCCCTGATTGTGTGAGCATAAGTGCAACACACACCCACAAGGGAATCCCGATTTTAGATTCAGACGAAATCAAATGCTATGCAGATGAACCATACAAAGATGTGTGCTATCGTCTCATTGCTGATGCAGTCATCCTCGCTTATAAAAGACTCGGCGACGATGAGGTCAGCGTCAGCTACGGCACGGGAATTGCCGATGGCGTTGGCTACTTACGCAACGGAGAGCTTGATGATGGAACATATGTTTCTCAACTCAGAGGCAGAAAAAACATTGTTCGCACATTAGGCGAACTTGATAAGTCAGTCAATGTTCTTTCCTTCTCTAAAGGAGGCAAAAAGATTGGTGCTGTTGTCAATTTCTCATGTCATCTCGATGCCACAGGCGGCTACATGGCATATAGTGCTGATTATGCAGGCGTTGTTTCCGATATTCTCAAAGAAAAATATGGCAACGATTTTGTGAGCCTTTTCTTAACGGGTGCTTGCGGAAACATAGGTCATGTCAGCCACGACGAAAGCGTTCCCAAAAGCAACTATATTGGAATGGGAACCATAGTAGGCGAAGAGGCTATCAGAGTCATTGAAAATTCCAAGCCCACAAACGGCACTGTTTCTGTTTGCAAGGAAATGATTAAGGTCGAAAAAAGAGAGCTTGACGACGACGCAATAAATAGATACATTGATAACCTTGAAAAAGAAACAGTAAACCACAATATCTCTCTGCGCACCCTTAATAATTATATGTTTTATAAAAACACAAATGAGAAACCCTATGCCGAGCTTTATTTTCAGGTTATAAAAATTGGTGATGTTGCAATTGCTATCCTGCCGGGCGAAATTTATTCAGGCATAGGAATTGCTATCAAAGAAAAATCACCCTATGAAAAAACATTTGTTGCAGAGCTTTCAAATAGCTACTGTGGCTATGTTCCCCTAAAGGAACTTTTTTGCGAAAAAAGCTTTTTCTACGAGTCAATGGCTTGCGCTCATAGTTGCCTTGCGCACAACGCATCCGACATCTTCGTTGAAAAAACACTTGAGCTTTTAAATAGGGTGTAATAATTTCCAGAATCAAGATTAATATGCTAAACGATTAAAAAAAGGAGAAAAAATTATGAAAGCATCTTTTTACGAAGTTGATATTACGCCACCTATCGGCGGATATATGTGGGGACAATATGTTAAGGTTATTGCAGAAGATGTCGCTGACAGACTTCACGCCAAAGCGCTTGTGGTAGAAGATAGTGGAAACATTGCAGCTATGGTCGCTGTTGATGCCTGCGTTTTGTCGCCTGAACTTCATGACATCGTCACAAAAAGAATTTATGAATATACGGGAATTTCCCCTGAATGTGTGAGCATAAATGCAACACACACTCATAAAGGAGCTCCGATTCTTGATTCACCTGAACTTAAATGCTATGGCGACGCCCCATATAAAGATGTTTGCTATCGTCTCATTGCTGATGCTGTCATTCTTGCATATAAAAGGCTTGACGATGAAGAGGTCGAAGTCAGCTATGGCACGGGAATTGCCAAAGAAGTCGGCTACATACGCGATGCAGAGCTTGATGACGGAACATATGTCACACAATTAAGAGGCAGAAAAAACATTGTTCGTTTCTTAGGCGAAATAGACGAATCAGTCAATGTTCTCACATTCTCTAAGGGTGGCAAGAAAATAGGCTCTATTGTCAATTTTTCATGTCACCTCGACTCTGTAGGCGCCAGAAGGGCATATAGTGCTGACTACGCCGGTGTCGTTTCTAAGATTCTCAAAGAAAAATATGGCAATGATTTTGTGTGCCTTTTCTTAACAGGTGCTTGCGGAAATGTCGGACACACTAATCCTGATGAAAACATCCCGAAAAGTAACTATCTTGGAATGGGTGCTATAGTTGGTGAAGAGGCTATCAGAGTTATTGAAAATTCCGAGCCTGTTCATGGCAGTGTTTCTGTTTGCAAGGAACTGGTAAAAATAGAAAAAAGAGAGCTTGATGACGACGCAATGGATAGATACATCGACAGAGAAACAGGAAAACTCAAGCTGGATCCGTTCTTTTTGAGAAATTACATGGCATATAAAAACATGAACGAGGAAACATTTGCTGAGCTTTATTTTCAGGTTATAAAAATCGGCGATGTTGCTATCACGCTTCTCCCCGGTGAAGTTTATGCCGCTATTGGACTTTCAATAAAAGAAAAATCTCCATACAAGAGAACAATTATTGCAGAGCTTTCAAATAACTACTGTGGTTATATTCCATTAAAAGAACTCTATGGTGATAATTGCCTGCTCTATGAGACAATGGCTTGCCATCATAGCTGTCTCAGGGAAGACGCCTCTGACATTGTTGAGGAAAAAGCTCTTGAGCTTTTGAATAAAGTGTGATTTCATTCATAAAAACAAAAAGTGCTGTAGCAAAATGATTTCATTTTGCTACAGCACTTTTAGGCTGGACGGAAAATAGCGCAGATTGGACAAACTGAACCCGTAGGGGTTACCCGAAGGCGTACGATTGTACGCCGAGAGGTGAAGTTTGTTCAAAACACAAGGCATAAAAAAGGAATTCGCCAAATAGCGAATTCCTTCCTTGACCTTACTGCTTTATTGATTTTCAGTAAACAATCAAATGTTTTTTAAGCCTTTTCTTTGCCTTGTGTGGTATGCGCTATTATCTACAGCCCATTTTTCTTTATCTTATCTGTTCAATATATTTATCAAGCTCCGAAAGACTTTCACCCATTTTCTCCCAGTCATTATCTTTAGACGCCTGACGGAATTTATCATAGCTTTCAATCACCTTTTTGATTTTATCCGAAGTCTCTGTCACAATGGGCGCTTCAGGCGAAACAATCTCATCTTCTGTCACTTCGCCCGAAGGCACTCCTTCAATTCCGATAACCTTTGCTAAAGATTCCTCTAAAGTGGCTTCCATTGCTATGCTGTCTTTATAGGCAACAATAATTCGTTTAAGCTCAGGAAGCGACGAAGAATTCTGAGTTGTGATATAGACAGGCTCAACATAAAGGATTGAGTTCTTAAACGGAACAACGAGAAGATTTCCTCTTATGACCGTTGAACCGCCGCTGTTCCAAAGCGTCATTTCCCTTGATATTTCAGGGTCATTATCAATCCTGTTTTCTATTTGCATAGAGCCATAGACCGTTGTGTTTTTCGGCATTCTGTAGAGCACCATTTCACCGTAGTGCTCTCCTTTTGTCCTTGTCATCAAAAAGCCTACCATATTATATTTTCCATAAAGAACAAACGGAGATGTCAAAACAAGCTCTTCTTCTCCATCTTCTGAAAGCTTCATCACATTGAAATATGGCTCAACCTCAATATCACTTTCAGCATATTTCTCCGTTGCAATGCTCCACACATCAGCTTTATCATAAAACTGTCCCGGCTCGGAAACATGATATCTCTGATAAACTGCTCTCTGTAATTTAAAGATATATTCAGGCACCGTTATGTGAGAAGCGATGCTTTCCGGAATTGCTCCTTCTTCGAAAAGCTCGGGATAAATGTTTCTATAGGTTCTCGCAATCGGGTCATTTTCATCAATCACATAAAATTTCATGTCCCCCGTGTATGCGTCAACGATAACCTTAACTGAATTTCTGATGTAGTTAATTCCGTCATATCGCTGCGCATATGGATAGTGGGCAGAGGTTGTATATCCGTCAATTATCCACTTGAGCGAGCCATCATCTGCTATTATAATATATGGGTCAGCATCATATGACAAAAACGGAGCAACCATATTCACACGCTTTACGATGTTTCTGTTTATCAAAAGCTTGCTCTCTGCATTGATATTAGTCGAAAACAGCATGCGATAATCACCATAGTAAGCTGCAAACAAGGCTCTCTTTAAAGGCGTCATTTCGATACCTGTTTTTCCGTCAAAAGTATATTCAACATCGGTCAGACCTTCTGAATAGTCGAGCTCTTTGTTTCCCCCGCCAACTATGACATAATCATTAGTCAGCTCACCATAATATATTCTCGGCTGGGTGATTTCAGGAAGCCCTTCATCAGATACGGGTGGAATATCTCTTATGGAAAATTCAGGCTGTCCTTCAGCAGTTACCTTGTTTATCGGGCTTGCGACCACACCATAGCCATGCGTATATCTGAACATTCTGTTTGCATAAGACTGGGCAGGCTCATCTGCATTTTCCTTATTCATCTCGCGCGCCGACATAAAAATTGCGTTCAGCTCTCCATCAACCTCATAGGGAATGACATCAATGTCATTAAACTTGTAATATTTTCTGAAATATTGAAGCTGATTATATGCAGTCAGCGACGAAGAAAAATCTGTTATTCTTATGTTATCAATCTCATTTGAGCTGTCTTTAATATCATCAACTGTTATATTGTTTTTAATTTCATATTCAATGTCTGAAACATTCGTCAGATTAAAGCCTTCTAAAGTCGCATTTATGTTTTTTTCAATGTATTCCGACTGAACATTTCTCTCATTCGGACTGACAACAAAAGAATCAACAGCAACCCCAATCAAATTTGCGACTATCGAAGAAACAGGAACTATCGCTATCACAATCACAACGGCAATATATTTGCTCTTATATAGAAAAACAATAGCCAGAAAAATTACTAAAAGAATGATAAAAGGTGCAACTGCATAGTAAGTGGCTAAAATGTTTGTCTCAACAAAGCCTGCACCAACCAAACTGTCTGCTGTGAAATTTCCATAAAGAAGCCCTTCTGCTGTGAATCTGTATGAAAACATTATGAGGACAAAAAATGCCAAAATGTTCACAAGGACATGGATAAACGCCCCTTTTTGCGTCATAACAATCTCTTTTAAGTTTTTATATCCGTTTCTTGCAAATGTGAGATAGTAAAGAGCTGCAAGCGCTATAGTCTGAATCAAAATAAAGACCTTAACGCCGTCAATTATGGAAACTAAAAACGGACGAACAAAAATATAATATCCGACATCACGGGAAAAGAGCCCATCAACTGCAGAAAAGCTTTCGGCATTTATCGCCGCTAAAAGCTTAGAATATAGGTCTCCGCCCGATATTCTGCTTGCAAAAAAAGCTAAAACTGCACATAAAATTACATATGGCCATTTTTTCTTTAAAAAACTGCTGTCTGAATATTTAAGCACAGCATATTTCCTTAAAGAAAATGCATTTAAAACGAGAATTGCAAACGATAACAAAAACGCTGCAATAACCACTAGAACTTTAGCCTTAATGTTTGTGAAAAACACGCCTGTAAAATCAGGATTGATTTCTTTAATCTGCCAATATTGCATCAGATAGCCCACAAAAATCCATAAAAGCGCTATGATAACTGCAGCTATGACGCCAATTTTAAGAACTTTCTTCATGCGCTCTTTATTTTTGTCATCAATGTTGTTTATGACATTCTTAAAATCCTGATAATCCTCAGAGTTGAAATTGTTGAAATTCATAAAACATCCTCCTTTATCACCTATAAACAAATAGAAGGGCTTTAACCCTTCTATCTATTTTCATCTGAAAACAAAGCCTCTGCAAACTGCGAAGGATTAAATGGTCTTAAATCATCAATTCGTTCGCCAATACCAATAAATTTAACACCTATGTTCTGTTCCTTTGCAAGCGGAATTATAACGCCGCCCTTTGCTGTTCCGTCGAGTTTGGTGAGTATCACGCCTGTAATTCTGCTGACTGATGCAAATTCTTTAGCCTGAATGAGAGCATTCTGTCCCGTTGAGCCATCTAAAACAAGAAGCGACTCAAAATCAGCACTTCCCGATTCTCTCTCAACAACTCTCGCAACCTTTTTAAGCTCCTCCATCAGCGGCTTTTTATTGTGAAGTCTGCCCGCTGTGTCACATATAACAAGGTCTGCTCCTCTTGCTTTTGCCGCCGCTATCGCATCAAACACAACAGAAGACGGATCTGAACCCTCCTTGTGTTTCACAATGTCAACACCTGCTCGTTCTGCCCAGATTTCAAGCTGGTCGATAGCCGCTGCCCTGAATGTGTCAGCAGCTGCCAATATGACTTTTTTACCCTGCGCCTTATACATTGCTGCCATTTTACCGATTGATGTTGTTTTGCCGACACCGTTGACTCCGATAACGACAATAACTGCAGGATTTCCAGAAAGGTTTATTTCATTATTTGTTCCTTTTAATATATCACTTATTATATCTTTTAATGCCTCTTTTAATTCCGAAGGCTCTTTAATTTTTTCTGCTTTTGCCTTCTCTTTCAGCTCATCTAAAATGAAAGCAGAAGTAGCCGCGCCGATGTCTGCCATAATCAGAACCTCTTCAAGCTCATCATAAAGGTCATCGTCTATAGTTTTAAAGCTCTGAAAAACTCCGTCAATTCTCTCTGTTATGGCATTCTTCGTTTTTGAAAGACTGTCTTTGAGCCTTGAAAAGAAACTGTTTTTAACATCTGCCTCCGCTTCTGAAGCTTCTTCAACTTTTTCTTCCACCACTTCTTCAGCAATTTCATCTGAAGCTTCTTCCGCTGTTTCTTCGTCTGCTTTCTCGGAATTTTTAACAACTTCATCACACGGGCTCTCAATTATCTCCTCTGCAGCCGCCTGAACATCGGCAATCCTGTCAGCTTCTTCGTTCTTATTTTTCTTAGACCAAAAATTGAATCTCACTACATCACCCCATAATTTCTAACATTTATCTCTAAACAAGAAGGCTTTTTTCCGATTCGTGCTTCTTTTCTCTGCACATCAGATTTAAAACAGCATCTTTAGCAGGCTTTCCTTCAAACAGAATTTTATGTGCCTCTCCAACTATGGGCATATCAACTCCTGTTTTTTGAGCTAAAGCATATGCACTTTTTGTTGTGTAGAATCCTTCAACGACCATTTGAACCTCTTTTATGGCCTCTTCGGGCGTGTAGCCTTTTCCAATCAGAATTCCTGCCCTTCTGTTTCTTGAATGCATACTCGTGCATGTGACAATCAAATCTCCGATTCCTGAAAGACCGAAAAATGTCTCGGGCTGTGCCCCAAGCGCTATTCCAAGACGCGATATTTCCTGCATACCTCGCGTCATAAGCGCCGCTTTCGTGTTGTCGCCAAAGCCCAGTCCGTCAGAAATGCCCGCAGCTAAAGCAATAACATTTTTTAAAGCTCCGCCAATTTCAATGCCGACCATGTCTGTTCCTGTGTAAACTCTGAATGTATCATTCATTAATATATCCTGCAAAGCCTGAGAAATTTCAATGTTTTCACTTGCAACAACATTTGTTGTAGGAAGCGAAAGAGCAACTTCTTCTGCATGAGAAGGACCCGACATAACTGCAAGATGAGCCGAAGGTATTGCCTCTTTAATGACCTCAGAAAGCCTTTTTTGTGATTTCTCCTCCAAGCCCTTTGACGCATTTACGATAATCGTTCCTTCCTCAACAAACGGCGCCAGTTTTGCTGCGGTTTCCTTTGTCGCCTTTGAAGGCGTCACCATAAATATAATCTTGTTTTCTGCAGCCTCTTTAAGCTCAGATGTAAATTTCATATTTTCAGGAAGCTTCAGATTTGGAAGAAACTGCTTATTTTCTCTGTCTCTTTCCAAAGCCTCCGATTCTTCTTTTGCATATGACCACAATGTAACCCTATGTCCGTTTTTAGATAAAAGAGCCGCAATTGCAGTTCCCCAGCTTCCCGAACCTATTACACTGATTTTTTCTCCCACTCTCATGCACCCCAATTCTTATTTCTTGCTTTTTTGCACCTATTCAGTGTTCTAATCTTTTTTCTGACCAAATCTTAACTCTGTTCCTTTTAACAATCTTGAAATGTTTGCCCTGTGTCTGTAAAGCGCCAAAAGCGAAATCACAACCGACATAGCAATATAATAGCGCACTGTCATAATTGAGAAATCAGGATTAAATGCTATTACAAATATAGGATAAATAATAGCTCCGACAACAGAACCGAGCGACACATATTTTGTTATAACCATAATCAAAATACAAACTGTTGCAATTATAATGCCTATTCTCCAGTCTAAAAACAGAATCACTGCAATTGAACAAACAATTCCCTTCCCGCCCTTAAAGCCAAAATAAATCGGGAAATTATGTCCGAGAACTACACCAAATCCTGCAACATACTTCATATATTCCACAGCATCTCTGTTTTCAGAAGCAATCGCCTTCCCGATGAATATTGAAAAAACGAGAGCAACGATTGTCTTTAAAAAATCAAAGATAAAAACTAAAACTGCCGCGCTTTTTCCCACGACGCGCAGAGTGTTTGTCATTCCTGCGTTTCCGCTTCCCTTTTTCCTGATATCTATTCCCTTTAATTTACCTATGATAACTGATGTGTTAATGCTGCCTAAAAGATATGCCAAAACAAAAGATAATATAACTCCAAGTGCCATATCTATTCCCCCTTCGTCTGTTCGCCCTTCTCGCGAACAATAAATTTGACCGGTGTGCCCTCCAAGCCGAAAACACCTCTTATTTGATTTTCAATGTATCTCACATAGGAGAAATGAGCAAGCTCTTTATTGTTTACAAAAAGCACAAATGTCGGCGGTCTGACGCCTGTTTGTGTGATATAATATATCTTAAGACGCTTACCCTTATCGGAGGGTGGCTGCACCTTCATCGTTGCCTCGGTCAGCACATCGTTTAACATACCTGTCTTAATTCGCATAAGGTTTTGATCGTTAACATATTTTATTAATTCGAAAAGCTTTGAAATCCGCTGACCCGTGAGCGCCGAAATGAACACAACAGGCGCATATTGCATAAATGAAAGCTCCGTTCTCACATCTTTAATGAACGCATCCATCGTCTTGTTGTCTTTTTCAATCAAATCCCACTTGTTGACAGCAACAACACAAGCTTTCCCCTGCTCATGACAATAGCCCGCGATTTTTGAGTCCTGTTCGCTGATTCCCTCTTTTGCATCAATCACAATAACGCAAACATCACATCTGTCAACAGCAGAAAGTGACCTTATGACGCTGTATTTCTCTATGCTCTCATCAATTTTGCCGCGCTTTCTCATTCCCGCCGTGTCAATCAATGTGTAGTTTGTTTCGCCGTCTGTGTAGTTTGAGTCGATTGCATCTCTCGTAGTTCCTGCAATGGAGCTGACAATAACTCTGTTTTCACCTAAAATTTTATTTATAAGAGATGATTTTCCCGCATTTGGTTTTCCCACAACTGCAACCTTAATCGAATCGTCTTCTTCCTCTTCTTCGGTTTCTTCAGGTATGTGTTTGAAAACCTCATCCAAAAGGTCTCCGACGCCGAGCCCGTGAATCGATGAAATCGGCATCGGCTCACCTATGCCGAGATTATAAAACTCATAAAGCTCTAATGGCGGGGCGCCTATGTTATCCACCCTGTTAACAGCCAGAACAACAGGCTTTCCTGATTTCATAAGCATTGTGCAAACATCTCTGTCTGCGGAGGTGAGTCCATCGGACACATTTACCATGAAAATAATAACATCTGCATGGTCAATCGCAAGCTCCGCCTGAAGCCGCATATTTTTTAAAATAACATCATCATTCTTAGGCTCAATGCCCCCCGTGTCAATGAGCATAAAATGTCTTGAAAGCCATTCAGCTTCCATATAAATTCTGTCACGGGTAACACCGGGGCTGTCATCGACTATTGAAATTCTGTCTCCGACAATTTTATTAAATAAAGTGGATTTTCCGACATTTGGTCTTCCCACTATTGCAACTACAGGTTTTGACATATTTTCCACCTCTCTATCCAATCAGCTTTTCCAAGAAATCATATCCGTCATTAAACACCGGAACAACCTTCAGTCCAAGCTCTTCTTCCATCTGCGAAACAGTCACATCATCAAGAAAAACATCTTCTTCCGCCTTAAGCATTGATTTTGTAATTAAAAGGCGGTCATAATCTTTTCCTTTTAAATTGTTTATAATATCGCGTCCGCATATGAGCCCTGAAACAGTCACGCTGTGTCCGAAAAAATCATTTTCTATCATGTAAACATCTGCATTTAATTTATTATATCTCAATTTTGCTTTTTCAACAAGTCCGCAAATGAAATTATAGGCAAGCTTTCCCGTTACAATTACATTTTTCCCGAAAAAGCTCTGTTCTGCATTCTCTTCTAATGCCATAGAAAATTCATCATCCATGCTTGAAATAAGCCCAACACCATTTTCAATCTGCGGAAAATCTTCATATTCTTCCGATTTTGGAAGCGAAAGATTTGCTTTTATATAAAACTCATCGGAAAGGTAAACAATCCTTGATCCATATTTTTTCAAGAATTTTTCCTGAAGCTCTGTCACGGCCTCAACTGTTTTTTCTGCATCGTCTTCAGTTATTTCAGAAAGCGGAAAAAGACCATCTCTGAATTTTGTCAGACCGACAGGCACAACAGAAATGCTTCTGCACCACGGATAAAACGACGCTAAGGTCTCGAGAGAATCTATGAGCTCATTCCCGTCATTTATGCCCTTGCATAAAACTATTTGCATATTCATCTCTATTCTGCCTTCCTTGAGCAATTCAATCTGCTCTAAAATGGCAGCCGCTCTCGGATTTTTGAGCATTTCCACTCTTAAATCGGGATTTACTGTGTGAACAGAAATGTTAACGGGCGAAATTCTGTATTTAATCAGTTTTTTTATGTCCTCTTCCTTCATGTTTGTTAATGTGACATAATTCCCGTGAAGAAAGGAAAGACGGGAGTCATCGTCTTTGAAATACATAGTTTCTCTCATGCCTTTTGGAAGCTGGTCGATAAAACAGAAGACACATTTGTTAGTGCAGCTTTTTGCGCTGCCAAACAAAATGTCATCAAAATTTATGCCCAAATCTTCAGCAAATTCATTTTCTATCTCAAACTCTAAAAGCTCCCCTGATGCTTTCTCAACTGTCATAACAAATTCGCTTGAAGCAGATAAGAATTTATAGTCAAGATAGTCAACAATTTCCACATCATCAATTTTGAGGATTTTGTCGCCCTCAACTATCCCCAGCTCAAATGCTATGCTGTCTATATCAACAGAGCTCACCACAGCCCCTTTTGCGTTGTTCATAACTTACTCCTAATGCAAAAATAGAGAAGGATTTAACAATTCCTTCTCTAATTCATTTTGCAGCAATGTGATAATTTTACGCTTCTTTTTTAACGACCTCTTTACCGTTATAGTAACCGCAAGCCTTACAAACTCTGTGCGGCATTTTTGGTTCTCCACACTGCGGACAAGCTACTATACCCGGAATAGCCAATTTCCAATTCGCTCTTCTTTTATCTCTTCTTGCTTTAGAAGTTTTTCTTTTTGGTACTGCCATCTTGCTACACCTCCTGTTTATCCAAAAGCCTCTTAAGGCCTTCCATTCTTGGATCAATATAATCATTTGTGCAACTGCAAGGGGATTCATTTAAATCTGCACCGCAAACAGGGCAAATCCCTTTGCAATCCTCGCTGCATAAGTATCTGCTTGACAGATTGACTAAAATGTTGCTTCTGACAATGTCAGTCAGGCAAATGGTAAACCCGCTGAAAGTCACAACCTCATCTCTGTCTTCAATTTCCTCATCGACGCTTTTGAGCGTCTCAGTAAAAGCTATGCTAAAACTTTTTTCTATAGGCTTTAAGCACCTTGCACATTCAGTCATGAACCTGCCTTCTGCTTTAGCATTAAATTCAAGCACATCACCGATATTCACAATCTCCCCTTTGACAGAAACATCATAAAATTCAGGCTCATCTGAACATATCTTATCAAAAGTGGGTATGCTTTCATCTACAGAAATTTTAGCGCCTCTTACCTTTAAAATAGATGAAACATCATAGTTCATGACATTCACCCCCAAAATAACAATATATATTATAACGATTAAATTCACCATTGTCAAGTATTTTTATCAAACAAACAATAAATTTATGTGAAAACTTCTTTTTTTAAAGAATTTTTCTTGACAACAAACGAAAAATGGTTTATAATAACTGAATGTGTTTATACACAATCCTTGCTCTGTCTAAATGCACAGAGCCAAAAGTCCAGAAGGAGGTGAAAAAGATGATGGAACAGATCAACAATTACGAGACTATTTTTGTAATTGATGCAAGCCTTGAAGAAGACAAAATCGCAGCGCTTGTAGAAAAGTTCAAATCATTAATTTCAGGAGCAGGTGAAATCACATCCATTGATGAATGGGGCAAGAGACGCTTAGCATATCCGATTAATGATTTAACAGAAGGTTATTATGTGCTTATTAACTTCAGTTCCAAGCCGGATTTCCCGCAGGAGCTCGAAAGAATTTACCGTATAACCGAAGGCATTTTAAGAGACATCGTTATCAAAAAAGTTGAAAAGAAAAAAATCAGCTAATTAATCGTCTAAGGAGGAAGTTTTCATGAACAAAGTTATTTTGGTCGGAAGACTCACAAAAGATCCCGAGCTTAGAGCAACCCAGTCAGGAATCAATGTTTGTTCATTCACTGTTGCCTGCGACAGAAGATTTCAAAAAGCAGGTGAAGAAAGACAGGCCGATTTCATTAACTGCATTGCATGGAGACAGCAGGCTGATTTCATCAGTAAGTTCTTCACAAAGGGAATGAGAATTGCTTTAGACGGAAGCATCCAGACGCGTTCTTGGGATGACAACGACGGAAACAGGAGATATGCAACAGAGGTTGTGGTTGACCATGCCGAATTTGCTCAGAGCAAAAATGAAGCATCAGGTTCATCTGCAGCTCAGGCATCGCCGTATGCATCAGCTCCGTCGGGCGATATTGATGGCTTTATGCCTGTAGAAGAAGAGGATTTACCCTTTTCTCTTTAATCAGTAAGTGTTCGGTAAATATTTTATAAGGAGGAAGTTAAAATGGCTGAAAGACCTATGAACAAAGTTCGCAAACCTAAGAAAAAGGTTTGCCAGTTCTGTCAGGACAAAATAGATTACATTGACTACAAAGATGTTGCAAAACTCAGAAGATTTGTTTCTGAGCGCGCTAAGATTCTCCCCAGAAGAATCACAGGAACATGCGCAAAACATCAGCGCCAGCTCACTGAAGCAATCAAGCGCGCTCGTCATATCGCTCTTTTGCCCTTCAGTGCAGAATAGGATTAAAAAATTCAAAGCCGCAAACGATGATTCGTTCGCGGCTTTTTTGTTTGTTTTTTATTTTTCTAAAACCTTAATTATCTCTCCAACATAAACCATGTGAAAATCGCCAAGAGCATAGTTTTTATCAATCAGGCTTTTATCAACAAAGCCCTCTTTTACCATAGGTGCATTATAAAGCTTCCTGCAAACAAGAGTCAGCCTCGCCTCATCAAAAACAGGTGCAAGCCCTTCTGCCCCATCGCAAGCTATAAGATTCACATCGAGCCCCTTTTTAGCTATCTTATCTTCATCGCGACCTGAAACTCTTCCGAAATATGCAAGAGTCTCTCTATGAGCTTCATCAAAAAACGAAAGAGTGAAAACATCTGTTTTATCAACAAACTCTTTTGTGTATCTTTGCGGTCTTATAAAAGCATAGACCACATTCTTATTCCATAAAACACCTACGCCTCCCCATGACGCTGTCATTGCATTTGTCTTCTCTCCGTCAGATGCCCCAATGAGCATCCAGTCTTTTCCTATGAGAGAAAAAATGTTATCATTAATTTTTTCAGGCAATATTTCTTTAAAGCTATACAAAATCAATCTTCCTTTACTCCATATTTTCTCTATATTATATATTTTTTCTTCCTCAAAGTCAACCGAAAAAAAATCTGCAAACCCAGCATGATGCCAAAAAACCTGCTATATCCGCGCACAAGGCTGCAAAAACCGCATAGCGCGAATCAGTTATTTTCACGCTCCCGAAATAAACACAAAGCGTGTAAAATGTTGTCTCGGTTGAGCCCATCATAACAGAAGCCATTCTCCCCACGATGGAATCGGCGCCAAAGTTTGATAAAATATCATTCACCACAGCGAGCGCTCCGCTCCCTGAAACAGGTCTTAAAAGCGCTAAAGGCAACACTTCGGACGGAATCTTCAAAAGCTCGGTGACGGGAGAAATCAGCTTTATTATAAATGCGAGCGCCCCGCTCGTGCGAAACATCGTGATTGCCGCGACGAGACCAACCAGAGCAGGTAAAATCCTTATGACAGTTGCCACTCCTTCTGCCGCACCTTCCAAAAACGCTTCAAATATATTAACCTTTTTATAAAAGCCATAGCCTATAATTATGACAAAAATCACGGGAATAACAAAAAGCGATATTGTCTTCATCACATATTTCCCCGCTTTCCCATGACTTTTGCAAGTGTTATTCCAACAGTCACAGAAATCACCGAGCAAATCCACACAGGCAAAATTATTTCAAACGGTTCTGACGAGCCATTTGCCGCTCTCAGTGCAATAACTGTTGTGGGTATCAGTGTGACAGATGCGGTGTTTATAACAACGAAAAGACACATAGCGTTTGACGCACGCTTTCTGTGCTTATTTTCCTTATCAAGCTCCTCCATTGCTTTTAGCCCAAGCGGAGTTGCCGCATTTGAAAGCCCAAGAAAATTTGCAACCATATTCATCATCATCGCACTTATAGCAGGAGAGCCTTTTTTAAGTTCGGGAAACAAAAACCTCATAAACGGCTCTAAAATTTTGGCAAGACTCTCCGTAAGACCTGATTTTTTTGCAATTTCCAAAAGTCCTGACCAGAAGCACATAAGCCCCAAAAATCCCATCGCCATTTCCACTGCAGACTGTGCACCCAAAACAAGAGCTTCATTTACAGCTTCTGAATTTCCGCTAAAGGCAGCAAACACAAAAGAAACAGCAATCATTCCTGCCCATATATAATTAATCATGCGAACACCCCTTTGTTTCAGGATATTCGCATGACATTCAGTTTATGATGTTATTTATTATTTCGTTTATGGCTTTTTCAGGGTCTGCTTCGTTTAAAACAATTAAATCTGCATATTTTTCATAGATAGGAGCCCTTTCTTTTTCCATCTCATTAAGCTCAGCAAGTCCGCTTTTAAGGAGCGGTCTGTTTGACGCGTCCATTGTTTTTTTAATGCTTTCAACAGACCTCTTGAGATAAATAATGACAGAATTTTCTTTAAAGCATTGCATATTTTTATCACGCAAAACCATCCCGCCACCTGTTGAAATGATATGATTTTCAAGCTTTGATGCAGAAATTGCAATTTCCGTTTCCAAATCTCTGAAATATCTCTCCCCATTTTCCGCAAAAATGTCTTTAATCTTTCTTCCTTCTTTTTTTTCTATCATTTCATCAGTGTCTGTAAATTTCATAGAGAGCTTTTCAGCAAGCCTTTCACCTATTGTCGTTTTTCCCGAGCCCGACATCCCTATTAAAACAATATTTCCCATAGCCTTCACCTTCTTTTGCTTAATTATACATCAGGCAAAAAACAAAGTCAACCGAAAATCTCCGCTGCCAAAATCTCCGAAATACACAGGATATTTTTTTTATCACACTTTTCTTCACATATTTTATCATTTTTTGTAAATATACCATTTGCTCTTGCGATGCACTCTGTGGCACTGTTAATTTTCCCTTTATATTGCGCGGCAATTGAAGAAATCTCACCTTTATATTCCCTGTCTATGTTTCGTTTTGAAGCAATTTCATAAAAATCGACAATCTCATCACTTTCTTTTTCAGGAAAATGCTCATGGGGCGCTGTTGAATCAAAAATGCAAATACTCAGCTCTCTTATTATCACCATATCAAGACTTTTAGGATCAAAAGAGCAATGATAACATTCTGTGTCAAATCCGCGCTTTCCTGCCTCTTTCACGATTTTTTTCATAAAAGTAGATTTCCCCGTTCCTGGTCTTCCCTTAATAAAATATCTTTTTTTTATGTTTTCCGTCAGATTTTCAACATAGTCAACAGCCCCAAAAGCTGTTGCTGCCCCTAAAAAACGGTCTGAAACCTTTCCTGAACCATTACCTTTTTTATCGCCAAAAATTTCCGCCTGCATTTCCACACACTTTTTGTCAAGTCTTGAAAAATCGAGGTTATCTATATAATATTTTTCCCATTCATCATGAATTAAAAGCGCAGACTCAAAATGACCTTTAGCATCTGCAAGCTCTCTTAAGGCCTCGGCATATCCTGTGTATAGACTCGATGAAAGGCCTCTTTCTTCATATGGCTGAATGTTTTTGATAAACCATCCTGCTTCCGGAAATGCAATCCCTTTTATTCCGTTATTTAAAAAACAGTGAACAATTTCCGTTTTAAGGTTTCTGTCTTTAGCTTTTTGTGCAAGCTTTTCTGTGATTTCTCTCATAACCGACTGCGGATATCCATAAAGCTTTTTTGTTTTAAAGGGCATATCAAATGACGAAAGCCCCTTTGAGCCGTATGTGTCAATAAAATAGTGCATAACTCCACTCCCTTTTATTTAGTCTGCAACTATTTTATTCTGCAGCTAACGGTCATATGCAAAAAAACTGCGACAAAAATTTTTGTCGCAGTTTTTTCATAACCATTCACTATTCGTTTTGAGGGACCTTTTCCTTAAACAGTAATGTGATGCTCCAGAGTCCTGCAATTCCGACGAGCGAGAAAATTATTCTGCTCATCAAAGAAAGCTGTCCGCCAAAGAGCATAGCCACAACATCGACTCCGAAAAGTCCCACAGAGCCCCAGTTCAAAGCTCCGATTATAACGAGCACCAGAGCTATGTTATCAATTGCGCTGCGCATAACTTCACTCTCCTAAAAATATTTCAAACATTAAAAAATAATGTTTTCAAAAATATTTTATCCACGCAGACTAAAAAATATAACAAAATTTAAAAATTTCTTTCAATGTATGATTTTCCGACCGTTGTCACATCGGGATTAATTTTTTCAGTAAGATATGCAGTTTTTGCGACATTTTCCAGCATAACAGCATTATATACCGCGCTGAAAACATCTATTCCCCAAGCATAAGGGCCGCAGTTAAAAACATTTATTCCCGGCACATTCATTGCATCTATACCCCGTTTTTGAAAGGTTTCGCAAATTACAAGACCAACATTTTTTTCATAATCCGTCTCAACCTCGGACGCAGATAAGCTTCTTGAGCACGGAATAGCACCCGAAAAACTCGACACATGGAAATCACCATAAGGCAAAATGTCTCTTCCCGATTGCGCCCACGCAGTTGCAAACGGCGTGTGGAGGCTGACAATTCCGCCTATGTTCTCTAAGGCTTTATAAATTTCTATATGAGTTTTAACATCGTCGGCACAGTTAAGCTCTCCTTCAACAACACTTCCCGAAAAATCTGCAACAACCATCATATCTGCCGTTATTTCATCATAAAATATACCGCTGGGGCTTATAACCACAAGCGAATTAATTCTGTCTATCGCACTGATGCTTCCTCTTAAAAACGAATCGACACCATGATTTGCCAAGTGGATATTGGCACGGCGCACATCTTGCTTCAGCGTTTCTAACATTATGTCACTCCTAAAAAAAGAATTTATTTTATTTTACCACAATACAACTCAAAAGTAAAGAGGTGCTTTTTATGTATAGAGCAGGCGAACTGCGTCAAAAAGAAGTTATCAATATCAACAACGCCAAAAGGCTTGGTTTTGTCTCCGATGTTGAAGTCAGTCTTTCAGATGGCGTGATAGAGTCCATCATCGTCCCCGGAAAGGCAAGGCTTTTCAACTTCCGTTCTGGGGGCGATGTGGTTATTCATTGGGAGAATATTAAGGTTATAGGTGACGAAGTAATCTTAGTTGACATAGAGTCTTCAGATGAATAATCATCACTTTATAAATAATTCTTTTCCGTCATAGTCAACTATGAGACAATCGCCAAATGATAAATCGCTTGAAATGATTTTCCTTGCAAGCAATGTTTCAACCTTCGTCTGCAGAAATCTTCGCAAAGGGCGAGCCCCGTAAATCGGGTCAAATCCACCATCTATGACATATTTTTTCGCGCTTTCCGTAAGAGAAAAATCAAGCTGTTTTTCCTTCAGTCTTTGCTTAATGTCCTCAATCATCAGATTGACAATCTCCGATATTTCTTCTTTTGAAAGAGGCTTATAAAAAACGATTTCATCAAGTCTGTTTAAAAATTCAGGTCGGAAGCTTCTCTTTAAGAGAGCCTCCACTTTTTCTCTTGCATCATCACTCACCTGTCCCTTTTCATCAATCCCGTCTAAAATATAGTCAGAACCAATGTTTGAGGTCAGAATTAAGATAGTGTTTTTAAAATCAATCGTTCTGCCCTGCGAATCAGTTATTCTTCCGTCATCCAAAACCTGCAAAAGCACATTAAACACATCGGGATGAGCTTTTTCCACCTCATCAAACAAAACAACTGAATAAGGCTTTCGTCTCACAGCTTCTGTGAGTTGACCTCCCTCCTCATAGCCGACATAACCAGGAGGAGCTCCAATGAGTCTTGAAACAGAATATTTTTCCATATATTCTGTCATGTCAATTCGCACCATATTGTGTTCGTCATCAAATAAAACCTCAGCCAGTGATTTTGCAAGTTCCGTTTTGCCCACGCCTGTCGGCCCTAAGAAAAGAAACGAGCCAATAGGTCTTTTGGGGTCCTGAATACCTGCTCTCGAACGCAAAATTGCATCTGTCACCTTCATAACAGCCTCATCCTGACCAACAACTCTCTTGTGGAGCGTCTCAGCTAAAGAGAGCAACTTTTCCCGTTCTCCTTCCATCAGGCGCTGAACGGGAATTCCCGTCCATCTGCATATTATTTTTGCAATTTCCTCCTCGGTGACCTTATCTCTTAAAATCTTCACATCCTTAGTCTTTTCAGCCTTTTCTTCTTCTTTTTCAAGCTCTGACATTAGAGTCGGAAGCTTACCATATTTAAGCTCTGCCGCCTTGTCAAGATTATAGTTTCTTTCAGCAAAAGCAATTTCTGCATTAACTGTTTCAATTTCCTCTCGCAGCTTCTGCACCTTGGAAATAGCTGATTTTTCATTGTCCCATTTAGCCTTCATTTCATTAAAGTCAGCTCTCATTTCCGCTAAATTTTTCTGAATATCATCCAGATGCTCTTTTGACAGCTTATCGGTCTCCTTTTTCAGCGCTGCCTCTTCAATTTCAAGCTGCATAATTTTTCTTGAAATTTCATCAAGCTCTGAAGGCATAGAATCTATTTCTGTCCTGACCATAGCACAAGCTTCATCAATTAAATCTATCGCCTTATCAGGCAGGAATCTTTCGGAAATATATCTGTTTGACAGCACAGCCGCTGTAATGAGAGCCTGGTCATGAATTTTAACTCCGTGAAAAACCTCATATCTCTCCTTTAATCCCCTTAAAATTGAGATGGTGTCCTCGACCGTCGGTTCATCAACCAAAACAGGCTGAAATCTTCTTTCTAAAGCCGCATCCTTTTCAATATATTGTCTATATTCATCAAGCGTTGTTGCACCTATGCAGTGGAGCTCTCCGCGCGAAAGCATCGGCTTTAAAATGTTTCCCGCATCCATTGCCCCGTCAGTTTTTCCGGCGCCTACGATGGTGTGAAGCTCATCAATGAAAAGAATTATTCTGCCTTCACTTTTCTTGATTTCTTCAAGCACAGCTTTAAGTCGTTCTTCAAATTCGCCACGGAATTTCGCGCCCGCGACAAGTGAACCCATAGAAAGCGAGAAAATCGTCTTGTCCTTTAAGCCCTCAGGAACATCTCCTCTGACTATTCTGAGAGCCAGTCCTTCTGCTATCGCAGTTTTTCCGACACCCGGCTCACCGATTAAGACAGGATTGTTTTTTGTTTTTCTCGATAAAATTCTGACAACATTCCTGATTTCAGAATCCCTTCCGATTACAGGGTCAAGCTTGTTTTGTTTTGCAAGCTCCACTAAATCCTGACCATATTTCAAAAGCACATCATAAGTTGCCTCAGGTGAATCACTCGTCACCTTTGCATTTCCTCTGACAGTCTGCAGATTTTTTAAGAAATCATCTTTTGAAAGGGCGTTTGACTTAAATATTTTTTTGAGCGCATCATTAGGCTTATCAAGCATTGCAAGAAAAATATGTTCAACGGAAATATATTCATCCTTCATATGCTCCGCTTTTTTCTCGGCAAGCAGAAAAATTTTGTCTGTCTCCTGTGAGATATAAATTTTTCCAGCTTCTCTTCCCGAGCCTGTCACCTTGGGAAGACTTTCTACCGCAAAAAGAGCATCCTTTTTCACTTTTTCAATGGAAACTCCCATTTTTGTAATAAGTTGTGAAATAAGTCCGTCATCACTTTCCGTCAGACTGCATAAAAGATGTTCAGGCTCAATCTGCATATTCATATATTCCAAAGCAAGATTTTGGGCCCCCTGAATCGCTTCTAAAGATTTTTGTGTGAATTTTTGAGCATTCATATTTGTTTCCTCCTTGTCATATAAGCGTCAAGCTGTTTTTTACATAGGCTGAATATTCCCTGTCTAAATAATGCTGGGCATATTCAACATCAGGAAGTGAAGAGATATATTCTTTCAAAACTCTGTCAAACATTCCAATATAATCTGAAATCACCTTTGCCAAATCATTTTCTGAAATCCCTTTTCCTGTCGGAATTTTAATTGTCCTGACAAGTCTGCCGTCTGCCGCTGAATATTTAATCGGAGATTTAGCAAAGACCTTACCAATGAACTTTTGTTCATGTTTTGCCCACATAATGAAGAAATTTTTCATTATTCGCAAAAAATCATCGCTTTGAGTTCTGTAAATCACTTTGAACTCACCTATTGAGCCATTGCGCTGTGCAGAATAGAGCTCAATTGAATAGCGAATTGTGGGGCGATATTTATATTTTAGCGAGCTTAAAAGAGAAAACATCGACTCCGACTGTTGTTTTTGAATTCGGAAATTTTCTCCCGCCTCGTTCAGCGTCTCCAAAACATCAAAAATATTTCTCATTCTTTTTTCAGGAGTGACATATGAGAGATGCTCGGCTAAAACATTGTTTATAAAGTTTGACCTGCTTTGTCCGCTCATATATGCCGCTCTGTCAACAGCTTCAACGACGCTGTCTGAAAGCACTAAACTGTAAACACTTTTTTTCATAATGACCTCCACTATGCATTTATCATCTGTGTTTCATGCAGATTATTTGATTTCATAAGTTTTTCCTTTATCTGACAGCTTATATTATACACATTTCATCCAAACTCGTCAATAGAATTATATAATATTAACTGTAAATTAATAAATTATTAAAAATTTTCCAAAGAAAAAATTAGCTAAAAAAACCCGTAAAGTTTGATTATTACTGAGTTTTTTTAAATTCAGCAATTCTGACCAAAAAAATTTTTTTAAAAAAACAAAAATTTCGCTTGACATCAAGACCCCACTCGTGTATAATACTATTTGTCGCTGACGCGATGGAGAAAAAAGATGGGCGCTTAGCTCAGCTGGGAGAGCATCTGCCTTACAAGCAGAGGGTCACAGGTTCGAGCCCTGTAGCGCCCACCACTTTTTTTGTTCTAAAAGAGTTGGCCCGATAGTTCAGTTGGTTAGAATGCCAGCCTGTCACGCTGGAGGTCGAGGGTTCGAGCCCCTTTCGGGTCGCCAACTTGCCTCTGTAGCTCAGTCGGTAGAGCAAGGGACTGAAAATCCCTGTGTCGGCGGTTCGATTCCACCCGGAGGCACCAATGAACAAACTAATTATGCGGGAGTGGCTCAGTGGTAGAGCGTCACCTTGCCAAGGTGAACGTCGCGAGTTCGAATCTCGTCTTCCGCTCCAAATTAAAAATTCTTGCTTCTAAGCCTTTTAGAGGCAAGAATTTTTAAATTCTGTTCATTATTTTTTCTTTTTAACATATAAATATATTATGGCGCCATAGCCAAGTGGTAAGGCAGAGGTCTGCAACACCTTCATCCCCAGTTCAAATCTGGGTGGCGCCTCCAAAAGAAACGACAATTTTCGACAAGAAAGTTGTCGTTTCTTTTTGTACTCTTATCTCTTATCTTTTCTCTATTCTCTTTTATCTCTTATCTGGAAACGACAATTAAGTGAAGAGTTAAAAGAGAATAGAGAAAAGATAAGATGGTTTTGTTTACACAAAACATTGAATTATATGTAGATTTATGATATACTGAAAATGTCAAATTTTCTAAAACTTCCTAATTCTAATTATAAACCAAAGTCCGTTTTATGGTACACCTATCGTGATATAATAAAATTAGAACAAGGGAAGGGATTTTGATATGAAGATCTTACGGTTAGTTAATGCAAAATAGAATAAGTGGAGCGGGGTGAGCAATATGACGGCAGAAGAGAAAAAGATTCTTATTCAAGAAATTTCCAAATATATAAAAGAAAACTGTTACTATAGAGATGGCTCTATAAAACGATATGACTTATGGCTTGTTGGCTGGGTTGCAGAAAAGTTTAATGACCGCAAAAATGCTATGAGGGTATTAATTAGTAACGAGTATGGTTTGCTGGGCAATCTTCTTAATAAACTTGCACGAACACCGGATGCTTCGATTACGCAATTTATAGAACAAACAGATTTAGAAATTCTTATTAAGGCAATAGACGGAGATAGAAAAGCTGTTTTGCATAGAAATAACCTTCATACCGACCCATATGCGATGAGACTGCTCCTTAAATATGATGCGGAATATTTAGAGGAGCTGTCGAGAGAACTTCTGAAATCAAAAGAGTTTCTTTTATCGGTTGTTGATTCTTGCCCGGAGATTATTAAAGATGTTTTTGCAAGTACGTTTGATGATGAGAGATTCGTACTTTCCCTCATTAAGAAAAACTATATGTGCTTAAAATATTTGCCACAACGCTTCGGTCAAGACTATCAGATTTGCCTTGAAGCTGCCAAACAAGAAGGTTTTTCATTGATGTATTTCGACCTTCCAATAAGGGAACGTGATGAAATAGTGTTAGTAGCGGTTTCTAATCGCGGTAATGCATTATCACTGGCTTCGCCTGGTCAAAAGAAGAACCGTGACATTGTTTGTGCCGCTGTAAAAAACAGTGGTATTGCTTTATCTTATGCAGACTCTTCGTTAAGGAACGATTTTGACCTTGTTTCTCTGGCGGTTAACACACATGGTATAGCACTAAGATATGCTGATCCGGAACTCCAGGACTGTGAGGAAATTGTAAGAATTGCGGTTAAAAACGACGGGTATGCCATTCAATCTGCATCTGAACGGTTACGTGATAATCACGAGCTAGCCCTTTTGGCCATCAACTCAGATGCAGATGCGTACAAATATCTAAGTCTGAGACTACAAAATAATCCTGAGATTAAAGAGTTATATTCTTTCAAAAAAGAGGAGGAGAACAAATGGCTTCTATCAAAGATGCAATAAGAATGTGCAAGCGGATTATGCTCACCAATCTGCTTACCAACAACTACTCTATTGCCGTAACCCCCTTACTGTCTGGCAAACACGGAATTGGAAAGAGCCAAGTCGCAAAAATCATAGCGAAAGAATTGGGCGGCACAGTGATGATTATTGAGGGAGGGACTTTGAAAGAAGGTGAAATAACAGGCTTACCTTACCAGTATAAAAATGAAAACGGGGATATCGAATTTCGGTTTCTTCCATACTATATTGTCCAGAGAATTCAAAAGGCAGAGCAGTTCTTATGCCGAACTGATGACAAGACTGACAGTTTGGAGGCTATCCTCAATGGAGAGGAAAACAAATATTCTGTCACCGACCTTTCTTTTGAACAAAAGGTCGAACTTATACAGAAAGGGCAAGTTAAACCGGTTATCATCTTCTTTGACGAAATCAATAGAACAGATATGCCTGTTTTCCGTGAGCTGATGAACTTCATTCTGACTCGCACAGTTAATGGTTATCGACTCCCTTGGTGGGTATTCATTATCGCAGCAATGAATCCCAGTACTCAGACGAGTATGTATGCCACCAACGAGATGGACCCGGCACAGCTTGACCGTTTTATCAAAATTAAAGTGCACGAGGACGCCAACGAATGGGCCACTTTTGCGGTTGAGCACCATTTTGAGAAATCCCTTATTGAGTTTATTTCTACTACCCCGGATGCTTTGTCCATAAAAGATAAAATGCTTGAGGACGACGAGATGCCTACGCCGTCGCCACGTGGATGGCACATGGTAGACCTAATCTTAAAAGGCTATGACAAACTGGATAATTTTTTCTCTGTCGAGGAACGCCGCGAAAAAGAGAAGGATATCCGAGCAATCATTTCTGCAAAAGTCGGCGGAGATGTAAGTTCTATGTATTATTCGAGTCTCAGTGACCCTAATCGGCTTGTTTTGGCTGATGAAATATTCTGTGATGAAACGGATAATATTCCGCAAGAGGTGCGAGCCAAAATCAAGCAGCAGTCTACTGCCAAAAACGCAATTACTTCCAAGAGTATTATAACATTCTTGAAGGATTATGCTGACCAAATCAAATCTGATGACACGGAGATGCGGCGCATACAAAAGAAACTGGTAATATATATCGGCCTCTTGGATATGTCCAGCATTCTTATGTTCTCTCAAGCTTTGGTCAATACCGAAACACCTGTAGGCACCACATTGTATGATTATTTCTATGAGGTTTTTGATGACGATATCATGGAGCTTCTCCAGAGGAATAATATGAATGACGCCCTTGTGCGCGGAGAATTATAATGGAACATAATATTGTACACTATCATAAGGAACTGCAAAAATATATCCACATCGTCGAAAGAGATGAAACTAACCAAGAAGCACTTGATGCAGTAAAGGAGATGTTTCTCGCCCTCTTCAATATGATAAAAATGATTATGATATCGAGACAAGAGCGATACTATGGCATCTTTCTGATGAATTTTGATTTAAAAATTAATTTTGCTTCGTACTACGATGCCGGCGTTAGTATTGATTCATTTCCTTTTAGTATGACGGTAAATCCATTGCTGATTGGTTTGAAGTCCCTGCCGGAAATGATATATATTTTTTGCCATGAAATAGAGCATATTGTTTTGAACCATCCCGTTGATGGCATTAAATACAATCCTCAAAAAGATCCGACAATAGGATTCAAATTAAATGTTGCAATGGATGCCAGTATTAATGACAGGTTGACAGCAGACAACAAGGAAAATGAATTCAATATCATTGCAGAACCTGAAGATGCCATTACATCAAAATATCTGAGTGAGACTTTCAAAATTCATATAAAATCTCTACAGGCGTTTGATTATTACTTTGAGAGAATTTCTGATGTTGGTGAAGGGGGTACTGCACCTCTAAAGATTATTTTTGCAGACGCTATCAAAAAAGAAAAAATTGTTACCGAAACAAAGCGAAAAGGTGTCGTGTGCCTTCCTTGCTGGACGATAAGTGATGATCCGGACGAGTGCGCAAACATCATACGGCGCTTTGTGTCTGATGTTTGCAATGGTATGTCCGACTCTATGCGTGGCAGTCTCCCCGATTATCAGAAGGAGTCGCTTGACAAGCTACTCGCTTCGCCAATTATCACATGGAAACAATTACTGAAGCGGTATATAGGAACAATACCGGAAGGGCATAGAAAAACGAGACTTCGGTTGAACAGACGGCAGCCTGAGCGATACGATATATCCGGGACCGTTACCGACAGAATTATCAAACTTGTTGTTGCTATCGATACATCGGGCTCTATGGAAACAGAAACCTTAAATAACATCATGGTCGAAATATTCGACATAATTGGATCGCGGCTATGTGAGGTGACAGTTATTGAATGCGATGCCGAGATTGGGCATGTGTATAAAGCTCGTTCAGTTAAGGAGATTGCGTATGACATACATGGTCGAGGAGGCACATCATTCGTTCCGGTAATTGAATATGTAAACTCCAATCGATACTTCCGAGATGCCATATTAATCTATTTTACCGATGGGATGGGGGACTATTCCATTCCAAGACCATTAACGCTACGAACTATGTGGGTCTTGCATGACAAGTATTGTGAACTGTCAGTGCGGGAACCATATGGCGAAGTATTATTTATGGACCTATAAAAACGCAGCTCCTTTTTTGGTTATATTTGTTCTTCTCGGAATAAGTGATTTTACTTCGTAGCTAAATTGAACAACGGTCATAAATAGTGAATCAAATTTAGAGTAAAATACATGTCATCTAAACCATTCGGTTTTTCCAGAAAAAAGACAGATTTCGAGAAGGAAATCTGTCTTTTTTCAGCTAAATTCGCTTGCGCGAGCTAAATTGAGCAAGCTCAGCTAAATTACCTGCGGCAGCTAATGGCGAATTTAATTTAGCTACTCTGAAAGAGTTATTTAGCTATCGAATGAAATGAGATAATTTCGCTTTGCAACTTGTTGCAAACTTTAGCTAAAATCTGTTGCATCTATTATGAACATGAAAGCAAAAAAATTTGCATGCAACAGTGTGCGGATTTTTTCTTATTCCTTATTCACTTTTCACTTTTCCCTAAAAGGTGTTTCACTTCGTTGATTTGAATTTTTTCGTGGATAAGGATTTTTTTCATCAGTCAAGTCCGCCAAATAGTCCATGCTCGTTTCAATGGCTATTGCAAGTTTTCGGCATTGTTCAAATGTATAATATCTTTTACCATTCTCTATTTTTGAGTAATCACTTTGGTCAATACCGGTAAGCATTTGCATTTTTATCTGAGTGTATCCCTTTTCGAGTGTAAGTTCCTTTAATTTATTCATAATCATCACCACTTATATTATGTCAAATTTCCCTATTGATATTATGGTTAAATTGACTATAATATAGATGAGGTGATTTTTATGGCAGAGTTTTGTTTAATTCCTTTCCCCTCTTGATTTTTGTTATATGTTCTGTTAAAATATCTTCGAGGTGAAAATTATGATAAAACCAATTATTTTACTTATTATTTCAAACATTTTTATGACTTTTGCGTGGTATGGGCATCTCAAGTTCAAAACAGCTTCGCTCATTGTCGTTATTCTTGCAAGCTGGGGGCTCGCCTTTTTTGAATACATATTTCAAGTGCCTGCAAACAGGCTCGGCAGTCAACATTTCACAACAGCGCAGCTTAAGATAATCCAGGAAGTGATAACGCTGACAGTTTTTTCAATATTCAGCATAACCTTTTTAAAAGAAAAATTCACGATAAATTATCTTTATGCTTTTTTATGTATCTTAGGCGCTGTTTTCTTCATATTCAAAAAATGACAACTCATCGACTTCCACATAAATAAAAAAATCCTTTCCTGTGAAATGCACGCCAAAAACACTTTAGCTTTGGTGTTCACCTCACAAGGAAGGATTTTTTATTTTAAACCTGAAACTTTTATTGATAATGATTAAATCTTATATGCCTTTTCTGTCTGAATTGCAATAATTATTCCATTTGCATCAGAGGTTGCTCCGAATTCTTTGTTGACATCTTCCATAATCTGCGCGCTCGTTTTAAGAGGCGCAAGAATACAAAGAATTTCTCGCTCACCGTCAATATCTGTTTTTTTCACATCTGCAAACTGCTCAAAGGCAGCAAGTCTGCCCTTAATAACAGTTCCGCCTGTTGCCCCTGCTTTTCTTGCGACCTGCATCACATCATCGCAGTAGCCTTCATTAACTGAAATAATAATCAAATTATTGTGATGTTCATTTTTCATAGAACCATTTCCTCTTTCCGAAATTTTATCATTATTAAAGCTCAACATTTCTGTCAGAATTCTGCTTGCGGCGGATGTTTTCATAATTATCATAAGACCGCCATATTTAGAGTGGCTTTCAAAGGTCGTTCCAAAGTTTGCCATCATATCCTTGACTACGCTTTCAGCTCCAAGGCTTATAACTATATCCTTATCCCTGTGTCCAAGACCAAAAATATCCATCATCTCTGTCGGGGCTGTTCCCAGTCCGACACATTGAAAATTGACTTTTATATTTATGTTTTCCAACTCTTTAATGAGCTTTTGCCCTTTATCTCGCTCGACTATTGACAAAAGTACCATAGGTCGTTTACTCATAAAGGTTTTCCTCCTCATCAAAGAATAATATATCGTCTTCTATCATGCTGATTTCGGTGTGGAGCTTTTTAATCATCCTGATGTGTTTTCTTCTTTCATAGAAACCAAGAACCTGAATTGTGATAAGAGGCGCCATTGCAATCAGCGCAACAATTCCAAAAGCATCGGTCATAACATTTCCGCCAAGGGCTTCACACGCACCAACAGCAAAAGGAAGCATAAATGTTGATGTCATAGGTCCGCTCGCAACTCCGCCTGAGTCAAAAGCAATACCTGTGTAAATCGTCGGCACAAAAAAGCTGATAGTAAGCGATGAGGCATAACCAAATATCAAAAACGGAATGATTGAAATTCCCGTCAGAATTCTCAGCATCGAAACTCCCACAGAAACAGAAACACCAATCGAAAGTGCAACAGCCACTGCCCTTTGCGAAATTGCACCGTTTGTTATTTCACTCACCTGTCTTTTCAGCGAATGAACTGCAGGCTCGGCAGAAACAACAAAATAGCCCATAAGCATTCCTATCGGAACAATCGCGCTACTAAAGGAGCTTTTTGATATCATCGCTCCAATCAATCTTCCGGCAGGCATAAATCCGACATTTGCCCCTGTTAAAAAAAGCACCAGACCAATGTATGTATAGAAAAAGCCGACCGACATTTTCAAAACATTATGTATGTGGAATTTTTTAGTGATAATCTGAAATATAACAAAAAGAAAAACAATTGGAACAAAGGCAATCAATATTTCCTTTGCATATATGGGAAGTGCGTGAACAAACTGCCCGAATGCATCAACAGTTGTCTTCACATTTGCTATTTCATAGCCCGAGGTTGCAGGGTGTGGCTTGAAAAAAATGCTCAACAATAGCACCGAAACAACAGGTCCGATGCTGCACAGGGCAACAAGACCGAAACTGTGCTCGCCTGTGTGTCTTCCTTTTTTGTTTGCAGCAAGTCCTGCACCAAGCGCCATTATAAACGGAACTGTGATAGGTCCCGTTGTCACTCCGCCCGAATCAAAGGCTGTCGCCACAAATTCCTTCGGAGCAAAAAAGGTCACCCCTATAATTAGAGCATAAAATATTATTAATAAAGTTTTTAAAGATAACTCTTTTTTATTTCTGATAAGAGAAACACACAGAAAAATTCCAACGCCTATTCCCACGCAAACAATCAATATTATATTGGGAATTGTAGGCACCTGCTCTGCTAAAACCTGCAAATCAGGCTCGGAGACAGTGATAAAAAAACCAAGAACAAAGCATATGATGAGCGGAATTATTAATTTTCTGTTTTTGCTCAAGGATTTACCGATTCCATCTCCCAACGGTTCCATAGAAATCCCTGAGCCGACAGTAAAAAAACTCATTCCCATAATAAGCATAACCGTTCCTAAAAAAAACATCACAAGAGCACCAGCGTCAAGCGGAATACAAGTTATAGAAAGCAAGAGAACTATCAATGCAATCGGCATGACAGAGGTGAATGCCTCTTTAATTGACGAAAAAATATGTGCCATTTTATATTACCTCTAAAAAATTAAAATTCTCATCATTTCAAATTTATCAATCTTTAAAATATTGTATCATAAGTCTTTCAGAAAATCAACAGAAATAGGCATAAAATATATGCTTCAAACCATAAAGACAACAAAAAAACTCCGCATACATCAAGTGAAGTGAACCCCAAAGTTTAGACAAAATTAAATATTAACTTGCTTGTGAATGAGTTCGGTATTGTACCGGGCTCATTCCTTTTAGTTTCATAGAAATTCTTTCGTTGTTGTAGTAATCAATATATTTTCTTAATTCATCAATGAAAGCGTTAACGCTTTCAAATTTTTCGCCATAAAACATTTCAACCTTTAATCTGCCGAAGAAGTTTTCCATAGCTCCGTTATCCATACAATTTCCTTTTCTAGACATACTTTGCATAATGTTATGCTCTTTGAGCAATCGTTGATATTCTGCATGTTGATATTGCCAACCTTGGTCTGAATGAAATAACGGTGTTGCATCAGCAGGTAGCTTGGCAAATAAACCATTCAACATTTCTCTCACTTGTTCCAAATTAGGACTTAATGAAATAGAATATGATATGATTTCTCTGTTGTATAAATCCATAACAGGCGAAAGATATACTTTGTCATCACACACCTTAAATTCAGTTACATCTGTTGTTAGTTTTTCAAAAGGGTTTGCTGCATAAAAATCTCTTTCAAGCAAGTTAGCTGCTATTTTGCCAACTTCTCCTTTGTATGAGTGGTATTTACCATTCTTTCTTTGTTTTCCTTTTATGCCAAGTTCTTTCATCAACTTTAATACAGTTTTATGGTTAATACAATATCCTTTTGCTTTTAACAATGATGTAAGTCTACGATAACCATATCTTCCTTTGTTTTTGTTAAATAACTCTAAAATATCAGTTTTCTCGCATTCATATTTATCAACATCTTTTTGTTTTAGGCAATAGTAGAATGTACTTCTTGCAATGCCTGATAGTTTAAGTAAATCTTTTAGCGGATAATTAGACCTTAGTTCAGCGACAATCAACGCTTTTTGCCGTTCTTTCGCTCTTCCGCAAGAACTAAGGCACTCAGTTTTTTTAAGTATTCTATCTCCATTTTGAGTCTTTGGTTCTCTGCGATTAAATCTTCCTCAACCTTTTTGTCAAGCTTTGGAGGGCGACCTCGTTTACCACTTGTATTGTTTTTGCCTCTACGTTCTTTCATAAGACCTTCGGCTCCTTCTTCTAAGAATCTGCGTTCCCACCGTTGTATGGTATGGACTGCTCCTCCAAGTTTTGGATCACCTATGTCATACTTTCTCGCAGTTTCACAATACCCCAAATGATGCTCTCGCATATCCATTATAACAGATATTTTGAATTCTGCACTATATTTTTTGTTTTTGCTTCCTCTTTTTCTCATAAAAATATGCACCTCCAAAAGTGTCTAACTTTTGGGGTGCATATCATTTCCGTTTCTGCCTTTTATCTTTTTTAAAAGGGTGAACGCCGCACATTGTGCGGCGTTCGGTTTGTGTAGCAACATGTCAGAGCCTGCAAATTAAAAAAGTGCATTAACAAAAGTTAATGCACCGAAAAATGCATAACTCTTTTTTGTTGCGACACAAACTTCACTATTGGCAATAATAACCGTATGCGAAACAGAGTATGCATTTTTACCAAAAGGCAAAAAAATACATACAATTATTATTGCTATATAAAGTTTATGTCGCAAGCCTATATTACCATATAATAGTCTAAATGTCAACAGGTCGAGTACATCTTTTTTAAATTGGTGGTGATTGTAATTTGATGTTGGATGTGGTATAATTGACACATATGGGATTTTATTTTATAAAATCCCTAAAGCCTTTCGGCTTTTTGCGGTCTATGACCGCTGTGTCAATTGACGGCGTCGTAAAAATGTCCTTGCAAGCAAACATTTTTACTCCTGGTAGAATTGGCATCTAAATCGTGCACGAATTTTATAATTGACACATACAGAATTTTATTACATAAAATTCTTAAGAGCTGTCGCTCTTTTGTGCTCGGTTGAACACTGTGTCAATTGACGGCGTCGCAAAAATGCCCTTGCAAGCAAGCATTTTTACTCCTGGTAAAATGAGTTTGCAGAGCAAACTCAATGAATAGTGAAAAATGAATAATGAAGAATTAAGGAACAAAAATATCGAGCAATCGAAGATTGTATATCGACAAAAATGCAGATTTCGACTTAGGACAACGCAGATTTTTTTGATA
>JAZNGA010000051.1:0-22320 GCA_045576235.1 Clostridia bacterium
TCCACTTTTACAACAATGAAAGAATACAAATTAAAACAAAACTGACACCGTTGGAAAAACGATGTCAGTATGTTGCTTAAAATTTAATATTAACTACCATAGTAGCTTTTTTGTGCTGTCTGCACAAACTGGTGCAGTTCACTTTGCTACAGCTCCTTAATTTTTTCAATAATTTTTTTATCATCTTCAGATAGCTCTGCATTCAATAACATATCAGGTCTCTTTTTAAGTGTCCTTTCAAGAGACTTTTCGCGACGCCATTTGCTAATGTTGGCGTGATGACCTGAAAGCAGAACATCAGGCACTTTTCTTCCCAAAAAATCGAGCGGTCTCGTATATTGTGGATATTCCAAAAGTCCCGAATAGTGAGATTCATTCTTATATGAATCCTCCGAGCTTAAAACTCCAGGAATAAGTCTCGAAACAGAATCTATGACCGCCATAGCAGGAATTTCACCGCCTGTCAGAACATAATCCCCGATGGATAGTTCCATGTCTACTATTTCTTCGATAATTCTTTCGTCAACGCCTTCATAGTGTCCGCAAAGAAAAACAAGGTGTTTCTCTTTCGCAAGATTTATCGCCAGCTCTTGATTAAAAACCTTCCCCTGAGGAGACATATATATGACCTTTGGATTATATGTAAGACCCTCTGTTATGGATTGATATGCCAAGTAAATCGGTTCAGCCTGCATAATCATTCCTCCTCCACCACCATATGGCTCATCATCAACGGAGTTGTGCTTATTTTGAGCAAAATCTCTTATGTTAATACAATTTAATTCTATCAGATTATTCTTAATTGCTCTTCCCGTTATGCTTGAGTTTACAACATTTTCGACTAATTCGGGAAAAAGAGTCAGACAGTCAAATATCATTATATCACCCTGCTTTTAAGCAATAATTTTAAAAATGATTTTAATCTAAAATCCCATCAATCAGATTAATTTCCATGATTTTATTCTCTAAATCTATGTTTTTTATAAACTCCTTCACTGCAGGAATATAAACTTCTCTGCCTTCAGCTGTTCTCACGCTATAGACATCATTTGCGCCCGTTTTGAAAACATCTGAAACAACACCAATTTCATTATTTTGTGCAAAAACTTTTATACCTAATAAATCTCCGACATAAAACACGCCATCAGGCAGATTCTTACTTTTTTCAGTAAGCAGAACAGTTCCCTTAAAGTTTTCTGCCTCGTTCATATCTTTAATTTCTTTGAACTTGACGATTGCGCAATTTTTATGAAAACGAAGTTTTTCAGGTGTTAATTCAATGAATTCTTCGTTTTTTTTGTAGAAATATTTTTTAAAGTCTTCAAATTCATAAAGGTCATCAATCCATGAATTGATTTTCACCTCGCCGCGCACTCCATGCGTGTTAACTATCTGCCCGATTTCAATTAAATCCATATATCACACCTCACTCAACAAAATATAGGGAATTGCAAAATGCAGCTCCCTATATAAAATATATTAAATTATGATACTGATTCCTCAGCAGGAAGCGATTTTTTTCCTCGTTCTTTATATGTTATTTTCGGAGCTTTTTTCTCAGTTACACATTCTTTTGTTATTATACACTTATTTGCATTTTCAACAGAAGGAATTGAATACATCGTGTCAAGGAGCAACTCCTCCATAATTGAACGCAATCCCCTTGCACCAGTTTTTCTTGCAAGCGCCTTTTTGGCAATTTCTTCAACAGAAGCATCATCCATTTCAAGCTGAACACCATCAAGCTCAAAAAGCTTCTTATATTGTTTTAAAAGAGCATTTTTTGGTTCTTTAATTATGCGAACAAGCGCTTCTTTATCAAGCAAATCTAAAGTTGTAATAACGGGGATTCTGCCGATAAGCTCGGGAATAAGTCCAAATTTGAGCAAATCCTGAGGCTCAATTTTAGCAAGCATTTCACCGATGTCTTTATCAGCTTCTTTGCTTTTTATATCAGCGCCAAACCCCAAAGCTTTCGTTCCTGTTCTTGCTCCGATTATCTTTTCGATGCCTTCAAACGCACCACCACATATAAACAAGATGTTTGTTGTGTCGATCTGGATAAATTCCTGATGCGGATGCTTTCTGCCACCCGTCGGCGGAACAGATGCTATCGTTCCCTCTAAAATTTTCAAAAGTGCCTGCTGAACGCCTTCTCCACTCACATCTCTCGTTATTGATGTGTTTTCTGATTTTCTTGTTATTTTATCAATTTCATCAATGTAGATAATGCCACGCTGCGCTTCTTCAATTGAATTATCAGCTGCCTGAATAAGCTTGAGCAAGATGTTTTCAACATCCTCGCCAACATAACCGGCTTCGGTTAATGTCGTTGCGTCAGCAATTGCAAAAGGAACATTTAAAATTTTAGCAAGAGTTTGTGCAAGCAATGTTTTACCCGAGCCCGTAGGACCTAAAAGAAGAATGTTTGATTTTTGAATTGCTACATCTCCAAGCTGCCTTTGAGCTTCAATGCGCTTATAGTGGTTATATACTGCAACAGAAAGCGTTTTCTTTGCATTTTCCTGCCCAATTACATACTGATCAAGCACTTCTTTGATTTCTTTAGGCTTAGGAAGACCTGAAAGATTTATGTCGCTCTCGGCCATTTCAAAATTACTGCCCATATAGCTATTGCACAGAGCAATACATTCATTACAAATATTTGCATTTGGACCTTTAAAAAGCTTTAAAACCTGACCTTCTGTTGCACCGCAGAAATTACAGCGCAATTCGGTGTTATCTCCATCTTTATTTACCAAATCATACACCTCTTTTATTTCTGAGTTCTTGAAACAATAACCTCATCAACAAGTCCATATTCTTTTGCTTGCTGAGCTGTCATAAAATTATCGCGTTCCGTGTCGCGTTCAATAGTCTCTAAAGACTGCCCTGTTCTTTCACTTAAAATTTCATTTAATGTCTTTTTGATTTTAATTATTCTGTCAGCATGAATCTTTATATCAGTTGCCTGACCTTGCATACCGCCAAGTGGCTGATGAATCATAATTTCGCTATTAGGAAGTGCAAAACGCTTTCCCTTTGTTCCTGCGGCAAGCAAAAAAGCTCCCATACTTGCCGCCATACCCACACAAATTGTTGACACATCGCACTTTATGTATTGCATTGTGTCATAAATTGCCATACCTGATGTTATTGAGCCACCAGGACTATTAATGTAAAACTGAATGTCTTTATCCGGGTCTTCTCCCTCAAGATATAGCATCTGGGCAACAACCAGGCTTGCAGTTACATCATTTACCTCCTCTGAGAGGAAAATGATTCTGTCCTTTAAAAGCCTCGAATAAATGTCATACGAGCGCTCTCCTCTGTTTGTCTGTTCAACTACTACAGGAACTAAACTCATTTTAAACCTTACCTTTCCGCTCTTTATATAAAGTAAACACGCTTTAAATGAATTGTTTAAAGCGTGTCAGAGCTAAGCTCAAATCTTATTCTTCAGTTTCCTCTTTTGCCTCTTCTTCTTTTGCCTTTGTTGTACGAGGTTTTCTCGGTTTTGACCATTTTGCATTTTCCACTAAGAAATCAATAGCAATCTCAAATTTCATATCCTCTTTGATTGCATCGGCATTATTTCCAAGAAGTTCTTTAATCTTTTCAACTTCCATGCCATACTGCTCTGCCATAGATTTAAGCTTTTCTTCATATTTTTCATCTGAAACTTCAAAAGCTTCTGCCTCAATAACTTTTTCTAAAATGAGATTTCCTTTAATCTGCTTTTCAGCCTGAGGCTTCATCATTTCTTTATATTGGTCAATGCTTGTTCCCATATATCCGAGATACTGTTCGAAAGAAATACCCTGACTCTGCATTCTCATATTATTTTCACGGATAATGTCAGCAATTCTTGACTCAATCATACAATCAGGAACTGAAATCTCTGTTGCTTCAGTTAAAGCATCCATAACAGCATTTTCTTTTTCGATTTTTGTATTTTCTGCTGCTCTTTCTTCAAGCTTTGCTTTAATGTCAGCCTTGAGCTCATCTAATGTGTCAAATTCGCTCACATCTTTTGCAAACTCGTCATCAAGTTCAGGGAGCTCTTTATATTGTATGTTATTAACCTTAACTTTGAACACAGCCGGCTTGCCCTTTAATTCTTCAGCATGATATTCTTCGGGGAATGTCACATTAACATCAAATTCCTCACCAATGTTCTTGCCGATAATCTGCTCTTCAAAACCCGGGATAAACTGACCGCTTCCAATTGTGAGGTCATAGTTTTCTCCCTTTCCGCCAGGGAATGCCACATCATCAACAAAGCCTTCAAAGTTGATGTTTGTAATATCTCCATTTTCGACAGCTCTGTCTTCAACAGCAACAAGTCTTGAACCTCTTTCCTGTTTCTGCTTGAGTTCTGCTTCAACATCATCATCGGATACATTATGTACAATTTCTTTTAATTTTATACCTTTATATTCACCAAGCTCAAATTCAGGCTTTAAAGTAACCTTAACATCAATTACAAGGTCTTTACCTTCTCCAATTTCTTTAATATCAACACTTGGTGAATCAACGGGCGTTAAATCAAGTTCTTTTACTGCTTCTTCGTATGCTTTAGGGAAAACCATATCAATAGCATCCTCGTAAAATACACCTTCACCATATGTTTTCTCAATTAATTTTCTTGGAGCCTTGCCTTTTCTGAAGCCCGGAACTGTGATTTTCTTCACATTCTTTTTAAATGAGCTGTCAAGAGCACCATTAAAATCAGCTGTTGCGATTGTCAGAGTAAACTCTGCAACGCCGTTTTCTTTTTTTGTTAACACTGTAGACATCTTGTTGTCCTCCCGATTAAAACTTTACTTATTTTATCACGATATGGTATTATATCACAATTTGTAAATATATTCAATAGAAAAAATCATTATTTTTTTAATATTTCTAAAATTATTTTGTTAATTTTATACCATAAGACCAAATCACTTCAAGTTCTTCGCTTTTTAAAAAGTCCTTGGGAAGGATAAGCACCCCTCCATCCGAGTCAATATCAACGCCCTGACTTTTATATGCACTCCAAACAAGATGCGAACAATGAGTTTTTAAAATTTCTTCAGTTTCATTTTCAGTTTTATTAAAAACTCCTGAAAGCAGGTCATATTTCACATCATACAGCTTTTCTCTTGCATAGTTTACAACATTTTCAATTTCATTATCAGAAAGATTTTTAGGTCTGAGCACAGCTAAAGAGGAATAGCGTCTCCATCCTGCAATAGTTCCGTAGTCTGAATTCATTCCAATCATCATTGCTTCTAATGTCTCTGCTTCATCAGCATTTGTTAAGAGAGCTGCATGTCCGTGTCTGAAAAAAAGTGTGTGAGTTGATTTTGTTATTAATATATCTCCGGTTTTTAATGGTGGAAGCTTCAGTTTTACAGCTTTTCCGTTTTCATCATTAAGAGTTTCTGCCTTCGTTACAGGAAAAAACAAATAATTGCAATCAACATTATATTCTGAAAAATTCTGTTTTTGAAAATCCCTGAGTTCTACTAGCGGATTATTTGTCTGCATAATGTCACAGACAGCACTTTTGCTGAGACCGGTCTGCTTTTTAAGAATCATATACTCTTCGTCAGTTATTCCATCTGAAATTATTTTTTCTATGTCAATCTGTTTTTCTTTTGAGATAAAATAAGCTCCATATTCTGAAATAATATGACTGCTCAAAATTATAAGTGCAACTATACTTATTACAAAAAAAGTTTTTTTAATTTTCATTTTCATAGTTGCCTTCCTTTCTGTTTCATATTATCAAATATTTTTAAGAAAAAAATAAATATTAGTATAATTCATTTTAAAAAAATTAAAATATAATTGAGGTGATAGAGTGAAACAAAATGCTTTAAAACATATTATTTTAGTGCTTATTACAGTTGTTTTTTTAGTAATAACATTAGGCTTTATTTCAACAGAGAAAAAAACTGACGATAAAAAAGCCATCTTTTTAAAAAAAATAATTGCGAGGAAATCATATGAATAACATGACGAATAACGAATATAAAAAATATGTAGATAAAAAAACACCCAATTCAAGCTTTTTTAAGGATGTCTTTTTTGCATTTTTTATCGGCGGTATTATTTGTATAATCGGACAGCTTTTTTCAGACGGATATATGAAGATTGGGCTTGAGAAAGAGCTTTCAGCTACAGCTACTTCCATAACCCTTATATTATTCAGTTGTATTTTAACCGGACTTGGAATCTACGATAAAATCGCAAAGCACGCAGGCGCAGGAACAATTGTGCCGATAACGGGATTTGCCAACTCTGTTGTTTCGCCCGCGATGGAGTTTAAAAGCGAAGGATTTGTTTTGGGATTAGCTGCAAAAATGTTTATAATTGCCGGTCCTGTTTTAGTTTATGGAATCACAGCATCCGTTCTTGCAGGAATATATTATTATATTATCTCGTTGATTTAATAAACTCGCTTTTAAAAAAGGGGGGCTTTAACAGCCCCCCTTTTTAAACAATTTCCCCGAGATTTAGCCTTAATAGTTTAGAAACGCCCTTTTCCTGCATTGTTATACCATAAATGGTGTCGGCACATTCCATAGTGCCTCGTCTATGAGTTATCAAAATGAACTGTGTTTTTTTGCTGTAATTTTTTATGTAATCCGCAAATCTGTAAACATTAGCCTCATCAAGCGCCGCTTCTATCTCATCGAGAAAGCAAAATGGTGTTGGTCTGATTTTAATGATTGCAAAAAGCAACGCAATTGCTGAAAGCGCTCGTTCTCCACCTGATAATAAAAGCAGGCTCTGAAGTTTTTTCCCTGGAGGTTGAACATTAATATTTATTGGTGATTCTAAAACATTTGTCGGGTCCTCTAAGGAAAGTTCCCCTGTTCCGCCGCCGAAAAGCTCTGTAAAAGTTGTTTTAAAATGCATACTGATTTTCTCGAACTCGGCTTTAAAACGAGTTTCCATTTCTTTTAGCATTTCCTCAATAATTCCGTTTAAATCTTTTTTAGCTTTTAGCAAATCTTCACGCTGGCCTGACAAAAATTCATATCTTTCGCTGACTGCCTTATATTCCTCAATAGCATCAACATTAATATTGCCAAGCGCTCTTATTTTAGACTTAAGCTCCGCTATAATTTTGGCTACAGCAGATGGACTGCCAAGGTCAGTTTTATATCTTTCAGTTTCGGAATATGTTATTTCATATTCGTCCCAAAGCCTGTTTATTGCAGAGTCAATCTCGGCCTCAAGCTTTTCTTTTTTCGCCTCTAATCTTCCACATTCTTCTGTCAAGGCATAGACCTTGTCTCTTGATTCCTTTGACAATTCCTGAACAGCTTTTGAATTTTGTTCATGCTTGAGCTTAACTTTTATGCACTCATCAATTTCATCATTTATTTCCTTTGAAAGAACAGATGAATTCTTTAGTTTTTCTTCTTTAGATGCAATTTCATCACTGAGCTGACAATTTTTCTTTTCAATATCACTTATTTCTGATTTTCTTAATTCGATGTTATTTTTTATCTGCGTGATTTCAAGTGTAGCATCGGCTTTTTTTTCATCAAGCAGCGTAACATCTTTTAAAAGTGATGATTTTTCCATTGTTTTTTCAACAATAGTGTCTGAAATAATCTCTTTTCTGAAAATTGCATCACTCAGATCTTTTTCAATTCCTTCAAGTTTTTTCCTAATCTCGACAATTTCATTTTCCTCATTTGAGATTTTGTCGGCAACTTTTGTCTTCTCTTCTTCGTGAGATTTTAATTCCTCTTTCAAAACAGCTGCGTCTTCCTTCAATTTCTGAATTACATTTGAATAATCAGACAGAACCATTGTGTTATGCTCAATATCGCGGATTATACCGACAAGAGCAGCCCTCTTGTCAGACAGAAAATCATTTAAATCCTCTTCTTCTGTTTTAAGCTTACCTTGACAACTGTTCAACTCGAAAAGTTTTTTCTTTATATCTTCAACTTTTTTCTCAATTGAAGCAATTTCTTGTGCAAGGTCTGCAATTTCCTGCTCTCTTCCTAAAATGTTTGAGCTCTGATTTGCATAACCGCCCGACATTGTGCCTCCTGCATTCAAGACCTCGCCTGAAAGAGTCACAATTTTAAAGGCATTCTTATATTTTCGTGAAATTGAAATTGCATAGTCAATATTTTCTGTAACAACACATCTCGAAAGAAGATTTCCAACAATTTCATCATATTTTTTATCACAATTAGCAAGGCTTGATGCCATTGCCACAAATCCTTTTTCTTCCTTCACTCGCTCAAATTCAAACTTGCGACTTCTTATTGCGGAAATGGGCATAAATGTTGCTCTGCCTGTTTTTGTTCGTTTTAAAAATTCAATTGCAATTTTAGCATCGTCTTCGTCTTCTACAACAACATTTAAAAGTGCACCGCCAAGCGCTGTCTCAATTGCAGTTACATATTTTTTATCAACATTAACAATCTTTGAAAGAGGACCATATATCCTCGAATTTTTCAGCTCTCCTTCGCTGTGTGCCTTCATTAAAAATCGCACGCTTTTAGGATATCCGCTATAATTCTGTTCCATGTCATCGAGCATTTTCTGACGCGTTTTTTTCTGTGCAAGCAATAGAGATGTCTCTTCAAACTCTCTCTTTAGAGACTCAGTTTGAAGAAGTAATTCCGCTCTCTTCCCACTAATCTTTTTAAGCTTTTCTTCATCCTCGGCTGTCTCTTTAGTTATTTTAATACGCTCATTTTTAAGAGACTCAAGCTTTTCTTCCGCCGTGGACAATTCTGAATTTTTCTTGTCTATATCATTTGAAATATCATCAATTCTTGAAATCGAATTTCTTATCATCAGGTCATAGTTTGAGAGTTTGATTTTATACTCAGAAATAACGCCCATCGTGCTTATGATTTTGTTTTGCAGTTCTTCTGCCAAAGCTGTCTGTGCAGAATTATCAACATCTTCGTCGCGCTCTTTTGTAAGCTTTTCGATTTCTGCTTCAATTGATACAATTTCCGTTTTTATATTTTCTTTTTCCTTCTCAAAAGAACAAATATCTTCTTTTAGTTCATCTATCTTTTTTTCAGACTCGCTTATTTCCGAATTAATTCGGTCTGAAAGTGCGTTATTGTTGATAATCGTGTTTTGCATAACTCCTGTTTCGCTTTTTATTATGCCATTATCTACTTCAATCTCTCTTAACTTTTTCTGCAGGTCTGCAATTTTTTCATCGTATTCCTTAAAAATGGCATAAACCTTCTCCTGCTCAGCATCAAATCCCTCAATCTCATCTTTGATTTTTGAAAGATGTTCTGTCACCGCACCAATGTCTTCGACAGTCTTCTGCATTGTTTCTTTGTTTCTCTCAACTGTGCTTATTGCCGCGTTAACTTCATAAATCTTTAACTCTTCTTTAAGCTCCAGATATTTTTTTGCTTTTTTCGACTGCGTTTCCAGCGGCCCAACCTGAGCTTCAAGTTCAGAAATAATGTCAGAAAGTCTTGTTATATTATCTTCTGTGTGGCTAAGCTTTCTCTCCGCCTCATCTTTTTTATATCTGTATTTTGATATACCTGCCGCTTCTTCAAACAAAACTCTTCTGTCTTCTGATTTATTTGAAAGAATTTCATCAACCTTACCTTGTCCAATTATTGAGTAGCCATCTCTTCCGACACCCGTGTCCATAAAAATTTCATGAATGTCTTTAAGTCTGCACACAGCACCGTTTATCATATATTGACTTTCGCCTGATGCATAAACCTTTCTTGAGACAACAAGCTCCTTAAAATCAGAATTAAAAATTCTGTTGTTATTATCCAGCGTTAAAACAACCTCGGCAAAGCCCATTCTGCTTCTTTTCTGAGAGCCACCAAAGATTACATCTTCCATTTTCGCTCCACGAAGAGATTTAGCACTCTGTTCTCCCAAAACCCATCTTACTGCATCTGAAATGTTACTTTTACCGCTTCCGTTAGGTCCGACAATTGTTGTTATATTACCATCAAATTCCAATTCAATTTTATCAGCAAAGGATTTAAAGCCCTCCGCTTTTAAGCTTTTCAGGTTCACATTTTCACCTCCCGGCTAATTTCATTCTAAAACAAAGCTTCCATAAGCTACATTATCATTTTGCAAAAGTTCAATTTTTTCAATTTCTTTTAAATCGTTAAATCTTATGATGTTTTTTTTGCGATGTCCTATTGCAGTTGAAATATATCTTGGATTAACATATATTTTTATCTGTTTTTTCCCACACTCAAATATCTTGCGCAATACAAGATTATAAAACTTTTCACTTTCAGCAAGTTCGCCAATGGCCTGATGAAAAGGACCTGCAACAACATCTGCTTTTTCGTTGATATTATCCGTTCCCAAAAGACCAACACGCAAAACTGAAATCCCTGCCTCTTCAAACATTTCTAAAAGCTCTGCACAAAGACTTACGGTTTCATCAAGCGTCATAGGAACATATTGACCTTCATTGTAGAGCTTTTCAAGCTTTGTGTCTTTAATGGTAAGCGTTGGATAAATTCTCACACATGACGGCTTTAATTCAATTATTTTTTTCGCTGTGCAGATAGCTCCTTTATAGTCATCAGAAAAAAGTCCTGTCATCATTTGAAGACCAAGCTCAAAACCATATTCTTTAATCAGAAAAGAGGCATCTTCCGCAGTTTTGGCGCTATGCCCCCTGTCATTTGCGACAAGCACCTTATCAATCATGCTTTGCACACCAAGCTCAATTGTCTTTACGCCATATTCTTTTAAAAATTCAAGAATTTCTCTGTTAATATAGTCAGGTCGTGTTGAAATTCTGACGCCGTCAACTTGTCCGCTTAAAACATAACGCGATGCAACCTCTAAAAGCTCTTTCTGCTCATTTCGGGAAATTCCCGTAAAACTCCCCCCAAAAAAAGCTATCTGGACATGCGAGGTGCTTCTATCGACAGTTAATAAATGTTTTTCTATTATTTCTTCAGCCAGATGTGGTGTCATCGGGTCAGATGCGCCTGTTATCTTCCTCTGATTACAAAAAGAACAGTCATTCGGACACCCTTTGTGCGGAACAAAAATCGGTATGTTTACAAATTTAATTTTCATTTTCTTAACTAAACCTCTCAAGCGCGCTTTTTGCGGCGTTTTGTTCAGCATTTTTCTTACTTGACCCTTCTCCCGAACCTAGAGACTGTCCGCCGACAAACACTTCAACGCTAAAGACTTTTTTGTGGTCAGGACCTGATTCATCAATGATTTTATAGACTATCTCTGTTTCACCTGACGCCTGAACCTTTTCCTGTAATATAGTCTTATAGTCTTTAATGCTTCTTCCACAGACAGATAGCTGAATTGTGTCATAAAGCTGACACAAAAGCCATTCCCTAGTTCTTTCCAAGCCACCATCTAGATAGATTGCAGCAATTAATGCTTCAAAAGCATCCGCCAGGATTGAAGGTCTCGTTCTTCCACCTGTCATTTCTTCGCCCTTTCCAAGCATTATGAAGTTTCCAAGCTCGATGTTTTGGGCACAAGAAAAGAGTGATCTCTCGCAAACTATCTGGGCTCTCACCTTTGTCAGTTCGCCTTCGGGGAGATTTTTATAGTTCTCAAAGAGATATCTGCTCGTTATCAGACTAAGCACTGAGTCTCCTAAAAATTCGAGACGCTCATTACAAATTAAATTTCTCCCACGCCTTTCATTTGCATATGAACTGTGAGTGAGCGCTGTATTTAAAAGGTCAGGATTATCAAATTTATATCCGATAATTTCCTCAAACTCTCTGTTTTTGTTCATAAAAATTTACCTCATTTAAAATGATTTAAGGCTGCGCATGGCACAGCCTTAAACTCAAAGCTTCAGTTTTAAATCAAAGATTTCAAAAAAGAAACTGCATCAGAAACTGTTTTAATATTTTCAATTTCATCATCAGGCATCTCAATATCAAATTCTTCTTCCAAAGCCATAACAAGCTCCACCAAATCAAGCGAATCAGCGCCCAAGTCATCAGCAAAAGATGTTTCCATTGTGATGTTGTCAACATGCACTCCGAGCTGAGCTGAAATAATTTCTCTAATTCTTTCAAATTCCATAAATTAACCTCCAAAACCTATTCTTCCATTTTATCACCATCAGAAGATGCAATAATTTCCCTGATTTTATCATTTACTTTTGTTTCAGCAAAAAGCATTGCAGCTTTAATTGCATTATGTATTGATTTTGCATCTGAATTGCCGTGAGCCTTAATAACCGGACCATTAACTCCCAAAAGAGGCGCACCGCCATATTCTGATGCATCCATTGATTTCTTAACTTCTTTTAACCCCGGCTTTAATATCGCAGCCGCAAGCTTAGTTATTATGCTCTTGTAGAAAACATCTTTTAACATATCAAAAAGTGTTATTGCAACACCCTCAATAAGTTTAATTACAATATTTCCTGAAAAACCATCACAGACTATGACATCTGCGGCACCAGATGGAACTTCCCTTGCCTCAATGTTCCCTGTGAAATTAAGTCCTTTTTCTTCTTTAAGCAGAGCATAAGCCTCTTTCACAAGTGAATTTCCCTTTTTTTCTTCGACACCAATATTTACAAGAGCAACTTTAGGTGATTTGACTTTAAGGACATTTTCACTGTAAATCGAGCCCATATGCGCAAACTGAACAAGATATTCGGGCTTACAATCAACATTAGCTCCCGAATCAATTATGACACTCATTCCATTTTTATTTGGCATACACGGAGCTAAAGCAGGACGCTTTATGCCATCAATTCTTCCAAGCACCATAAAAGCAGCTGTAAGATATGCCCCTGTGTTTCCTGCAGAAACAACAGCATCTGCTTCACCTTCTTTAACAAGGTTTAAGGCAACTACCATTGAAGAATCTTTTTTTCTTCTGACAGAAAGTGTTGCGCTATCTTCGTTTTCAACCACTTCAGAGGCGTGCTTAATTTTTATTTTATCTTTTGGATATTCCTCTTTTTCAAGAAGCGATGTAATTGTTTCTTCATCGCCTACCAAAATGACCTCAAGGTCAAATTTATTAACGGCCATAACAGAACCTTTTATAATCTCAAAAGGAGCATTATCTCCGCCGAAAGCATCAACGGCTATTCTCATATTCTCAACCTCCATATTATATAAAGTATATTATAAAACAGAAAAAATATCAAGTTGTTTTATTAAAAAACTCAAAAATATTTTCAGCCGTTTTTTCCGTTATACCCTTCACTGTCTTAAGTTCTTCTTGTTTTGCATTTTTAATTGCAGTAATAGTCTTAAAATGCTTCATAAGTTTTTGAACTGTGGCTTTTCCAACGCCATCAATCTCGAGCAAAACAGAGGAAGTCATTTTCTTTTTGCGCAGTGACTTATGATATTCAAGCGCAAACCTGTGAACCTCATCCTGAATTTTTGTTATCAAAAAGAACATCTGTGAGGTTGTTTTTAAGCCAACCTCATTTCCGCTTGATGAAATCAAACCCCTTGTTCTGTGTTTATCGTCTTTTACCATACCAAAAAGCGGAATATCCACATCAAGCATCTCCAAAAGCTCGCTGACTACTGAAATATGCCCTTTTCCGCCATCAAGCAAAATGCAGTCAGGCATCGGAAGAAATTTAGCTTTATCTATTTCCAGCTTGTTTTCTCTTATTAATATTTCCTCTTCTCTTGCATTTTTAAATCTTCTGTAAATCATTTCAGTCATGCTCTTATAGTCATCAGGACCATCTGTCGTTTCGATTTTAAATTTTCTGTAGGCGCTTTTTAAGGGCTTTCCATCAAAAAAAACAACCATTGAACCAACATTTTCACTCCCTGAAATGTTTGATATGTCATATGCCTCAATTCTTCTTGCAAGCTTATTAAGACCAAGCTCTTCACTTAATGAAATGACAGATTTATCGACATTTCTTTCTGATTTTGCCTTTTTGAGCAAATAATTGACAGCAGCCTGATGGGCATTTTTTACAGCCATTTCAGTTAACCTGACTTTTTCACCGCGTTTGGGGCATTTCACTTCCGTCTTTTTCCCCGTTTTGATTGTCAGCCACTCTGAAAGCAAATCAAATTCATGGCTGTCACAGCTTAAATATATCATTTTCGGAACAAAAGATGCTTCATCATAAAATTGCTTCACAAAATCAGCCGCAATGTCTTCGTCTGCCGTGTCCTCTGTCCCATTAATGACTGAATTATGTCTGCCGATTAAAATTCCTCTGCGAACGAAGAAAACCTCAATAAAGGTTTTATTGTCAAGGTTATAAAAACCAATAATGTCTTCGTCTTCATAATTTTTAGAAATAATTTTCTGTTTTTCTTCCAATTGCATTATTCCTGCAATCTTATCTCTTAGCAAACCGGCTCTCTCAAACTCTAAATCAGCTGACGCTTCCGCCATCTCGTCACTCAACTTCTTTATGAGCTCATTATGATTTCCTTCAAGAAAGGAGCACACTTCAAAAATCAGCTTTCTATATTCCTCCTTGCTGATAAAGTTTACACAAGGAGCAAAGCATTGGTTTATGTGAGCATTAAGACACATCTTCTTTTTTTTGATATCTCTTGGAAGATTAATGTTGCACGAAGGAATTTTATAAAGTTTTCTGACTAAATCAATCATTTCCCGCACTTTTAAAGAGTTCGTGTATGGTCCGTAATACTTCGCCCCATCATTAAGCATTTTTCTGGTAAATTCGATTTTTGGATAGTCTTCGTTCACCGTCACTTTTATATAGGGAAAATTTTTATCGTCTTTAAGCAGAATGTTATAATATGGTTTATATTTTTTTATGAGATTGCACTCTAAAATAAGCGCTTCAATTTCGCTGTCTGTTATTATATATTCAAATGTGTGTATGTTTGACACCATGGCTTTAACCTTTGATGAATGAGAAGAATTAGCCTGAAAATATTGACGGACTCTGTTCTTAAGAACTTTAGCTTTGCCAACATATATCACTTTTTCATCCTTATTTTTCATAATATAAACACCTGGCTCTTCAGGAAGATTATTAAGCATTTTTTTGTCCAACATACTCACCTCTTTCATCCTTAAAAATAAAAAATCTCAAATTAACAGGCAAAGAAAATTTAAAACAAAAGGGCGCCGAGTAAACGACGCCCACAAAATCTAATGTATTATTCGGCAGAATTTGAACCTACAAGCAACTCAAGAGCTTCCACGGCCTCTTCTTCATCCGGACCATCAGCTATCAGAGTTATCTCAGTGCCCTTTGTTATTCCAAGCGAAAGAACTCCAAGCAAGCTTTTTGCATTCACTTTTCTGTTATTCTTTTCAACCCAGATGCTACACTTAAATTCACTTGATTTCTGTATGAAAAAAGTTGCAGGTCTGGCATGGAGACCAACCTGATTGTTTACTTGTATATTCCTCGATACCATGTAATACAGCTCCTTTTAAGCTAACGACAAAAATATAGTATTTTACAATAGAATACTAAATTTTTTGTTAATTGTCAATAGTAAAAACAACAAATTTTTTATTCAATCAAAATTTCACCTTAAAATTCGAGTTTTTTATCAAGATAAGCTTCAACCTCATCTATATTTAATGTGATTTGTTCCATTGTGTCTCTGTCTCTTAAGGTTACTGTATTGTTTGCCTCGCTGTCAAAGTCATATGTAATACAGAAGGGTGTTCCAATTTCATCCTGTCTCCTGTAACGCTTACCGATGCTTCCTGATTCATCAAACTCGCACATATATTTTTTTGCAAGTCTTGAGTAAAGCTCAAACGCTTTATCAGAAAGTTTTTTAGAAAGCGGTAAAACGGCAACTTTAACAGGTGCAAGAGCAGGATGGAATCTCATAACAACTCTTGTGTCTCCCTCTCCAACTGTTTCTTCATCATAAGCTTCTGTTAAGAATGCAAGAGTCACTCTGTCAGCGCCAAGTGATGGTTCGATGCAATATGGAATATATTTTTCGTTTGTAACAGGGTCCATATATTCAAAATTTTCACCACTGTGTATAGCATGCTGCTTCAAGTCAAAATCAGTTCTGTCAGCAACACCCCAAAGCTCGCCCCAACCAAACGGAAACATAAATTCTATGTCAGTTGTTGCATTTGAATAGTGAGAAAGCTCCTCTTTTTCATGGTCTCTTAATTTAATGTTTTCTTCCTTGATGCCTAATGACAAGAGCCAATCTTTACAGAAATCTTTCCAATATTCGAACCATTTCAGGTCTTCTCCAGGTGCGCAGAAAAACTCAAGCTCCATCTGTTCAAATTCTCTTGTTCTGAATGTGAAGTTACCGGGAGTGATTTCGTTTCTGAATGATTTACCAATCTGACCAATTCCAAATGGGATTTTCTTTCTTGATGTTCTCTGAACATTTTTGAAGTTTACAAAAATTCCCTGTGCTGTTTCAGGTCTTAAGAAAATCTCGGAAGAACTATCTTCAGTTACACCCTGGAAAGTTTTAAACATAAGATTAAATTTTCTGATATCTGTAAAGTTTTTCTTGCCGCATTTAGGACAAGCAATTCCGTTTTCGGCAATAAACTCAACCATCTTTTCATTGCTCCAGCCATCAACTGCAGCAGGTTCACCTTTTTCAACTAAAAAGTCTTCAATCAATTTATCAGCTCTGTAGCGTGCTTTACATTCCTTACAATCCATTAAAGGATCGGAAAAACCACCAACATGACCTGATGCAACCCATGTTTGAGGATTCATCAAAATTGCAGCATCAAGACCTACATTATATGGTGATTCATAGATGAATTTCTTCCACCACGCACGCTTAACATTATTTTTAAGCTCAACACCTAGAGGACCGTAGTCCCATGTGTTAGCAAGACCTCCATAAATTTCTGAACCGGAATAAACAAATCCTCTGCCTTTGCATAAAGCAACCAATTTTTCCATTGTTTTTTCACTGTTTAACATTATGTACCTCCGAAAATATTTATAAAATAATATGCGAATAAAATTAACTATATAATTATGTCTTATTTCCCGACATAATTTTTAACAAGGACCTCTAAAAGTTCATCTCTTTCAACCTTTCTGATGAGCGCCCTTGCGTTATTATGACTTGTTATATAGGTTGGGTCGCCTGAAAGAATATATCCAACCATCTGATTCACAGGATTGTAGCCTTTTTCTTCCAAAGCAGCATAAACAGTCGTTATGATATTTTTAATGTAATCATCCGTGTTCAATCCAAATTGAAATTTTTGAGTTTCGTTAAAATCCATTATACTCGCCACCTTCAATATAAAAATCATAATCTAATTCGTATATTATACAATATTTCATAATTTTATGCAAGACCATAAAACAAATTTTTACATAATTTTCAGAAAAAAATTATCTCAGCTCATTTCTATATGAATGGTTTTTTATTTTTATCAAATGTGTGAAGCATCACATTAATAAGCTCTTCGTTGCTTTTTGTTCTCACGAGACTGCTTATAAGCTGCTCTGCAACATCATGAGATGACTGCGTTGATGCAATTTCCCGTCTGATAGCCCAGACTGCCTCAAGCTCCCTTTGTGATTGAAGAAGCTCTTCCTTTCTTGTTCCTGATTTGTTTATATCAATCGCAGGAAAAACTCTTTTCTCCTGCAATTTTCGGTCTAAATGAAGCTCCATATTTCCTGTTCCTTTAAATTCTTCAAAAATGACCTCATCCATCCTGCTTCCCGTGTCGATTAAAGCAGTTGCTAAAATTGTTAGACTTCCTCCGTTTTCAATGTTTCTTGCTGCGCCAAAAAATTTTTTAGGCTTGTGGAGAGCTCCGGGGTCAAGACCTCCTGAGAGCGTTCTTCCCGAAGGCATAACAGTCAGGTTATATGCTCTTGCCAAGCGAGTTATTGAATCAAGCAAAACAATTACATCTTTTTTCTGTTCAACAAGTCTTTGTGCTCTTTCGAGGACAATTTCAGCAACCTTTGTATGATGCTCAGGAAGCTGGTCAAAGGTTGAATATACTACATCACCATTAATTGAGCGTTTCATATCAGTTACTTCTTCAGGTCTTTCATCAATTAGGAGAACAATTAAAACAGCTTCGGGATAATTTTTCTCGATGCTGTTTGCAATATTTTTAAGTAATGTTGTTTTTCCAGCTTTTGGCGGAGCAACAATTATTCCCCTCTGACCTTTTCCGACAGGCGCAATCAGGTCAAGAACTCTCATCGCATGGTCTGTCTGACATGTTTCCATTTTAAGTCTTTCCTCAGGGAAAATCGGCGTCAAATATTCAAATGGTTTTCTTCTGATTGCTTTATCAGGCGTGTCATCATTGACATGCTGAACAAAAATCAGAGCGGGGAATTTTTCTCCATCTTTAGGACTTCTTCCAATCCCTGATATTTTATCACCTGTCTTTAAATTAAAACGCCTTATCTGTGTCGGAGAAACATAAACATCCTTTGGAGTTGAAAGATAATTATCACCACGCAAAAAACCATAGCCATCAGCTAAAACCTCAAGCACTCCGCAAACAATGTTGTCATCTCCCTGCAAATGCAATCCGCCTATCTGCTCAGCTTTTTCTGTTTTCGCAGGTGGTTTGTTCTCAATTTCGTGAGCATCATTTTCTGGCGATTGTGATCCTGCTTTTTCTTCCTGAGCTTTTTCAATAAGTTCAATCAATTCATTTTTTTTGAGCTTACTTAAATTATTTATTCCTAACTCTTTTGCTAAAGCTTTGATTTCAACGATTTTCATAGCTTTTAAATCCATATTGACCTCCAAATCATATTACAATGAAAGATATCATAGAAAAAACAACAAAAAAAGATTTTAAAAAATTCTGAAAAAATATATATGAATGTTAATTTAAACAAAAAGCTGTGACGACAGCTTTTTGCTTAAATATTTCACCGTTGAATTAACAATAAATTCTGTCCAAAATTATAATTTATAAATTATAACGGATAACTTTTCCTGAATATTTTCCTGTAAACTTTTTATCCTTATAAACAATTTCTCCATTCACGATTACATAATCAATGCCTTCGGTTACTTTGTTTGAGTCACTGTATGTAGCCTCGTCCGAAAGACCATCATAATCAAAAATTACAAGGTCAGCATCATAGCCATCTTTTATAAGACCTTTATTTTTTACACACATAAATTCAGCCGTCAGCCCCGTCATTTTATGAATTGCCTGCTCTAAAGTTAAAATTCCCTTTTCCTTGACAAAATATGTTATAGCGCGAGGGAATGTTGCCATAGCTCTTGGGTGACCTTTTTCTTTAAGTGAGCGTGTCACGCCATCAGTTCCCACAACACAATATGGGTCACGGATAATTTCGCAAACATCCTCGTCACACATACTTGAGAACACACCGCCAACCCTGCAATTGTTTGCCACGCACAAGTCAAAAAACGCTGTCCACTCATCTTTTCCAATATTCTTCGCATATTCAGAAATAAAAAGCCCTTCTGCCTCGGGAGTCTCATCAGCACAATAAACATAGACTCCATCCCAACCGCCTGCATTAAGGAAAAAGTTATCATAAGGCGTGGACGGATCTCCCATCTCGGATTTAAGCTGTTTGCGAAAATCAGAATTTTTTAGTTTTTCACAAAGAGCATCATATCCGCCGTCAAGATGCCAGGGAGGCATACATGTGTTTATAGTAGTCATACATCTTGTGTATGGATATTGATCACAGAAAACACGAATTCCTTCAGCATTTGCTTCATGAATCAGACGGAGAGTCTCCTTTTGCATTCCCCAGTTTTTCTTTCCAAGAATTTTATGGTGGGAAATATCAACACTCACGCCCGCTTTTCGTCCTACATTAATGACTTCTTCAACAGAATCCACAACATTTTCCGATTCGTTTCTCATATGGCTTGAATATATTCCGCCAAACGGTGCAATAACTTTTGCAAGCTCTAAAACCTCTTCCTTTTCGGCATAGCAACTTGGAGTGTAGATAAGTCCTGTTGAAAACCCTGAAGCACCTGATTCCATTGCTTCGCGGAGCATCCCCTTCATCATATCGATTTCTTTTTTTGTCGCAGGTCTGTTTTCCATTCCCATAACTGCTATTCTAAGCGCATTATGTCCAACAAAAAACCTGATGTTCGCACTCTTGGGCTGGCTTTCTGCATATTGCAAATATTTTTCAAAAGTTGTCCAAGAATGCATATCGTCTGAAAACCAGTTTGTTCCTGTCATAAGTAGATTTTTTAAATCTGTGATAGTTTCAGGATTGACAGGAGCCATTGATGAACCACAATGACCTGCAAGTTCTGTCGTTATTCCCTGATTTGTTTTAAAAACGCGGGCATCTTCACTACCCAAAATGAAATCACCGTGAGAATGTGCATCAATAAAGCCCGGAACAACATATCGTCCATCGGCATCAATTATTTTCTCTGCCTCCTCATCTTTATTTATCAAAACAATTTTACCATCTTTTATACCGACATTGCCAAGATAATATGGTTTTCCGCTTCCATCAATAATTTTTGCATTTTTTATTAAGTAGTTAAGCACTTGATTTCTCCTTGCTTTTGTTTGTTCATTTTGTCCTCTATATAACATTACGCATATGTAATTATATCATAAAAACTATAAATGTCAATTTTATTGATACATTACTCATTTGTTTCAGAAAAAAAGATGTCTCTTTTCCTGTAAAATTCGTTTTCCGATTTAAAAACTTCAGACTTGTTTTTTTCTAAAAGCTTGACAATGGCATAAACATCTATCCATATCTCAAACTTCTCTTCCCTTTTCTTTTCGTCAAAAATAAGCTCCATTCCATAGTGAAGATGCGGAACATTGATGTTGTTGACATTTTCCTTCGTGCTGTAGCCTGTCATACCAAGATATCCGATAACATCTCCCGCTTTAACTATTTTTCCTTCATAGATATCATTATATGGATGGTCTTTTCTTAAATGTGCGTAATAATGATATCTTTTCTTATCAAAGCTTCTGATTCCAATTCGCCAGCCACCATATTGATTCCAGCCAACACTCTCTACAATTCCGGATTCCACAGCTATTATCGGCGTTCCGATTCCACCCATCATATCATGCCCTAAATGTTTTCTTCTGAAGCCATATGAACGAGATGAGCCAAAATCATCGTAATGACTAAAGCTATATCCCTTGGCTATTGGTGAAAACACTTTCAGACCATATTTTTTGTCAATAGTTTTAGTCTTTGAATCACTATCGGTTGTCTCTATCTCATATTCTCCGACAAAACCATCCAAAACAGCACCATATGCCTCTTTATAATATTTATAGTTCCCAAATCTTTTCGCCATCACTTCCACATCATTACCATTTTCTATTTCATTTATAAGATTTATCAAATCCGTTTTCTTGTATTTTTTAAAATTTCCTCCATATTTCGTACCAAGATACGCAAGCAGTTCTACCCAATTAAGCTTTATATCGCTGTTATATGAGTTAATGTCCGCTTCAAGCGTATCATTCAGCGCCTTATATGTAATGTTAAAATCAACCCAATTTACTTTAACTTCAGCATTTGTGTCCTCCCCCTCTTTTATAACATTAACTGCTAATGGTGTCGCATAAATTAAAGAAAATGAGATGATTATAATTAACAAAAAAATTATAATGCTTTTCAATCTAAGACATTTAAACAAAACTAATCACCCTTAAAAATTTATTTTCTTATAAAAATATATGTCACAAAAAAACAATTAAAACTTTTTTATATTGAGAAAAAAACTTGACTTATTTTATAAATAATGCTAAAATAGTTAAAAAAGTTTTTTCTAAACTTAAAATTTCTTATGCGGATATGGCGGAATTGGCAGACGCGCATGGTTCAGGTCCATGTGAAAGCGATTTCATGCAGGTTCAAGTCCGTGAACTCTTTTTAAGGGAGTAACACAAAACGGCTTGTGTAAATGCTAAAACATAAAACTTAATATATGCGCCCTTGGCGGAATTGGCAGACGCGCATGGTTCAGGTCCATGTGCCAGCAATGGCTTGGGAGTTCAAGTCTCCCAGGGCGCACCAAACAACAAATCCGAACCTTCTCTAGTTAGAGATAGGTTCGGATTTGTTATTATTTAGAAGCATCTAAATTTTGATGGTACGGAAAGACGAACATTTAGTAAAGTTTATTCATACCTTTTATCCTTTGCCAATACTCCTCTGCATTTTCATCATAGTATTTTTTGATGAGATATACCAAAACAGCATTAATCATTGTCAATGTAGTTTCTGTAAATAATACTATCAAAAATATATCATAAAAACTATTGAGTTTAGAAAAAAATATGATTCCTGAAATTATTAGTGATTCTGTCGTTAGAATTATAATCTCCCAAAACTCACGCATCGCTCTGTTTTCTGTATAAACCATAATA
>JAZNGA010000052.1:0-145720 GCA_045576235.1 Clostridia bacterium
GAAGGGGTATAACCGCAGCGGTTAACAGGCTGTGGTGAAAGCATTAAAAAGAAACAACTTAATATTCCTCAATAGCTCAGTCGGTAGAGCATGCGGCTGTTAACCGCAGGGTCGTTGGTTCGAGTCCAACTTGGGGAGCCATAGAAACCGAATGATTTAGATGACAGTCTAGGTCATTCGGTTTTTTGTAGTATTGAAAAACATTTAATTCTTAAGAAATCTTAAGAAATTTCATTGCCAAATATTAAGAATTATATTGTATGATGTAACCGGAGGTGAAAGATTATGAACATATTGGTTGTGGATGATGACAGAGAGATAGTCGATAGTATTGGTATTTTTCTGTCAGGTGAAGGTTATAAAGTTCTAAAAGCCTATGATGGAATTGAAGCACTTGATATTCTGTCACAAACGCAAGTTCATCTGATGATTCTTGATATTATGATGCCAAAGCTTGATGGAATCAAAACTCTGATGAAACTCAGAGAATCGAGGAATATCCCCGTCATTTTATTGTCTGCAAAATCAGAAGATGCAGATAAAATACTCGGTCTTACTGCAGGAGCTGATGATTATGTAACAAAGCCGTTTAATCCTTCGGAGCTTGTTGCAAGAGTAAAATCGCAGTTAAGGAGATATACCACTCTTGGCTCGATAGGAAAACAAAACGGCGAAATCGTAATTGACGGACTTGTAGTTAATACCGAGAAGAAAACTGTAAAAGTTGACGGAGAAGATGTCAGGCTTACACCTATTGAGTATAAAATTCTTGAACTGCTTGTGAGAAACAGAGGACGGGTGTTCTCGGCAGAAGATATTTACTCTAATGTGTGGAACGAGGAAACGGTTGTCGGTGATAACACTATCGCCGTACATATCCGACATATCAGAGAGAAAATTGAAATCAATCCGAAGGAACCTAAATATCTCAAAGTTGTTTGGGGTATCGGTTATAAGATTGACTAAAGGAGGTTTTGGCGATGAAAGAATTCTTATATTCTAATTACACAAAAACAATAGCCGTGCTGTTGTTTATTGTAAGCATTGTTTTAGGAGTATTAACCGTTACTAACGGTATTGCAGAATATTGTAATGAAAGAGAACTGATATATGGCTTTGAAAGTGATTTTAATGAAGCAAGACATTTTGAAACTTTGCTTGTGGCGCCTGAAGGTGCAGTTTTTAATGCAGTTCATGATTTATACAACCAATTCGACGAAGAAGTTATTCAAGCCTTGGAAAAAGGATTTTCAATTGTAGATCCCGGCAGTTATGAAGGAGTTATTTGTGAGTGGTTGGATGACATGCATTGTGCAGATAAAATAAATTACTATGTCAAATGGAATAACAAGGTGTTTACCAATTGCGGAGCTACAAGCGAAAAAGAGCTTATGACTGCACCGTTTTATCGTTTAACAAAACGAGATGAAAACGGTAATATCGACAGAGTATCAAGTCAAAATCGCTATTACTCATATCCGTTTTTTGATGAACTTTCATTATATGATATGACACCATCAATAGTGATTTGCACAAGCGTTAAAGAAGCGTATGTTAATGAGTGCAAAGTGGTTTGGGACAGACAAGCTACTGTTGTGCACGACACATTCAAAATCGCACTTATCTGTGTTATAGCAGCTTTGCTTCTCTTAATTTATTTACTATGTGTTTGCGGAAAAAACAAAGATGGTGAACACAAATCAATGTGGCTTGATAATATATGGACAGAGCTTCATTTGACTGCCATAGGCGGAATCGGAATTGGTGCAGTTTTAATTTGTGTTATTTTACTTGATGATTACTTTGACGGACGCTTCCCATATAACCTGATGAATATGGTTGTTGGTTTGGTAGCAGCAATTACAAGTGCCGTTGTTATAACTTCCTTGCTTTCTATCATACGAAATATTAAATGCAAAAGATTTGTTGAATCAAGCATTATCGTTCGTATTTTAAGATGGGTTTTCAAAACACTTTTTAGTGTTCTTAGATGGCTTCGCAACAGATTTATAGGATATAGAAATCTTGTTTTCAAAACGCTATCAAAAAAGACGGGTATAATTCTTATCAGTATGCTTTTCGTATATACTGCACTAATCGGTATGTTTGGATTTTTAGGATACAACGAAGAATTATTTATAGTTTTTGGAGTTCTTTTATTCTTCTTTGGAGCTTTTGTTGTAGCTTACCGTGCCAAAGACCTTGACGAAATCAAAAAAGGTGTCAGCGAAGTCAGAAACGGAAATGTGGCATACAAAATTCCTGAACTTAAAAGCGAAGATATGAAAGTGTTAGCAACCAATATCAATGATATAGCAAAAGGACTTGATGAATCCGTATCTGCTAAAGTAAAAGCAGAAAGGATGAAAACAGAACTTATAACAAATGTATCTCATGATCTCAAGACACCTCTTACATCCATAATTAGCTATACAGAGCTATTGGCTAATGTAGAAGGCTTACCGGAAGAAGCTAAAGATTATGCTCAGATTATTGCAAATAAGAGTGACAGACTTAAAACCTTAACACAAGACTTATTTGACATATCAAAGGTACAAAGCGGAAACGAAAGTGTTGTTTTAGAAAAGCTTGATGTATCACTACTTATTAATCAATCGCTCGGAGAGCATGACAATGAAATAAAGAAATCAGAGCTTCCGTTCTGTGTTAATGCTCCGAAAGAACTATATATTTCTGCAGATGGCAGAAAGATGTCCCGTGTAATAAGCAATTTGATAAGTAACATTCTCAAGTACACTATGAAGAATACGAGAGTATTTATCTCTGCTTATGAAGAAAACGGAGAAGTCGTTATGGAGTTCAAAAATATAGCATCTTACCCGATGGATTTCAATCCAGATGAAATTGTGTGCAGATTTGTCAGAGGTGACGAATCAAGAACACAAGAAGGAAATGGTCTTGGTCTTGCAATCGCAAAGAGTTATACCGAGATTTGTAACGGTAAATTTGATGTTATCATAGATGGCGACATGTTTAAGACAATTATCAGGTTTAGAAAATACAATTAATTTTGATGTCATCCAAACCATTCGGCTCTTCCAAAACAAAAAAGACACCATCTGGTGTCTTTTTTGTTTTGCTTTTTAAACTGTGCACGAACCAACACATTTAATCGGAAAACAGCCGCGCGGCTGTTAACTGGAAGAAAACTGAGCGCATCCAGTGGATGATAAAGCGAGGTTTTCTTCGGAAAAAATAAGGAGCTGGGGGAGCGAGAGCGAAGAAATGAGACTAATTTTTGAGTGAAAGCATCGCCCATTCGAACTTAAGTTATTTTTATCTAATTTTTTAATTCAACAATTCATCAGGTGTAATATTAAATATTTTGGAAAACGCTTTAACTTCAATATCTGTTACAAACCTTTTTCCACACTCAATTCGTTGAATAGCATTTTTATCTACATCAAGTCCAGTAAGTTGTAGTCTGTCTGCCAATATTCTTTGGGATATGTTCAGTTTTTTTCTTAAACTAGCAATTTTCTTGCCGCAAATATTATTTAACCCATCTGTACCTTTGTTTATAAACATAAAAATTTCTCCTTTTTGACATTTAGTACTTGTCAATAATAAGATTATATGTTATAATGATTACAAATATGACATCTAGCGAATGTCAAAATAAGGAGAATAATTATATGAAAAAGAAAACTACAATTAAATTACCAAAAGGAAAGTTCAGCACAATGTATTATTGCGGTGATTGTCGATATTTAGACCGTAGAGATGTTACAAAAGATGGTGAGTCTGCTTACTGCAAATTACATAGAATATATAGATGTTTTGATAAAGACTATGGTTGTTCGGATTGGGAAAGATAAAAAAATATGTATTAAGAAAGATGTTTTAGATCAAATATGTAATACACTAAGAAAATATCGGTACGAAACAGGAGGAATAATTGGATCTGATTCAAGAGAAGTTATATCTTGCTTTCAATTTGATAGAATTGCTAAATCATGCCTTCATGAGTATTATCCAAATATATCATTTTTAAATAATATTATAAACAGAATATGGTCCAAGAGTGATATTGAGTTTATAGGATTTGTTCATTCGCATTTAAATAATGACGATTTGTCCCCACAAGACATTAAATATGCTCAAGAAATATTAACAGTAAATGATAATATGGATTATATATTAATTGGTGTTATCAATTTGAATGTAAACAATAATATAAAATGGTATATAGTTAATTAAAGCGAATGAGATGTTTTAAAAAAATTAATAAGGAGAAAGATTATGGGATTTTTTGATTCAATGTTTGAAAAATTAGATCAAAATAAGAAAAATAAAGAAGCTCAAAGAGAGCTGGACAGAGAAACAATTAGAAACAGTGGATATACAGAATTAATTAAGAGTGTAATATGCAAAGAGTTTTTATCTAATGGAAGTTGTTTTAAACTTTTGTGTGATAAGAATGTTTCCTCTTTTCACATTGAGGTTTTAAGAGACGGAATAATAGCAAAGGTATTTTATTGGGAGAGAGTTAATGAATCTTATAGCCAAAATTATCTCCTGCTTCGCTTTTCAGATATTGCTCTTGGTGATTTAAAAAATAGCACAATGACAAAAGAATTGCAGTCTATTTTATTAAAAGAAATTGGAGCACTTGAGAGGATTAACATAGATAATGCAGGAAGTATCTCTTTAATAAAACGCGAATGGTAGGTGAAAACTGCGTAAAATAGCGTATTCTTAGAAGTTAAATCTATTGGTAAAATATCTATGAAAAATGAAACAATATTTTTAAAATGCTATTTGTAACAATAATAATTTTGTATATCTAAATTATTCTACTCTTACAAAAAACACTTTGGAGTTTTGTCCGAGGTGTTTTTTTGACACTTTATCCTTATTGTGATATAAATGATTTAAATGCTACAAAAGATGTGTCAAATAAAACTTGCAGACATGGAGGATAATTAAATGGAAAAAATGCTCACAGGTTTTTGTTTTACGGATATACATAATCAACAGTCAATGTTGGATTATCCTACAACTCTTAGAAAATCACTTATACAGGCGAAGGACCTTGCGATAGAAGAGGTTGGACTGGCTGATATAGCGATTGTTGGAGGGGATAACATATCGGATTATCCACATTGGAACAAAACCTGTTTTTGTTACGGGACATTTGTCAGCAATATATTATTACAACGACAATACTCTGACAGAAACGATGATAAACGGAAACACTGATTTGTTTTGTGATGTTTTTAAAGGGCATAAAAATGCTTTTTATCTTTATGGTCATGTGCACGGGGAAAGATCGTGCTTTAAAGACTTTTCTTTCGGTGCGATTTTGCACATAGGTGACGACGGTGTGCCGATTGACAACAATCTGATGCAAACTGATTCCCTTGGAAAAGAATATGCCTACTCTTTCGTCCATATGGGAGGGCTAAGACCTTTTGGCAGAGAATATTATGAAGAAGACGGAATGAGCGGTTATGGCGGCGAAGCAGAATTCAAGCATCATCCAGGCACCGCAACGCCAAAACTGTCACAATTTTTGGTTTTTGAGATATATGAGGGCAAGGTGATTTTTCACATCAGAAACACCGGCTCCCTTAAAAACTATGAACAAAAAGACAAGTTAAAAGGATATACAGTATATTTTAAATAATCTGAAAGGAGATTTGCATTAGAGGGCATTAATGTGAAACATCAAAAAATTAGCTTTGTTATAAAATTTGTTTGTTTTGTGTATTGATTTTTTCGTAGATATATGGTAGAATAACCGGGTAAAATTTAATATGTTCACACAGAGTGTTGGTTATGCCGCAAAAGCATATCTGCAAGGCATAATCAGTGAAAAGGGAATCAGGTGCGAATCCTGGACGATAACTGTCGGTGTATGCATCGAAGTTTTTATATCCTTTATCGAAAGATAGTCATTGGGAAACTGAGAAGGCCGGATATGAAAATGCAGACTAAATAGTCTATATGTTGCGAGTCACAAGACCTGCTTTGATGTTGTTCCGTCCGTGCTTCAAAAGCATAGGAATAATGTTTTTGCGTCCAAAAATATTTGGAGCATTATTTTTGGTGCAAATTGTGATGCTCACAGGAAAACTCAGCTGTGGCAATTTTTTATATGAAAAATTGCCGTGGCTTTTTTATTTGTCCGGCAAAAAGAAAGGAAGGAACAAAATGAAATTCAGAAAACTATTATGCTTGTTGTTGTCGGTAATTATGCTTATCGCGACATCAACAGTGTCGTTTGCAAGCCAGCAAACGATGGATTCACTTGAAAACAGTTACCAGACAGAAGAAGGCATCTATGATGTCATCAGCAAAGGAATTGGAAGTGCTGAATCTTACCTTGGCGAAAAACTAACAGAAATGCAAGATGATTCGGGTGTTGGTTTTGGCTCGGATTGGGCTATTATCACATTGCTTCGCGGCAAAAAAAACATTGAGGCTTTCATACTTGATGAGTACACCAATTCTTTAACAGAAACTGTTAAAGGCTGGGGTGCGAATGTTAAGCCTACAGATGCAGCAAGAGCAACACTTGCTTTTGCTGTTATGGGCTTGGATTCTGCAAATGTTGAAGGTGTTAATCTAATCAATCTTATTTGCAACAGTACACGACTTGAAAGCGGAACGAATGAGCTTGCATATTCACTTTTAGCAATTTATGCATCAAGAGCAGAAATTCCGCAAGATGCTACTTGGAGTGAAAGTGATATTATTGATAGGCTTTTGACTTTTCAGCTGGAAAGTGGCGGTTTTGGACTGTTTGATACCGAAATTGCAGATGTTGATATGACTGCAATCTGTGTACAAGCTTTAGCTCCATATAAAAGCGAAACACATGTTGCTGAAGCTATCGACAAAGCTATTGCTTTTCTTGCAGGCAATATTTCAGAGAACTGGGATTATTATGATAATCCAAATACTACGGCACAAGTCTTGTTGGCTATTTCCGCCCTTGGTATTGATGTGACAGATCCTGCTAACGGCTTTGGTGCCGGCGAACAGGAAAATATTATCACTTCTCTTGAAAGATATCGTAACCCTGACGGAAACGGCTACCTTTTTGGCGATTCTGTTAATATGCTTTCGACATATCAGGTTATGCAGGCATATGATTCTTACAGAAAGTTTCATAAGGATAGTGTTGCATATTGGGATTTTGGAACAGAAGGACAAGCCTATAACGACTTGACAATCATAGAGGACCTTGTTCCTGAAGAAAATGAGGCAGACCCTGTTGTTGTATTTGTGACCATGGCAAATGACGGTGATATTGTTATTGACAAAAATGGCGAATATGTTGCACAAGCAGAGGTGACAGTTTCTGATCGTGACAAAAACGGCACACTTACCGTTGACGAGGCTTTATATGCAACACACGAGGCACTATATGAGGGTGGGGCGGAAACAGGCTACAGCACTTTTGTTGGGGACTACGGATTATCTCTTGCAATTCTTTGGGGAAAAGGAACGCCGGGCGTTGCAGCTTGTGCAGGTTATTATCTCAATAATGCAAGTTGCTGGAGCTTAAATGATGTTGTAAGCGAAGGAGACTATCTCACCGCATTTAATTATTATGACACAATGTTCTGGAGTGACTCATATTCATACTTTGATAAAAATACAGTATCAGTAAGACAAGGATCTTCGGTAAAACTGACATTAAACGCTCTTGGATATGACGAAAACTGGAATCAGGTTTCATCTCCTTATGCAGATGCGAAGGTTATGCTTTTAGGAACGACTGCAGAAGTTCTTGCTACAGATGAAGAAGGCAAAGTAAAACTTGATACTTCACAGCTTCAGCCGGGAACATACTATGCAGTGGCATATACAGAAGCAAAAAATATTGTTCCTGCGGTGTGCAAGATTGCGGTTACTAAAAAAATAGTTTCATCAGGTGGCGGTTCGGGTTCAAACAATATTCGTGTAACTGTAAAGGTAATGGCTCACGGCGATGACTGCGAAAATAGCTATACTTATAAAAATAATGCTTCTGAATACAATGCATTAGTGTCAACCAGTGTTAACATCAAAAAAGATGATTCTGTTTATGACGCTCTTGTAAAAGCTCTTGATGCCAAAGACATTGAATTCACCGAAAAGGACGGATATGTTTCCGAAATTGGAGGATATAGTGAATTCGACCACGGAAATCGTTCGGGTTGGATGTTCACAGTTGATGGTGAACACAAAAACACAAGCTGCCGTGAAACAAAGCTGGGAAAAAATTCAACTGTTGTGTGGTATTATACCGATGACTATACAAAAGAGAGTGCCTCACATATAGAAAAAGAGGATGATTTTAGCGAGGCAGAAAAAGAGAATGGTTCTAAGAATGATGCCGAAACAAAGTTTGGTCTTGACGGCAGGAATAAAGACATTGCATTTAAAGCAATTGTCAGAGAAGGAAAAACTTTTGCTGACATTGCAGATTGTGAAGGGAAAGCTGAAATTGAGGCTCTTGCAGAAAGAAACATAATAAGCGGAAAAACTGAAGAAAACTATGACCCTTATGCAACAATGACAAGAGCAGAATTTGCGACAATAATAGTAAATGCTTTGGGGCTTCCGCAAAAAGAGGGCATAGAATTTGATGATATAGACAGCGATGCGTGGTATGTACCATATATCAAAACCGCATATCATTACGGCATTATAAAAGGTGTTTCTCAAAATTTGTTTAATCCACAAGGGACTATCACTCTTGAAGAAGCTGCTACAATGTTGGAGCGTGCTGCAAAACTGGGCGGTGTTAAAACCGATATGGAGGAAGCTGTGGCAAAAGATATGTTAGGCAAGTTTGAAGATTTTGACAGCATCGCTACATGGGCTATATCTTCTTTGGGATATTGTGTTAATGATGGAATTTTAGAAAATAATGCAGATTTTGTCAATCCTAAGAAGCAGGTGACACGAGAAGATATTGCGGTTATGATATATAAAATACTTGGAAAGGCAAAGCTAATATGAACTTTATAAAAAAGTTTAAGATCGCTATTATTGCCATTGGGCTGTGTGCCATAGCTCTGGCAATGAGCTTCTTTTATCCTGATCCACAAAAGACAATAACAGATGTTCAGGTGAATGAAGCAGCTATTGAAGCAGTTGTTGAGGAAACTGCAGAGAGCACAGGAACTGAGCCAAAAGAAACTATGATACCTGCCACGGCAGCACCTCTGGAAATCTTAAAGACTGATAAAGAAATAGAAATTCAGGAAGAATTGGTTGAAAAGAGTGCTCTTTCTTGTTTTCTCACAGTAAGATGTGATACACTTTCAGGCAATATGGATAGTATTGCTCCTGAAAAAATACATTTACTCCCTGAAGGTGGATTGATTTTACCTGAAATTGAGCTTGAATTTTCAGAAGGTGAAACTGCTTTTGATGTTTTGGAAAGAGAACTAAAAAACCGCAATATACATTTTGAATTCACCTATAATCCGATGTATGAAAGTGTTTATATAGAGGGCATAGGAAACTTATATGAATTTGATGCGGGAAACCTTTCAGGGTGGATTTATCGTGTGAACGGGAAAACACCATCTGTTGGGTGTTCCCAATATAAATTAGAAAGTGGAGATAAAATAGAGTTCTTATATACTTGCAATATGGGAAGAGATTTATAAAATATATCTCAATGGTTCGGCTCTTTTAAAAGGTGCTGTAACAAAATGAGTTCATTTTGCTACAGCACCTTTTTTTATACAGAATCAGTATTGGGCAAAATATAAGACCAAAACTGACTCATAAGAGACAAGTGTCGCTCTGCAACAGGGTTTTTTATGCACAAACGGACAAGCTTTTTATTATGTATTTACAAAAGTCTGAATTTAATGGAAAAAATACATTGATAAAAGGAAAAGATAGTGTTATATTAATGGGGGAAAGAAAAACACATAAAAACTAAATAATTGCAGAAGACTTTGCTGGAAAAGATTATGGGAGGAATTAAAATGGCAAAAAAAGAAAAAATCTGGGGAATTTTAGTGCATTTAAGTATGCATATGTGGGGAAAAAAATATGACACACTTCCCTTTGATGATGATTTTTGGGCATATATTCTCGACGAATCCGTGAAAGCCGGATTAAACACAATCGTGTTAGACCTCGGTGATGGAATTCAATATGCGTCACATCCTGAAATCCCAATGAACGGGGCGTGGAGCAGAAAAAGAGTTCGCGAAGAGGTTAAAAAATGTAAGGAGATGGGAATTGAGCTCATTCCGAAGCTTAACTTTTCAACAGCTCACGACCAATGGCTTGGTGAGTATCACAGAATGACATCGACAAAGATATATTATCAGCTTTGCAACGACTTGATAAAAGAAGTTTATAATCTTTTTGATAAGCCGACATACATCCATCTTGGAATGGACGAAGAAGATGCAAGACACTGTGCAGGCAGAGACCTCGGTGTGTTCAGACAAGACGAGCTTTATTGGCACGATTTGAAATTCCTTTGTGACTGCGTTGCAGACAACGGAGCTAAGGCGTGGATCTGGTCTTGTCCGCTTTTCCGCCATCCTGAAGAATATAAAAAGCATATGGATGCAGATGATGCTGTTATTTCACCTTGGTATTATCATGCCCTTAAAGAGGAAAACTGGACACCGATTTCTTCATGGGAAGAATATGTTAAATATTATGCAAAGGAGCCATATAAGAGCTTAAATCTTACATATGTAGAAGAAGATCCCTACAATGTGATGTGGAGAAGCGTAGCACTTCCGCTTCTTAAGGAAGGCTATGAATATGTTCCGTGTGGCTCAACATTTTATAATGTAGATCAAAACATGGAGGATCTTGTTGAATATTTTAAAGAAAATGCTCCCGATGACCAGATTTTAGGTTATATGACAGCCCCCTGGTATTCAACAACATATGGCGAAGGCGGAGCCAATGCAACAGGAGATAATAAAGACTATTTTGACAGATCGTTTAAATTCTTAAAAGCAGCAAAAGAAAAGTTCTATAAATAAAAAAGTTCTGAAACCTAAAGAAGACAGCGAAGCTGACTCTTTGGAAATGGTGAATGAGTTAAGGCGAATAGACCTGCGAGGAAAATTTTTCTTCGCAGGTTTTTTTATGCAGAAAAGCTACCTGTCATTTCCTTCCTTGAAAATTTACAATAAAGCCAGCACTTATGAGAGAGAAACTATTGACGGACAGAATAAAATATGGTAGAATCAAATAAACACTCTTATTATCGTTAATGGAAAAACAAACCATGTTTTTTTGAGAGGAGAATTATTATGCTTAAAGAATTTTTGCTTAATAAAAAACATCATCAATATAGAAAAGATTTTTCCTTGGTTTTCGATAAAAATATGAGCATTGAAGAGCGAATGGTTTATCGTTTTGAACAGGTGTGCGAAGCGGAAACGCCTGTTATTTTGCCGTGCGAACAGATTTGCTTTATGCGAACAGTGAAGAATCTGCCTGAAATCATAAGTGAGAAAGAATGGGCAGAAATCAAAGGAAAGCATTTTATACATGAATTGGGTTTTTGTTCAAATTTCACGCCTGACTATGGCAGAATTATTTCAAGCGGTTTGGAAAAAATCCGTGAAGGTGCAGATGAATATGGAAAAAGAATGATAGACAGCATCTTATCTTTGTCTGAGCGTTATCGGATGGAAGCGTTAAAACAAGGAAGAGATGACATTGCCGAGGTGCTTTCTGTTGTTCCGAGACATGGTGCAACTTCTTTTAAGGAAGCGCTCCAGTTTTTCAGGATCATCCACTTCTCATTATGGCTTGAAGGGAATTATCATGTCACAATCGGAAGATTTGATAAATATATGTATCCTTATCTTAAAGCCGACTTAGATAGCGGCATTCAGACTGAGGAAACAGCTCTGGCTTTATTGGAAGATTTTTTCCTTTCGTTTAATAAAGACAGTGACCTTTATCCCGGGGTTCAGCAGGGCGACAACGGACAAAGCATGGTCCTGGGCGGTGTTGATGAAAACGGAAATGAAGTGTTTAATATTTTATCAGAACTCTGCTTAAAAGCATCGGGAGAAAACATGATGATTGACCCTAAAATTAATTTAAGAGTCAACAAAGAAACTCCCATAGAAGTCTTTGAGCTTGGAAGCCGACTGACAGAAAAAGGGCTTGGTTTTCCGCAATATTCAAACGATGATGTTATGATAGATGCTCTTATCTCAAACGGATATGATGAAAAAGATGCGCGCGACTACACGGTCGCTGCATGCTGGGAATTTATTATTCCCGGTTGCGGCGGTGATATTGCAAACATCGGGGCTCTTTCGTTCCCGAAGCTTATTGATAATTGCATACATAAGCATACTGATAAAGAAACATATGAAGAGTTTTTCGAAGCGGTTAAAATGGAAATGAAGCTGATGTGTGACGACATATGTGGTGGCATAAACAACCTGTGGTTTGTTCCGTCGCCTTTTAAGAGTCTTTGTATGAATGAGATAAAATATCACAATTTTGGAATTCACGGAACGGGAATTGCAACAGCGGTTGATTCACTTTACGCTGTGAAAAAATATGTTTATGATGAAAAAACAATATCGTGGGACAGATTGATAACTGCGGTGGATTCTGATTTTGAAAACGACCCTGAGCTTTTGAATCTGTTAAGATTTAAGACGGATAAAATGGGAAATGATGTTGATGAAGTGGATGACATTTCAGTTAAGCTTTTAGATGGATTTTCCGATGCTCTGAAGGGACGAAAGAACTGTTTGGGTGGGGAATATCGTCCGGGAACAGGAAGCGCGATGTATTATTTGTGGCATGCTGATGAAATTGGAGCATCTCCTGACGGAAGAAGACGCGGAGAGCCCTTCGGAACCAACTTTTCACCAAGCATTTTTGCACACATTTCAGGTCCGATTTCCGTGATAAAAAGCTTTTCAAAGCAAAATTTTAAAAAAGTTTTTAATGGTGGTCCATTAACTCTTGAATTTCACCATAGTATGTTTAAAGGAGAAGACGCTATCTCTAAAATTGCGAGCTTTGTAAAATCATATATAACTTTGGGTGGCCATCAGCTTCAGCTGAATGCGGTAAATCTTGATAAGCTCCGTGATGCACAAGTAAATCCCGATAAATATAAAAACCTCGTTGTCAGAATATGGGGTTGGAGCGCGTATTTTGTTGAGCTTGATAAGAGCTATCAGGACCATGTTATGAAGAGACAGGAATATGTGCTATGATCGGGACTATATTTGACATAAAGGAATTTTCAATGCACGACGGGCCGGGAAGCAGAGTGACAGTTTTTTTAAAAGGGTGTCCGCTTTCGTGCCTGTGGTGTCACAATCCCGAGGGCTTGTCAGCTGAAACTCAGCTTATGTATAAAAAGAATTTATGCACAAATTGCGGCAGTTGCCGCAAACAATGTGAGCATGACGAATGTAAAAAGGCGGGCAGATGCATCTTCGCCTGCCCTAATGGCTGTCTTTCCATGTGTGGCAAAAAGTGTTCATCTGATGAGCTCTGTAAAAAGCTTTTAAAATATAAAGATTTCATAGAGGTAAGCGGCGGCGGAATCACCATATCAGGCGGGGAACCGCTTCTGCAAGCTGATTTTGTGTGTGAGCTTGCAGAAAAACTCAGCGGAATTCATCTTGCACTTCAGACGAGCGGATATGCAGATAGGGAAACATACAGGCGCGTTGTCGGCAGATTTGATTACATAATGCAGGACATTAAGATTGCCGACAATGACAAACACAAATTTTACACAGGTGTGGGCAATGAAAAAATTTTAAAAAACATAGAATATTTAAAGAAAAGCAATAAGGATTTTGTGTTCAGAGTTCCCTTAATACCTAATATCACAGACACAGATGAAAATCTTGCGGCAATAGCTGAAATTGCAGGAGAAAATCGTGTTGAACTCTTGCCGTATAATAGCATGGCGGGAGCTAAATATGACATGGTGGGCTTAAAGTATTGTTTAGAATGTGAAACGGAAGACAAAAGGAAAAATTACACAGAATTTTTTGCAAATGCAATAATAAGATAAAATTTTAAGGAGAGATTCAGCAATGTTTGAATTTAATGCATATTTAAACACCGTTGGCAAAAAGAATATCACAGATTTGCTTTACATCAGAAAGGAAGAGGTTGAAAGCGGAATTTTTGCAGTTTATGTTGAAGCGGTTGCGCTTGGCTCTGAGAAAGAGAAAATGCATGTCATAGACCCTGATTTCGGTGTTGGAATTGATGTTAAAATAGGCGCGGAAGTTGAAAGCTATATGGCAAACTGGAGAAAATATCAATGCTGGTGCTCTCCACACTTCGGAAGCGATTTTAAAGATATGCCTGATAAAACACAGATGCTTGTAATAAAGCTTAAAACAGATGAATTTGCAGTTTTTGTTCCTGTTGTGAGCGGGGGCTATAAAACAGTTTTCCAAGGAAAAGATAAAAATGAATTCACCGCAAAAATGTCTTCATCATTTGACTCTTTAAAAACATGTAATGAGCTTTCGTTTGTTTACTGTGTGGGCAAAAATCCGTTGGAATTAACAGAAAAATGTGTTAAAGCAGCCCTTAAGCTTTTAAAAAGCGGAGTGAGACACATCAGCGAGCGCCGATATCCTGAGCTTTTTGAATATCTCGGATGGTGCAGCTGGGACAGCATGCAGATAAGAGTGAGCGAAGAAGGGCTTTTAGAAAAATGTGAGGAATTCAAAGAGAAGAACATCCCGATTAAATGGGCAATTTTAGACGATATGTGGTCAGAAGTGCATAATTTTTATGATAAAAAATATGCCGATAAGCACGAAATGCAGATAATAATGTTCAGCTCTATGTTATCGCATTTTAAAGCAGACCCCAAAAGATTTCCGAATGGCTTGAGAAAATGCATTGAAAAAATTAATGAATACGGCATAAAGGTTGGCCTGTGGCATCCCATAAACGGATATTGGCGGGGGCTTGATCCCGAAGGCGAGGGGTATGCTATTTTAAAAGACTATGTCTTTAAAACAAAAAATGATGTGTATGTCCCTGACTGGCACGAAGATAAATCATATATGTTTTTTAAGAAAATTCATGATTACTACAGAGAGAGCGGTGCTGAATTTGTGAAAATAGATAATCAGTCGGAGATAGACAATTTCTATAAAGGAGAAGCACCAATCGGTCAGATTGCAAAAGAATTTCATTCAGGTCTTGAGGCATCAGTCGGAGAACATTTTGACAATTGTCTGATTAACTGTATGTGTATGGGAATGGAAAATATGTGGTCAAGACCTATAAGTCCGATTGCGAGATGTTCGGGAGATTTCCAGCCGGAAAATAAAGTGTGGTTTGCAACGCATATTTTAATGTGTGCTTATGGTTCGGTGCTTCAGGGACAATTCTATTGGTGTGACTGGGATATGTGGTGGACAGACGATGAGCAGGAAGGCAAAAACAGCCTGATGAGAGCAATCAGCGGCGGACCGATATATGTGAGCGATATGATATCAAGAAGCCGCAGAGAGATGCTTTCTCCGCTTGCCACGGATGATGGCAAAATTTTAAGGTGCGACCGTCCGTGCATTCCGACTGCAGATTGCATGACAGTTGACCCGACAAAAAACGGAAAAGCACTAAAACTTCAGAACATAGCGGGGGAACATGGTGTTTTGGCGGCTGTTAATATTGATAGTGAAAACAGAGCAGTTAAAGCTGAAATATCCGCCTCTGACATTGATGGCTTCTGTGCTGATGAGGTTGCCGTCTATGAACATTTTTCAAAAGAGCTTAAGATTTTGAAAAAAGGTGAAAGCTTTGATGTTGAGTTAAAAGATAATGACGATTATAAGTTCTACATATTTGCACCGATAAAAGATGGGTTTGCAGTCATCGGCAGAACTGATAAGTTTATTTCTCCGAAAACAATAGCAAATGTTTATGGGGAAACTGTTCATCTCACAGAAGACGGACCATATGCCTATGTGAAGGGTGGGGAGCTTTATTTAAAATAATAAGAAAAAAATGGGGCTGTAGCAAAATGCGCTATTTGCCGTCCAGCCAAAAAAAACAGCTGTAGCAAAATTTTACTACAGCTGTTTTTGCTTTGTATCATTTAATGAGAAAAATCTAATAAACCTTCTAAATTCTTTTTGCTAATTTTTCACTGTATTCCTCACGGAAAGCAGCATATCTTCCGTCATCCAAGGCATTTCTGATTTCTGATGTCAACTTGTTATAAAAATATAAATTGTGGAGCACGCAGAGTCGCATAGCGAGCATTTCTCCCGCTTTCATCAGGTGGCGGATATATGCCCTTGAATAGTTTTGGCACGCAGGACAATTGCATCCCGGCTCTATCGGAAGATTGTCGCGCTCATATTTTTTATTCATAATGTTTATGACGCCATTCCAGGTGAAGAGATGTCCGTGACGGGCATTTCTGCTCGGCATAACACAGTCAAAAAAATCAATTCCGCGCCACACGGCCTCAATAATATTAGATGGCGTTCCGACTCCCATAAGATAGCGCGGTTTGTTTTCGGGAGCATAGGGGAGAACATCATCTAAAATTGAATACATTTCTTCGTGAGTTTCTCCGACAGCAAGACCACCTATTGCATAGCCCGGAAGGTCAAGTTTTGCAATGTTTTTCATATTTTCAATTCTTATGTCAGAGAAAAGAGCACCCTGATTTATTCCAAAGAGCATCTGTTCTTTATTTATGGTGCATTCTTCTTTGTTCAGCTGCGACATTTTATCCTTGCAGCGCAGGAGCCAGCGCTCTGTGCGCTCTGTGCTTTTTTTGGCGTAGTCCTTATCTGAACGCGCGGGCATACATTCGTCAAATGCCATTGCGATTGTGGATGCAAGATTTGACTGAATCTGCATGCTCTCTTCAGGCCCCATGAAAATCCTGTGACCATCTATGTGAGAGGCAAATGTCACGCCTTCTTCCTTGATTTTTCTGATTTCGGCAAGGGAAAAAACCTGGAATCCGCCACTATCTGTCAGAATGGGTCTGTCCCAGTTCATAAACTTATGAAGTCCGCCCATATCAAAAACGACATCATCACCGGGACGGAGATGGAGGTGATATGTGTTTGAAAGCTCGACCTGACAACCTATTTCCTTTAAATCCATTGAAGACAGACCGCCCTTGATTGCAGCAGCAGTCCCGACATTCATGAAAACAGGTGTCTGAATGATGCCGTGAACGGTGTGAAATTCTCCTCGTCTTGCGCGCCCTTCAGACGCCAGTAATTTATACACACATATCATCCTTTCGGGTGTTTTATCATATTGGAAAACAGATTTTTATTTAATAAGCATCGCATCGCCAAAGCTTGCGGTTTATCAGCATTTTTAATTTTGTTTTTCGCAAAAGGCGAAAAACCACCGTAACTCTTCACTTTTCACTCTTACCTTTTCACTTATTCATTCAATGATGAAATCATCGAATGAACATCGCATCGCCGAAGCTGAAGAAACGATATTTTTCTCTGACAGCCTCCTGATATGCATTTAAAACATTTTCTCTTCCTGCAAGCGAGCTGACAAGCATAATAAGCGTTGATTGAGGAAGATGGAAATTCGTTATGAGAGCATCTAAAACCTTGAACTTGTAGCCGGGATAGATGAAGATGTCTGTCCAACCACTTTTTTCTGTTAAAAAACCATTATCATCTGCTGCTGATTCAACTGTTCTGCAGCTCGTTGTGCCGACGCATATAACACGACCGCCATTTTTTTTCGTTTCGTTTATAATGTCAGCTGTAGCCTGGCTTAAAGTGAAAAATTCAGAATGCATCTTGTGCTCTTCGATGACATCAACTTTAACAGGACGGAATGTTCCCAGTCCGACATGCAAAGTGACAAACGCGAGCTTGACGCCAAGCGCCTCTAAGCTCTTTAAAAGGTCTTTATCAAAGTGAAGTCCTGCTGTCGGAGCTGCCGCAGAGCCTTCCTCGCGCGCGTAAACCGTCTGATAGCGGTCAGGATTTTCAAGCTTTTCTGTAATATATGGTGGGAGTGGTGTCTCCCCGAGTTCTGACAGAATTTCGTTGAAAATTCCGTCATATTCAAACCTGACAAGTCTGTTACCTTCGTTAACAATATCAAGAATCTCTGCTTTGAGCTCTCCGCCGCCAAAAACAATTCTGTGACCTTTCCGACACTTTTTACCGGGCTTTACAATGATTTCCCAAATGTCGTTTTCCTTTTGAGATAATAGCAGAAATTCGATTGCAGCTCCTGAATCTTCTCTTTTTCCATAAAGACGGGCAGGGAGCACTTTTGTGTCATTCAAAACAAGACAATCCCCCTTTTTTAAAAAAGAGAGAATGTCACAAAATGACTTGTGTTCTGTTTTGCCTGTGTGCTTATCAAGCACTAATAATCTTGATGATGGTCTGTTTTCCAGAGGAACCTGTGCGATAAGCTCTTCCGGAAGGTAATAATCAAAATCTTTTACATTCAATATATATCCACCTGCACTCCGGTAAAATAATGAGTTAAAATTTCTTTATATGTGAAGCCGTTGTCAGCCATTCCTTTTGCTCCCCATTGGCTCATGCCGACACCGTGTCCCCAGCCGCCACCTGAGAAGGTGAAACTTGCAGGCTTTGGCTCTTGAGAAGCCGAAAGCTTTTCTGATTTTTCTATCAGCTTTTCTGCTAAACCAGATGCGTAAGCACCTATCGTCTTCAATGCATTTTCAGATTTGTTTTCAAAACTATCTAAAAATGGCTCTGTTTCAGTTTTGTCTCCGCTTTTTATCAGAACAAAATTTGTGCTTTTTAAGGATAGCGGAACTCTGATGTTGTCTTTAGAATATGTTTTTGAGCCTTTTGTTCCGATGAAGGTGAGCTTTATAGCTCGTCCGTCTGAATGTTCCACGGTGACATCTTCGATGTCTCCGAGGTCAATGCCACGGGCAGCGAGAGCCGTTTTCAGTTCTTCCTTTGTGAAAGTCACGCTCCAACGGGCAGAGGTTGCCTCATCGGGATTTTCAAAAATATCTTCGACGCTTCTCAAATATGGAAGTGCTGTGCTCCACACATCTTCAGAGTTTGCTGTTCTTCCCCCGCTTGTAGCGTGATAATAAATGCTGGCGGGCTTGCCGTCATAGAGGACAATCTCACCCTTTGTCGCATCAACTGCAGCAGTTGTTCTCGGGTGCTCGGCGCCAACTCCGCCGTAAACCTGTGATGCAGTTGTGTTGTCAAGGTTAAAGCCATATTTTTTAAATTTGTTTAAATTTGTTATTGTAAAGGTTCTTGCGGCAACAGCCTGAGCTTTTAAAACTTCTTCGTTCCATGATGCGCTGACTTCTTTGGGAACGACAGAATAAAGATATTCTTCTAAGCCAAGCACATTAACTGCCGCCATATCGTTTCCGTTGCTTCTTAAAAATCGGATTGCGCCTCTGTATGGCACTGAATTTAATGAAATGTTTCCTGAAATAGCGGCGATTTCTGCGTGGCGACCTATGTCATCAACTGCAATTTTTATATCATCACCAACAAAAACTAAAATTCCGCTTGAAGTGGGAGCTACGACGCTGTTTCCAAAGCTTGAAGAGGCTTCCTGAGCTTCTTCAAATGTGGAATAAAGACCTGTTCTGACTGAATATATGTTGCCTGAAACAGAACAGAAAGCACCTTCTCCTTCAGCCTTAAGCTCATCTACCTTTTGCATAGCGGTCTCCATATCAGGATAAATCCGGGAATGTTCCAAAGAAAAAAAGGTGTTCTTTTTGACCGTCACACTTGAAATTGACGAGTCAGCAAAAATTAAAGATGTGCTTTCATCGTTTGAAAGTGAAATGCTCACACCGTCTTCAGACGAGACCGTGTAGTAATCCTTTGCGTTTTCACCATAAAACAAACCAATCTTCACCTTTTTGGGAGTTTCTGCTTTAACTGAAATAATCGGAAATGCCGAAAAGATGGTCATAAATATAATGATAAATGACATTATTCTGCACAGGTTATTATTTTTCATCAGCATTATCATACACCTCATATTCTCGCCAGATGTGCTCCAGCTTTTCAAAAGTTTCTGACACTTCATCTTTTTTGCGGGCGCCAAGGGCAACTATCATAGCATTGACAAGGCTCATGGGGGCAACGAGTGAATCGACAAAGGATTCCATATCGCTGCTTGCTGTCAAAGAAACATCGGCAATAGAAGAAATTGGAGAGAGCTCACCGTCTGTGATGCCTATCACGGAAGCGCCAAGCTGTTTTGCATAATGAAGTGCGTTAATTGTTCTTTTGGAATAGCGCGGGAAGCTAATTCCAATCATAACATCATCTTTTGTGATGTTATGTATGTGGTCAAAAACATCGCCCACACTTGAGCTAATAACATGGACATCGTCAAAAATAAGTTTGAAATAATATCCCATAAATGATGAAAGAGCCGAAGAAGAACGAAGACCTATGATGAATATTCTTCTTGCTTTTGAGATTATGTCTAAAGAGGTGTTGAAGACCTCGGCATTATGTTTAGAAAGAGTAGTGCGGATTTTTTCGATGTCGGCATTTAAGATTTTTTCAAAAATGTCTGTACCTGATAATCTTCCGTATGCCGCTTCCATGCGCTGAACATTTGTGAGCTTTGATTTTGCATAGTCTAAAACAGCCTTTTGAAAATACTGATATTTTGGGAATCCGAGCTCTGCTGAAAAACGCACAACGGTAGCCTCGCTCACTCCTGACATCCGGCTGAGCTGTTCGACATTTAAATATGCAGCTTTATCAAAGTTTTCAATCACATATTTCGCTATAGCCTTATGGCTTTTGCTTAAATTTTCATATACTGTCGTTATTTTACTTATAACATTCATTTTTTTCACTGTCCTGTTCTGTCATTTGTGATGCGTGAAGCATCAAAAATAGCGTTATATAAACTGACTATCACAATCATAACATACCATAAATTGATGCGGGTGTCAATGAAATTTATAATGAAACAAAAGAAACAATCCCTTGTTGTGAACAAAAAAGCAGAAAATAATAAAAAAAATTAAAAATATTACTTGACATCTTTACAAGATTATGTTAATATAATAAATTGCATTATATACTCAAAAATGGATTATTATGCTATAGACAGTGTCGTCAAAATGACAGACAATGGGCATTTTTTAGAGGTTTTTTTTGGTTATAATGCATATGCGTTTATAAATGTTTTGCTCGATATAAATTATAGATGAGGTGATGAGGTCTATGGTACATCCTATTCAATTAGGAAAAAATGTAAGAATGAGTTATGCTAAGATAGACGAAATCTTAGACATGCCAAACCTTATTGAGGTACAGAAGGACTCGTATAAGTGGTTTTTGGAGGAAGGACTTAAGGAAGTTTTCAAAGATATTTCTCCCATAACGGACTATACGGGAAATCTGATTTTGGAGTTTATTGACTACAAACTCGAAGACAAGGTTAAATATCCTGTTGAGGAATGTAAGGAAAGAGATGCAAACTATGCTTCTCCGATTAAGGCAAAGGTCCGCCTTATTAATAAGGAAACGGAAGAGGTTAAAGAGCAGGATATATTCATGGGCGATTTTCCGCTTATGACAGACCAGGGCACCTTCATTATTAACGGCGCAGAGAGGGTTATAGTGAGTCAGCTCGTTCGTTCGCCCGGAATTTATTATGCGATGACGCATGATAAAACAGGCAAAGAGCTGTTTTCTTCAACTGTAATCCCAAACAGAGGAGCGTGGCTTGAATATGAAAACGATGTCAACGATGTTTTATCAGTTCGAATTGATAGGACAAGAAAGCTTCCTGCCACAATTCTTTTAAAAGCTCTTGGAATGCAGAGCGATGATGAAATCATTAGTGTGTTTGGTGAGACAGAGCCCCTTTTGATCACGCTTGAAAAGAGTGCTGCAGTTCAGTCTCGTGACGATGCGCTAATTGAAATCTATAAAAAGTTAAGACCGGGCGAACCGCCTACGGTTGAGAGCGCTGAATCTCTGCTTATGGGACTCTTGTTTGATGCTAAAAGATATGACTTAGCAAGAGTGGGCAGATATAAATATAATAAGAAGCTTGCCATAGCAGCAAGAATAACGGGATATAATGCTAAAGAAGCTATAGCAGACCCGCAGACAGGAGAAATCCTTTTAGAAGCAGGGGAATATATCTCAAAGGAAAAGGCTTTAGAGATTGAAGATGCCGGAGTTAACAGAGTCATCATTGATGTTAACGGAAAGAGCATCGTTGTGTTCTCAAATAACACAGTTAAGCTGCAGAATTTTGTTGATTTTGATGTTACAGACCTTGGAATAAAAGAAAAGGTAAACTACAGCGTTCTTTCAGAAATTCTTGAAGAATGTGTGACCGAAGAAGAAATCAAAGCAAAAATCAAAGCAAGAGAAACAGAGCTTGTTCCGAGACATATCACAAAAGAAGACATCTTCTCTTCAATCAACTATCAGATTGGTCTTCTTTATGGAGTTGGAACAACAGACGATATTGACCATTTAGGAAACAGAAGACTTCGCTGTGTTGGTGAGCTTTTGCAGAACCAGTTCAGAATTGGTCTTTCGAGAATGGAACGCGTCGTGAGAGAAAGAATGACAATTCAGGATTTAGACATTGTGACTCCTCAGGCGCTCATTAACATCCGTCCTGTTGTTGCAACAATCAAGGAGTTTTTCGGTTCATCTCAGCTTTCTCAGTTTATGGACCAGCTCAACCCGCTTTCAGAGCTCACGCACAAGAGAAGACTTTCAGCTTTAGGTCCTGGTGGTCTTTCAAGAGACCGTGCAGGCTTCGAGGTTCGAGATGTTCACTATTCTCACTATTCAAGAATGTGTCCTATCGAAACGCCTGAAGGTCCGAACATCGGTCTTATATCCTCGCTTTCTACTTATGCGAGAATTAATGAATATGGTTTCATTGAAGCGCCATACAGAAAGATTGATAAAGAATCAGGCAAGGTGACAGATGAAATCGTTTATATGACAGCAGATGTCGAAGATGAATATGTTGTAGCGCAGGCGTCAGAGGCGCTCACAGAAGACGGCAAATTTGCTGAAAAGAAAATAACAGCGCGTTTTAAAGACCAGTTCTTAGAGGTCGCACCGAGCAAGGTTGACTTCATGGATGTTTCACCGAAGCAGGTTGTTTCCGTTGCTACGGCAATGATTCCGTTCCTAGAAAACGACGACGCTAACCGTGCGCTCATGGGCTCAAACATGCAGAGACAGGCTGTGCCGCTCCTCAGAACAGACTCTCCGATTATCGGAACAGGAATGGAATATAAGGCAGCTAAAGACTCCGGCGTTGTTGTTTTGGCAAAAGAAGATGGAACAGTTCAGAAGGTCAGTGCCGACGAGATTGTCATAAAACAGAAAAAGACAGGCACGCTTGATAAATATAAACTTATAAAATTTGCTCGTTCCAACCAGGGAACATGCATAAATCAGAAGCCTATTGTCAGCCAGGGAGATAAAGTTAAAAAAGGCGACATCATTGCAGATGGTCCTTCAACAGACAAGGGTGAAATCGCCCTCGGTCGAAATCTCTTAATCGGCTTTATGACATGGGAAGGCTATAACTACGAGGATGCTATGCTCGTAAATGAAAAGCTCGTAAGAGATGATATCTTAACCTCCATTCATATCGAAGAGTATGAGTGTGAGGCAAGAGACACAAAACTTGGAGCTGAAGAAATCACACGCGACATACCTAATGTCGGTGAGGATGCTTTAAAAGACCTTGATGAAAGAGGTATTATCAGAATTGGTGCTGAGGTGCGTTCAGGCGACATCTTAGTCGGCAAGGTAACACCGAAAGGTGAGACTGAGCTCACAGCAGAAGAAAGACTCCTTCGTGCAATCTTTGGCGAAAAGGCTCGTGAAGTGAGAGACACATCATTAAAAGTTCCGCACGGGGAAGCTGGTATCATCGTTGATGTTATCGTGTTTGACCGTGAGAAGGGTGATGAACTTCCGCCGGGAGTAAATCAGCTCGTTAGATGCTATATCGCACAGAAGAGAAAGATTTCAGTCGGAGATAAAATGGCTGGTCGTCATGGTAACAAGGGTGTTATCTCAAGAATTCTTCCTGAAGAAGACATGCCGTTCCTTCCCGATGGAACTCCGCTTGAAATTGTGCTTAATCCTCTGGGCGTTCCGTCACGAATGAACATTGGTCAGGTTCTTGAGGTTCACTTGGGAAGAGCAGCTCGTGAGCTTGGCTGGAAGATTGCAACACCGGTGTTTGACGGTGCAAGCGAAGAAGACATCATGGACACTTTGGAAAAAGCAGGAGTTGACCGTGATGGTAAGACAGTTCTTTATGACGGAAGAACAGGTGAGCCGTTTGATAACAGAGTTACAGTTGGTATAATGTATATCTTAAAGCTTGCCCATCTTGTTGACGACAAGATTCATGCCCGTTCAACAGGCCCATATTCGCTCGTTACACAGCAGCCGCTCGGCGGTAAAGCTCAGTTCGGCGGACAGAGATTCGGTGAAATGGAAGTTTGGGCTTTGGAAGCATATGGCGCAGCTTATACTCTTCAGGAAATCTTAACTGTTAAGTCTGACGATATTATCGGTCGTGTTAAGACATATGAATCAATTGTTAAAGGCGAAAGCGTTTCAAAACCGGGCGTTCCTGAATCGTTTAAGGTTCTCATGAAAGAGCTCCAGAGCTTATGTCTTGATATGAGAGTGCTTGACGAAAACATGGAAGAAGTTGAACTTAAGGACACTTCTGAGGAAGAGTCAACAAATGCAGGAATGTATATTAAAGACGATGCTGCATTTATAGGACTCGATATGAACGCTGACGACGATTTTGAAGAAGGCGAAGAAGCTTTAGGTGAAGAAGTTGATGAGTTTGCAGAGGAAGATATTGACTTGGATTTAGAGGAAGAGTCAGATTTGGGTGATGACGAATTTGAGGAAGAGGAAGAAAGTTCGGATTTTGTCGATGATTTGGATTTGTTATAATAAACACAACACGAAAAGCTTATTATAATAACTCTTGATTTCCCCAAAAAAATTATCAAATCGAAATGGAGATGGTACTGTTGTCAGAGAGCGCATTTGAAGCGATAAAAATAGGCCTTGCATCACCGGATATGATCAGAAGCTGGTCTCATGGTGAGGTTAAAAAGCCTGAGACAATAAACTACAGAACTTTAAAGCCAGAAAGAGATGGTTTGTTTTGCGAACGCATTTTTGGACCTACAAAGGACTGGGAATGTCATTGCGGTAAATATAAAAGAATAAGACATAAAGGAATTGTCTGCGACCGTTGCGGCGTTGAGGTGACGCGCGCGAGAGTGCGTCGTGAAAGAATGGGACACATCGAACTTGCAGCTCCCGTTTCTCACATCTGGTATTTCAAGGGAATTCCCACAAGAATGGGACTCCTTCTTGATATGACACCTCGTATGCTTGAAAATGTTCTTTATTTTGCATCCTATGTTGTAATTGATCCTGGTGCAAGAACAGAACTCATGAAGAAGCAAATTCTGACTGAAAAAGAGTTCCGCGAATATACAGAGAAATATGGAAGCAGATTCAGAGCAGGCATGGGTGCTGAAGCTATCAAGGAGCTTTTAGAGGAAATTGATTTGGAAGAGCTTTCAAAAGAATTGAAGCTTGATTTAGAAGGCGCTTCCGGACAGAAAAAGGTAAGACTTTTAAAGAGATTAGAGGTTGTTGAATCATTCAGACTTTCAGGAAATAAACCTGAATGGATGATTTTAGATGCAGTTCCGGTTATTCCTCCGGATCTTCGTCCTATGGTTCAGCTTGATGGCGGAAGATTTGCAACTTCCGACTTAAATGATTTATATAGACGAGTTATAAACAGAAATAACCGTTTAAAAAGACTTTTAGATTTAGGCGCACCTGAAATTATTGTCAGAAACGAAAAGAGAATGCTTCAGGAAGCCGTTGATGCATTAATCGATAACGGCAGACGCGGACGCCCTGTAACAGGCCCGGGAAACAGAGCATTAAAATCTCTTTCTGATATGTTAAAGGGAAAACAAGGTCGTTTCAGACAGAATCTTTTAGGTAAGCGTGTTGACTACTCAGGCCGTTCGGTTATCGTTGTCGGACCTGAACTTAAGATTTATCAGTGCGGTTTGCCTAAGGAAATGGCTCTTGAGCTTTTCAAGCCTTTTGTTATGAAAAAGCTTGTTAATGATGGCTTGGCTCACAACATAAAGAGCGCAAAACGAATGGTTGAAAGAGTTAAACCTGAGGTTTGGGATGTCTTAGAAGAGGTTATTAAAGAGCATCCTGTTCTCTTAAACCGTGCTCCTACGCTTCACAGACTTGGTATTCAGGCGTTTGAGCCTATCTTGGTTGAAGGTCGTGCATTAAAGCTTCATCCGCTCGTATGTACTGCATATAACGCAGACTTTGACGGAGACCAGATGGCTGTCCATGTTCCGCTTTCGCCGGAGGCGCAGGCTGAAGCAAGATTCCTTATGCTGTCTGCAAACAATCTATTGAAGCCTCAGGATGGACGCCCTGTTACTGTGCCTACTCAGGATATGGTTTTAGGAGCATACTACTTAACAATAGATAACGAAAATGAGCCCGGTGCAGGCAAATCATTTGCAAGCCCGAACGAAGCAATTTTAGCTTATGAGAACAAGGTTGTCGGACTTCATGCACCGATTAAAGTCAGAATGAAAAAGGAAATTGACGGAGTTATCGTTGAAAAGATGATTGATGCGACAGTTGGTCGTCTCATCTTTAATGAAAAGGTTCCGCAAGACCTTGGATTTGTTGACAGAAGCAACCCTGAAAATGCATTCAAGCTTGAAATTGACTTCTTAACAACAAAGAAAGAATTAGGTAAAATCGTTGATAAGTGTATCCGTGTTCACGGCCTCACTGACACAGCGGTTGTGCTCGATGACATTAAATCTTTAGGCTATAAGTTCTCAACACGCGGCGCTATCACCGTTGGTGTTGATGATATGAAAGTGCCTGAACAGAAAAAAGAATACCTCGCAGAAGCTGAAAAAGTTGTTGATAAGATTACGAAGGATTATATGCGCGGTCTTATCTCTGACGAGGAAAGATATAATATGGTTATCCAGACATGGACTGAAACAAACGACAAGGTTACAGATGCTCTTATGAACAACCTTGACAAGTTTAATCCAATATATATGATGGCGCACTCTGGTGCCCGTGGTAGTAAGAACCAGATAAGACAGCTTGCCGGCATGCGTGGTCTTATGAACGACACATCCGGTAAAGTTATTGAAATTCCGATCAGAGCTAACTTCCGTGAAGGCTTAAGCGTGCTTGAATATTTCATTTCATCACACGGTGCGCGTAAAGGTCTTGCCGACACAGCTTTAAGAACTGCCGACTCAGGTTACCTCACAAGAAGACTTGTTGATGTCAGCCAGGAGGTTATCATCCGCGAAGATGATTGTGGAACTGAAAGAGGCATCGAAGTGTTCGACATTAAAGATGGTCGCGAATTAATCGAAGGCTTGTTTGACAGATTGAATGGCAGATATGCAGCTGAGCCTATATGCCATCCTGAAACGGGAGAAGTCTTAGTTGAGAGAAATCAGCTCATAACAGAAGATCTCGCCAAGAAGGTTGTTGGTGCGGGAGTGACAAGAGCTGTCATCCGTTCAGTGCTCACATGTCAGGCAAAAGTCGGAATATGTTCAAAATGCTATGGTTCAAACCTTGCAAGTGGCGATCCTGTTCCTGTTGGTGAGGCTGTCGGAATTATTGCTGCTCAGTCAATCGGTGAGCCTGGTACACAGCTCACAATGAGAACATTTCACACAGGCGGTGTTGCCGGTGACGATATCACACAGGGTCTTCCCCGTGTTGAAGAGTTGTTTGAGGCGCGTAAACCAAAAGGTCTTGCTATCATTGCAGAAATTGATGGTAAGGTCAGCATAGTAGAGAACAAGAAAAAACGAGAACTCGTAATTAAAGACGATGAAGCTGGCGATGCAAGAACATATCTCATCCCTTATGGCTCAAGACTTAAGGTTAATGAGGGTGATGTTGTTTCTAAAGGTGATGAGCTCACAGAAGGTAGTGTGAATCCGCACGATATCTTAAGAATTAAAGATGTGACTGCTGTTCAGCAGTATCTCATTCAGGAGGTTCAGCGAGTTTACAGACTTCAGGGTGTTGATATCAACGACAGACATATTGAAGTAATTGTGAGACAGATGCTCAGAAGAGTGAGAATTGAAGAGCAGGGAGACAGTAACTTCCTGACAGGCTCGCTCGTTGATATCGTTGAGTTTGAGAGAGTGAATGAAGAACTCATTAAAGAGGGCAAAAATCCTGCAGTTTGCACAAGGATTATTCTCGGTATCACTAAATCATCGCTTGCAACAGATTCGTTCCTTTCTGCTGCATCTTTCCAGGAGACAACAAGAGTGCTCACTGAAGCTGCAACAAAAGGAAAGATTGACCCGCTTGTTGGACTTAAAGAAAATGTTATTATCGGTAAGCTTGTTCCCGCAGGAACAGGTATGACAAAATACAGAGACACGGAGATTGCTCCTGCAGCTGGTGACGAGATGGGAACAGACTACATCAGTTCTTTCATTATGGACAACAGCGACTACATCGGCTCAAATGTTATTCCCGATGAGGAAGTTTCAGACGGAGCAGATGTGAAATAAAAAATGTCTGGTAAAAAAATATTGACATAGAGCAATCGTTGTGATAAAATATGTCGGTAAGGTGTGTCATCTTCTCTTTGAAAGGGAAGATGGCAGGCCTTGTAGTTACATGCTTGAATTGTGTTACAGAGACTGACGGAGAGTGAAGATGAAATGGCTGGAGACGCTCAGAAAATGCAGAGATGTGTGGGCATCAAGCAGTGTCGCGAGGCTGTTTTAAAAGGAAGAGCAGAAAAGGCTTTAGTTGCCCTTGATGCAGATTGTCATGTGAAGAATCCGTTTTTAGAGCTCTGTGAGCACAAAGGCGTTCCCGTTCAGTTCTTTGCAAACAAGACAGAACTCGGAAAATTTTGCGGGATTGATGTGGGAGCCGCCTGTGCTGTCATACTTTTATAAGAGTTTGACAAAATATCATTGTTTATATTTCTTTAATATAAAATTCTGAAGAAAGGAGAGAATAGATAAATGCCAACATTTAACCAGTTAGTAAGAAAAGGTAGAGAAACTGCTGTTAAGAAATCTACAGCTCCTGCACTTTTGAAAGGTTTAAACACTTTGAAAAAGAAGGCTACCGATGTTAACTCACCGCAAAAAAGAGGCGTTTGCACATCTGTTAAAACAATGACACCTAAAAAGCCTAACTCAGCGCTCAGAAAGCTTGCCAGAGTAAGACTTACAAACGGTATCGAAGTTTCAGCTTATATTCCGGGTATTGGTCACAATCTTCAGGAACATAGCGTTGTTTTAATCAGAGGCGGAAGAGTTAAGGACCTCCCTGGTGTTAGATATCATATCATCCGTGGCTCACTTGACACTTCAGGTGTTGCTAACAGAAACCAGTCGAGATCTAAATATGGCGCTAAGAAGCCTAAGACAAAATAATTCTTAGCAAAATCACATTTACGTGCTGGTACATTTTATTAAAACATTTTGACTATTCTGTCTTTTGTATATTTAAATTTAGTACTGCGCACAAACGATTAAAAATCGAGTACCTGTGATTTCATTGGGGCGGAATGCCCATTGGTGCACATTTATGTGCATTGTCGCAAAAGCGGCTTAATACCTTTTGGTATCAACAAATAATGATGAAGGAGGGAAGGACAGTGCCAAGAAGAGGTTTTATTGCAAAAAGAGAAGTATTGGCGGACCCGATATACAACAGTATTGTTGTAACAAGACTTGTAAATAATGTTATGCTCGATGGTAAGAAAGGAACAGCTCAGAAAATTGTTTACGGAGCTTTTGAAATCATCAGCGAAAAGACAGGTTCTGATCCTATCGAAGTTTTCAACAAGGCTTTAGATAATATTATGCCTGTTTTAGAGGTTAAAGCAAGACGTGTTGGTGGTGCAACTTATCAGGTTCCTATGGAAGTTAGACCTGAAAGACGCCAGACTCTCGGCTTAAGATGGCTCACAATTTACAGCCGTCAGCGCGGTGAAAAGACTATGAAAGAGCGTTTAGCTGCTGAAATTATGGATGCAGCAAACGAAATGGGCGCATCAGTTAAGAAGAGAGAAGAAATGCACAAAATGGCAGAAGCTAACAAAGCTTTTGCACATTACAGATGGTAAGATTGAAAATAAAATAGAGGGCAATAGTTTTGCCCGAGAACTTGAGAAAGGAGGAAGATTGTGGCTAGAGAATTTAGTCTCCAGAAAACGAGAAATATTGGTATCATGGCTCATATTGACGCTGGTAAAACAACAACTACCGAAAGAATTCTTTTCTACACAGGTAGAGTTCATAAAATCGGCGAAACACACGAAGGTGCTGCGACAATGGACTGGATGGAACAGGAGCAGGAAAGAGGTATCACAATTACTTCAGCTGCTACAACAGCACAGTGGAATGGCCATAGAATTAATATAATTGACACACCCGGACATGTTGACTTTACTGTTGAGGTTGAGCGTTCACTTCGCGTGCTCGACGGTAGCGTGACAGTGTTCTGTGCTAAGGGTGGTGTTGAACCACAATCAGAAACTGTTTGGCGTCAGGCTGACAACTATAAAGTTCCCCGTATGGCTTATGTAAATAAGATGGACATTATGGGTGCAGACTTCTATAATGTTGTTTCTATGATGAAAGACAGATTAAAATGTAATGCAGTTCCGATTCAGCTCCCAATTGGTAGCGAGGACACATTTAAAGGTTTAATTGACCTTGTAGAAAATGCAGCTTATGTTTACTATGATGACCTCGGAAAAGATGTCAGAAAGGAAGATATTCCTGAAGACATGAAGGATAAAGCCGAGGAATACAGAATGGCTCTTATGGAATCTGTTGCTGAAACAGATGAAGAGCTTATGATGAAATATTTAGAAGGCGAAGAGTTAACAGAAGCAGAGATTAAGAAAGCTATCAGAAAGGCAACTATTGCAAACGATATGGTTCCTGTTCTCTGTGGAACATCTTACAGAAACAAAGGTGTTCAGAAGCTTTTAGACGCAGTTGTTGACTATATGCCATCACCTGTTGACATTCCTGCTATCAAGGGTGTTGATGAAAATGGTGAAGAAGTTGAAAGCCCATCATCTGACGATGTTCCGTTTGCAGCTTTGGCATTTAAGATTATGACAGACCCATTTGTTGGTAAGCTTGCATTTTTCAGAGTTTACTCAGGTACACTCGATGCAGGTTCACATGTCCTCAATTCAACAAAGGACAGCAAAGAGAGAATTGGTCGTATTCTTCAGATGCATGCTAATGACAGAAAAGACATTGACAAGGTATATTCAGGCGATATTGCTGCTGCTGTTGGTCTTAAGAACACAACAACAGGTGACACGCTTTGCGATCCTAACCACCCGATTATCTTGGAATCAATGGAATTCCCGGATCCTGTTATCCGTGTTGCTATTGAGCCTAAGACAAAAGAAGGTCAGGAAAAAATGGGTATCGGACTTTCAAAACTTGCTGAAGAAGACCCGACATTCCAGACATACACTGACGAAGAAACAGGTCAGACAATCATTGCAGGTATGGGTGAGCTTCACTTGGAAGTTATCGTTGACAGACTCTTAAGAGAATTCAAGGTTGAAGCTAATGTTGGTAAGCCCCAGGTTTGCTATAAAGAGACAATCAGAAAGACTGTTAATGTTGAGCAGAAATATGCTCGTCAGTCTGGTGGTAAAGGTCAGTATGGTCATGTTCTCATGACAGTTGAGCCTTTAGAGCCAGGTAGCGGTTATGAATTCGTTAACAAAGTTGTCGGCGGTGCTATTCCTAAAGAATATATTCCTGCTGTTGATGCCGGTATTCAGGGCGCTATGCAGTCAGGTGTTTTAGCAGGTTACAATGTTGTTGACGTCAGAGTTACTCTCTATGATGGTTCATACCACGAAGTTGACTCTTCTGAAATGGCATTTAAGATTGCCGGTTCTATGGCATTTAAAGATGCTTGCAGAAAAGGTGATGCAGTGTTAAAAGAACCTATCATGCAGGTTGACGTAATTGTTCCTGAAGAATACATGGGTGATGTTATGGGTGACCTTAACTCTCGTCGTGGTCAGATTCAGGGTATGGAAGCTCGTGCAGGTGCACAGGCAATTTCAGCTTTCGTTCCGCTTTCAGAAATGTTCGGTTATGCTACAGAACTTCGTTCAAGAACACAGGGTCGTGGTCAGTACACAATGCAGCCCAGTCACTATGAAGAAGTTCCGAAGAGTATTCAGGAACAGATTATCTCAAGCAGAGCTAAAAACGACTAATTTTAGTTTATTTTAATTAAAAAATATAAAATTTAAGAATAATAGGAGGAATTTACAATGGCAAAGGCTAAATTTGAAAGAAACAAACCCCACGTTAATATTGGTACCATTGGACACGTTGACCATGGTAAGACAACATTAACAGCAGCTATTACAAAAACATTAGGATTAAGCGGTAAAGCAGAGTTCAAAGCATACGATCAGATCGACGGTGCTCCTGAAGAAAGAGAAAGAGGTATCACAATCTCTACAGCTCACGTTGAGTATGAAACAGACAATCGTCACTATGCTCACGTTGACTGCCCGGGACACGCTGACTATGTTAAGAACATGATCACAGGTGCTGCTCAGATGGACGGTGCAATCCTCGTTGTATCTGCAGCTGATGGTCCGATGCCTCAGACAAGAGAGCACATCCTTCTTGCTAGACAGGTTGGTGTTCCTTACATCGTTGTTTACATGAACAAAGCTGACCAGGTTGACGATCCTGAACTCTTAGAGCTTGTTGAAATGGAAGTTAGAGAACTCCTTAACGAGTATGAATTCCCGGGTGATGACACACCGATTATCATTGGTTCAGCTCTTAAAGCATTAGAAGCAGCTGATGATCCGTCAGATCCTGCTTATGAATCAATCTTAAAACTCATGGATGCTGTTGACAGCTATGTTCCAACTCCTGAGAGAAAGACAGACCTTCCGTTCCTTATGCCTGTCGAGGACGTATTCTCAATCACAGGCCGTGGTACTGTTGCTACAGGTAGAGTTGAAAGAGGAACACTTAACTTAAACGATGAAGTTGAATTGATCGGTCTTGTTGAAGAAAGAAGAAAGATCGTTATCACAGGTATCGAAATGTTCAGAAAGCTTCTTGACAGCGCTGAAGCTGGTGACAACATTGGTGCTCTTCTCCGTGGTGTTCAGAAGAACGAAATCGAAAGAGGACAGGTTTTAGCTAAGCCGGGTTCAATCAACCCACACACAAAATTCACAGGTGAGGTTTACGTATTAACAAAGGATGAAGGCGGAAGACATACACCGTTCTTCAACAACTACAGACCTCAGTTCTATTTCAGAACAACTGACGTTACAGGTGTTATCAGCCTTCCTGAGGGTGTTGAAATGTGCATGCCTGGTGACAACGTAACAATGAAAGTTGAACTCATCACACCTATCGCTATCGAAGAAGGACTCCGTTTCGCTATCCGTGAAGGTGGTAGAACAGTTGGTTCAGGTGTCGTTTCTAAGATTGAAGCGTAATTAAATCGTATAATTTAATATTTGCGATAATAAACGGGAGTGTTTTTTAACACTCCCGTTTTTTGTAATAAAAAAAGCTGTAGCAAAATGGTTTCATTTTGCTACAGCTAAAACTTAAGTTATTATAACAATTCATCATTATATTTAGCCCTTATTCCGCCAATAAACTTTGGTCTTGTGCGAGCGGCAGTAACGGGAGCTTCGCCTATGGTTTTCACTTCCAGCCTGACAGGAACAGCAACCTTCTTTAAGTGCATTCCAATAAGAGTTGAGCCGATGTCAATGCCTGCGTCAGCTTTTATTTCTTCGACAGCTATCGGGTTTTCAAAGTGGCTATATGCTTCTGTTGCAAATGAACCGCCAGCCTTTGGCTGAGGAACAACATTCACAGCGTCCGCAAATGGAACTGCATCTCTTTCAACAATAATTGCCCGGTTTAAATGTTCGCAACACTGCGCCGCAAGATATATGCCCTTTTCCTTTAATACTCCATATATACTCTCAAAAAGAATTTTTGCAGTTTCGGGGCTTGAATTACTTCCTATTTTGCTTCCTAAGACCTCGCTTGTGGAACAGCCAACAACAACAATATCACCTTTTTTAAGCTGCGCCTTTTCAATTAGGTCGCCGGTAGCCAAAACACATGCTTTTGAAATTTCCATTTGTGGTCACCTCATAAATTTTTTTACTTGTTTTATTATACTACATAAATTTGATTATTTCAATGTTTTTTTATCCGATAATATTGCTTATCGTGTCTTGTGCGTTTTTAAACTATTAAAAATAGGTGTGCTTGTGGGATTGATTTAATAAGCGGAAAGTGGTAGAATATATTTAGCCATCGGAGAGTCGAACGGATGACTAAGTGAGAGCACCTTCTTTTATGACACAAAAAAAGGAACAAGTTAAGCTTGTTCCTGATTGGTAGCGGCAGTTGGATTTGAACCAACGACCTAACGGGTATGAACCGTTTGCTCTAGCCAACTGAGCTATGCCGCCACAACAAAGGATATTGTACTACATTTTTTTGCTGTTGTCAAGATGTTTTTTTAAGTTTATTAAATTTTTTGCTTAAGATTGGGAGAGAATGGTTTATGGGAATGTTTGACGGATACTTAATTTGTTCCGATGTAGATGGAACACTGATAAACGATGAATTTAAAATACCGGCGGTAAATCTTGAAGCCATAAAGTATTTTCAAAGAGAAGGCGGTATGTTCACTCTGGCAACAGGCAGGACACCGCAGGGAATGAAACTATATACAAAAGAAGTTAATCCTAACGCACCTGTAGTTTGTCAGAATGGTGCAGCAATATATGATAACAGTTTGGGAAAATATCTCTGGACGAGCCCACTTGAGGATTATGCCTACGATGTTGTTGAATATGTTATAGAAAAATATCCTGGCTGTGGCGTTGAGGTGTTGTGTGAGAGCGGTGTTTATTATGTTAAAGAAAATGATTACACAACGAAGCACATGGTTGATGAAAAGTTTGAAGTCATAAGAAGGGACTATAGAGATATAAAGGAGCCTTGGTTAAAAATACTGATCGCTGAATGTTCAGAAGGAGCTGATGATATTCAAAGAGACCTTATGAGCACCTCGTTTGCTGATAAATATCAGCTGGTGAGGAGTTATATAACATACTATGAGGTGTTGGAGAAGACAACAAACAAAGGAAAGGCCTTGGAAAATCTCAGGCGAATTTTAAATATAGATGCAGAAAAGACCATCACGATAGGGGATAATGATAATGATTCTGAAATGCTTTTAGCTGTTCCAGAATCATATGCAGTAAAAGGGGCATCCAGTAAAGCTATAATGAGTGCAAAACACACTCTTGATGCAGATAATAATGATGGCGCAATTGCAAGACTTGTTGAGATTTTAGAGGAGAGCATCAAATAACACCAGATATTGATGCTGAAAGCGGCAGACAAACACAATGTGGTACGGCGCATAAAAAGTGTTGTGACATTGCACAAAATCAGGTTTTTGAATGGTGAAAAGTTTGTGAAAAATTTTTCACCATTTTTTCTTAAAAAAACTTGCAATTCAGACGAAAATAAGGTAAAATAAAAAGGCTGTGACATGGCATACGATGAAGTGGGAGGTTGCCGCTAATAAAGCGGGTTTTTCCATGGAGAATGTCCGATTCAAGAAACCGGGCGACAGTCATACGCAAATAAGGAGAGAAAGTATGTGTCTTTTTAGGCATAGCTATGCTGTTTTTTGTTTGTGTAAAGCAAATTCTTTGCGTGCCCAGAATCGTATTGCGTTTTTGGGTTTTATTTATGGAAAGGGATGAAACACCCGGCAGCGTGTAAAGAATTTTGCTTGTCGTTTCCATCACCCATATCGGGTAATTCACAGACAATAAAATTTAGCAAGGAGGAAAGAAAAATGGCACAGGCAAGCCAGAAAATCAGAATCAGACTCAAGGCTTACGATCATGTACTTTTAGATCAGTCGGCAGAAAAAATTGTTGAGACAGCGAAGAGAACAGGAGCTAAAGTTTCAGGTCCTATCCCACTCCCGACTCAGAAGGAAGTTGTTACAATTCTGCGTGCTGTTCACAAGTATAAGGATTCCAGAGAGCAGTTTGAACTCAGAACACACAAAAGATTAATTGATATTTTGTTGCCTACATCAAAGACGGTGGACGCGCTTATGCGCATAGAGTTGCCTGCCGGCGTTGATATAGAAATGAAATACTAATTCGCAAGCTTTTTAAAAGGCTTGTCAGAAGGCACTGCCAAAGAGTTAAACTCAGGCGGTCATGTTCGCAGCAAATGATGCGAACCAATAACCATGGTAGAAATACCAGACAATTTAATGGAGGTGCTTTTATGAAGAAAGCAATTTTAGGCAAGAAGCTCGGCATGACTCAGCTTTTTGACGAAAACGGTGCTTTAATTCCCGTTACAGTAGTCGAAGCAGGTCCTTGCAGAGTGATTCAGAAAAAGACTGTCGAAAACGACGGTTATGAAGCTGTTCAGGTTGGCTATGGCGATAAGAAAGAAAAACACACAACAAAGCCAATGCAGGGACACTTCAAGAAAGCTGGAACAGGATATATGAAATATCTCCGCGAGTTCAAGCTTGAAAATGCAGCAGAAATGAATGTTGGCGATGAAATCAAGGTTGATGTTTTCGCTGAAGGCGAAGCTGTAGATGTGACAGGTATCAGCAAAGGTAAAGGATATGCCGGCACAATCAAGAGATGGGGAACTCACAGAGGTCCTATGACTCACGGTTCAGGCTACCACAGAGGTCCTGGTTCAATGGGTGCTTGCTCAAGCCCGTCAAGAGTTATGAAGGGTAAGAGACTTGCAGGTCACCTGGGTGTTGAGAAAGTTACAATCCAGAACCTTGACATCATCAAAATTGATGCAGAAAAGAACATTATTGCCATTAAGGGCGCTATCCCAGGCCCTAAGGGCGGATTAGTTATCATAAAGAATTCTGTTAAGGCGAAAGCGTAACAGAGGCGAAAGGAGGAAGTTAAATGCCTAACGTGGTTTTATTTAATATGGAAGGCAAAGAACTTGGGAATTACGAGTTAAATGACGCGATTTTCGGTATTGAGCCGAGTATGTCAGCGATTCATACAGTAGTTGTAAGTCATCTTGCAAATAAAAGACAGGGAACACAGAGCGCTTTAACACGCGCAGAAGTTCGCGGAGGCGGAATTAAGCCTTGGAGACAGAAGGGAACAGGCCGCGCAAGACAAGGCTCAACAAGATCACCGCAGTGGACAGGCGGCGGCGTGGTTTTCGCACCGAAGCCGAGAACTTATAAGAAGAGTGTTAATAAGAAGATCAAGGCTCTTGCTATGAAGTCAGCACTTTCTTCAAAGGTAGCTGATAACAACATTTTGGTGCTTGATTCAATCGCATTTGATGAAATCAAGACAAAGAAAGCAGCAGATATGCTCAAAAACTTAAAGGTTGAGACAAAAGCTTTAGTTGTTCTTGCAGAAAAAGATGAAAATGTTTATCGTTCAGTTAAGAATATTGAGGGCGCAAACACAACCTTTGTTGGCGAATTAAGTGTTTATGAGATGCTTAAATATGAAAAGCTCATCATCACAAAAGATGCTGTTGAAAAATTAGGGGAGGTGTATGCGTAATGACATTTGCACACGATATCATTATCAGACCGATAATTTCTGAGCAGAGCATGGCGCAGATAGCTGACAGGAAGTACACCTTCGCTGTTGCAAAAAGCGCTAATAAGATCGAAATAAAGAAAGCTGTTGAAGAGATTTTCGGTGTTAATGTTGAAAAAGTTACAACGATTAACATGATTGGTAAAATAAAAAGAATGGGCCGCTACGAAGGCAGAAGAGCAGCTTGGAAAAAGGCTGTTGTTAAGCTTACAGAAGGCAGCAAGACAATTGAATTCTTTGATGGTATGGCGTAAAAACAATTTACGCAAAACAAAAAATTGTAAGGAGTGAAAAGGATGGCAATTAAAAAGTACAATCCTACTTCTCCCGCCAGAAGATTTATGACAGTGTCAGCGTTTGACGAGATCACAAAGCATGAGCCTGAAAGATCTTTGCTCGAACCTATGAACAAAAAAGCCGGTAGAAACTCATACGGCAGAATAACTGTTAGACACAGAGGCGGCGGAAATAAGAGAAAATACAGAGTAATAGATTTTAAAAGAGATAAAGTGGGTATCGCAACTGTAATCGGTATTGAATATGATCCGAACAGATCAGCTAACATCGCTTTAGTTCAGTATGAAGATGGAGAAAAGAGATATTTCTTAGCTCCTTTAGGCGTGACAGCGGGAACAGTTTTGGAAACAAATCCTGATGGCGCTGATATCAAACCGGGAAATGCAATGCAGATTAAAAATATCCCTGTTGGTACACTTATACACAACATTGAGCTTATGGCAGGCAGAGGTGGTCAGCTTGTCCGTGCAGCAGGTGGTTCAGCTCAGCTCATGGCAAAAGAAGATAAGTATTCACAGGTTAGACTTCCTTCGGGCGAAGTTAGATATATCAGATTAAACTGTATGGCAACAATCGGTCAGCTTGGTAACCTTGATCATGAGAACATTTCTATCGGTAAAGCCGGCAGAAAGCGCCACATGGGCATAAGACCGACAGTCAGAGGTTCTGTTATGAACCCATGCGACCATCCACACGGTGGTGGTGAAGGTAGATCACCTATCGGTCGTCCAGGTCCTGTGACACCTTGGGGTAAACCTGCTCTTGGTCTTAAGACAAGAAAGAAAAAGAACATTAACGACAAATTTATCGTTAAGAGACGAAACGAAAAATAATGCGGCTTAGTGCCACAGAAGGTTTTAGCCTTTTGAAAAATTGTCAAAGGAGGTAACAACATGGGCAGATCGGTAAAAAAAGGGCCTTACGTTGAAGAACGCCTGATGCAGAGAGTTCTTAAGATGAACGAAGCAGGCGAAAAGAAAGTTTTAAAAACTTGGTCAAGAAGTTCTACTATTTTCCCTGAAATGGTAGGTCATACAATAGCTGTGCATGACGGTAGAAAACATGTTCCGGTATTTATTTCCGAGGACATGGTAGGACATAAATTGGGCGAATTTTCTCCTACCAGAACATTTAAAGGACATGCAGGAAGCAAAACATCAGTAAAATAATTTCTTAATAACGAGCGGAAACGAGAGAGTTTTCAGCATCGTATATGTTAAAAGGAGGAATGAGCAGTGGAAGCTAGGGCGAAACTTAGTTATGCTCGTATTTCGTCAAGAAAAGTTAAAATTGTTATAGATTTAATCAGAAACAAGCCTGTAAGCACTGCAATGGGTATCTTAAAGAATACTCCTAAGGCTGCAAGTGAAATTTTGATTAAGTTGCTTGAATCTGCAATCGCAAATGCAGTTAATAACAACAACATGGACGTTAACAATCTCTACATTGCTGAGATTTATGCAAATCAGGGTCCGACACTTAAGCGTATCAGACCGAGAGCACAGGGAAGAGCGTTCAGAATCAGAAAACGTACGAGTCATATCACAATAGTATTGAAGGAAACAAAATAATTTGAAAAGGAGGTAAGTAGCTTGGGTCAGAAAGTAAATCCGCATGGATTAAGAGTAGGTGTAATTAAAGACTGGGATTCCAGATGGTTTGCAAATGATGCAGATTACGGCGATCTCTTAGTTGAAGATTATAAAATAAGAAAGTTTTTAAAGAAATTATTATTTCACGCAGGAGTTTCAAAGATAGAAATCGAAAGAACAGCTAAAAGAGTCAGAGTGACTATCTTTACAGCTAAACCGGGTATTGTAATCGGTCGTGCCGGCAGTGAAATTGAAAAGGTTAAGAAACAGTTAGAGGACATGACGGGTAAGAGCGTTGCTTTAAACATCGAAGAAATAAAGCTCCCCGACATGGATGCACAGCTTGTTGCAGAGAATATTGCTGCACAGCTTGAGAGAAGAATTTCTTTCAGAAAAGCAATGAAATCTGTTATGGGCAGAGCTATGAAGCTTGGTGCTAAAGGTATCAAAACTTCTTGTTCAGGTCGTTTAGGCGGTGCTGAAATTGCAAGAACAGAAAGATATCATGAAGGAACAATTCCGCTCCAGACTTTAAGAGCAGATATCGATTATGGTTTCTGGGAAGCTAACACAACATATGGTAAGATTGGTGTTAAAGTTTGGATTTATAAAGGTGAAGTCCTTCCCGAAAGCAAAAAGAATCAAAAGACTGAGGGAGGTAAATAAGAATGTTATTACCTAAAAGAGTTAAATACAGAAGGGTAATGCGTGGCAGAATGACTGGTAAAGCAACGCGTGGTAACACAATTACTTACGGTAGCTACGGTCTTCAGGCTTTAGAGTCAGGTTGGATTAAGAGCAACCAGATAGAAGCAGCCAGAATCGCGATGACCCGTTATATCAAAAGAGGCGGTCAGGTTTGGATTAAAATATTCCCCGACAAGCCTGTAACAGAAAAACCGGCTGAAACCCGTATGGGTAGTGGTAAAGGTTCACCTGAATATTGGGTAGCCGTTGTTAAGCCGGGCAGAATAATGTTTGAAATTGATGGTGTGCCGGAAGAAACAGCACGAGAAGCTATGCGTCTTGCAAGTCACAAGCTTCCTATAAAGTGTAAATTCGTGGTAAAGGACACCGAAGAAACGGAGGCTTAAGCATATGAAGGTTAATGAAATAAGAGACTTTTCAATGGCAGAACTCGAGAGCAGTCTTGCCGACCTGAAAAAAGAGCTTTTCAACCTCAGGTTTCAGAATGCTACAAATCAGTTGGAAAATCCAATGAGAATAGTTGAGGTTAAAAAGACAATCGCAAGAATAAACACGGTTATGGCAGAAAGAAAGCTTAGCGAACAAGCAAACTAAGCTCGTGCTTAAATGCTTGAAAGGAGTGAAATTATGGAAAGAAACTTTAGAAAGCAGAGAACCGGTAAGGTTGTCAGCAACAAGATGGATAAAACTATCGTAGTTGCTATCGAATATAATGTTAAGCATCCTCTTTACGGAAAAATCGTAAAAAGGACTTACAAGCTCAAAGCCCATGATGAAAACAACATCTGTGGTGTAGGCGATAAAGTTTTGGTAATGGAAACGAGACCGCTCTCTAAAGACAAGAGATGGAGACTGGTAAATATTATCGAAAAAGCTCAATAATTTAAAGCGATAGAATGGAGGTAACCTAAATGATTCAACAGCAAACGCTTTTGAAGGTTGCGGATAACACAGGCGCAAAGGAATTGATGTGTATCAGAGTTTTGGGCGGTTCTAAAAGAAGATATGCAGCAATTGGTGATGTAGTGGTAGCGTCGGTTAAAAAAGCAACACCCGGCGGTGTTGTTAAAAAAGGTGACGTAGTTAAAGCTGTTATCGTTAGATCGGTAAGCGGCGTAAGACGAGTGGACGGCACATATATTAAATTCGATGAGAACGCAGCAGTTATCATCAGAGACGACAAAAATCCCAGAGGAACTCGTATTTTTGGACCAGTTGCAAGAGAGTTAAGAGAAAAAGAATATATGAAGATTCTTTCGCTTGCTCCTGAAGTGCTGTAATAATACGGGACTGATAGATTTTTATAACTCTAATAAGGAGGTGCCAAAATTGGCTAAAATGCACATTAAATCCGGCGACAATGTTTTAGTGATAGCCGGTAAGGATAAAGGTAAAAAAGGTAAAGTTTTGAGCGTTTCTCCAAAACAGGGCAAGGTTATAGTTGAAGGTGTTTCTGTTGCGACAAAGCATCAGAAGCCTCGTCAGGCAGGACAGCCCGGCGGCATTATTAAGCAGGAGACTGCAATTGATGCATCAAATGTTATGAACATTTGCAGCAAATGTAACAAACCCACAAGAATTGCAAGAAAAGTATTGGAAGACGGCAAAACGGTTAGATATTGTAAGAAATGCAACGAAGTGTTTAACGACTAATTTTTGCAAGAAGGAGGTAGACAAGGCTGATGTCTAGAATGCAGGAAAAATACGCAAAGGAAGTTGCTCCCGCTTTAATGGAAAAATTCGGATATAAAAGCGTGATGCAGATTCCTAAAATAGAAAAGATTGTTATAAACATTGGTTTAGGTGAAGCAAAGGACAATGCTAAAGTGCTTGACGGTGCTACACAGGACTTAATGGCAATCACAGGCCAGAAGCCGATTATCACAAAGGCAAAGAAGTCGGTTGCGGCATTTAAAATCAGAGAGGGTATGAGCATCGGTTGTAAGGTTACTTTAAGAAGAGACAAGATGTATGATTTTCTTGATAGATTATACAATGTAGCTCTTCCCCGTGTAAGAGACTTCAGAGGTATAAGTCCTGACTCATTTGACGGTAGAGGTAACTACTCATTAGGTATTAAAGAGCAGCTTATATTCCCCGAAATCGACTACGATAAGATTGATAAAATCAGAGGTATGGATATCATTATCGTAACAACGGCTAAAACTGACGAAGAAGCAAGAGAGCTTTTGAGTATGCTCGGTGCTCCGTTTAGTTCGGGTAATTAAGGAGGAAAAAATTTATGGCAAAGAAAGCTATGATATTAAAACAGCAGAAAACGCCTAAGTTTAGCACCAGACAATATAACAGATGTAAGATTTGCGGAAGACCGCATGCTTACTTAAGAAAGTTCGGAATATGCCGTATATGCTTTAGAGAACTTGCTTACAAAGGTCAGATTCCGGGTGTTAAAAAGGCAAGCTGGTAAAAACCGATATAATTTTGGAAGGAGGTACCATTCATGCAAGTTACTGATCCTATCGCGGATATGCTCACAAGAATAAGAAATGCTAATTCCGCAAGACACGATTCAGTGGATGTTCCCGCATCTAACATGAAAAAGGCGATTGCTGAAATTCTGTTGGAGGAAGGATATATAAAAAATTATCAGATAATTGATGATGGAAAACAGGGTATAATTCGTATAGCGTTAAAATATGCCGGCAAACAGAGAGTTATCTCCGGCATAAAGAGGGTTTCAAAGCCTGGCTTGAGAATTTACAAGAACAAAGAGGAGCTCCCTAAAGTTTTAAAGGGACTCGGTGTTGCAATTATTTCTACATCAAAGGGAATAATGAGCGATAAAAAAGCAAGACAAGAGAATGTTGGCGGCGAAGTGCTGGCATTCGTTTGGTAATACGAAACTAATAGGAGGTGCAGGAAAGTGTCCAGAATAGGTAGAATGCCGATTGCGGTTCCGGCTGGCGTTGATGTTAATGTTGATGCTAACAATTTTGTTACAGTTAAAGGACCGAAAGGCACACTTACTAAACAATTACATCCCGACATGATAATAGACAGGGACGGTTCGGAAATAAATGTAAAAAGACCTTCTGAGATAAAAGCACACAAAGCTCTCCATGGTCTGACAAGAACACTCTTAAACAACATGATTGTTGGTGTAACTGACGGATATGAAAAGACTCTTGAAGTAAACGGTGTAGGTTACAGAGCACAGCTTCAGGGAAAAACACTGTCAATGAACTTAGGTTACTCACATCAGGTGGATATGACTCCCCCAGAAGGAATAACAGTTGAAGTTCCTAACCCTAACACAATCATAATCAAGGGTGCTGATAAGCAGATTGTTGGCGAATTTGCAGCTAAAGTAAGAGAAAAGAGATTGCCTGAACCATATAAAGGAAAAGGTATCAAATACTCTTATGAGCATATCAGAAGAAAAGAAGGTAAGACAGGCGGTAAGAAATAATAAAGCCGCTTGACAAACTCAGATGTTAGAAGTTATGGCACAATCCATGACTTTGCGAAAAACATTTTATGAAGGAGTGAATGACTTGATTAATAAGCCTAGCAAAAATGTTGCAAGACTTAGAAGACACAAGAGAGTTCGTAAGCTCATCAGCGGAACTCCGGCTCGTCCGAGACTTTGTGTTTTCAGAAGCCTTTCAAACATTTACGCACAGATTATAGACGATGTAAATGGTGTGACGCTTGCAAGTGCGTCAACACTGGATAGCGAGCTCAAAGGCTCATATGGCGGAAACAAAGAAGCAGCGCATGCTGTTGGTAAGCTCGTTGCTGCAAAAGCAATCGAAAAGGGAATCAAGGAAGTTGTGTTCGACAGAGGCGGATACATTTACCATGGTCGTGTTGCAGAGCTCGCTGAAGGCGCGCGTGAAGGCGGATTGGAATTTTAAGAGAAGGAGGATGCTATTATGGCTCAATTAATAGACGCAAGTACACTTGATATAAAAGAAAGAGTTGTAAATATCAGCCGTGTTGCAAAGGTTGTTAAGGGCGGTAGAACATTCCGTTTCTCTGCTTTAGTAGTAGTTGGCGACGAAAACGGCTATGTTGGTTGCGGAACCGGTAAAGCTGCTGAAATTCCTGACGCTATCAGAAAAGGAATTGAAGATGCTAAGAAAAATCTCATAAAGGTAAATATGGTTGACACAACAATTCCTCATGAGGTTATTGGTGTTTACGGTGCAGGCCGTGTTCTCTTGAAGCCTGCTGCTCCCGGTACAGGTGTTATCGCCGGTGGTCCGGCCAGAGCGGTCCTGGAACTTGCAGGAATCAGAGATATTAGAACAAAATCTTTGCGTTCCAACAATTCCAGAAATGTGGTTAATGCCACAATTCAGGGTTTAGCTTCATTAAAAGATGCTGCAGAGGTTGCGCAGCTCAGAGGCAAGACTGTTGAAGATATACTAGGATAGGAGGAATAGGATCATGGCTAAGCTTAAGGTTGAACTCAAAAAGAGTACCATAGGCAGAAAAAAAGATCATATTGCTACAGTGCATGCTCTTGGTTTGAAGAAAATAAGAGATGTAGTAGAGCATAACGATACTCCGCAGATCAGGGGTATGATTGATAAGGTTAGTTATATGTTAGAGGTTGAAGAAATATAAAAACTAAAGGAGGTGCAGGACATGAAACTTAACGAACTTAGACCTGCTGAAGGTTCAACAAAGAAAGCGTTCAGAGTTGGTCGTGGACACGGTTCGGGCAACGGAAAGACTGCCGGCAGAGGTCATAAGGGTCAAAATGCACGTTCCGGCGGCGGAGTTAGACCAGGTTTTGAAGGCGGTCAGATGCCGCTGTACAGACGTTTGCCGAAAAGAGGATTTACAAATATTTTCGCTAAAGTTTATACAGAGATTAATGTTTCCGATTTAAATAGCTTTGAAAACGGTGCTGTAGTCACTGCAGAAGCTTTAAAGGAAGCAGGAATTATCAAAAAGATAAATGATGGTATTGTTGTGCTTGGCAGAGGAGAGATTACTGTTAAAGACCTTACTGTAAAAGCTGTTAAATTTACAAAAGGTGCACAGGAAAAATTAGCTGCTGCCGGTGCAAAAACGGAGGTGATCTAAATGTTGCAGACGCTTAAAAATGCGTGGAAAATACCGGAATTAAGGACAAAAATACTTTATACGGTTTTGCTACTTGTAATATTTAGATTAGGCTCTTATATTCCCGTACCGGGACTTTCACCTGAAGCCATTGAACAGTTTATGGGAGGCTTCAGCGGCGGCATGCAGGGACTTTTGAATAACTTCTCAGGCGGTGCCTTAGAAAGAGGTTCAATTTTTGCAATGGGTATTTCGCCCTATATCAATGCTTCGATTATTTTGCAGCTCTTGACAGTTGCCATTCCGGCTCTTGAGAGACTTTCAAAAGAAGGCGAAGAAGGTAGAAAAAAGATTAGCTCTTACACAAGATATGGAACTGTTGTTTTGGCACTCCTTCAGGCTATTGGACTTTACTTCGGCTTAAAGGGTGGCATGCAGAATCCGGGATTTATGACAGCAATCACTGTTATTATTTCACTCACAGCAGGAACAGCGTTCCTTATGTGGCTTGGTGAGCAGATAACAGAGAGAGGCATCGGAAACGGAATTTCAATGCTCATCTTTGCAGGTATTGTTTCAAGAATGCCGGCGATGGTTAAATCGCTTTATATTTCTGTTTTCTCAACAGAGAGTGGCGTTTCTATACCAGGAGTTGTAACTCTCGTTGTTATTATTGTAATAGCTATTTTAGCTGTTGGCTTCGTTGTTTTGATGAACGAAGGCGAAAGAAGAATTCCCGTGCAATATGCTAAGCGTGTTGTTGGAAGAAAAATGTATGGCGGACAGAGCACACATATTCCGATTAAAGTGGCTATGGCAGGCGTTATGCCTATCATCTTCGCTGTGTCGATTATGTCTTTCCCGCAGACAATCAACATGTTCATTAACGGACAGAATTCACCGACAGGTGTTTGGGGCATGATTCTCGGTTGGTTCAGAGAAACACATCCGTTCTATATTATTGCATACTTCCTTCTCATACTGTTCTTCACGTATTTCTATACGTCAATTCAGTTTAATCCGATTGAAGTTGCAAACAACATCAAAAAGAACGGCGGTTTCGTTCCTGGAATAAGACCGGGCAAACCCACATCAGACTATGTCGCAAAAATCGTGACTAAGATAACACTCTTCGGAGCTCTCTTCTTAGCACTCATAGCTGTTTTCCCGATAATTCTCAGTTTCACTGGAATTCAGGGAGTTTCAATTGGTGGAACAAGCTTGCTCATCGTAGTAGGTGTTGCGCTTGAAACTGTTAAACAGATTGAATCACAGATGTTAATGAGACACTATAAAGGCTTTTTAGAATAATCACGGGAGAAATTTTTATGAAACTTGTTTTATTGGGTCCCCCGGGGGCCGGAAAAGGAACTCAGGCAGCAGAGCTTGCACAGAACCTTTCTGTTCCGGCAATATCAACGGGGAATATCATAAGAGCTGCAGTTAAGGAAGGCACTCCGGTCGGTGTGATTGCAAAAGGTTATATTGACAAGGGAGAGCTTGTTCCTGACGAAACAGTTGTAAGTCTTGTTGAGGAAAGACTTGCTGCCGATGACTGCAAGAATGGCTACATCTTAGACGGTTTTCCGAGAACCATTACTCAGGCCGAGATTATGGCCTTGAAGGGAATAGAGGTTGACAGAGTAGTTAATATTGAGCTTGCAGATGAAATAATTGTCGAAAGACTTTCAGGCAGAAGAGTCTGCTTAAAGTGCGGAGCGGCTTACCATGTTAAGTTTAATCCGCCGGCAGAAGAGGGAGTTTGTGGTGTTTGCGGTGACAAACTGGTTATCCGTGATGATGATAATGAAGAAGTTATCTTAAACAGACTTTCTGTTTATCACAGTCAGACTGAACCGCTTATTGAGTTTTATGAAAAACAGGGAAAACTTAAGAGCATATCAGGCGAAGGTGATGTGAAGACAACAACGGAGCTTGCAATAGCAGCAGCAACTAACTAGAGGCGAAATTATGATAAAAATTAAGTCTCGACAAGAAATTGATAAGATGCGTGCAGCTGGAAAAATTCTTGCTGAAACATTCCTTGTTTTAGAGGAACATTTAAAACCGGGAATCACCACGCACGAGCTTGACAGTATTGCCAAGAAATTCATAAAAAGTAATAATGCCTTATGTTCTTTTAAGAACTATAACGGATATCCTGCAAATATATGCACATCAGTGAATGAACAGGTTGTGCACGGAATTCCAAGCAAGGACAAAGTGCTTAGTGATGGTGATATAATCAGCATCGACATCGGAGTGCTTTATCAGGGATTCCATGGTGACAGCGCTAAAACTTTTGCCATAGGGAATATATCCGATGAGGCTCAAAGGCTCATAGATGTTACAAAAGAAAGTTTCCACAGAGGCTTCTTGATGGCGACAACCGATAACAGACTTTATGATATCGGTGCTGCCATTCAGAGATATGTTGAAGAAAACGGATTTTCTGTTGTAAGAGATTTAGTTGGTCATGGCATTGGAAGTGCTCTCCACGAAGATCCTGAAGTGCCGAATTTTGGCACAGCAGGCAGAGGAGTCAGACTTCTTCCCGGTATGACACTTGCTATCGAGCCGATGGTGAATATGGGAACTTATGATGTTGACACTCTGTCCGATAATTGGACAGTGGTAACTGCAGACGGAAAGCTTTCAGCTCATCATGAGCACACAGTGCTTATAACAGAAAACGGACCTGAATTGCTTACCGTATGCTGAATGTTTTTGAGGTGATGATATTTTGGAACTTAGTGCCGGTGATATAGTATATTCAAAGGCAGGCAGGGACAAAGATAAGGATTTTATAGTTTTAGAGGTTTTAGATGATGAATATGTGCTCATAGCAGACGGAGATTTGCGAAAAGTGCAGAAACCGAAGAAAAAGAAGATTAAACATCTTAAAAAAACAAATATAAAAGCGGAGCTTGTCAGAAGAAAGCTTGCTGAGAACAAAGAAGTTACCAATACTGACCTGAAAAGGTTGTTGGCAGAGATTGAAAGCGAATAGGAGGAAACCATATGGCAAAAGAAGGAGTTTTAGAGCTTGAAGGAACAGTTTTAGAAGCGCTTCCAAACGCAATGTTCCAGGTGGAGCTTGAAAACGGACACCAGATTTTAGCGCATATCTCAGGTAAACTCAGAATGAATTTCATTAAGATTTTACCGGGAGATAAGGTTACGGTTGAGTTGTCGCCTTATGATTTAACAAAAGGCAGAATAACTTGGCGTGCAAAATAAATTAAGAAGATATGTTCCTTTTGCATAGCTTAAGGAATTAACACAAAGGGAGGTATTCCGGATATGAAGGTAAGACCGTCAGTCAAACCGATTTGTGAAAAATGTAAAATTATAAAGCGTAAAGGTAAAGTTATGATAATCTGTGAAAACCCCAAGCATAAGCAGAGACAGGGCTGATTATCAGGCGTTTGACACAGAACGAATTCTGTGTGTGCGGAGTGGCGCTTTAAAAAAGCGCTGCCCCCAATCTAACGTTTAACCCCCGTGGGGCGGCTGCACGAATTTCGTGACCTGCGGGTTAACTCAATAAATAGGCGCAAAAAGCGCTGGCGTGTGAAAATGAGATGATAAACTGTATAGGAGGTGCAAGGTTATATGGCAAGAATTGCAGGTGTTGACTTACCTAGAGAAAAAAGAGTCGAGGTAGGACTTACCTATGTATTCGGTATAGGTCTTCCGAGCTCAAAAAAGATATTGGCCGAGGCTGGTGTCAATCCTGATACAAGAGTTAAGGATTTAACAGAGGCTGAAGTTCAGAAATTAAGAGAAATTATCGACAGAGAATATACCGTTGAAGGCGACTTGAGACGAAATGTTGCTCTTGATATCAAGAGACTTATGGAAATTGGTTGCTACAGAGGTATCAGACATAGAAAAGGTCTGCCGGTAAGAGGTCAGAAAACAAAGACCAACGCAAGAACGAGAAAAGGTCCTAAGAGGACTATTGCCAATAAAAAGAAATAATTAAGCTTACATTCTGCATTTATATGCGAAAGGAGGAGTTTAGATGGCTAAGGTAGCGAGAAAAAGCACTCGCAGAAGAGTCAAGAAAAACATTGAGCGTGGAGCAGTGCATATTCATTCCACCTTTAATAATACAATTATTACAGTAACTGACCTCGCAGGAAATGCAATCAGCGCTGCATCAGCAGGTGCGCTTGGTTTCAGAGGTTCAAGAAAGAGCACTCCTTTTGCTGCTCAGATGGCTGCAGAAACAGCAGCAAACGCAGCAAAAGAGCATGGTCTTAAAACAGTTGAGGTTTATGTTAAAGGCCCAGGTGCTGGTCGTGAAGCAGCAATCAGAGCGCTTCAGGCAGCAGGTCTTGAAGTTAACATGATTAAGGATGTTACTCCGATTCCTCACAATGGTTGCAGACCGCCAAAAAGAAGAAGAGTCTGATTTAGAGCAGATATAAAAGTATATGTTTGTTTAAAATAACAAGGAGGTGTAGTTTCGAAATGGCACGTTATACAGGTGCGGTGTGCAGACTTTGCCGAAGAGAAGGAAAACAGCTTTTCTTAAAGGGTGAAAGATGCTACACAGACAAATGCGGAGTTAAGAAAAGAGCTTATGCTCCGGGACAACACGGTCAAGGTAGAAAAAAGTTATCTGAATACGGATTACAGTTAAGAGAAAAACAGAAGGCAAGAAGATACTACGGCGTATTGGAGTCGCAGTTTGCTAAATATTTCGAAATGGCGTCTAAGAGAAAAGGTATCACAGGTGAAAACTTGCTTGCTATCTTAGAGAGCAGATTAGACAATGTAGTTTACAGACTTGGTTTTGCTATGTCTAGAGCAGAAGCAAGACAGCTCGTAACACATGGTCATTTTGAAGTTAATGGTAAAAAGGTTGACATTCCGTCATATCTCATCGAGGTTGGCGATGTTATTTCAGTGAAAGAAAAGAGTAGAGCTTCCGAAAAATTCAAGGCAATTTTTGAAGCAAACGAAGGTAAGGTTATTCCGAAGTGGTTGGATTTAAATGCTGCAGGTCACGAAGGTAAAGTTGTTGCAGCTGTTCAGAGAGACGACATTGATCTCGAACTTGAGGAACACCTTATTGTCGAGTTGTATTCAAAATAATAGGTATTTTTATCGGATACTTGCAATCAGGTTACCCTCGGCAAACGATAAGATTTGTGCTTAAAGTCTAAGCACAAAGTAAACTAAAATAGAGAGGGAGGTTTTACTATGATTGAAAAACCTAATGTTGAGTGCGTTGAGCTCAATCAGGAAGGGACCTACGGAAAGTTTGTAGCGGAGCCGTTAGAACGCGGATACGGTACAACACTTGGTAATTCACTGCGCAGAATGCTTTTATCATCTCTTCCCGGCGCGGCAGCAACATCAGTTAAGATTGATGGAGTGCTCCACGAATTTTCAACAATTCCGGGCGTTAAAGAAGATGTTACAGAAATCATTCTTAACATAAAACAGATTGCAGTTAAGCTCCATTGTGACACACCTAAAGTTGTGTATGTTGAGTTTGAGGGAGAAGGCGAGATAACTGCTGGCGACATCAAGCTTGATTCGGATATTGAAATTTTCAATCCGGAGCTTCACATTGCAACGCTTAATAAAGATGCTAAACTTTATATGGAAATCACTTTCAGCAAAGGCAGAGGATATGTTTCTGCTGAAAGAAATAAGCAGATTAACCAGAACATCATAGGAGTTATTCCGGTGGATTCAATCTACACACCTGTTCACAGAGTTAACTATTCTGTAGAAAACACGCGTGTGGGTCAGATTACAGACTATGACAAGCTCACGCTTGAGGTTTGGACAAACGGATCAATATCTCCTAATGAAGCTGTTAGCTTGGCGGCAAGAATCATCAATGAACACCTTATGCAGTTTATTGATCTTTCTGAAGAGGCTAAGAATGCTGAGATTATGGTTGAGAAAAATGAAGGAACAAAAGAAAAGGTTTTAGAGATGACTATTGAAGAGCTCGACCTTTCTGTTCGTTCTTATAACTGCTTGAAACGAGCAGGAATTAATACTGTTGAAGACTTAACTAATAGAACGGAAGAAGACATGGTTAAGGTCAGAAACCTTGGTAGAAAGTCTTTAGAAGAAGTAATTGGTAAATTGCATGCGTTAGGTCAAAGCTTCTCAGAGAGAGAAGACTAAGAAAAAGGAGGTAGAAAAGATGCCGGGTACAAGAAAATTGGGTCGCCCTACCGACCAGAGAAAAGCTATGCTCAGAGGTCTTGTAACTGCACTTTTAGAGAGCGGCAAGATTGAAACAACTCTTGCACGAGCAAAAGAAGTGAGATGCTTAGCTGATAAAATGATTACTTTGGGCAAGACAAACACTCTTCATTCAAGAAGACAGGCATTGTCCTTCGTAACAAAAAAAGATGTGGTTTATAAGCTGTTTGAAGAAATAGCTCCGAAATATGCAGAACGCGACGGTGGATATACGAGAGTTTTAAAAGCCGGTCCGAGACGCGGTGACGGTGCAGAAATGGCCATCATTGAATTAGTTTAATTCCACAGACAAATGATTTTTATAATACCCCTTGTTTTCAGCAAGGGGTATTAAAATTTATGATTATATATGATATTGTTTCTGGAAAAAAATAATCTATATACGGAAAAATGTGAGGAGTGATTGTTGTGTCAGACTTTTTTGAACTTGTTAATAAAAGAGAAAGTTGCAGAGCTTATTTAGAAAAAGAGGTTGAAAAGGAAAAACTGATAAAATGCATTGAAGCTGCTCGGTTAGCACCATCTGCATGCAATTCGCAGCCGTGGAGCTTTATTATCGCAACGGGAGAGAAGGGAAAAGAAGTTGCAAAATGCGTGCAAAAGGGCGGAATGAATAAATTCACAGATGCATGCCCTGCTTTCATTGTAATATGTGAAGAGCACGCAAGTTTGTCAATGAGAATTGCAGAAACGATTGCAAGTCAACACTATGCTCAGATGGATATAGGCATAGCAACAGCTCACATTTGCTATGCTGCAACAGAGCAAGGGTTATCAACCTGCATTTTGGGATGGTTTGATGAAAAGAAGCTTGCAGAAGCTGTAGGCATCACAAATCCCAAAAGAATAAGGCTTGTTATTTCGGTTGGATATGCAGAAAATGATAGCCTAAGACCGAAAAAGAGAAAAGAATTAGATGATATTTTAACTTTTGCAGAATAATATAAAAAGAAGCAGTGGAAAAATGAACACGTTTTGCCACTGCTCTTTAATTTTCTGTCTGAAAAACATTCAAAAAACGCCAAACAGCACAGACGCTATGCGCCTGTGCGAAAAAAATTTATTAAGTAATTCTGAAAGCTTAGATAGATCTTGTAACCTTATCAGAACGCAGACATCTTGAGCATACGCTTATAGATTTCGGCGTGCCGTTAACAATGGCCTTAACTTTTCTAATGTTTGGCTTCCATGCTTTGTTGCTTCTTCTGTGTGAATGGCTGACCTGAATACCAAAAGTAACGCCTTTGCCGCAAATTTCACATTTTGCCATTTATAGCACCTCCAATTGAAAACATTTAAAATCACTTTACTGTAAGAAATATAAAGCGATTGATGTGATTAAAAACAAAATAGCAATAACTGATGTCCATTTTTCTAAAATGGCATCTATCGTGCGGCCTTTGTTTTTACCAAAAAATGTTTCTGAACCGCCAGCAATTGATCCTGAAAGACCTGCACTTTTGCCGGACTGGAACAGAACAACACCAACAAGAATTACAGCTATGATTATATGCAATATCTGAATTGCAACTAACATAACCTACACCTCCAATAAACAACCTCAGCTTCAGGCTGCTTTAGAGCAGCTATCAAAGCCGTGCTTTGTGTTTGAATTATTCTTTGATACCGAATCTTTTTCTGAACTTTTCAACACGACCGCCAGTGTCAACAAGCTTCTGCTTGCCTGTGAAGAACGGATGGCATTTTGAGCAAATTTCAACTGTGATATCTTCTTTAGTTGAACCTACTGAGATAACCTCTCCGCATGCACATTTGATGGTTGTATCGTAATAATTAGGATGGATTCCTTCTTTCATTACATTTCACCCTCTCTAATAATTTGCTATAATAATCCGTAGCAGAAGTATATTATAGCACAAGTTTTTTTGTTTTGCAACAGTTTTTTTAAAAAAATTAAAAACTTTTTGAGAAAACTAATAAAAAAATAAAAAATGGAAATATTTATACTTGACAAATGAAAAAAGGAGTGTTATAATCATTATTGTTCGCATAGGATGTAATAAATAAATATCGCGGAGTGGAGCAGCATGGTAGCTCGTCGGGCTCATAACCCGAAGGTCGTAGGTTCAAATCCTGCCTCCGCAACCAAATTATGGGCAATCACATTTGTGGTTGCTTTTTTCTTTGCTCGGGTTAAGAGGCCGGCGAGCGTTGCTCGTTGGGAATCGAGCCTGACCGCCGCCGGTGGCGGATGAAGGGAAGGCGCAGAGTTGTGCCGCGGTCGACAGATGACAAGGAAATTTATTTTTGCAGTCAGATGTCGGGCACCGCAAACGGCACTTTAGTGATAACCCGAAGGTCGTAGGTTCAAATCCTGCCTCCGCAACCAAATTATGGGCAATCACATTTGTGGTTGCTTTTTTCTTTGCTCGGGTTAAGAGGCCGGCGAGCGTTGCTCGTTGGGAATCGAGCAGTGACCGCATTTTGTAGATGAAAATGGAAATTGTTGACGCTTCCTCACTTAATGTTTAAGAACAGCAGGTCATTAAAAAAGAATTGAAAAACTTTCTGAGAATATAATTAAAAAAAACGAAAACCAATTGAAAAACAGTTGCTAATAGTGGCTGGACTGAGAAAACACAATTTAAGAATTTGTTTAATATTTTTAAAAGAAAGTCATAATTTAAGAAAAATAAAAAAATCTTGCAAGTCTTGATATTATATGATAAAATATTAAGGTATATTGCATTTGAATTGGGAGAGAATTTTATGACAAACGAAAAGAGAAGTAATTTCAGCGGAAAAATTGGTTTCGTTTTAGCAGCGGCAGGCTCTGCTGTTGGCTTGGGCAACATATGGCGATTCCCATATCTTGCTGCGAAATATGGCGGAGGCATTTTTCTTCTTGCATATATAGTTCTGGCGCTCACTTTTGGCTTCGCGCTTATGGCGGCTGAAATAGCAATAGGAAGAAAAACAGGGCTGTCAGCAATCGGGGCTTTTAAAAAGCTTGACAAGAGGTTTTCATTTGTTGGATATTTATCAGCATTGGTGCCAATGATTATCCTCCCTTATTATTCTGTTATCGGAGGATGGGTTACAAAATATTTTGTTATGTTTGTCGGCAATGGTGTTGAAAAGGCTGCGACAGATGGCTTTTTTGAGACATTTATAGCACAGCCGGTTGAGCCTGTGGTGTGGTTTTTGATTTATATCGGCATAACAGCTCTTGTTGTTCTTCTCGGTGTTGAAAAAGGAATTGAAAAAGTCAGCAAATTTATGATGCCAATTCTTGTTGTGCTGTCTGTTGCAATTGCCATTTATGGTCTGTTTATGCCGGGGGCGATAGATGGTGCAATTTATTACATCATGCCTGATTTCAGCAAATTCTCAATAAAAACAGTTCTCGCGGCAATGGGGCAGCTTTTTTACTCAATGTCTCTTGCTATGGGAATAATGATAACCTATGGTTCATATATGAAAAAAGATGTTAAGCTTGAGTCATCTGTTAAGCAGATAGAATTTTTTGACACGGGAATCGCATTTATTGCAGGACTCATGATTATCCCGGGCGTGTTCGCATATTCAGGCGGAACACCTGAGGCTTTAGGAAAAGGACCAGGTCTTATGTTTGTGACGCTTCCTAAGGTTTTCAGCGGAATGCTTGGAGGAAAATTTGTTGGTGCATCATTCTTTGTCATGGTTTTATTTGCAGCGCTGACTTCTTCAATCTCTCTTATGGAGACTGTCGTTTCAATCGTGTGCGACAAGTTCAAAATGGGAAGAAAGCTTTCTTGCCTGTTTGTTTTTGCGGCATCTGTTTTAATTGGTCTTCCATCGTGCCTTGGCTATGGTGTCTGGGAGAGCGTTAAAATTCTCGGTATGCCTTTTCTTGATTTCTTTGATTTTATCAGCAACAGCGTGATAATGCCGGTTGTTGCACTTTTTATCAGCGTGTTTGTGGGCTATGTCATTAAACCAAAATCGTTGGTAGAGGAAATTGAAGAACGCGGCGCCGTGTTTAAGAAAAAAAGATTGTTTACGGTTGTTATTAAATATGTAGCACCTATTTGCATTGTGCTGATTCTTGTCACTTCCATATTGGACGCATTTAAGATTTTTACAATATAATATTTATAGAAAAACAAATTATTAAAGGGGATTTAAATTATGAATAAATATAAAGATTTTGATAATTATTTAAAAGAATTTCCGACGGAAGACGGCTATTTCGGTGAATATGGCGGTTCGTTTCAGTCTGAAGAGCTCATTGAGGCTTTTAAGGAAGCTGATGATGCATATGAAGCAATTTGCCACTCTGCGCAGTTCATAAATGAGCTTCGCAGAATCAGGAAAGAGTTTCAGGGCAGACCCACGCCTGTTTATCACTGTGAAAGACTTTCGAAGCTTTTCGGAAATTGTCAGATATATGTTAAGAGAGAGGACCTAAATCACACGGGCGCCCATAAGCTCAATCATTGCATGGGCGAAGGTCTTCTTGCAAAATATATGGGAAAAAAGAAAATTATTGCAGAGACGGGAGCAGGTCAGCACGGTGTTGCCATTGCAACTGCTGCCGCATATTTCGGCATGGAATGTGATGTCTATATGGGTGAAGTGGACATCGAAAAGCAGCATCCGAATGTTATCAGAATGAAAATGCTGGGCGCAAATGTCATTCCTGTTACTAAAGGCTTAAAAACTCTTAAAGAAGCGTGTGATGCGGCATTTGAAGCATATCTTAACGAGTATAAAGACGCAATTTATTGCATAGGCACAGCTGCAGGTCCTCATCCGTTCCCGAAAATGGTCAGGGATTTTCAGTCGATTATCGGCATAGAAGCAAGAGAACAGTTTTTAGAAATGACAGGCATTATGCCTGACGCTGTTTGTGCCTGTGTTGGTGGCGGTTCTAATTCGCTTGGAATGTTCACTCCGTTTTTGGCAGACCCTGTTGACATATATGGCATTGAGCCACTGGGCAGAGGTGAAGGCGTTGGAGACCATGCGGCGACTATGGCATATGGGACAAAGGGAATCATTCATGGCTATAAGAGCTATGTTCTTCAGGATAAAGAGGGCGAGCCGCTTCCTGTTTATTCAATCGCAAGCGGGCTTGACTATCCCGGCGTCGGTCCGGAACACGCATATTTAAGGGATTTAGGTCGTGTTCATTATGAAACTGTTTCTGACGAAGAGGCTATGGAGGCTTTCTTCCTGCTTTCAAGATATGAGGGAATTATTCCTGCCATAGAGAGCGCTCACGCTTTAGCATATGCAATAAGATATGCTAAAGAGCACAAATCAGGTTCAATCCTTGCTTGTCTTTCGGGAAGAGGAGACAAAGACATTGACTATGTTTACGAGAAATATGGCTGCGGTGAGGGCTTTAAGCTCGACTATGATTTAAAATAGCTCGCATAAACTTTAAAATGGGAGATGATATTATGGAAAAAATCGGGGCGATTAAGGAAAAAGCCAAAAAGTTTTTTTCACCATATTATATATATTGTCTTATAATTGTGATGATTAATTCTGCGCTTATAAGTATGCAATGGGGGCTCATATATTATGGCTTGATTGCGTTTCAGTTTGCAGGGCAATATCTTCTTATGCAGTTTTTAATGACGCTTTCTGTCCTGCTCGGTTTTTTTATAAGTGCGCCGATAGCTGTGGGAGTTAAAAGCTTCTTTTTGAACCTTGTGAGAGGGGAAGCCGAAATGAAAGACATACTTTCTCCGTTTAAAAAAGCATATGACAGAGTTATTGTTATTATGTTTTTAAGAAAAATTAAAATTTTTCTTTGGTCTTTTCTTTTGGTTGTTCCTGGAATCTATAAAGCATATGAATATGCTATGATACCATATATTATGGCAGAAGAGCCGGCTGTTTCGAGCAAGGAAGCGTTTAAACGCTCAAAAAAACTGATGGAAGGAAACAGGCTGAATCTGTTTAAATTGCAAATTTCGTTTATTGGGTGGTATGTTTTGGCATCGATTCCGATTTTTGCAGGGTTTATGTTCCTTTCTCCATATGTGCAAACGGCAAACGCGGTTTTTTACGAGCAAATTAAAAAGGGATGTTAAAAAAGAGGGCTGTAGCAAAAACAATTTCGTTTTGCTACAGCCTGTTTTATTCGCCGATTTCAACTATGTTAACCTTATCTGCACTGTAGTTTGTGACGCTTGTTGCAATATCTGAAATCACGGCGGCATCCACCTCATTCAGTCCTGCTGAAAAAACTGCCACGCTTATCAGATTTTCGCCCATGAAAACTATTGCATCCTGATAGCCCTTTGCTTTTATCATATTTTCCATCATAACTTCTTTTTCTGTGTATTCCGCAAGCTCTGAAATTTGCTCCTCCGCAACAGCTTTTGCATCTTTTCCTGCTCCGTCTGAGTTTATGAGGTGGAGCAATGTGTCGATGGTTTCTTCACGCTTTGTTTCTCTTTGAAGGCGCGCTTCTGAAAAATAACCGTTAAGACTTTGTGGTTTTTCGGACGAGGATTCTTCTGCATTAACCATTTGAGCCTCGCCGAGCTTTTTTGATGCTTCATTATAAACAGCTATGGCGTCAGGGTCAGCTATATCATATTTCAGATTGTAGTTTAAATAGCCTGCTACTGCTACAAGCATAATTAAAATAGCCGATGCCAGCTGTTTTTTCTTAAGCACAATCATTCTCCCGCTATGTGCTTTTTTTTCTTTGGGGTTATCGCTTTTCTTAAATTTGAGTGATTTGATTTTTTTGAGTAGATTCATTTTTTTCGCGCCTTTCTTTTATAAAATATTTTTCATTTTGCTAAAACACTTATATTTTTTGTGCTCACATTTAAAAGTGCCTTAACGGCTGATGTGATATTTTCTTTAACAACGGGATTTCCTGCCCCTTCTGCTGTTATGAAGACACCTGTAATTTTAGGTAGCTCGGCTTTTATGAGAATGGGCTCTTCACCACCTGATGCGGAGTCCTTTAAAACAGGTTTTTGATTTCCTTTTGTAGAAGTTTCGCTTTTTTCCTCCTGCATCTCCTCGCAATAAAAATATTTTCCATAATCGGAAAAAGCTATCATAACGCTGACATCTCCGGCTCCTTCTGTGGCCGAGAGCATGGCAGAAAGCTTCTTTTCAAGAGCTTTTCCATATTCGCTGACATCTGTAATATAACTTTTGCCGGGGAGGGTTTCTGTTTTTTCTTCGCCTGGAGAGAAATCAGGTAAAAAGAGCAAGGCTATCCCTATAATTAATATGATGACAAGCTGTTTTGTATTCATAATTTTTTCGTAGTATTCTTTAATTTTTATCATTATTATCTCCTTTGATAATGGAAAAATCAAAACTGAATTCTTTTTCAATGAAATGTGCTGTTTCTTCATCATAAGGTGAAATGAATATTTTTTCGATTTCTGTTATTATACCTTCCTCATTTCTTGAGGTTATCACATCGCACGATATGCTTCTTCCAAAATTCTGAAAAGTTTTTTCAGATATGGAATTAGCAAGATTTTCTTCAAAAACATCAGCAATAATATTTTTTTCATAAGACGGAAAGCTTTCTTCAACTTCAAAGGTGGGGAAGGTGCCCACATTTTTTAATTGTGTGATTTTTTTGAGCGGACTCATAATGGTAAGCATAACAATTAATCCAATCGTGATTTCTGCGACTTTCTTGTTCTTTCCTGTGGGAATGAGGGTTTCAAAAATTGTTGCTAAAACCGATATTATGACAATGTTTTGAGCATATTCTTTTAAAAAACTCATATTATCACCTCATCATTTGCGGGAAATTGGTAAGCGACATAAGCATTGCGATGCTTATGATAAACATCACACAAACTGCAAGCAATATTGAGAAAATGAGAGAAATGCTTGATGAAAGTCCTGAGATGAGCTTAATAATCCGCTTATCAGCTGCAGGCTCCGAAATGCTTGCGGTGAGCCTGAAAACAACAGAGGTTGCAAGCAGATTCAAAAGCGGAGAGGCGCATAATGAAAGCAGGGCAATAATTCCTGTAATACCAATGCTGTTTCGTATCATCGACATACTTAAAAGAACGGATTCTGCAGATTCGGCTAAGACTCCTCCTACCATCGGAATAAAGCTTGCGATGGCATATTTTACTGTTTTTGAAATTGCCCCTGCCTGAATTGCGCCTGAAAAACCGCAAATGGCAAGCAAAGCAACATAGACCGTCATTAAAAGTCCGAGTCCCCATTTAATGAAAAGATTTAATGTTTCTAAAAGCTTGGTTATGTGAAAACGAGCTGTCATGGTGTTTATGACAGACAGTATGGAGGAGAACATAATTGAGGGAAGAAAACATTCCTTGCTGACATAGACAACCACCTGAATACATGTAAAAAGGGCAGGCTGAAAGCTTAAGCCAAGTGCAGACGATTCTCCATGCGAAAGCATAAAGACAGACGGGATAAGAGACTGCATAAAAATCAGGAGATTGTCTATCGTTGTTTCAGCGAGAGTGAGTGAGTTTTCCAAAACCTTAAAAGCAATTGAAAAAATGAGGGCAAGTAAGGCGATGTAGCTGACCTGACCTGAATTTGCTTCAGGTAAGGCAGAAAGGATGCCTGAGAAAACACAAAGGACAGCAAGCCTTGCCAAAATGTCAATGTTATCTTTGAAAAACCTGAAAAATACATTTGAAAGGTGAGATATAATGCTTCCTGCATCAAACAATTTTTTTCCAAAGGCAATGCTTTCAGCTTCCTCTTTGAAATCAAAGTCGGCTCCCTTTATGATTATTTCGTCTGTTGCATCTTCCAATATTTTTTGTTCTGTTTCTGTTTCTGCAAAAGCAGCGTGTGGGATGAATAAAATAAAAAGTGCTGCTAAAATGATAAATGCGGGCTTTACCCGCGCAGTTTTCATAAAACTCCCAAGATAAGATTAATCACGGAAATAAGCAAAGGGAGACTTAAAACAACTATGATAATCTTACCTGCAAGCTCCAAATTGGCGGCAATTGCGTTCTGTCCCGCATCACGACAAATTTCTGTGCCGAAGCGCGAAATGTATGAAACGCCGATGATTTTAATTATCGTATCAATATATTCACCATTCACGGAAAGACCTGATGCGATAGACCTTGCTGAAACGAAGATATAATTAATCTGCTGCAAAACCTCTAAAAAGAGAAAAAGAGCGCAGAGAATTCCGAGACAAACAGCCATATGCGGCTTGTACTCCTTTAAAACGAGGGAAAGCACAGCACCGCAGACGGCAAAAGCCGTAATTCTGAAAATGTCCATATCTTATGTATCCTTTCAGTTTTTTTCTAAAGGTTAAAAATGCTTTTTATTGTGTCAAAAAGAAAGCTGATTTCTTTTACGACGATTAAAAGGACAACAATAAGTCCTGCAAGAGTTGTGAGCATTGCCTGTTCTTCTCTGCCTGCGCGCACCAAAACCTGATTGAGCACGCTGACAACAATGCCGATAGCGGCTATTTTAAAAATAAGTTCTACTCCCATCTTGTTCCTCCGTGTTTGATTTCTGCTATATAAACAAAATGACTATCAAAAGACCAGAAAGGACTCCGAAGCTTTTAAGCATTTTTGCATTTTTTTGTGCGTTTATGTTTGCTTCGGCTATGATGCTTTCAAGCTCTTTTATGCAAAAGCGAATGTTTTCCGTCTCCTGACTCACATCTCCTGTGCCAAGATTTCTTCCCAAGACAGAAAGCGCTTTTTTAGCATTTTCAGGCAAAACAGTGCTCTCTTCTGATGCTTTTTCCCAAGCATCGTGTAAAGAAATGCCTGACTGAAGAAAAAGAAAGACTTTTTTTAAAAAAGCATCATTGTCTGTCTCCTTTAAGGAGCAAATTATTTCAGGCAGAGGTGTTTTGTGAAACGATATGATGTCTGCCATTTCCTTGAGATGCCTGACGATAGCGGATAGTGCTTCTAAAGAGAAAGAAGCTGCTTTTATTTTCACATACGAAAGAGAGATGCAAGAAAATATTATGAATATAGCTCCTGAAAATTTAATCATATGTTATGTCCTCCACATTCAAGATTTGTGAAATTTCGGGAATTCCGTTTCTTTTTTTCAGTTCGATTATTGTGTCAAAAAGAGAAAGAAGGTCGCCTTTTGATTTTTTGATTGAGGCGGCGCTGTAGCCGTGTATGCTTGTGATGATTTTACAGCCGGCACCAAGTAGCTGCTCTATGGCAAAAATATCATCGCGTGAGCCTACTTCATCAGTTATAATAACATCAGGTGAAAGAGAACGCAGAGCCATGATAATAGCACGGCTTTTGGGGGCGCGCGTCAATATGTCGGTCTGAGGACCTAAATCAAATTGGGTGCTTCCGCAAAAGGTGGCTGAAAGCTCAGAGCGTTCATCTATGACTGTGACTTTGCTTTTAAAGGATAACATCCTTGCAATGTCGCGCAGCATTGTTGTCTTACCACAGGCAGGTGGAGCAATCAGGATTGTGTTTTTGATTAAATCTCCATTTTTTATGTGGCTTATGAGGGGCGCAGCACATCCCTTCACCTCACGGGCGAGCCTGATGTTTATGCTGCATATGTTATTTATGTTTGCAATTTCTCCGTTTTCCGTGACACATTCTCCGCCAAAGCCTATTCGATGACCGCCGCGGATTGTGATAAATCCGTTTTTGATTTCGTTTATGTAAGCATAAACAGAATTCCGGCAGATTGATGAGAAAATTTCAGAAATGTCAGAAGAGGAATATGCCTCGCCGACAGGAGTTGATATTCTGCCATAATGTAAAAAGGCTCTTTTCCCTGCGCGAAGTCTGATTTCACGCAAGTCTTCAAAGCGTATGTCTTTAAGAAAAGGTATCATGGAAACTGGCAGAGTTTTAAAAAGCTCTTGCCTGATTTTGTCGCTTGTGTTTTCCATCATTTTCTCCTGTGATAATTTTGTTTTGTATAAAAATATTCTCATTGTGGGCTTTTTAGAACAAAAAATGTAAATTTTTTTCAGATTTAAATTGTAATTAACAGAAGTTTATGATATACTGTATAATTAGGTAAAGTTTTTTTAGAAAAGAGGAAAAATGATGTGGAATTCAGAGAATAAAAATTTTACAGATTGTTTCGGGAGCTATGTTTTTAATGATGCAGTGATGAAAAAAAGGCTTCCAAAAGAAACATATAAGGCATTAAAGAGGACAATTAGTGAAGGAACACCGCTTTCTGCAAATGTTGCAGAGGTTGTCGCCAACGCTATGAAGGATTGGGCGATTGAAAACGGTGCGACTCACTACACTCATTGGTTCCAGCCGTTAAATGGGTTTACTGCGGAAAAACACGATTCTTTCCTGAGCATAGATAATTCAGGAGAGGTTGCCATTGCTGATTTTTCAGGAAAAGAACTCATTAAAGGTGAGCCGGATGCGTCAAGCTTTCCGTCAGGCGGGCTTCGTGCAACATTTGAAGCAAGGGGCTACACAGCGTGGGACTGCACATCACCTGCCTTTTTAAAAGAAGACATAGGCGGAAAAACTCTCTGTATTCCAACTGCATTTTGTTCATATAATGGAGAAGCGCTTGATAAAAAGACTCCGCTTCTTCGCTCGGTTCAGGCAATTTCAAAACAGGCGTTGAGAATTTTGAGGCTTTTTGGAGATGATGAGACAACGAGCGTCTCTGTTTCCTGCGGAGCAGAGCAGGAATACTTTCTTATAGATAAGGAAATGTTTAAAAAGCGTGCTGATTTAGTTTTCACGGGAAGAACGCTTATTGGTGCAAAACCGCCGAAGACTCAGGAGATGGACGACCATTATTTCGGGACTCTCAAAGAGAGAGTTTCACTATTTATGAAAGAGCTCGACTATGCTCTCTGGAAAATGGGAGTTTCTGCTAAAACGGAGCATAATGAAGCGGCTCCCGCACAGCACGAGCTTGCTCCTGTCTATGCGACTGTGAACATAGCGGCTGACCATAATCAGATAACAATGGAATTTATGAAAAAAATTGCCGACCGTCACGGGCTTTCGTGTTTGCTTCACGAAAAACCGTTCAGCGGAATGAACGGTTCGGGAAAACATAACAACTGGTCGCTCACCACATCGGGCGGAGTCAATCTTTTAAATCCCGGAAAAACGCCGAGCGAAAATGCGCAGTTTTTAGTGTTTTTGTGTGCTGTTATAAAGGCTATTGATGAGAATGCGGAATTAATCAGGGCATCTGCCGCAAATGCAGGAAATGACCACAGACTTGGTGCACTTGAAGCGCCGCCTGCCATCGTTTCGATTTTCCTTGGCGACGACCTTGAAAACATACTCACAGAAATTGAAACGGGCAAGAAGGCTTCCGAGACAGATGGAGGAGTTTTAGATATCGGCGTCACGACGCTTCCACATTTTTCTCTTGACGCAACAGACAGAAACAGAACATCTCCATTTGCTTTCACGGGCAATAAGTTTGAATTCAGAATGGTGCCGTCTTCTGCTTCAATTGCAGGTCCCAACACTGTTTTAAATACTGTTGTGGCTGAAGCACTTTGCCAGATGGCAGACAGACTGGAAAAAGCAGACGACTTCAAAAAGGAGCTTAAAGAGCTTTTAAAAGAGACAGTTAAAAGCCATAAGAGAATAATTTTTAATGGTAATGGATATAGTGACGAGTGGGTTTTGGAGGCAGAGCGAAGAGGTCTTCCAAACATTAACAACTCAGTGGATTCATATAAAGCGTTCATTTTTGAAAAATCAATCGACCTTTTTGAAAAGCATCATGTTTATACAAGATTAGAGCTTAATTCAAGATATGAGATTAAGATGGAAAAATATATCAAGATTGTTTGCATTGAGGCAAGAACACTTCTCGATATGTGTAACAGGCAGATTATTCCTGCTTGCATCAAATATTCAAATCTTTTGGCAGAGTCAACCTTAAACATTGAAAAAGCAGGAGCAGAGGCTTCAGTTACTAAAAAGCTTTTAAAAGAGATCACAGAAGATCTTTCAAAGCTCGTCGAGAACATTGAAAAACTTAAGAAAGCTGTTGATGAATCTGAAAAAATGGCTGATGATTTCGTGGTTAAAGCAGAGTTTGTGCGCGACAACATTGCAGGGGCGATGCTTTCTGTCAGAGAATATGCAGACAGATTAGAGACAGCTGTTGACAGAGAGTTCTGGCCTGTCCCGACTTATAGTGATTTGATATATAGCGTATAGGGGAGAGAAAAGTGATAATAGATTTCCATGTTCATATGTTTCCCGATAAAATTGCAAAGAGTGCCATTGAAACGCTTTCTGCCCGTGCTAAAATACCGGTGTATACAGATGGCACTTTAGGCGGAACAATCTCAAAAATGGAACAGGCAGGAGTAGATATCAGCGTTGTTCAAAACATAGCAACCAATGTCAGACAGACGAAAAATGTGAATAATTTTGCTGTCGAGTCTGACAAAAATGATAAAATTGTTGCCTTTGGAAGCATTCATCCTGATGATGCTGACTATAAATCGGAGCTTGACCGTCTTAAAGATAGTGGGATTAAGGGAATCAAGCTTCATCCTGATTATCAGAATTTTTTCGTTAACGAGAGAAGAATGATTCCAATATATGAATACATATTAAAAAAAGGCTTCATTCTTTATTTTCATTCGGGACTTGATGCAGGACTGCCTGAACCTGTTCATGCGCCGCCTGAAAAAATTGCCGATGTTCTCAGCTTGTTCAGCGGGGAGAAGGTGTGTCTTGCTCATATGGGAGGCTTCTGTATGCACGAAAAGGTCATGGAAGTCATCATGGGAAAAGACATATATATTGACACTTCATGCGTTGCAGAGTTCGTTGGAAAAGAAGTGTTTAAAGAGCTTTTAAAGGCGCATCGGCGTGACAGGGTCCTTTTTGCAAGCGACTCTCCGTGGAACTCTTTAAAAGGTGCTGTTTTAAACATAAGGAATCTTGACATTGATGATGAATATAAAGAAATGATTTTCTGTCAAAATGCAAAAAAATTATTGGGAATATAAAAAAGGGACTGTAGCAAAATGAGTTCATTTTGTTACAGCCCCATTTTTTATTTATGCTCTTGATGCTAATATCATCAGCTTTCCTTTGCTGACGCTGATGACAGCTTTGTCTTGTTTGAATTCATTGCTGACACCGAGCGGAAATGTGTTTTTAAGCTCGGCCTTTTTAAGCTCATATTTTGCACCTTTTATGGTGACGCCTTCGCATAAATCGGAATATGCAAAAACGGAAAAGTAGAAGCCTTCCTTTTTTTGCAATTCAAAGCTTTCTCCGTCTTTTATCATAGTGCAAAAAACATCTTTTGACACAATCTTCACTTTAATATTTTTTTCCTTTCCATAGGCAAGCGTTTGCAGATTTGAGACTGTGTGGTCAAATCTTCCGCCAATGCCGCCTATGATGAGAAAATCCTTAAACCCTTTTTTAATGCCATATTTTAAACACAGTAAAGTGTCTGTGTCGTCTTTTTCTTTAGGGTATTTAATAAAACAATATTTTTTGTCAACTGATTTGACAGAATCGAGGTCGCCAAGCACAAGGTCAGGGCAAATAGCGTTTTTTTCAGCTATCGTGATTCCTCCATCAGCACAGATAATGTAATCGTTTTTGTCTTTTTTATAAATTTCTGCTATATCACAATCTAAAAAAGCCGTTATTATAACACATCTCTTCATCATAATTCTTTAAATGAAAAGCAAAGAGCTGTCTTGATTTCACCATAGGGCTCAAGCTTATAAAAACCATCTTTTTCGTGAAGGTCAGCGCCACCGAATCTGATGTTTCTAGGCTCTAAACCAACAACATAATCGCTTGCTGCAAATTTCTTCCAGAGGAGAAATTCAGGAAGCGTGTCTCTTTTATATGTGATATATGCTCCAATTTGTCCGTTTTCAATGCCGACTGTTTTCATATCACCATCAAAATCTATGTCATATACGGCTTCGTCAGCAAAAGGAGTGGGGGGCTCAATTGTTTCGTGCTCTTCTGGGAGTCCTATGATTTTTGAGTTTTCGCTGACAAGAGGGAATCCGAAATTGCAGTGGTAAATCATAGCAATATTCTCTTCTCTTGCGCCTTCATTTATGATTGTATCGGAAAGCATAAATTTATCATCAAAAAGCTTGGTCGTGATAGTTCTTCTTAAAACGAGATTTTCGCCAAAGACACGCGACTGTCTCACTTCACCGCTCACCATCATTATGTAGTCATCGCCATTCCAAAAAGCATCTGCTGACACCTTCTGTGCCGGGAGATTTGCAATTCTGCCATGAACGCCGTGCTCTTCATATGCACCGCCGACATGGGTGAGACCGCAGGTTGTGACAAGACCACCCGGCCAGTTTCTCAGCCAGCCTGCACCTTCTGCTTCATAGAATTTCGGGTCGCAGAGACCGCTTTTGGAAAGCCATGCAACAGGTGTGCCATATGCCTCGCAGTTTATTATATCCATACATCTTCCGGGAAGGACAGTAAAGCGAATTACACCTGTGTCAATGTCTATTGCGCGCATTCCGTCTGCTTTTCCGCCTGAGAGAGTATATTCTCTTATGCCACCAAGCTGCTCGACAGAGCCTGCATATTCAAGAATTTCTTTTTTTGTCATTTTTTTAAGTTGTTCTTTTAACAAAATTATCACTTCTCTTCATATGATTTTTCTTTATTGTATCACAGTTTCTTTCCTTATTCAATCTTTTTTAAAATTTTTCCTCAAAGCAAGTATTAAAAAATAAAAAGCGCAGATTATGAAAACCGAAGTGATGGCAGCTCCGGGATTCCCTGTTTCAAAATTTATTGTGTTTGAGACGGAAAAGGTGCTTACGGCAATGTTTTTTCTGAGAGCTTCTTTGCAAAGGACATATGAAACACCGCCCTGAAAAAGCTTTCCCCAAAAATATGGCTTCATAGAAAGGGACTCTGTCTTAACAATTCCCATGACCTGAAGCAAAACGCAAACTCCGCCAAAGCCCAAAATTGCAGAAATTAAAGGGAGAGCTTTGTCTAAATCAAAGCTTTCAGCGACTCTTAAAACACCGCCTGTCACTTCGGCTATGCTCTGGAAAATCAAGCCCCATAAGTTGTTTTTTAAATGAGCGCTGAAAGGAGCCGTGACAGAAGAAAAAAACACAACAAAGCCGCAAACGGAAAGTATGGAGGAGACAGAATCTTTGATGCTTTTAGAAAAAGCTTCGCCTGTGTTCATATAGCCATTAGAACATAGGCGGGAGATGGTTTTTTGCTTTTTTGTGCTGAAAAAACGGAAACAAATCCCGGTTATAATTGCGGAAAGAATATGAACTATATATAAAAACACACCTGCCTGCGAATCTTTAAGAATCCCGACACCAACAGCTCCAATAATAAAAAGCGGACCTGAATTATTGCAGTAGGGAAGGAGTCTTTCCGCCTCTTTTTTTTCGAGCATTCCCGCCTTATAGAGCTCAGAGATTGTTTTAGCTCCTGACGGATATCCGCAAATTAATCCGATTAAGAAGGCGATTCCGCCTGCGCCGTTTGTATTAAACAGAGGGCGCATAATTGGCGAAAGAAATTTTCCGCCATAGTTTGCAAAACCTGTAAAAATCAAAAATTGAGACAAAACAAAAAAAGGGAAAAGCGACGGAATAATAGTTTCGGCGCATAGCTTCAGGGCTTTTTCAGCGGCAGAAACGGAAGATTCTGAACAAACAGCAAGCATCAACATAAGACAAATCGTAAACGCGTATAAAGTGCTTTTTTTTAAGATTATAATATGATTTTTTTTATTAAGCATTTTGCTTCGCCTCCTTTTGTCATATTATGAAATTGTCAGCATAAAAATAACTCTGGGTGATGAATAGTGAGAAAAAATAAAACAAAAAATGAAATGAAACGGAAAATAGCAAGTTCACTTGCCATTCCCGGCGACATATTGTGTGATGTGCCTCATTTCACTTTAAGCGACAACAAAGAGCTTCAGATAGAAAACTACAAAGGGATTCTTTCATATAGCGAAAGTGAGGTTGCCCTTGGTGCCAAAGACTACAAGATAATAATAACGGGGGAGAAATTAAAAATAACTGTTATCACGGATGAATATATTGAGATAAATGGGAAAATAAGTGCTTTGAGCTTTACCTGAGGAGGGAAAACCATGTTTTTTGAAAAAATGTTTCGTTTTTTTAAAGGCTATATGGCGATAATCGTCACGGGAAAATTTCCGGAGAGATTTTTAAATGTCTGTGCTAACAAAGGAATTTTTCTGTCGGATGTAACATATCTTTCTGAAAGCAAAGTGCGCCTTTTGATAAGCAGGAGAGCGTTTTCGCTTTTAGAGCCGATTATGGAGAAAACAGCGTGCACGGCACATGTGATTTATGAGGGCGGGCTGCCTTTTTTTATAAAAAAATATAAAAAGAGAGTGTGGCTTGTCATCGGTCCATGTCTGCTTTTTTTGACGCTCGTTGTTCTTAATTTATTTGTCTGGGAAATTGAAATAACCGGCTGTGAAAAGGTTTTGCCTGAAACCATTGAAAAAAACTTGGAAGAGCTTGGTGTCAAAACAGGAGTTTTGCGCTTTAAAATTGACCAGCAACACATAAAAAACGAGATGCTTTTAAAAATGCCGGAGCTGTCGTGGATATGGCTTGATAAGAATGGTTCGAAAATCACGGTCAGTGTGCGTGAAAGTGTTCCAAAGCCTGAAATTTATGATTATAGTGACTATTGCAACATAGTAGCAGCTAAAGACGGAATAATAGATTCCGTCATAATAAGGGGCGGAACGCCTATGTTTGCGGTTGGGGACACTGTTTTAAAAAATGATATTTTGGTGAGTGGTCTTATGATAAGCGAAAGAGGAATTGAGCCCCGCTATTTGCAGGCAGAAGCAGAAATTTATGCGCGCGTGTGGTATGAAAAAACAAAAAAAGTTCCGCTGTTTGAAGAAAAAAAGACAGAGACAGGGGAAAAAGCAATAATGAGGACGATAAAAATTTTCGGACTGGAATTCACTCCGTTTTGGTATAAAGCACCCGAGTTTAAGGAATGTAGTAAAAAAACAAAAGTAAACGAGCTGACGATTTTTGGAAAATTTCTTGGTGTGAAAATCACAACAGAAGAATATATCGAATATGAAAAAGAACAAATTCCGTTGTCAGAAGAAAGTGCGGCTAATGCAGGGGCGAAGGAAATCTTAACAGAGATGGAAAATGAAACGGCTCCGGGCGCAACATTAAAAGATTACAGCGTGTCTTATGTAAAAAACGACGGCAACACAATTTCTGTCACCGTCGTTTCTGAATTTATTGAGAATATTGCTAAAAAGGTCAAAATAGAATAAAAATCTTATAGATAAAAGTCGTGGTTTCCTATGGTTTTATAAAACACGCGGTTTTGTGGAATCCAGAGGTTTGTAGCAAGCCGCGGATTTAAAAAATACATACTTTCATCAACAACATTTTCGCCTGAAAGGGCGCGTTTAGCCGCAATAATGCTGTCACCAAGCGGGATTTGGTAAATTGCTCCGTTTATGGTGGGCTGATATTGAACGCCATATTTTCTATCAAAGATGACGCCGTAGATAGTGTTAGGGAAACTATCGCTTTCAACCCTGTTTAAAACTGTGTTGGCAACGGCAATTTTGCCTTTCATAGATTCGCCGCCGCTTTCTGCGTTGATAATTCGCGAGAGCCAGTAAATATCATCATCGCTGTAGGGGAGTGTGCCTATGAGGTGGGAAGGGACAGAAACCCCTTCTTTTTTTATGTCCACCGTGTAGGTGTCCTTATCCCAGACCACATCAGCACCCATAGTTTCTGCAACAAAACGGACAGGAACAAAAGTCCTGCCATCTACAAGCATGACGCTTCCCTGTATTTTAACATTTTTACCATTGACTATAGCGGTTGTTTTGCCGATGGTCAATGAAATCTCATTTCCTCCATCATAGATGGAACAAGTTCTTGTCTTTTCGTTCCATATAACGCTTTCTGCATTTAGCGCCTCGCTTGCAAAGCGGGCGGGGACATAGGTGAGCCCTTTGTGAAGATATGGCTCTGAATCGGTCTTGATGTATTTTCCGTTCACCTTCATTGTTATAGGCGTGTCAAAGCCCGCGCCTTCTGATAAAGTTATGTCTGAATTTAAAAGTGTTATGAGAAAAGTCAGGATAATGAGCAATTTTAATTTCATTTGTTTCCTCCTTGTCTCACTCAACCACTACTTGATTATAGCAAGTCATGCATTATGAGTCAATGTAAATTAGTGGAAGAGTTGGCGAAAAAGTGGAGACGACTCCTCAAAAAGCTAATAAATGACAATGGATTGTCACAAAAAAGTGAATTATTAACATTTATATATGCAAAAAGTGAAAAGCTCATATGAAAAGTTTTTGAAACAGCTGAAAAATGCGCTTTTCAGAGCACCGTCAAAATGATGGATAAATGGAGAATAACGGCTTGTTTTTTGTATAATAATTTGCATTTAAAGGCTTGACATAACATATATGATGTTATATAATAACAGATGAATGTGAAAAAATCACACGCGTTTATCGGAGGGAGATGACAAAATGCCAGAAACAAGACGAAGTTTAATATATGAATTAATAGAAAAAAAGGGCGAGGTGACAATAGCTGAGCTCTGCGAAATGTTTCCGGATGTGTCATCAATGACCATAAGGCGTGACCTTGATGCTCTGGAGCATGAAAACAAAATCGTTAAAACAAAAGGCGGAGCAAAGTCCATTAGTCATCTTTCAAGAAGCATGATAAAAGGCAGCGTGGAAGATGATTATGCAAGACGCGAAATGCTTAACCCGTCGCTCAAGACAGAAATCGCAAAAAAAGCGGCTCCCCTTGCAGAAGAAGGAAGAAGCATTTTTATTGATGCAGGTTCTACCATGATGAGCTTAGCGTCAAACCTTTTAGAAGGAAGATTTTATGTCATAACAAGCGGCGTTAATGTTGCTTTGGAGATGTCACTCAATAAGCACGCTAAAGTCCATCTTTTGGGAGGACAGCTTAACAGAAGCAACTTCTGTGTTTCGGGGGCAGGAGCTTTGGAGCAGATTAAAGAAATGAACATCGACATCGCTTTTATGGGAGCAAGCGGATTTAGCGCCGAGAGCGGTTTCACAAACGGAGACTTTAATGAGTGTGAGCTTAAAAAGGCGATAATAAAAAAGGCTAAAAAAACAATTATTCTGATGGATTCAACAAAGCTTGGCAAAAGCATGCCATATACATTTTGCCAGCTTTCAGACATTGACGCTTTAGTCATTGACAAGCCAAGTGAAAAGCTTCTGAAGTTAGCAGCAGACAGTGGCATAATGTTGATTTAAGAACCTGGTGTCAGGCTTAAATATAATAAAAACAAATAACCCCTGCTTCCATAGCAGGAGATAGGAGAGATTAAATGAAAACAAAGGCAGTTAGGCTTTACGGCAAAAATGATTTGAGATTAGAGGAGTTTGAACTCCCGGCAATTAAAGATGATGAAATTTTAGCACATATCATTTCAGACAGTATCTGTATGTCATCTTACAAAGCAGCAATTCAAGGTGAAGACCACAAGCGTGTTCCTGAAGACATTGCTGAAAATCCCATCATTATAGGACACGAGTTCTGTGGTGAAATTGTTGAAGTTGGTGCAAAATGGCAGGATAAGTTTAAGCCGGGTCAGAAATTTGCAATTCAGCCGGCTATCAATTATAAAGGCAGCTTAGCTGCTCCGGGATATTCATATAAATATGTTGGTGGCTCTGCAACATATGTTATCATCCCTCACGAATTCATGGAGGAAGGATGTCTCCTTCCTTATGAAGGCGATGCGTTTTTCTATGGCTCACTTGCTGAGCCTATGAGCTGCATTGTTGGAGGATACCATGCAAGCTACCACACTAAAGCCGGCTCTTATGTTCATGATATGGGCATCGTTGAAGGCGGAAACGCTGCGATTTTAGCAGGCGTTGGTCCGATGGGACTGGGCGCTATTGACTATGCGCTCCATTGCGACAGAAAGCCAAAAAGACTTGTTGTGACAGACATTGATTCAGCTCGCTTAGAGAGAGCAGCATCAATTCTCACAGTTGAAGATGCTAAAGCAAACGGCGTTGAGCTCATTTATTTAAACACAGGAGAAATTGAAGACCCGGTTAAATATATGCTTGATTTAACAGACGGAAAAGGATATGATGATGTTTTCGTGTTTGCACCTGTCAGACCTGTTGTTGAGATGGGTGATAAGATCCTCGGCAAAGACGGATGCTTAAACTTCTTTGCAGGCCCGACAAATCCCGCTTTTTCTGCTGAATTTAATTTCTATAATGTTCACTATGGTTCAACACACATTGTCGGAACATCGGGCGGTAACACAGATGACATGATTGAATCAATCAAAATGATGGAAAAAGGTTTAATCGACCCGTCTGCTATGGTAACTCACATTGGCGGCATTGATGCAATCGTTGACACAACATTAAACCTTCCTAAAATCCCGGGTGGTAAAAAGCTTATCTATGTAAATATCGATATGCCTCTTACAGCTATCGCAGATTTTGACAAATCAGAAGACCCTGTTATCAAAGAGCTTGCAAACATTGTAGCTAAGAACAATGGTCTTTGGTGTGCAGAAGCAGAAAAATATTTGCTTGCAAATAAATAATTTTGGAGGAATAACTGATGAAAATATATGAAGCAGCTCCTACCGTCAGAATGATGATTGGCGCTCCTGCAGTTAAGTTTTCTGAAGGGGAAACAGCAGAGCTCGTGATTGAAGCGAAATGTCCTGCATGCATCAGAGAAGCTTTAAAAGATAAAAAAGGCGCTAAAGCTGTCAGCATTAAGGGCGTGGGCACATTTACGGCATATAATCCGTTTTCTGCCGGTCGCTTAAACGGAAAAATATCAATCGTGACAGGTTCAGCGCAAGGCTTTGGTCTTGGAATTGCCGAGGCTATGATAGATGAGGGAGCGTGCGTTGTTATTGCCGACCTCAACTATGACCTTGCAAAATCTGTTGCAGATGAGATTTGTGCTAAAGCAGGCGAAGGAAGAGCATTTGCAGTTAAAGTTAATGTGGCTGAAGAAGAATCTGTTGAAGAGATGATGGAAGAAACAGCAAAAGCATTCGGCGGCTTAGACATCTTTGTTAATAATGCAGGTGTTGTCAGAGCAGGAAGCCTGGAGGAAATGGATGCTAAAACATTTGATTTCGTCACAAAAATCAACTATAATGCATACTTCATCTGCACGAAGTTTGCGTCGCGCATCATGAAGGCGCAGTTTGAAGCAGACGGTGAAAAACTGTATGACATTATCCAGATTAACTCAAAGTCAGGTCTTGAGGGCTCAAATAAAAACTTTGCTTATGCAGGCGGAAAGTTTGGCGGCATAGGTCTTACTCAGAGCTTTGCTTTAGAGCTTATTCCTTATAACATCAAGGTTAACTCAATCTGCCCCGGAAATTTCTTGGGGGGACCATTATGGTCAGACCCTGAAAAAGGCCTCTTTGTTCAATATTTAAAAGCAGGCAAGGTTCCGGGAGCAAAGACAGTTGATGATGTCAGAAAATTCTACGAAGCTAAGGTCCCGATGAACAGAGGTTGTGAGACAATTGATGTGGCGCGAGCACTTTTCTATGTCGTAGAGCAGCAATATGAAACAGGCCAGGCCATCCCCGTGACGGGCGGTCAGGTTATGCTTAAATAAGTTTACAAACAGATTTAAAAATAAAAAAGGAGTGTATTAAATGGCAACACCAGTAATTATGCCAAGGCAGGGGCAGTCGGTTGAAAGCTGTATCATTGCAAAATGGCATAAACAAAAAGGCGATAAAGTTGAAGTGGGCGATATGCTGTTCACATATGAAACAGATAAGTCCACATTTGACGAAGAAGCAAAGGTTGCAGGAACATTGCTCGACATCTTCTTTGAAGAAGGCGATGATGTTGAATGCTTATTAACTGTTTGCGTAATTGGTGAAGAAGGAGAAGATATTGCGCAGTTCAAACCTGCAGGTGGCGAAGAAACAGCAGCTCCTGCTGAAGAAGAGAAAGCGGCAACAGCTCCTGAAAAAAAAGTGAAGGTGGCAGCACCGCAAGGAAATGCAACACCGGTAATTATGCCAAGACAGGGACAGTCAGTTGAAAGCTGTATCATTGCAAAATGGCATAAACAGAAAGGCGATAAAGTTGAAGTTGGCGATTTGCTGTTCACATATGAAACAGATAAGGCTACATTTGACGAAGAAGCAAAAGTTGCAGGAACATTGCTCGACATCTTCTTTGAAGAAGGCGACGATGTTGAATGCTTATTAACTGTTTGCGTAATTGGTGAAGAAGGAGCAGATGTTTCACAGTTCAAAGCTTCAGGTGGCGAAGAAGCAGCAGCTCCTGCTGAAGAGAAGAAAGTTGCAGCGGCACCTGTAGCAGCAGCTCCGACAGTTGCAGCTGAGCCTAAAGATGGCGCTTTCATTTCACCAAGAGCTAAAAAACGCGCAGAAAAATTAGGCGTGGATTATAGATACGCTGAAGGAACAGGTCCTAAGGGAAGAATAATTGAAAGAGACATCGAAGCGCTTGCGGCAAGCGGTGTGATGTTCACAAAGGCAGCAGCTGACGGAGCTTTGGTAGCTGACGGTGCTATCACAGGCACAGGCATAGGAGGCAGAGTGACAGTTGCAGACTTAAATGCACCTAAAGCAGAGACTGCAGCAGCGCCTGCAGCAACACCTGCAGCAGCTTCTGATGAGGCTGAATTCGTTGATGTTCCGATGACAAACATCAGAAAAGTCATTTCTAAAGCTATGCACAATTCTCTCGCAACAACAGCTCAGCTCACTCTTAACACAAGCTTTGATGCTACAGAGATTATGGCATATAGAAAGAAACTTAAGGCTGGAGCTGAAAAGCTTGGTCTTGGAAATATCACATTAAACGACATCGTTTTATATGCTGTTTCAAGAACAATCTTAGCTCATAAAGACTTAAATGCAACACTTAATGACAACACAATGAGAATATTTAACCATTGTAACTTAGGCGTTGCTGTTGACACTCCAAGAGGCCTTATGGTTCCGACAATCTTTAAGTCTGACCTTAAGTCACTTGCAGAGATCAGCGCTGAAACAAAGGAGCTTGCTAAAGCTTGTCAGGGCGGAACAATCAGCCCAGACCTTCTTTCAGGCGGAACATTCACTGTTACAAACCTTGGCTCATTCGGCATCGAATCATTCACACCTGTTTTAAATGCTCCACAGACAGGAATTTTAGGTGTTGACACAATTGTTCAGCGTGCTAAAGAGGTTGATGGTGAAATCAAATTCTATCCTGCAATGGGACTTTCACTCACATTTGACCACAGAGCAGTTGATGGTGCTCCTGCGGCTAAGTTCTTGCAGGACTTAAAAGCAAATCTTGAAAACTTCAGTGTTTTACTTGCAAAATAATTTAAAGAAAGAAGGCAGACTTTAAATGAGTTATGATTTAATTGTTCTGGGCGGCGGCCCGGGCGGATATTTAGCAGCAGAGCGTGCAGGTCACGCAGGTTTAAAAACTCTTTTGATTGAAAAGAGATTTTTAGGCGGCGTTTGCTTAAACGAAGGCTGTGTTCCGTCAAAAGCATTATTATATTCAGCAAAAATTTACGACTATGCTCGTTTTTCTGACCACTATGGTGTGACTTGCGGTGATGTTAAGTTTGACCATAAGGCTGTTATCGAGCGCAAGAAAAAGGTTGTTAACACTTTGGTTTCAGGCATCAAGGCGCAGATGAGAGCAAACAAAGTCACAGTTGCCCTTGGCGAAGGAACAATCTGCGGCAAGCAGGGCGAGGACATAGCTGTTAAAGTTGGCGACGAAACATACACAGGAAAAAGACTTATCATCGCAACAGGCTCTACGCCTGTTATGCCTCCGATTCCGGGCGTTAAGGAATGCTTTGAAGCAGGAACTGTTTTAACAAACAGAGAAATCCTTGATTTAGAAGAAATTCCAAACGAACTCGTTATTGTTGGCGGTGGTGTTATAGGCCTTGAGATGGCATCATATTTCAATTCAGCAGGTTCTAAAGTCACTGTTGTTGAAATGATGAATAAGATTGCAGGCCCGACAGATGCTGAAATCTCAACAATTCTCATGAAGAACTATGAGAAAAAGGGCATCAACTTCAAGCTCGGTGCTAAAGTTACTCAGGTTAAGCCCGATAGCGTTGTTTATGAAAAAGACGGTAAAACTGAAGAAGTTAAGGCTGACAAGGTTCTCCTTTCAATCGGAAGAAGAGCATTCACAGAAGGCATCGGCTTAGAAACACTCGGCGTGTTAACAGAAAGAGGAGCTATCGTTACAGACAGATTCTCAAAGACAAACATTCCTAATGTTTATGCAGTTGGTGATGTTAACGGTAAATCAATGCTCGCTCACACAGCATACAGAGAAGCAGAGGTTGCCATTAACAACATTTTAGGCAAAAAAGACATTATGAGATATAATGCAATTCCTGCCATTATCTACACAAATCCTGAAGTTGGCTCTGTCGGCGAAACTGAAGAAACAGCAAAAGCTAAAGGAATCGACTATGAGGTTGCTAATCTCTCAATGATGTTCTCAGGAAGATATGTTGCAGAAAACGAAGGCGGAAACGGAATTTGCAAAGTGCTTGTTGACAAAAAGACAAGAAGACTCATAGGTTGTCACATGATTGCAAACTATGCATCAGAAATCATCCTTTCAGCAGGAATTATGATTGAAACTGAAATGCGCATTGACGACATTAAGGAAATCGTGTTCCCGCATCCGACAGTCGGAGAGGTTATCCGCGAGGGAATCTTCACACTGTAATTAAAACTATGTAATGTTGAATTGCGGGGGCTTCCCGCTGAATACTAAAATTTTAAGAAAAGGAGTTTAACTATGCCAAAGTCACAATTTATGGATCCTAATGAGCTGAGAAAGCCGGGATTCGTGGAATTTGAACCAATTCCTGTAAACCAGTATAACAAAACAATCAAAGAAGAAAAAGAAAACTACTCAAAAGATGATTTCCTCCGTATCTACAGAGATATGGCTATCATCAGAGAATTTGAGCAGATGCTCCTCGACATTAAAACAAAGAGTGAATATCAGGGCATTGAATATAACAACCCAGGTCCTGCTCACCTTTCATTAGGTCAGGAAGCTTCAGCTGTTGGTCAGGCTTACATTTTAAACAAGAATGACTACATCTTCGGCTCACACAGAAGCCACGGTGAAATCCTTGCTAAAGGTCTTTCATGCATCTATAAACTCGATGATAAAGAGCTTTTAAATGACATGGAAACATTCTTCGGCGGTCAGACATACAAAGTTGTTGAAGGTAAAGAAAAAGATAAGGGTAATGTTAAGGATTTAGCTATTGACTTCCTTCTCTACGGAGCACTCGCTGAAATCTTTGCAAGACAGACAGGCTTTAACAAAGGTCTCGGCGGCTCAATGCACGCATTCTTCACTCCGTTTGGTATTTATCCGAACAACGCTATCGTTGGCGGAAGTGCTACAATCGCTATGGGTGCAGCGCTCTTTAAGAGAGTTAACGCAAAAGACGGTATCGTTATCTCAAATGTAGGTGACGCATCACTCGGTTGCGGACCTGTTTGGGAAGCGCTTAACATGGCATCTATGGACCAGATCACACAGCTCTGGGAAGAAGGCTACAATAAAGGTCTTCCGATTATCTTCAACTTCTTCAATAACTTCTACGGTATGGGCGGTCAGACTGTTGGTGAAACAATGGCATATAACATCCTGGCTCGTTTCGGTGCAGGCGTGAGCCCGACACAGCTCCATGCTGAACGCGTTGACGGTTATAATCCGCTCGCTGTAATTGATGCAATGAAGAGAAAGAGAGCAATCATTGAAGAGGGCAGAGGTCCTGTGCTCTTAGACACAATCACATACAGAATGACAGGTCACTCACCGTCTGACGCATCAACCTACAGAACAAAAGAAGAGATGGATGCTTGGGCAGAACATGATGTTCTCGTTAACTACGAGAAGAAGCTTGTTGAAGCTAAGGTTGCTAAGGCTGATGATTTTGCTCAGATGAGAGAAGAAATCAGAGAGAGAATGATGAAGATTTGCCGTCTCGCTATCGACGAAGAAGTTTCTCCTCGTATGGATATGAAGGCTAACCCGAACCTCATTTCAGACATTATGTTCTCAAATGAGAAGGTTGCAAAAATGGAAGACAGACCTTGTGATGTTTTAATTCCGAAGGAAGAATGTCCGAGAGTTCAGAAAATTGCTAAGAAGGAAAGATTCGGCATAGATAAGAACGGCAAGCCTGTTTCTAAAAACAAGGTTTACCAGCTCCGTGACGGTCTCTTTGAAGCAATCATTGATAAATTCTATGAAGACCCGACTCTTGTTGCTTATGGTGAAGATAACCGTGACTGGGGCGGTGCTTACGCTGTTTATCAGGGATTAACAGAAGCACTTCCTTACCACAGATTCTTTAACTCACCGATTTCTGAAGCAGCTATTGCAGGTTCAGCAGTTGGTTATGCTATGAGCGGTGGTCGTGTTATCGCTGAAATCATGTATTGTGACTTCATCGGCAGAGCAGGTGATGAAATTTTCAACCAGCTTGCTAAATGGCAGTCAATGTCAGCAGGTATTTTGAAGATGCCGGTTGTTATCCGTGTTTCAGTTGGTTCTAAATATGGTGCACAGCACTCTCAGGACTGGACAAGTATGTGTGCTCACATTCCCGGTCTTAAGATTGCATTCCCTGCAACTCCTTATGATGCAAAGGGTATTATGACAGCTGCATTAAACGGAACAGACCCTGTTATCGTGTTTGAGTCACAGAGAATCTATGATGTTGGCGAATTGTTCCACGAAGGTGGCGTTCCTGCTGAAAGCTATGAAGTTGAACTTGGCGAGCCAGACATTAAGAGAGCTGGTAAGGATGTTACAATCCTCACAATCGGTGCAACACTCTATAGAGCATTAGATGCTGCTAAAGAGCTTGAAGAAAAATATGGCATTAGCGCTGAAGTTATCGACGCAAGAAGCATCGTTCCGTTCAACTATGAAAAGGTGTTAGAGTCTGTTAAGAAGACAGGCAAGATTGTTCTTGCTTCTGATGCTTGTGCAAGAGGCTCAATGCTCAACACAATGGCACAGACAATCACAGAGCTTGCATTTGACTATCTTGATGCTCCTCCTGTTGTTGTTGGTGCTAAGAACTGGATCACTCCTTCTTATGAGCTTGAAGATTCATTCTTCCCGCAGGCAGACTGGATTATCGATGCTATCAATGACAGAATTATTCCGCTTCCTGGTCATGTTTCAAAGCATAACTTCACAGAAACAGAACAGTTAAGAGAAAACAAAATGGGTGTTTAATTAATCAGATAATTCCTATAAAGAAAGCCCTCAAGGCAAAGCCTTGAGGGCTTTTTATGTTAGTTAAATTTTTTTATTGTCTTTATGTTATCTTGAAGCATTTCAAGCTGCTTCGGAGTCATATCACGAATTTCATTTAAAATAACCTGTAATGTGCTTGCGTTATTAGAGTCGTCGAAATCAGCAATTAAATAATCTACAGAGACATCTAATGCTTTTGCTATCGCAACTATGGCATCAAGTGTTGACCTGTGATAACCACATTCAATACGAGATAAATGTTTTTGATTTGTGTCTATCTTTTCAGCCAATTCGGCCTGTGTCATTTTCCTATCAGTGCGTAGTTTTTGTATTCGCGCTCCGATTTCTTTAAAATCTAATTCGATGTTCATAATAAAACCCTCTAAAATAATCATTTCTATATAACAATCAGAAATGTTGTTATGAAACTAAAAATAACAATAATTAAAAAGTATAAGACCGTCAAAAAATTGACGGTCTTATATATTTTTCTTATCTTATCTCTGAACTCTGCCTGAGCCGTCGCCACCAACCAAGTTTTCAACATCTGCGCGTGAAACGAGGTTAAAGTCGCCGGGGATTGTGTGTTTCAAAGCTGAAGCTGCAACACCAAACTCTAAAGCATCTTTAAAGTTTTTGCCGTCTAAAAGTCCGCAGATGACGCCACCTGCAAATGAGTCGCCGCCGCCAACTCTGTCAACAATTCTGACATTATATTTCTTAGAATGATAGAATTCCTTTGAATCTCTGTCATAAATGCAAGCAGACCAACCATTGTCTGATGCTGAATAGCTTTCACGAAGTGAGCTGATAACATATTTGAAGTTAAATTTAGCAACCATCTGCTCGAAAATGTCTTTATAGCCTGCGAGCTCTAAATCGCCGCTTGTGACATCCGTGTTTCCCGGCTTAAATCCAAGCACTTTTTCAGCGTCTTCTTCGTTGCCGATGCAAACATCAACATATTGCATGAGGTTTGTCATAACCTTCTGCGCTTTTTCGCTTGACCATAATTTCTTACGGAAGTTAAGGTCAACAGAAACTGTCACGCCTTTAGCCTTAGCTGCTTTTAATGCGATTTCTGTGAGCTCTGCTGCAGCATCTGAAACAGCGGGAGTGATTCCTGTGAAGTGGAACCAGTCAGCACCGTCGAAAATTTTGTCAAAGTCAAAGTCAGCTGCTGTTGCTTCTGAAATTGAAGAATGAGCTCTGTCATAAACAACATTTGATGCTCTCATTGAAGCACCTGTTTCTAAAAAGTAAATTCCGAGTCTTTCGCCGCCCTTAGCGATGTTATCTGTTTTAACATTCATCTTGCGAAGAGCCGCAACAGCACATTCGCCGATTGGGTTTTTCGGCACTTTTGTCACAAATTCTGCATCGTGACCATAGTTTGCGAGTGACACTGCAACATTTGCCTCGCCACCACCATAGCAAACATCAAATTCGTCTGCCTGAATAAATTTTTCAAAACCGGGCGTTGAAAGTCTTAACATGATTTCGCCCATGGTTACTACTTTTGCCATCTTTATCTGTCCTTCCTTTTGCTTTTTTTAATTTATTATCGTTTTCTTATGCACGAGCTTCTTTAATCTTAGCGATAAATTCTTTTGCTGTAGCTGTGATTTTTGCATAATCTCCTGTTTTTGCGCCTGCCGTTAAGGATGAGCCTGCGCCAACTGCAACAGCACCTGCCTTAATCCACTGGTCAACATTTGAAACATCAACACCGCCTGTCGGCATCAGCTTTGCCTGCGGGAGCGGGCCTTTGATGTCTTTTATGATTGTGGGTCCAAAAAGGTCTGCAGGGAAAATCTTGACAATGTCAACGCCTGCTTCCATTGCTGTTATAACTTCGGTGATTGTCATGCAGCCTGCCATGTAGGGAACTCTGTATCTGTTACAGAGTTTAGCAGTTTCTAAATTGAAGCCGGGGCTCACTATGTAGTTAGCGCCTGAAAGAATTGCTATTCTTGCAGTCTCTGAATCTAAAACTGTTCCTGCGCCAAGAAGCATTTCGCCGCATGAGTAACGAGCTGCTAATTCCTCGATAACCTTGTGAGCACCGGGAACTGTGAATGTCAACTCGATTGAAGGACATCCGCCTTCTAAACATGCATCAGAAATTTTGATTGCTTCTTCGCCGCTTTTTGCACGGACAACTGCAACGAGACCTGCATCGGTCAGTTTTGTTAAAATCTTTTCTTTATCCATTTTTTGTCTCTCCCTTTTTACAGCACGATTCCATCTTTGAAAATTGAGATTTCTTCATAGCCGTTGATTTCATTTTTTGTCTCCTCACCTGAGGCTACTTTGATTATATACTCTAAAAAGTCATCTGTCAAATCTTTTCCGTCAAGAAGCGGAGCAGCGTTATAGTCAATCCAATTCTTCTTGTTTTCAGCCAAACGATTGTTAGTTGAAACCTTGACAGTCGGAACAGGTGCGCCGACAGGTGTTCCTCTTCCTGTTGTGAAGAGAATGATGTGAGCTCCTGCTGCCGTTAAGTTTGTTATTGCAACAATGTCATTTCCAGGACCATTTAAAAGCGAAAGACCGTTTTTTGTCACTCTGTCGCCATAGTCTAAAACATCGACAACTTCGCTTAAGCCACCCTTCTGAACGCAACCAAGTGATTTTTCTTCTAAAGTTGTGATGCCGCCTTCTTTGTTTCCCGGTGACGGATTCTCGTAGATAACCTGATTGTGTTTAGTGAAATAATCTTTGAAGTTATTGATTAAAGCAACTGTTTTGTCAAAAAGCTCTTTTGTGGGACATCTCTTCATCAAGAGGTGTTCTGCACCGAACATTTCGGGAACTTCAGTTAAGACGCAGCTTGCACCATATGTGATGAGCTTGTCGGAAACAGAGCCGACGAGCGGATTTGCAGTGATGCCTGATAAGCCGTCGGAGCCGCCGCACTTTAAGCCGACAATGAGTTTTGAAACGGGAACGGGAGTTCTTTTGAAGGTTTCAGCATATGCCTTTAATTCTTCAATGATTTTAACTCCGTCTTCAATCTCGTCATGTGAATCCTGAGTGTTTAAAAAGCGCACTCTTTTTTCATCATAGTCCCCTAAAACTTTTTTGAATTCTGTTATGTTGTTGTTTTCGCATCCAAGACCAAGCACCAAAACACCACCTGCGTTTGGATGATTTATCAGCCCCTTTAAAATGAGCTGAGTTGTTTTGTGGTCATCGCCAAGCTGAGAGCATCCAAACGGGTGTTCAAAATGCTTAGCCCCTGTGAGAGCTGCGAGGCGTTTAGCAACCTTATTAACACAACCGACTGTGTTAATAATCCATATGTCGTTTCTGATGCCGACTTCGCCGTTCGCACGCACATAGCCCATGAAGGTCTTGTCAGAATCGACCTTGACAGAAGGCGTGTAGTCAGGCTCATATGTGTATTCTAAGTTTCCTGAAAGGTTGGTTTTCATGTTGTGGCTATGCACATGGTCGCCTTTTTTTATGTCTTCTGTGGCGTGACCAATGGGGTTTCCATATTTTATGATGTTTTCACCGCATTTGATGTCACAGAGGGCATATTTATGACCGTTTTCAGGCTTAACCTCAACATTGTCAAGCTTATGTATTATCATTATTTCATTCTCCTTTTCACTTCTTCAGCAAGGAAGCTTAAATCCTCGTCCCAAAGAGAAGTGTTTGCTAAAATTTCTTCAACGCTTGCTGATTTCATAAATTCGCAGATTTTAGCGTCGTCATTTGTCATATCTGTCTTATAGAACTCAATGAGTTTTGCAAATGAAGTGAGCAGCGTGTCAGGCATTTCGTTCTTGCGCCTTAAATATTCTAAAATTGACGGAAGAACTCTGACTTTAAATTTGCTCACTGAATTTAAAGCGATAGAAGAGCAGAGATGTCTGATGTATGGATTGCGGAAACGCTCAAAAACATTGTTTGCATAGTCTAAAAGCTCTTCTTCAGGCAAGTCAAGAGTCGGGATGATTTCCTCATAAACGCATTTTTTAACAAATGTGCTCATTGTTTCATCTTCCATGCAATCGCCGACTGTTTCAACACCTGAAAGGAGAGCATATGGAATCATTGAAGTGTGAGCTCCGTTTAAGATTCTGACTTTTCTTGTGCGGTAGCGCTCTAAATTATCTGTTACGATGATGTTAAGGCCTGCTTTGTCAAACGGGAATTCATTTGTGATTTCCTTTGGACCTTCAATAACCCAGAGGTGGAAGATTTCGCTTGTGTTAAGCATATTGTCTTCATAGCCTACATCAATTTTTTCATCTTTAGGATAGCCTGTGACAATTCTGTCAACCAAGGTGTTGTAGAAAATGTTTTCATTTTCAACCCAAGCTTTGAAATCGTCTCCAAGTCCCCACATATCAATATATTTTAACACACATTTTTTAAGGTTTGAACCATTTTTATCAATGAGCTCACAGGGAAGGAAAATGAATCCCTTTAAGCCAAGTTCAAATCTTTTCTTTAAAAGAAGCGTAACTTTAGCGGGGAATGAAACTTTAGGTGCATCTTCTTTCTTATCTGTTTCAACGAACGCTATGCCTGATTCTGTTGTGTTTGAAACGACAAATCTGAAATCAGGATTTTCAGCGAGAGCGAGGAATGCATCATAGTCCTTATAAGGCTGAACAGTTCTTGAAATCACATCGATTTTCTTTTTGTCAACCGTGGGAACTCCGTCTTTTATTCCGCGCATAACATGTGTGTAAACACAGTTTTGCTTTTCAAGCATGTCGCACATACCCTTTTCAATAGGCTGAACAACGACAACGCTTGCATCAAAATCTGATGATTCGTTTGTGAGCTGAACAATCCAATCTACAAATCCGCGGAGAAAACCGCCTTCGCCAAACTGGATTATTCTTTCGGTTCTTTCAGGTTTGCTGAACATATAAAATACCTCCAATGTTTATGAAAAATTTATTTATTATTTTTATAATGACATTAAGCAAGCTGCGAAATGTCAATGTAGTCAAATTTTGAGAGAAAATCTTTTAAGAAGCCATAGATTGATGATAAGCTGTCTTCTGTGTCACACTGAATGTCAAGCGGCATCAGCGGGTCATGGAGAGATAATCTCAAAAGGAACCAGCCGCCGTCTGTATTCACTCTGACGCCTTCATAGTTTGGCATCTCTAAGCTCATAGAAGAATTTTCCTTGACTGCTTTTTCAAGCTCATTTAAGATTGTCATTCCGCCTTCCTTGAAATCCTCAAGAGAGAGACTCAGTCTGTGACCGACTGCAATTTTTGGTTGTTTTAAGTCTGCAATAAGGTCAGAAAGCTTTCTTCCTTCGGCTCTTAATTTAACAGCTTTAATTAAAAGCTTTGTGATTAAATATGCACCGTCATCTAAAAAATAGTTTTCCATGAGCGCTGCATGGCCGCTTGTTTCAATCGCAAGCGGAGAATATGTTCCTTCTTTGTTTAAGCGTTTTGCTTCGTTGATGACATTTTTATAGCCTCTCTTAAAACGATGATGCACGCCGCCAAGGCTGTTTTCTATGAAATCCTTAAGACCTGTTGATGTGACGGAGTCTGTGACGATTGTGCCTTTCTTTTCTTCTAAAAGAACTGCAGAGATTAAAGCAATCAAACTGTTTTTATTAATTTCATCTCCCGTGTTTGAAACGATAGCGGCACGGTCAACATCGGTGTCAAAAATGACGCCTAAATCTGATTTTGAAGAAATGACAGCTTCAGAAATTGCCTTCATAGCGTCTTTGTCTTCAGGATTTGGAATATGATTCGGGAAGGTTCCGTCAGGCTCTAAAAATCTGCTTCCGCTCACATCTGCGCCGAGAGGAGCGAGAACTTCATTTGCATAGAAGCCGCCGGCACCGTTGCCTGCATCAACTGCGATTTTCATTCCCTCAAATGGCATAGCAAGCCCTGTTTCTGACTGAATTTTCTTTTTTGTGTCTTCTGCATATTTTTTAAGATAGCTGCAAGGCTGAGTCTTTCCTCCGCCAATCAGGTCAAAGCTGTTTTCCTGAGCATATTCTAAAATCTCTGTGATGTCTGCGCCTTCTAAACCACCGTCTTTAGTGAAAAACTTAAGACCGTTTCTGTTAAATGGCAGATGGCTTGCAGTGAGCATTATTGAAGAATCTGCATTATATTCAGAGTCAATAGTAATCATAAACATAGCAGGTGTTGTGCATAAGCTGCAATCATAAACATCAGCACCGCTTTCTGTGATAGCCTTTATGCAGGCAGCTTTTAAGCGGCTTGCTGAAATTCTGCTGTCGTGGCCGATAGCAATTTTCAGCTCATTTGCCTTTTTACCTGTCTTTTTAGATGTGAAAAGAACAAAGGCTTTTGCAATTCTTTCCACAACTTCATCCGTTAAGTTAATTTCAGCACCGGGTATTCCTTCCGATGCGACACCTCTGATGTCGCTTCCGTTTTTTAATGATGACCATTCTTTTAAAAGCATAATGATTTCCTTCCTATAAACAAATTAATTCTATTATAACAAATCTTATTGGAAAAATCAACACGTCTTATAACAACATTAGCCATATTTTTGCAAGATTGACTTTTTTTGAGTTTTGTAGTATAATATTCAAGTGGTTATGGGATAAAAATTGTATATATATTACATTTTGCGAGGTAGAAATGGAAAACAATTACATTGAACAAAATATAACCGATACATTAGAGCAAAACTACATGCCATATGCGATGAGCGTTATCATCTCTCGTGCGATTCCCGAAATTGACGGATTTAAGCCTGCTCACAGAAAGCTGCTTTACACTATGTATAAAATGGGGCTTATCACAGGTGCAAGAACAAAATCGTCAAATGTTGTCGGACAGACAATGAAATTAAATCCTCACGGCGATATGGCAATTTATGAGACCCTTGTGAGACTCACAAGGGGAAACGGTGCACTGCTCCATCCGTTTATAGATTCAAAGGGAAACTTCGGCAAGCAACATTCAAGAGATATGGCGTTTGCTGCGCCGAGATATACAGAGGTCAAGCTTGACTCGATATGTTCGGACATTTTTGGAGATATTGACAAAGATACGGTGGATTTTGTTGATAACTATGATGGAGAGCTCAAAGAGCCGACGCTTCTTCCTGTTGCATTTCCGACTGTTTTAGTCAACGCAAATCAGGGAATTGCTGTCGGCATGGCATCAAACATATGCAGCTTCAACTTAAAAGAAGTTTGTGACACAACAATTGCCCTTTTGAAGGATAAAAAAGCAGATGTTTATAAGACTTTGCTTGCGCCTGATTTTTCGGGTGGAGCTCAGCTTATATATAATGAAGCCGATATTAAATCAATTTACGAAACGGGCAGAGGAAGCATAAAGCTTCGCGCCAAATATTCTTTCGACAAGAAAAATAACTGCATAGAGGTCACAGAAATTCCCTACAGCACAACGGTTGAGGCAATCATTGATAAGATTGTTGAGCTTGTCAAGCAGGGAAAAATCAAGGAGATTTCCGACATCAGAGATGAGACGGATTTAGCAGGACTCAAGCTTGCAATAGATTTAAAAAGAGGAACAGATGCAGAAAGGCTCATGGCTAAACTCTATAAGCAGACGCCTTTAGAAGATTCCTTCAGCTGCAATTTCAATGTTCTCATAAATGGCACACCGAAGGTTTTAGGAGTCAGGGAACTCATTTTGGAATGGGCTGATTTCAGAATCAACTGCATAAAGAGAAGGCTTCAGTTTGACCTCGATAAAAAATCAAAGAGGCTTCATCTTCTGATGGGTCTTAAACAAATTCTTTTAGATATTGATAAGGCTGTTTCAATTATTAAAAACACAGAAGCAGAAGCAGATGTTGTTCCTAATTTGATGAAGGGCTTCGGAATTGATATGATTCAGGCTGAATTCATAGCTGAAATCAAATTGAGACATTTGAACAAGGAATATATCTTAAAGCGATTGGAAGACATTGACAAGTTAAACGAAGAAATTGCCGACATAACAAAAACGCTTTCAAGCGACAGCGCAGTTAAGCGTGTTATCATTAAAGAGCTTTCGGAACTTTCAAAAAAACACGGCAGGGACAGAATGACGGAAATCATCTCTTCTGATGATATTGAAGAGGTGACCGAGGATGATTTCATTCCTGACTATAATGTAAAAATATTTATGACCGAGCAGAATTATTTAAAGAAAATCACTCTTGTTTCTCTTCGCGCAAGCGCAGACCAAAAGCTTAAAGATGACGATTCTATGCTTTGCGAGGCAGAGTGCTCAAATAAGTCTGAGGTGCTCTTTTTCAGTAATCAGCAAAATGTTTATAAAATGAAGGTTTATGATTTGCCTGACAGAAAAGCGAGCGATTTTGGTGAGTTTTTGCCGAATCTTCTTTCTTTGGAACAGGGCGAAAAGATTATCTATATGGTTGTGACAAACAGCTATGAAGGAAATATGCTGTTTGCTTTTGAAAATGGTAAGATGGCTAAAATTCCTCTTTCGGCTTATGCCACAAAAGCAAACAGAAAAAAACTCACAAATGCCTACAGCGACAAAAGTCCGCTTGCAGACTTATGCTTCATCCCTGAAGAGACGGAGCTTGTTGCTTTTTCTAATGCAAACAAGGTTTTAATATTTAAAACAGACAAAATTCCGCTCAAAACGACAAGACCATCTCAGGGCGTTGCAGTTTTAACTCCCATTAAGGGAAGCAAGCTTGTCAAAGTAAGCAGGCTTGATGAAGTCACATTTGCTGATTTTGACTATTACAGAACTAAAAACATTCCTGCACGAGGAGCATATCTTAAAGACGAGGATGCACCCGGCGAGCAGCTCACTCTCATTTAACTTTTTGTAAAGATAATATTAACTCATTCTAAATTTTGTTGACAAAATTTTATATTGTGATAAAATACAGATTAGCACTCGGTAAGTTGGAGTGCTAATTTACACATACGGAGGCAATAAAATGGCAAAAAGACAGTTTAAATCAGAATCAAAGAGACTTTTAGAGCTCATGATTAATTCAATTTACACTCATAAAGAGATTTTTTTAAGAGAGCTCATATCAAACGCATCAGACGCTATAGATAAGCTCTATTACACAGCTCTCACCGATGAAAACATCAGCTTCAGCAAGGACGATTTTTTCATTAAGATTTCTTTGGATAAGGAAAACAGAAAAATCATTCTCACTGACACGGGAATTGGTATGGATGAGGATGACCTGCATGAAAATCTGGGAACAATTGCAAAAAGCGGTTCTTTAGATTTCAAACAAAACAAAGAATCAAAAGAGGAAATTGACATTATAGGTCAGTTTGGTGTTGGTTTTTATTCTGCTTTTATGGTGGCAGAAACTGTCACGGTTGAAACGAAAAAGCATGGAAGCGATAAGGCATACAGATGGGAATCGAGCGGGGCTGACGGATATAGCGTTAAGGAAATTGAAAAAGAAGAAACAGGAACTGTCATAACGCTTTGTTTAAAAGAGAGCACAGAAGATGAAAACTATGATGAGTTTTTAGAGGAATATCGCATAGCAGGACTAATCAGAAAATATTCTGACTATATCAGATACCCAATCAAGATGCTTGTGACAAAATCACGCCCTAAGGCTGATAATGAAAAAGAATATGAGACATATCTCGAAGAGGAAACATTAAACTCAATGGTTCCCATATGGAGAAAAAACAAAGCAGAGCTTGAAGAAAAAGATTATAGCGATTTCTATAAAGAAAAATTCTATGATTATGAAGACCCCGTCAAGACAATTCACACATCGGCTGACGGTGCGGTGAGCTATAAGGCGCTTTTGTTCATTCCGGGGCACGCTCCTTTTGACTATTTTACAAAGGACTATGAAAAAGGGCTTCAGCTTTACGCAAGCGGAGTTATGATAATGGATAAATGCGAAGAGCTGCTTCCTGATTGCTTTGGTTTTGTTAAAGGTCTTGTTGATTCGGCTGATTTGTCGCTTAACATATCAAGAGAAATTCTTCAGCACGACAGACAGCTGAAGCTCATTGCAAGCCATTTGAAGAAAAAGATTAAGTCAGAGCTTCTCTCCATGCAGAAAAACGAGCGCGAATCTTACGAAAAATTCTTTGCTGCTTTTTCAAGACAGCTCAAGTTCGGCGTTTATAATGAGTTTGGAAAAGAGAAGGATTTCTTGTCTGACCTTTTGATGTTCTTCTCATCAAAAGAAAAAAAGCTTGTGACACTTTCTGAATATGTTGAAAAAATGCTAGAAGACCAGAAATATATCTATTATGCAAGCGGTGAAACCGTTGAAAAAATCGAAAAGCTTCCACAGACAGAGATGGTTTTGGATAAAGGCTATGAGATTTTATATTTAACAGAGGATGTTGACGAGTTTGCCGTGCAGATGCTTGCAAAATTTATGGACAAGGAATTTAAGTCTGTTTCATCAGGCGACCTTGATTTGGGCGACGAAGAAAATAAAGACGAGCTAGCAGAAAACAAAGAGCTTTTTGCGTTTATGAAGGATGCTTTAGGTGACAAGATTAAAGAAGTGAGAGCATCAAAAAGATTAAAGACTCACTCTGTCTGCATAACAACTGACGGAGCTCTTTCTTTAGAAATGGAAAAGCTTTTGAACTCTATGCCAAACGGAAACAGTGTCAAGGCAGAAAGAGTTCTTGAGATTAATGTAAACAGTGCGCTCTACACAAAGCTGAATGACCTTTTATCGTCAGATAAGGATAAGCTCAAAAAGGTTACGGAGCTTTTATATGGTGCTGCGATTATTGCTCAGGGCATGATGCCTGATGAGCCTGTCGATTTTGCTGACGGAATTTGCGATTTGATAGATTAAGCGATTAGGGGGAGCGTTTATGACGCCGATGATGGAGCAGTATCTTGCTGTGAAGAAAGATTATAAAGATACAATATTGTTTTTCAGGTTAGGCGACTTTTATGAAATGTTTTTAGATGATGCAGTCATTGCATCACGCGAGCTCGGGCTGACGCTGACGAGCAGGTCAAAGGGGGCAGAAAAAGATAAAAATCCGATGTGCGGAGTCCCTTTTCACGCCGCCGATTCATACATTTCAAAGCTTGTCTCTAAAGGCTATAAGGTGGCAATCTGTGAACAGCTTGAAGACCCTAAAATGGTCAAAGGCATTGTTAAGCGTGATGTTGTGAGAGTTGTGACGCCGGGAACAATAACTGACACAAATGCTTTAGATGATAAGTCAAACAATTATCTTTGCGCAATCTACAGAAGTGACACACACTATGGCGTTGCCTTTGCAGACATCACCACAGGCGACTTGTTTGTGACCGAATCTCAAGATTCGGGCAGGCTCATAAATGAAATTGCAAGATATAATCCATCTGAAATAATTTTAAATGCGTTGGCTTTTTCAGAGGCCTCCCTCATTTCTGAAATGAGAAACAGATTTTCCTGTCTTTGTGAGGAAACGAAGTTTGAGCCTGCGTGGGAAAATTCTGTCGAGTTGATTTTGGCGAGAATGGAAAAAGAAAGCTTATCTGAACTCGGGATGACGGAAGATATCCACACGGTCAATGCTTTAGGTCAGCTTCTGACATATCTTGAAATCACGCAAAAAGCAGTGCTTGGAAACCTGAAGAAGATAAAATACTATAGCTGTGATGAATATATGGATATAGACATATCCACAAGGCGCAATTTAGAGCTGACTTTGTCGATGAGAACAGCATCAAAGAAGGGAACTCTTCTTTGGGTTTTGGATAAGACTAAAACATCCATGGGCGGCAGAATGATGAAAAGCTTTGTTGAAAAGCCGCTTGTTAATTGTCTTGCCATTCAGAAAAGACTGTATGCAGTAGCTGAATTAATTAAAGAAGCAGAAACAAGAGAGGACTTAACGGAAACATTAAAATCTGTTGCTGACATAGAGCGCCTCATAGGAAAGGTTGCGGCCAAAACAGCAAAGAAAAATGATTTGATTTCCTTAAAGCAGTCTGTTTCGTGTCTTCCCCGCATTTTAGAGCAAATTGCAGGGCTTGAGTTCAGCGCCTTTGCTGAAATGTGCGCTGAAACAGATTCGCTTTGTGACATATTTGATTTAATAGATAAATCAATCTATGAGGATAAGGCGGGAGAAGAGTCTGACAGAATAATTAAAGAGGGTTTTTCCGAAGAGCTTGATGAATATTATAGCTTGTTGACAAACGGTAAGGCTGCTGTTTTGCAGATGGAGGCCATAGAAAAGGAAAAGACAGGAATAAAGACATTAAAGGTCTCCTATAATAAGGTTTTCGGCTATTATATTGAGGTTTCAAAGTCATATAAGGATATGCTTCCTGAAGGATATATCAGAAAGCAGACGATTGCAAACGGAGAAAGATATATAACTCAAGAGCTCAAAGAGCTTGAAGAAAAAATACTCGGGGCATCAGACAGAATCAAGACTTTAGAGAGTGTGATTTTTGGAAAGGTGCGCGATGAGATAGCAAGAAGCATTGAAAGAATTTTAAAGGCGGCACACACCATAGCTTACATAGATGTTCTTTGCTCTTTGGCTGAGGTTGCTGTTAAAAATAAGTACACTATGCCGCATGTTGATATGTCAGATAAGCTGATAATAAAAGACGGAAGACATCCCGTTGTTGAAAAGGTGCTCTCCGATGAGCTTTTTGTGCCGAATGACACATTCTTAAACTGTGAAGACGACAGACTTTTAATAATCACAGGGCCAAATATGGCGGGAAAATCGACATATATGCGTCAGGTTGCATTGATTGCAATAATGGCGCAGATTGGAAGCTTTGTTCCGGCGAGCGATTGCCACATTGGAATTTGCGATAAGGTGTTCACAAGAGTCGGGGCGTCAGATGATTTGTCCAGCGGACAGAGCACATTCATGGTTGAGATGACAGAGGTTTCAAACATTCTCGCAAATGCAACAAAGAGAAGTCTCTTGATTCTTGACGAGATTGGAAGAGGAACAAGCACTTATGATGGCTTGTCAATTGCGTGGAGTGTTTCTGAATATGTTGCAGATAAAAAGAAAATTGGGGCAAGAACGCTTTTTGCAACTCATTATCACGAACTGACGGTGCTTGAAAATAAGCTTGACGGAGTGAAAAACTATTGCATTGCGTGCAAAAAGCGCGGAGACGAAATAACCTTCCTGCGCAGAATCATAAAAGGCGGAGCCGATGAAAGCTACGGAATTGAGGTTGCGGCGCTTGCGGGTCTTCCTGCTAAGGTTATTAAACGAGCAAAAGAGATTTTATCTTCTATTGACAGCGGAGAAAAAGAAATGACAAGACCTGCAAGAAGGGAAGAACCTGTCGAGGAAGGACTTCAGCTTGGCTTTGACGATGTGAGAGGGAATGAGATAATTGAAGAGCTTGAAAAAATGGACCTTTCGACATTCACTCCGATTGAAGCTTTAAACAAACTTTATGAATTCCAGAAAATAGCAAAAAAATAATGTTCTAATAAGCAAAGGTTTTAAATAAAATATACCGTAGATGATTTTTGAAATAAGACGGCTGCAAAGAAAAAGCCGGAAGGGAGAATTTACGGTATGTTAAGCTGTATGGAAGATAATGAAGCAAGGCTATCTGGCATAGTGTCAGAAGGGCCGACACTCAGCCATGTGGTGCATGGTGAGAGGTTTTTTAGGTTTTCAGTTAAATCAAAGAGACTTAGCGAAAACGAAGATACAATAGTTGTCACAACACCTGAAAGCCTTTTGGAAAATGATAGTATTTGCGAAGGAGATATGGTGGCGATTTCGGGGCAGTTTCGCTCTTATAATAACTATAGCGGAGTTGGAAATAAGCTGGTGCTCACGCTCTTTGCAAAGGTTATTGAAAAACTAAAAGAGCCTGTAGAGATATATAACGAAGTGTTTTTAAACGGATATGTCTGCAAAGAGATTATTTATCGCGTGACTCCGTTCGGAAGGGAAATTGCAGATGTTTTGCTTGCGGTGAACAGAGCATATAACAAGTCTGACTACATACCTTGTATTGCGTGGGGAAGAAATGCGCGAAGACTTAAAAATGTCCCTGTCGGCACAAATCTTAAGATTAGCGGAAGAATGCAGTCAAGGCAATATGATAAGAAAATCAATGAATTTGAAACTGAAAAGAAAATTGCTTTTGAGGTTTCTGTGAGTAAGGTCGAAATAGTTGAATAAAAAATGGGGCTGTAGTAAAATGAAATCATTTCGCTGCAGCCTTTTTATGTTTTTATATGTTCTCATATAATGATAAATATGCTTCAAAATAGCGTCTTCCAAATTCTCTGCACGATTCTGCTGTGAAATGTATGCCATCATCTTTGAGCTTGAGACCTTTTGATGAAACAACAACTGAGTTTGGAATGAGAGAAGCAATTTCAGGCAGGTGTCTGTTAAATTCAATGTTTCGCTTTTCCATTTTCCAATTATCAGAAATGTCATCTGAAATTTCGCCGATGATAACAGGGAGCAGAGGGTTTCTGAGCTCGTTTCTCATAGCTTTTATAACTGTTATCAGTCTGTCTGCGTAGGCGTTTAAGCTTTCTTCTGTCAGGCAGTCGCTTTCTCCCTGATGCCATAAAATGCCCTTGATTTCAGATGTTCGCGAGGCGAGTTCACACTGCATCATAGCGTGGTCAAACAAAAGCTCACCGGGCATCCATTCAGAGATTGTCGTGCCTCCGTCTGCACAGGGGATTAAGCCAACGGGTTTTTCAAAATGTTTAGCATATCCGTCTGCAAAGCTTGCCGCAAGAGAAATTCCGCTATGAAACCTTATGCCCCAGATTGCTCTGTCGGGGTTAATTGGCTCAGACATCGGCTGCCATCTTCCCATGCGGAGCATATAGCAAAGCGGATTGCGGATTTCGCGCACTTCGCCAAACTCTCCTCTGCCTGACATATTGGATTGTCCCGCCATTAAAAATGATGACGGTTTTGCGTCTATCTCATGAATTCCATCGTTGATTACCATGTTTCCTCCAAAAATTCAATTTGAATCTATTGTTAATGACTAAAAATTGTTTATCCATCTGATTGCCATGCTCACCCATGCGGAAACTTCCTCCAAAACAGCGCCGGTTATTTTTTCTGCCAGCGCAAGTCCGTGATCGCCTTTTGGAAAAATGTGAGCTTCGCACTCAACACCGTTTTCGACTAAAGCATTAACAAACCTTGTTGCATTTGAAACGGGCACCGCGCTATCTGCAAAGGTGTGCCAGATGAATGTTTTAGGTGTGTCCTTTGTCACATGATTTTCAAGCGCGAAAAACTCTTTTGCTTCATCTCTTCCAGCAAGGAAATTGTTCATCGTTCCGCGATGCTCGCTTATGACAGGATAGCACAAAATCAGTCCGTCAGGCTTGTTTTCATCGCCTGTCACATTTGAATACTTACGAATGATTTCTTTGTCGTAATGAACGCCGATGCTTGCGGCTAAATGTCCGCCTGCTGAAAATCCGCAGACAAAAACTTTGTTTTTATCAATTCTGTTTTCGTCGGCTATGCTTCTGACATATGCAATAGCTTTGGAGAGCTCGCAGCATGCCGCGGGCCAGCCTGAAGGAGCAACAGCATAATCCAAAACAAAGGAATGAAATCCTGCCGCTAAAAATTTCATGGCAATGGGCTCTGCTTCTCTCGGAGAGATGGAGCTGTATGCTCCACCGGGGCAGATAATGATTGCCGGACGAAGCTTCCATTCCACCGTCGGAGGAGTTAAAATATATGATGTTAATGTTGTCTTTTTAGGTGGAGTGCTGACTTTCATTGATGCATAATCCACGCTGATTTCCTGCACATTGTAAATCATAAGTTTGCCCTCTCTTTTTGTCATATTAATAAATATTCTTATCGTAATGATGTTTTCGAATCTTTTCAAGTAGTATATCACAGCTTCTTTATAAATTCAAGTGAAAAAGGATGTCTTAAGCTATAGACAACTGAAAATTATTGTGATAAAATAATGGAAGAAAAAATGTTGTTGCGCAATTATGGAGGGAAGAATGAAAATAGATTTCAATTCCAAAAAAGGTTTCATATGTGATATGGACGGTGTTATCTACCATGGCAACAAGGTTTTGCCGGGCGTCAGAGAATTTATTGACTGGCTCCATGAGATGGGCAAGGAATATTTGTTTTTGACAAATAACAGCGGCTCAACTCCAAGAGAGCTGAATCAGAAGCTTGCAAGAATGGGGATTGATGTGCCCGAGCATCATTTTTACACGAGCGCTCTTGCAACTGCGGCATTTTTAAAGGAGCAGTCACCTGGTTGTTCTGTTTATGCGATAGGTGAATCGGGGCTTTTTAATGCACTTTATGATGCGGGGATCACAATGAATGATATAAATCCTGACTATGTTGTTATCGGTGAAGGAAAAACATATTCTTTAGACACGCTGACTAAAGCGACAAATCTCGTTTTGGGCGGAGCAAAGCTCATAGGCGCCAACTCTGATGTGTCAGGACCAATTGAAAACGGAATTGCTCCTGCGTGCCGTGCGCTCACAGCACCAATCGAAATGGCGACGGGAAGACAGGCATATTTTTGCGGAAAGCCTAATCCGCTTATGATGAGAACGGGACTGAAAATGCTCGGCTGTCATTCGGAAGATGCAGTTATTATCGGCGACAGAATGGACACTGATATCATTGCAGGATTAGAAAGTGGAGCATCGACTGTTTTAGTTCTTTCGGGCGTTTCGGACAGGGAAACTCTTGATACATATGCCTACAGACCTACAATGGTCTTAGATGGAGTGGAAGACATTGTGAGGCTCTCGAAATTAGGATAGGATTAAAAATTTTTCAAAATGTTGTTGACAAAAACAAAACATTATGGTAAAATACTTTTAATTTCAAACGCAGTGATGCGGAATAGTAAGCAAAATCTTTCGCCAAAGAGAGATGCCGGATGGTGCGAGGCATTGGGAAAGCTTTGCAGAACTCACCGCGGAGCGGCTGCCGTGAACTTAAGTAGGGGCAGACGGGAACTCCCGTGACAGAGTTAAGATGTGATGGCATCTAAAGGGCATCCAAATCGGATGAAAAAGAGTGGTACCGCGGAAACATAGATTGACTTTAGCGTTTTCGTCTCTTTGAATCAACATTGAGACGGAGGCGTTTTTTTGTTGATGAAAACAATCATATTCACATAAATCGAAATTTGGAAGGGGTTTTCAAAATGAAAAAAATCATCATTTCAGACATAACACTTAAAAAGCTTTCAGATGAACGCGAGACGGCGCTCTTGTTTCGTGAAAAAACAGCTATTGCTGCTTGCGCAGACGCGATAGGGGCAGATGTGATAGATCTTGCGCCTATTAAAAAATTTCGCGAGGACAACATTATATATAAGACAATTGCTCAAAAGGTGCAGAATGCGACTTTAGCCATTCCCGTAGGATTTTCCACAGAAGAAATTAATGCGGCGTGGGATTGTGTTAAAGATGCGAAAAAACCGCGCCTGCAGGTTGAGGTTCCAGTTTCTACTCTTCAGATGGAATATACATATCACATCAAATCAGACAAGATGATATCAAAAATCGGGGAGCTCATTAAAGCCGCAAAAGAGCTCTGTGATGATGTTGAATTTTCGGCGACGGATGCAACAAGAGCAGACGAGGAATTTTTGATTGCGGCATTTAAAGAGGCAGAAAAAAATGGAGCAAACATAGTCACAATTTGTGATGATGCAGGGGCATCTCTTCCAGAGGGAATTGCTTTGATAGTAGAAAAAGTGAAAGAGGCTGTGAGCGTTCCCGTTTATGTTCAGGTTTCTGACCGCATTAATTTAGGCGTTGCCTCAGCGCTTGCTGCAATCAGCAAGGGGGCTTCCGGCATTAAATGTGCTATGGCAGGAGAGAATGTGCTCTTAACAGGCGAATTTTCCGATGCAATTAAAGCGTGCTCTAAAGAAATCTGTGCCGAAACAAATTTAAACGACACTAAAATTCACGCAAGCATTGACGATGTGCTTTCCGGCATAAAGCACGAATCATATGAAACAGAGCTTGCAGTCAGTGAAAAGAAAAAAATACTTCTTGATTCAGACAGCACAATCGCTCAGGTTGCACAGGCGGCTTGCGTTTTAGGCTACGACCTTTCTGATTCAGACTGCGGTAATGTCTATAAGGCGCTTCTGCAAATATGTGAAAAGAAGGATGCGGTGGGATATAAAGAGTTTGAGGCGTTGATTGCAAGCTCGGCAATGCAGGCGCCTTCAACATATCATTTAGAGAGCTATACCACAAACTGCAGTAATGTTACAGGCGCTATGTCGCAGGTGACTTTAAAATGTGATGGAGAAATTATGTGTGGGGTTGCGACGGGCGACGGGCCGATTGACTCTGCATTCCGTGCGATAGAACAGTGCATAGGTCATCACTATGAGCTTGATGATTTTCAGGTCCAGGCTGTGACCGAGGGAAAAGAAGCGCTCGGTTCTGCTGTCGTTAAACTCAGAAACAATGGAAAACTCTATTCAGGAAACGGCATTTCAGCTGACATTGTTGCCGCAAGCATAAGGGCATATGTCAACGCTCTTAACAAGATTGTTTTCGAGGAGGCATAAGATGAAGATTGTATTTTCGACAAAAAATGTTAATCGCGCGTCTTTTTTAGACATTTGCCGATATGCCTACGACTATGATTTTGCAGGCTTTGAAATATATGATGCCTTGAAAGAGCGCAGTCAGCATCATGATAGCGTGCTCCGCCGCGAAAGAACATCGGACGCAAAAAGAAAGCTCATTAACAGAGGCCTTTCTATTTCTGCCCTTCGTATGCCATCTCCCATTGAAAGTGATGATGTGACAAGCGAAGTAGTTTCCAAATATGTTGATATGGCGGCGAATGCAGGCGTTGAAAACATAATAGTCAGAATTGAAGAGGAAACTTCTTTTGATGTTCTTAAAGAAAAGCTTTCATGCGCAATAAGTCACGCTGAAAAGGCAGATGTCGGAATTTTGCTTGAAACTGTCGGCTATCTTTCAGACACAGAAAAGGTTATTGACATCATAAACTATTTCTCATCTGCTGTAATTGGTGCATCGTGGAATGTGAGGGGAACATATTTCGGTGCAGGTGAAACAGCAGAAGCAACAATCAAGACGCTCGGAGCATATATAAAATATGTTCGTCTCGGGGATATGAGAGACGGAAAGACTGTTTTGATAGGAGAGGGAGAACTTCCTGTTGAAAACTTGATAAAAGCGCTTTCTTCTCTTAATTTCGATGGATTTATTTGTGTGGCGTGGAATGAAGATATTAACGATGCAGACATTGTCTTAACTCATTTTGCAAACTATATTTCATCTTTAAGGCGCGAAAAGAAAACATTTGATAAGGTTTATTACAACAGAGCAAAAACCGGAACATTTGTCTGGAAAAAATATGATGTCATAGATGCAACATTTTCTGATGTTTTAGACACTATGGCTGAAAAATATCCTGACCAGTATGCTTTTAAATATCCGACGCTTGACTACACGAGAACATATCAGCAGTTTAAAAGAGATGTTGACGAGTGTGCCGCTGCACTTATTTCGCTCGGCGTTAAAGCAGGTGACCATGTTGCAGTCTGGGCGACAAATGTGCCGCAGTGGTTTATCACATTCTGGGCAACAACAAAAATCGGTGCAGTTTTAGTCACAGTCAACACAGCTTATAAGATTCACGAAATTGAATATCTTTTAAAGCAGTCTGACACTCACACTCTTGTTATGATTGAAGATTGCAAGGACATAAACTATAAAGAAATTATTGAAGAACTTTGCCCTGAGCTTGAAAACCTTGAGCCGGGAGCGCCACTCTATTCAAAAAATCTTCCGTTCCTCCGAAATGTGGTGACAGTCGGTTTTTCAATGAAGGGCTGTCTGACATGGGAGCAGATGCTTTCGCGTGCATCACTTGTTCCGAGAGAAGAAGTGAGAAGGCGTGCTTCGCTTGTTAAGCCTGACGATGTTTGCAACATGCAATACACATCAGGAACAACAGGTTTTCCAAAAGGCGTTATGCTCACGCACCGCAACATTGTCAACAACGGAAAGACTATTGGCGACAGAATGGATTTATCAACGGCAGATCGTATGATGATTCAGGTGCCTATGTTCCATTGCTTTGGAATGGTTCTTTCAATGACATCTATGATGACTCACGGCGGAACGCTTTGCCCTATTCCATATTTTTCGCCTAAATCATCGCTTGCCTGCGTGAATGACGAACACATCACATGCTTCAATGGTGTTCCGACTATGTTTATCGCAATGTTTAACCACGCTGATTTTGCAAAAACAGATTTTTCATATATGAGAACAGGAATTATGGCAGGCGCAAACTGTCCCGCAGACCTTATGCGCCGTGCGGCAGATGAAATGAATATGCACGAAATCATTTCTGTTTATGGACAGACGGAGGCATCTCCCGGTTGCACTATGGGCGAGGTTAACGAAGATATTGACCACCGTGTCGAAACGGTTGGAAGTGCTTTTCCGGGCGTTGAGTGCAAGATTATTGACCCTGAGACAGGCGAGGAGCTTCCTGACGGTGAAAGCGGAGAATTTGTTGCCCGCGGATTTAATATAATGAAGGGCTACTATAAAATGCCTGAAGCAACTGCGCAGGCGATTGACTCTGACGGATGGCTCCATTCAGGAGACATATGTATGAGAACTCCAGACGGATATTATAAGGTGACGGGAAGATTAAAGGACATGATTATTCGCGGCGGTGAAAATCTTTATCCCCGTGAAATTGAAGAGTTTTATCTGACAAACCCGAAGGTGCGTGATGTTCAGGTGGTTGGTGTTCCTGATGAAAGATATGGCGAGGAATGTTGCGCATGGATTATTCTCCATAAAGGTGAAACTGCAGATGAAAATGAAATGAAAGAGTTTGGAAATGCATCTATTGCGCGCCATAAGGTTCCGAGATATTTCTTGTTTGTCAATGAATTTCCGATGAATGCTGCAGGCAAAATCTTAAAATATAAAATGCGCGATGAGTCAGCGGAAATATTAGGACTTAAAAAATAGTGGGTGTAGCAAAATGCGCATAACACACAAGGCAAAGAAAAGGCTTTGAAAAAACATTTGATTGTTTACTGAAAATCAATAAAGCAGTAAGGTCAAGGAAGGAATTCGCTATTTGGCGAATTCCTTTTTTTAAATGCCTTGTGTTTTGAACAAACTTCACCTCTCGCTGTGCAAAAGCACAGCATCGGGTAACCCCTGTGGGTTCAGTTTGTCCAATCTGCGCTATTTTCCGTCCACCCAAAAGTGGGTGTAGTAAAATGCGCACCCAACAAAAGAAAGACTGTAGCAAAATTGCTACAGCCTCTTTTTGTTTGTTTTTGGAGTTTATCTCTTAAAATCCCATTCCGCCGCCGGGCATTCCGCCGCCTGCAGGCATTGGCATCTCAGGTTCGGGCTTATTTGCAACAACACTCTCTGTTGTTAAAACCATTGATGCAATACTTGCTGCATTCTGGAGAGCTGAACGAGTCACTTTTGCAGGGTCAACGATGCCTGCTTTTAACATGTCAACATATTCTCCTTTTAATGCATTGAAGCCAATCTTATCTTCTGATTTTTTGATGTTTTCAACGATAACTGAGCCTTCTAAACCTGCATTTGCAGCAATCTGCTTAACAGGCTCTTCCAAAGCCTTTAACACGATGTTAACACCTGTTTTTTCGTCGCCTTCTGTTTCGTCAATGAGCTTTTCAACGGCTTTAATAGCGTTGATGTAAGCTGTTCCACCGCCTGCGATAACGCCTTCTTCGATAGCGGCTCTTGTAGCAGCGAGAGCGTCTTCAATTCTGAGCTTCATTTCCTTCATTTCAGTTTCAGTAGCAGCACCAACCTTGATAACTGCAACGCCGCCTGAAAGCTTAGCCAAGCGTTCCTGAAGCTTTTCTCTGTCAAAGTCTGATGTTGATTCTTCAATCTGAACCTTAATCTGACCGATTCTTGCTTTGATTTCGTCAGGTGAACCTGCGCCATCAACAATGATTGTGTTTTCTTTCTGGATTTTAACCTGTTTAGCACGACCAAGCTGTGAAAGCTGGGTTTCCTTTAAGTCGTAGCCGAGCTCTTCAGAGATAACCTCGCCGCCTGTTAAGGTTGCGATATCTTTGAGCATTTCTTTTCTTCTGTCGCCAAAGCCGGGAGCTTTAACAGCAACGCAAACGAATGTTCCGCGGAGCTTGTTGACTAAAAGCGTAGCGAGTGCTTCGCCTTCGATGTCTTCAGCGATGATAACGAGCTTTTTGCCCTGCTGAACAATCTGCTCTAAAACAGGAAGAATTTCCTGAATGTTTGCAATTTTCTTATCTGTGATTAAGATGAATGCATCATCAATGACAGCTTCCATTTTCTCTGTGTCAGTTACCATATAGGGAGAAATGTAGCCTCTGTCAAACTGCATACCTTCAACAACTTCTGAATATGTCTCAGCTGTTTTTGATTCCTCAACAGTGATAACACCGTCTGATGTAACCTTTTCTGTTGCTTCGGCAATCAATGAACCAATCTTTTCATCAGCAGCAGAAATTGAAGCAACACGAGCGATGTCTTCTTTTCCGCTAACTTTTTCACTTGAAGCTTTGATATATTCAACTGCAGCATCAACAGCTTTTGAAATACCTTTTCTGATAATCATCGGGTTAGCTCCTGCAGCAACATTTTTAAGACCTTCACGAATGAGAGCCTGAGCGAGAAGTGTTGCAGTTGTTGTTCCGTCACCTGCAATATCGTTAGTTTTTGTTGCAACTTCTTTAACGAGCTGAGCGCCCATGTTTTCAAATGCATCCTCAAGCTCAATCTCTTTAGCAATTGTAACACCGTCGTTTGTGATGAGCGGTGCGCCAAACTTCTTATCTAAAACAACATTTCTTCCCTTAGGGCCGAGTGTCACTTTAACTGCATCTGCAAGCTGATTAACACCGCGCTCTAAGGCTTTTCTTGCTTCTTCACCAAATAAAATTTCTTTTGCCATTTTAATTTCCTCCTTTATTACTCAACGATTGCTAAAACATCGCTCTGTTTTAAAATTGTGTATTCAATGTCGTCAAATTTGATTTCAGTTCCTGCATATTTGCTTGTGATAACCTTATCTCCGACCTTGAGCTCCATTTTAACTTCCTTGCCGTCAACTATTCCACCGGGACCAACTGCAACAATTTCAGCCATCTGCGGTTTTTCTTTAGCAGCGCCTGTTAAAATAATTCCGCTTTTTGTTGTCTCTTCTGTTTCTACCATTTTAATTACGACTCTGTCGCCTAACGGTTTGATGTTCATGATTTGTCCTCCTATATTTTGTTTTATTTTTACAATTTTATGGGGCGTGAGCCCTTTGTTTGTTAGCACTCTTATTTCGTGAGTGCTAAATCTTCTATTATATTACTAGTATTTGGGTGTTTTAGCAAATAATATGGCATATGAAAAAATGAAAATATGTGCCCTTTACTTCGATTTTCTTTTAAATTCTTTAAAATGCTTTGTTTTTTAAGATTTAAATAATTGGTAAAAAATCATTAAAAATTTGTACATAAATAATTGAAAAGACAGCCGTTTTGTGATAATATTAAAAAAAATATTTTAAGGAAAAAGAATCATGAAAAATTATGATGTGATTGTGATTGGCGGCGGGGCAGCAGGTCTGATTGCTGCAGGCAGAGCCGCGGAGCTTGGGAAAAATGTTCTCCTTGTTGAAAAAAATGAGAAGCTCGGAAAGAAGGTCTATATAACGGGCAAGGGAAGATGCAATGTGACAAATTCTGCTGACCTTGCAGATATGATTAAGTCGATTCCGATAAACGGAAGGTTTATGTATAGCGCTCTTTCAAAATTTTCAAACTGGGATTTAATCGGGCTTTTATATGAAAACGGAACTCCCACAAAAGAGGAGCGCGGCGGGCGAATGTTTCCCGAAAGCGATAAATCTTCAGATGTCATAAAAGCGCTTTCAAAATATGCATTAAGGGATAATGTTTCGCTTTTGCGCGATGAAGCAAAAGAGCTTATCATAGAAGGCGGAAAGATTATTGGCGTGAAGCTGAAAAGCGAAGGAAAGATTTCAGCGCCTAAAGTGATTGTTGCAACGGGAGGAAAGAGCTATCCGCAGACGGGCTCAACAGGTGATGGCTTTAAGTTTGCGCGTGCCTCGGGGCACATTGTCAAAAAACCGAAGGCGGCTTTGGTTCCGCTTGTGACAAAGGAAAAATGGGTTAAGGAGCTTCAGGGTTTATCATTAAAAAACATCAGAATTGAACTGGCGGAAAACGGAGAAACCATTTATGAGGATTTTGGAGAAATGCTTTTCACCCATTTTGGCTTGTCGGGGCCTGTGATTTTATCTTCAAGCATTCACATGGATAATTTTAAAGATAATGAATATAAAGTGAAAATTGATTTAAAACCTGCGCTCGACAGAGAGACACTTGATAAGAGGCTTTTGAGAGAATTTGAAGAAAACAAAAATAAAGACTATGTGAACAGCTTGGAAAGTCTTCTTCCACAAAAACTCATTCCTGTCATTGTTCGGGAGTCGGGGATTGATGCAAGGAAAAAGGTGAATGAAATAACAAAAGAAGAACGCACGCGACTTTGCACGCTCCTGAAAGCCTTTGAGTTCACCGTGACGGGCTTCAGGCCCATTGAGGAAGCAATAGTCACATCGGGCGGCGTCGCGGTCAACGAGATTAACCCAAAGACTATGGAATCGAAAATCGTTAAGGGGTTATTTTTTGCAGGCGAGGTCATAGATGTATGCGCATATACGGGCGGCTATAATCTGCAAATTGCATTTTCTACTGGATATTGTGCAGGAAGCGACGAATAAGATAAAAAGGCAGTTTTCACAAATCAAAATCTACCTTCTAATTTTTTCTTTTAAGTTGTTATTTTTATAGTAAGTGATGTCGAATTTTGGGGAAATAAAAAAGCCTCCCTTGCCTAAAGGGAGGGGGACCGTCGAAGACGGTGGAGGGATATAAAAGAGGGGTTTGAATTAAATGAAAAAAGAATCCCCCAGTCTGCTTTGCAGACAGCCCCCTTTAGGCAAGGGGGCCTTGTGGCAGTGCAGAGTTCAGCTAATTGGTTGCATCTAAACCTTATGTATCGCAATATTGTGCTGAATGTTGTCGAAAGAAAAAAGCCTCGTCAGATTGTCAAGCCTAAGTTTGCATCTAAAACATCTGTCCCGCATATGGGCAGACTTTTATACATATTCCACAAACAGCGCCTCTGCCAATGTGTTGGAATTTTTCTTTCATAAATTTACTGCAGGCAAGCGCATCAATTATCGGAGTCTCAGGGTTATCAAACGAAAATTCCAGTCCCGAAAGAGCCATTGCAGGACAGGCATTAACGCAGGCGTTGCATCCTGCACATTTGCTTTCAGGCAACTTTTGGCAAAATCCATGTGACAAGTCACAGTCAGTTATAATCGTGCCGAGGCGGACACGCGGACCGAATTTTTCAGACAGGAAAAGAGCATTTTTACCGACTGTGCCAAGACCTGCTTTAACTGCCTGCATTTTATGAGATAAAAGTCCCTTTGTTCCGTTTATTGATTGTGATGCCGCAATGGGCACATATCGATAGCCGTTTTGTTCCAAAAGAAGTCCTATCCGAAGGAGAACATGGTCGATGAATGCATTCACTGTTCTGTAGTGATGAAAATATGTGTGCGTGGGAGCGTCGCAGATAGCATCAATGACAGCGTCTGAAAGCTTAATCACGATGCTAATGCTGTTATTTAAACCGTCATATTCAGCCAAAGGCTCACACGGAGCAAAGCCTATGTCAGAAACTCCAAGCGAAAAAGCTAAATTTTTAATCTTTTCAATCATAATATCACACCCTTTTCACACAAATTTTACCACAATTTAAAGATAAGAACAATTCTTTTTGCCAAAATTTAAAAAAAATATTAAATAATACTTGCATTTTTTATCATTTTAATTTAAACTATATATAGAGAAAAAAGAAACTTTTGGAGGTAACTTATGATTTCAGCTGGTGAATTTAGAAACGGTATTACATTTGAATTTGAAGGAAATGTTTATCAGATAGTTGAGTTTCAACATGTGAAGCCCGGAAAAGGTGCTGCATTTGTCAGAACAAAGCTTAAGAATGTTATAACAGGTGCTGTTGTTGAAAAAACTTTCCGTCCCACAGAAAAAATGCCGAAGGCGCATATTGACAGAAAGAGCATGGCATACTCTTATAATGACGGAGATTTATTCTATTTCATGGACAATGAGACATTTGATATGATGCCGCTTGGTGAGGATGCTTTAGGCGACGCTCTTAAATATGTTACAGAAAACATGAATGTCACAGTTCTCTCATATAAGGGAAATGTGTTTGGCGTTGAGCCTCCGACTTTTGTTGAGCTTGAGATAGCAGAGACAGAGCCGGGCGTTAAGGGAGACACAGCAACAGGGGCAACAAAGCCTGCAACGCTTGAGACCGGTGCAACTATCAATGTTCCGCTCTTTGTTAATCAGGGAGACAGAATCAGAGTTGACACAAGAACAGGCGAATATATGGAAAGAGTTTAATCTCTAATTTTTCGAAAGGAGAGGCAATAGTTTTTGCCAAAATGACTTATGGGATATTTGACAGAGAAGGTTGCTTATTTAAAAGGTCTTGCTGATGGAATGAAGATTGATGATTCCACAAATGAGGGAAAGCTTTTTGTCAGCATTCTTGATGTTTTGGAAGAAATTTCATCGAGCCTTGAGGATTTGAACGAGGAAGTAATTGAAAGCGAAGCAAGAATTGACGAGCTGGAAGATTTTTCTGCTGAAATTTTAGATGAGCTTGAAGATTGCGACTGCGATTGCGATGATTGTGACTGTGATGATTGCGATTGCGAATATGATGAAGATGAAGAAGACATTGATTTTTACGAGGTGGAATGTCCTTCATGCAAAGAAAAGGTTTATTTCGATGAAGATATGTTAGATGATGGCGAAATTTATTGCCCTAACTGCGAAGAAAAAATCGAAATTGAATTTGACTGTGATTGCGACTGCGACTGCGATTGCGAACACTAATTAAAAAAGAATAAAAAGCTGCAGCAAATAAAATTGCTGCAGCTTTTTTATGCTTTTCCGCCTCCGGAATTATATTTATTCATAGCACTGTCCGCGCCTTTTGTGATTATTTCGGCAACTGCTTTTGCTGCAGTTTCAACCGATTTTGACATTATTTTAATGTCGTCGTCTGAAAACCTGGCAAGCACCCAATCTGCAAGGTCATAGCCTGGCGGTTTTGCACCGACGCCTAATTTTATGCGTGGAAAGGAGTCACTTGTAAGCTGATATATAATTGATTTTATTCCGTTGTGACCGCCGTCTGAGCCCTTTTTTCTGATGCGGACGCTTCCCGGCTCTAAGCTCACATCGTCAAAAATGACGATGACATTTTCAGCCGGTACTTTATAGTAGTCAGCTATTTCTCTCACAGATTCACCTGAAAGATTCATGAAGGTTTGCGGCTTTACGAGCATAACGCGCTCACCTTCAATTTTTCCTTCACCTAAAAGCGCCTTATGTTTGATTTTGTTGACTTTGATGTCAAATAAAGCCGCCATATAATCAATGGCAATAAAGCCTATGTTATGTCTTGTGTTTTCATATTTTTTTCCCGGGTTTCCGAGTCCGACAATTATATACATCTTTTTTTATCCTTTCACTCTTGTCAAAGCCATTCCGTCACCGATTGGAATTATTGCTGTGTCCAAATCTTCGCGGGAACAAAGCATAGTCAGAAATTCGCGCATTTTGTTTGTTATTGTTCTGTGTTTCTTTTTTGCAAGCTCATCTGTTGCAATCATACCTCCATATAAAACATTATCTGTTATAATGAGACCGCCTTTTTTTATTTTTGAAAGACATTTTTCAAAGAAGACTCCGCTTTGGCCTTTGGCAGCGTCTATGAAAATCAAATCAAAGCTGCCATCAATTTTATCAAGCTCATCTTCGGCATCTCCGAAAATTGTTTTTATGTTTTGCTTGGCATCATATTTTTTTATGTTAATTCTTGCATTTAAAAACATTTCTTCATCGCGCTCAATGGTTGTGATGTGAGCTGTTTTTTGCGATGCATCAAACATCACCATAGCAGAATAGCCTATTGCTGTGCCGATTTCCAAAATGGATTTGGCGTTTGTTAAGGCAACTAAAAACCCTAAAAATCTCCCTGCTTCTTTTTGTATTACAGGTATGTGGTTTTCTCTTGCATAGATGTAGAGCTCTTCTAAAAAAGGAGATTCAGGCTTTACTGTGTTTTTCAGATATTCTGCTATGAAATCATATGTAATAAAGTTATCCATTTTCTGTTCCTCTCATCCACATATCAAGCGAAGTGTAGCGACATTCTTCAAAATCATTATCAACCATCTTCTGTGCGGCAATTCTGTTTCCCAAAAGTATGACACATTTTGAGGCGCGTGTTATTGCTGTGTAGAAAAGGTTTCTGCTCATAAGCCTTGGCACTCCCGAAAAGACAGGCATAACAACAACGGGAAATTCGCTTCCCTGACTTTTGTGGACTGTTATTGCGTAAGCAAGCTCAAGCTCATCTAACATATTATTTGAATATGTGACCTCTTTATCATCATCAAAAATGACGGAGAGACTCTCTTCGTCTATCGCTCTGATGAAGCCGAAGTCGCCGTTAAACACGCCGCTTCCTTCTTCTGTCTTTCCCACTCGTCTCCAGAGAAGGTCATAGTTGTTTCTCATCTGCATAACCTTGTCTCCGACGCGCAGTGTTCTCGTCGGGAAAACCTTCTCGTTCTTCTTCCCGTTTTGTGGGTTTAATGTGTCTTGCAGAAGCTTATTAAGGTTATTCACACCTGAAACTGATTTCTTCATAGGTGAGAGAACCTGAATGTCTGTCATGGGATTGTAGCCGTATGCTTTAGGGAGTCGGTCTGAAACTAAAAGGTTGACTTTTTCGGCGATGTTTTCCGCTCCGCTGCAATCAATGAAGAAAAAGTCCTTGTTTTTGACATTATATAGTGGATATTTGCCATTATTAATTCTGTGGGCATTGACAACGATCATGCTTTCCTCTGCCTGACGGAAAACTGTGTCAAGTTTTATGACGGGACAAGCGCCCGACTCAATAATATCAGACAAAACATTTCCCGCCCCGACAGAAGGGAGCTGGTCAGAGTCTCCGACCAAAATCAGTTTTGTCTCCGGTTTTAATGCATCAACTAAAGATGCCATCAAAAGCGAATCTATCATGCTGACTTCGTCTGCAATGATGACATCTTTTTGGAGCGGCTCACTTGTCTCTCTCACAAATTCACGAAGGATGTTATCTTCGGAAAAGCCAATTTCAAGCAGACGATGAATGGTTTTTGCCTCCATACCCGTGACTGACGACATTCTTTTTGCGGCGCGTCCTGTTGGGGCAGTCAGGGCAATTTTCATATCCATAGCCTTAAACACATCTATAATAAATTTAATCGTTGTCGTTTTTCCCGTTCCGGGTCCGCCTGTTATCACAGTAATTCCCGATGTGGTTGCTGTTAAGACTGCTTTTTTCTGGGCATCTGTAAGCGTGATGTCAGAGTTTTTTTCAATGCGCTTTATAATTCTCTCTGCGCTTATAGGACTGCCTTGAGGAAAGCTTGCAAGCCTTAAAAGATGCGATGCCAAAAGACGCTCGCTATTAAAAAATTCGGGGAGAAAAATGCCTTCTTCTCCTTCTATTTGAGCTGAATAGAGCTCTCTTTCAATCAAGAGTTGAACGAGACCGTTTTCAGCTGCCAAATCATTTGTTTCAAGCATCTTGACTGCGAGCCTTATCAGAAGCTCGCGCGGCAGATATGTGTGACCGCCGGAAAAAGCGGAGTAGATAAGCACATATTTTATGCCTGAACGGATTCTGTTTTCATTTTCGTTTGAAATACCCAAGCTTTTTGCGATGCCATCTGATGTTTTGAAGCTGATTCCTCTTATGGTGTCACAAAGGACATAGGGGTTTTCTTTAATAAGCTCAGTCGCATCATCGCCGAAGCGCTCATAAATCTTTACAGCAAAATTTGTTGAAATGCCAAATTTATGTAAAAAAAGGATGATACCTTCTTTTGAACGGATGTTTTCATATGCCATGCCGATTTTGATGGCTTTTTGAAGGCTGATGCCATTTATTTCAGAAAGCCGCTCGGGAGCTTCTGACATTATGGAAAGTGTTTGGTCTCCGAAATAGTTTACGATTTTCCTTGCAGTTGCCTCACGCACGCCCGGAATAACACCAGATGAAAGATATGTCAGAATTTCACCTGTCGTAGAAGGTTTGATTTTTTCAAAGTTTGTCACTTTAAACTGCTTTCCGTAAATGTGATGGTTTGTCCATATTCCTGTGATTTTTAAAAATTCGCCTGCTTTTATGTAGGGAATTGTTCCTGTGCAGGTGAAAGCACCGCACGACTCGCTGTAAAAATCGAAAACAGCATATGAATTTGACTCGTTTGAAAAAATGACAGCTTCGACCGAGCCTTCGTATGCGAAGAGTTCTTCCACGATGCTTCCTCCTTTCGGTTATATAAGCGAAGAAATGTCGATGTCTTTTGCGATATCAAGCCACAAGTAGCGCTCATCGCGACGGAACCAGGTCAGCTGACGCTTTGCATATCTTCTGCTGTTTTGTTTCACTGCTTCAATTGCCGCATCTTTTGTTAGCTCGCCTTCAAAAAAGGAGACAATCTCCTTATAGCCAATTGCCTGCATCGATTGCATATCACGCGTGATGCCTGCATTTAAAAGAGACGAAACCTCATCAAAGAGCCCGTCATCAACCATGACATCAACACGCTTGTTGATTCTTTCATATATCAGCTCACGATCTGATGAGAGGGCAAACATTTTATATGTGTAGGGGCTTTCTGTAAGCTTTGAAAGTTCATTTTGCTGCGTCATCGTTTTGCCTGTCTGGTAATATATTTCAAGGGCTCTTATGACGCGCTTTATGTTGTTCGGATGAATTCTTTTGCCAGACTCGGGGTCAATTTTTTCAAGCTCACTATGAAGCGCTTCTGCTCCGATTTTTTCTGCTTTTTTAATAAGCTCATCCCGCAGAGTCAAATCAGTTTCTGCTTCTGTAAAGCTCACATTATCAACGAGCGACGAAATGTAAAGCCCTGTTCCGCCAGCAATTATCGGAAGTTTTCCGCGCGACAGAATGTCTTTGATGTCGTCTTTGGCTCGCGTGACAAAATCGCAGACAGAAAATGAGTCGTTAGGCTCCACTATGTCAATCATGTGATGGGGAATTCCGTCCATCTCCTCTTTTGTGGGTTTAGCTGAGCCGATGTCAAGCTTTTTATAAATTTGCACGGAATCAGCGGAAATGATTTCGCCGCCGAATTCTTTTGCCAAAGCCACTGAAAGCTTTGTTTTTCCCGTTGCTGTCGGGCCGCCAATTATAATTATTTCAGGTTTTTTTTCCATATTATACAATCCTTTTAAACTGCTTTTCAATGAAATCCTTTGTAAAAGCAATTGTAATCGGTCGTCCGTGAGGACAGGTGTTAATCTCGGGGAGAGCAAAAATGCTGTCTAAAAGCTCTTTGATTTCAGCGTCAAAAAGCTTTCTGTTTGCCTTAACTGCACCTTTGCAGGCTATTTGATAAAGCATTTTTTCTGCAATCTGCTCATCAATGTTTTTTCTGTGGAGAGAGAAGAGTCCGATAATTTCAATTATAGCTTCTTTGATTTCAAACTCTGTTAAAGAGAACGGAACGCTTCTTATGATTATTTCGCTTTCTCCAAACTCATCAGCATCAAAGCCGAGAGCAGAAATTTCTTCTTTATATTCGCAGAATGACGCAAATTCTGGCGGAGTCAGCTTTACGATAGTTGGTGTGAGCAAATCCTGCGATGCAATCTGCCTTTTTTTATAGCCTTCCTTAAGGCTCTCAAAACGCAGTCTTTCGTGAGCTGCGTGTTGGTCAACCATCATCATCTGACCATCTTTTTCTATGATTATATATGTGTCAAAAATCTGACCGCATATTTTATAATCGGGTTTTTCAAAAGGAGCCCTAATTTCTTCTAAAGCCGCAGCTTGCGTTACTGTCTTTTGATTTTCAAGCGCATCCTTTGAAGGTGCGTCTTCCAGTTTTTCTGAAAGACTCATATTTTCCGTCTTTTCATTTATGCCTTCCTTTAAAGCAGATTCTTTTTTTTGCTCGGTCACAAAGGAGAATAAATTTTCTGTCTTTTCCTTTTTTTCATCAAACGCTTTATCATTTGCTTCGGATGAAAAAATGTTTGTTTTGACGGGGGATGAATCATTTCTCTTAAAACGGGATGATTCATTAAAGGTTAAGCCCTGTTTTTTTCGCGAGAAGCCTGAGAAAAGCGACTCTTCCGCTTTTGCAGAAACGACAGACGGCTTTTTTTCCACAACAGGAACAGATTTCTGATAAAGCGCATTCTTTGCCGCCCAATAAACCACATGATAGATTGATTTTTCATCCGAAAACTTTGCTTCGAGCTTGGTCGGATGAACATTGATATCAACAAAGTGGGGGTCAATTTGAATGTTTATGACGCAGGAGGGGAATTTGCCGACCATGAGCTCCTGCTTATATGCTTCTTCAACAGCGTGGGAGATTAAAGGGCTTTTTATGTATCTTCCGTTTATGAAAACATTTTGCATATTTCTGTTTGGGCGCGATGCTTCTGCTTTGCCGAAATAACCTGAAAGAGAAATTCCGTGCTCAGAATATTCGCCCTTTACCATTGCATTTTTAATATCTTTTCCATAGATTGAATAGATAGCATTCAAAAGCTCTCCATCACCTGAGGTGAAGAGCTGTTCTTTGTCGTTATTTATAAATTTAAATGAAATGTCAGGACGGGCTAAGGCAAGACGCAAAATGATGTCTGCTATATAGCCTGCTTCCGTGTGGTCTTTTTTTAAGAATTTCATTCTTGCAGGAGTGTTTATGAAAAGGTCGCGAACGATGATTGTTGTTCCGTCAGGGCAGCCTGCATCAAAAGCATCGGTGATTTCACCGCACGAGCTTTTGATTAATGTCCCTTCACGGCTGCCTCTTGCTTTTGTGTAAATTTCCATATTGCTCACGGCAGAAATGCTGGCAAGAGCCTCTCCTCTGAAGCCTAAAGTTAAAATGGCATCTAAATCTTCTGCATTTTTGATTTTGCTTGTTGCGTGTCTCAAGAGCGAGAGTTTTGCATCTTCTTTTGTCATGCCAAAGCCATCGTCAGCCACGCGGATATATTTCACGCCGCCGTTTTTTATCTCTACTGTAATATGTCTGGCATCGGCATCAATTGAATTTTCCAAAAGCTCTTTTATGACAGATGCAGGCCTTTCAACGACCTCGCCCGCAGCAATCATATTGGAGACTGTTTTATCTAAAATGTTTATTTTATTCATTTTAAATCACCGCTTTTAAAAGAATTTTATAATATCCATATATGCTATGAAAACAGAAAAGAGTAAAAGAGCAATGAGTCCGATTGTGTGGACAAGACCTTCTTTTTCAGGAGGAAGTGGTTTTCTTCTGATGAGTTCAATCACAACAAAAAGAATTCGTCCGCCATCTAATGCGGGGATGGGGAGAAGGTTAAACACTCCTAAATTGACGGTGAGCAAAACAGCGAGCAGTAAAAGATTCATAAATCCGACATAGCCCGTCTTTGCCGCCTCAGTAACAGAAGCGCCAATCTCTGACACGATTCCGATTGGACCTGACATTTGTTCCACTCCAAGCCTTCCTCTTAAAAGGTCAAAAAAGGTTTCGATTATGACGCGTGAATAGAAAAATGTTTCGTGAAAAGATTGTTTTATCGTGGTGAAAAAGCTGTTATCTTCAGGAGCAAATGTAATGCCGAAGACATATGCACCGTCTTTTAAGGCAGGGGAAGCGCTGATTTTGATTTTTTCACCGTCTCGGTTTATTGTGAATTCAGTTTCTGCCTTGCCGATGTCTGACAGCTCAAAGCGGAGAGATTTATAAATCGGGGTGGAAACGGAATTTACTTCTGTGATGATGTCGCCTTCCCTGATGCCCGCCTCATATGCGGCAGAGCCTTCCATAACACTTGCAATCTGAGTTGATGGAATTTGCGTCATAGTTGAGGTTATTATCAATAAAAGAACAAACCCTAAGAGGATGTTCATAAAAGCGCCTGAAACTAAAACGAAAAGCCTTTTTAACGGAGATTTGTTTATGAATGCGCGCTCATCATCTGATGCTGAATTTTCCCCCTCCAAAGCACAATATCCGCCGATGGGGAGAAGTCTGAGTGAATATTTGGTTTCGCCACGCTTGAACGAAAAAAGCTTCGGACCCATGCCTATGGAAAACTCTAAAACCTTAATATCAGATAATTTGGCGGCTATGAAGTGACCGAATTCGTGAACAAATATTAAAACAGCGAAAATGATGATTGCCGCTAAAATTGTCAGGATTGTAGTCATTTGAGTATATCCTCCTCAATTTATAGAAATTACACCGGAAGGCAGTTTTTGCCTTCCGGTCAATTTAAATCATATTCTGCTTTTAACAAACTCTCTTGCCCATTTGTCGCTATCAAAAATGTCAGAGAGAGTTGGATTTTCGATTATTTTGTGAGCTTCCATTGCTTTTTCCACAGTCTCAGCTATGTCTAAAAAGCCAATTCTACCCGACAGGAAATGGAAAACAGCTTCTTCGTTTGCGCCGTTTAAGACACAAGGCATAGTATGCCCGATTTTTCCTGCTTTATATGCAAGACTTAAGCAACGGAAGGTGTCCGTGTCGGGTTTTTCAAAGGTAAGAGCTCCGCACGATAAAAGGTCGAGCTCGTTTCCTTCCATGGGAAGCCTTTTTGGATATGTTATTGCATATTGTATGGGGAGCTTCATATCAGGAGCTCCGAGCTGGGCTAAAACGGCGTTATCTTCAAACTCTACCATTGAGTGAACAATGCTTTGTCTGTGGACCAAAACATCAATCTTTTCAAAGGGTACATCGAAAAGATGAAACGCCTCAATGACTTCTAACCCCTTATTCATTAATGTAGCTGAATCTATTGTGATTTTAGCGCCCATATCCCAGTTGGGATGCTTTAAGGCGTCTGACTTTGTAACCTTTTTTAATTTGTCGCGTGAAAAGCCGAAAAACGGCCCTCCCGAGCAAGTGAGTAAAATGCGCCTAACATTTTCGCTTTTCTCTGCGAGCTTTTCCAGACATTGAAAAATCGCGCTGTGCTCACTATCTACAGGAATTATTTCAGAGCCTGATTTTCTGCACGCCGCTTTCACTAAAGCACCTGCAGTCACTAAAGTTTCCTTATTTGCAAGACCGATTCTTTTTTTGGATTTTATAGCGGCAAGAGTCGGCTTTAAGCCTGCTATGCCGACAATTCCCGTGATGACGGTGTCGCTTTTAGGGAGTGAGGCGACTGATAATATTCCTTCTTCGCCGCAAACAACTTTGCACGAAGTGTCTTTTAAGCTCACTTTAAGGTCTGAATATTTTGTTTCGTCTGTCACGCAGACATATTCAGGAGAGAACTTTCTTGCCTGCTTTTCTAAAAGAGCTGTGTTTGAGTGACCGCTGATTGCCTCGACTGCCAAGCCTTCGTTTGCACTGATTACGCTGAGAGCCTGTGTTCCTATTGAACCTGTTGAGCCTAAAATCGTGATATGTCTCATTTGTAAACAACCTCAAATATCTGTAAAAAATAGTAAGCGGCGGGGATTATGAAAATCAAGCTGTCTATTCTGTCTAAAATTCCGCCGTGACCCGGGATGAGATTCCCAAAATCCTTAACACCACATTCTCGCTTGATTAAAGATGCAGCCAAATCTCCAAATTGCGAGAAAACACTGCAGATGAGCGAGATGAAGCATAAAGGAACAAGATTCGTTTTGAAACCGAAAAATGAAATTATGTATGCAAAAACGAGCGAAGATAAAATGCAGCCCAAAACACCTGAAATGGCGCCTTCAACAGTTTTGTTGGGGCTGATTTTGGGAATGAGCTTATGTTTTCCGAAGCTCATACCACCTATGTATGCAAAAGTGTCTGTCATCCAGGACCATATCAAAGGAAGAAATATGAGAACAGATCCGTGCTCCATTGAATGAATGAGAGACAAATGGCAAACAAACACAATTGAATAGATAAGCGTGAAAAAGGATGTTAAAACATCATAAAGCTTTATTTTTTCGTGGAAAATTACTGCACACAAAAAGATGAGCATTATGTAAAACATTAAAACATGCAATATTCCCGTGGATGCGAAAAGGTCAAAATCCGGTGCAAAAAGGGAGCTTAAAATGAGAATTGCAAACGAATAGCTCAAAATGAGAACAGGCCATTTTTTCTGCTTTGAAAAAGAGGTGTGGAGCTCGTGCATAGCAATAAGCCCTGCAACAGACACTAAAATATTAAAATAAACTGTTTTGGAAAATATTATGGCTATAACAAAAGCAGCGCCTATCAAAGCACTTGCAACCCTTATGGCAACTTTAGACCACATAATATGTTTTCACGCCTTTCTTTTTTCGGTTTTGGAGAATAGCTTTTAAACTCCGCCAAAACGCCTGTTTCTGTTTTGATAATCTAAAACAGCACGGACAAAATCATCTGTTTTGAAATCGGGCCAGCATATATCAGAAAACCAGAACTCACTATAGGCAGATTGCCAGAGAAGAAAATTGCTGAGCCGCAATTCACCGCTCGGTCTTATGATGAGGTCAACATCAGGAATTTCTGATGTATATATGTAGAAAGAGACGGAATCTTCCGTTATATCGGAAGGAGAAATCTCTCCGTTTTTCACCTTTTCGCAGATAGTCTTAACGGAATGAGCTATTTCCTGGCGGCCTCCGTAATTTATGGCAAGAAACAATACCATACCGGGATTGTTTCTTGTATATTCTTCTATGTTGTCAATTTCTGCATTTATTTCATCGGACAGCCTGGAGCGGTCACCGATAATTTTGATGACAACATCTTTTCCTGCAAGCTGGTCTTTGTCTTTTAAATATTTTAAAAGCAAATCCATAAGCGCATCCACTTCTTCTTTCGGACGCTTCCAGTTTTCTGTTGAAAATGCGTAGGCTGTGAGATAGCGGATGCCGAGTCTGCCTGCAAATTCAGTTATAGTTTTAAGAGTTTGCGCGCCTGCGCGATGACCGGCACTTCGCGGAAGATTGCGCTTTTTTGCCCATCTGCCGTTGCCGTCCATAATAATACCGACATGGCGGGGAAGATTATCTTTATCAATGTGCGACAAAAGATAATCACTTCTTTTTTTGAATAGCTTTCTGAAAATAGTTATCATCCTCTCGGAAAAATCAGACTTCCATTATTTCCTTCTCTTTTTTAGCAGAGATTGTGTCAACATCTTTAACATATCCGTCTGTTATGTTCTGAATGTCTTTTTCGTAGCTTTTTAAATCATCTTCTGTGATTTCGCCTGCTTTTTTGCTTGCCTTAATCTTTTCAAGCTCGTCGCGTCTTATGCCGCGCAGAGTCACTTTTGCATCTTCTGCTCGTTTCGAAATGCTCTTAACAAGCTCTTTTCTGCGCTCCTCAGTAAGAGGCGGGAATGAGAGACGGATAACCTTTCCGTCGTTATTCGGTGTGATACCGATGTCGGATTTCAAAATTGCTTTTTCAAGGTCGTGGAGAATCGTTGCATCCCAAGGCTGAATAACAAGCGTTCTTGCTTCAGGAACAGAAACTGTTCCAACCTGAGCAACAGGTGTGGGAGAACCATAGTAGTCAACTGTCACCTTATCAAGAATCGCGGGATTTGCACGACCTGCACGAATTGCACTGTAGTCATGCTCCAATGCGTTAATTGCCTTATCCATCTTATTTTTTAATTCTTCAAACATATTTTTCCTCCTGAATTTTTTATTTAATTATCATTATCATTTAGTTTGAAACAACAGTTCCGATATGCTCTCCGTCTAAGACTCTTAAAATGTTTTCTGGGTCATCAAGACCAAAAACGAGGAGAGGGATGTTGTTATCCATGCAAAGTGATGTTGCGGTCGAATCCATGACCTTAAGACCGCGGCTTAAAACTTCCATATAGGAAAGTTTATCGAAGCGTTTTGCATCGGGATTGAGTTTCGGGTCGCTGTCATAGACGCCGTCAACATTTTTTGCAAGGAAAATCGCGTCAGCACCAATTTCTGCCGCACGGAGTGCTGCTGTTGTGTCGGTGGAGAAGAAGGGGTTTCCCGTTCCGCAACCGAAAATGACAACCTTGTTTTTATTTAAGTGGCTGACAGCCTTGTCTCTTATGTAGGTTTCTGCAATCTGGCGCATTTCAATAGCCGACTGCACTCTTGCAGGAACACCGTTTTCTTCAAGTGAGCTCTGAAGGGCGAGTGAATTCATAACTGTTCCGAGCATTCCCATATGGTCAGCTCTTGTTCTGTCCATAGCCTTGCCTCTGCCGCGCCAGAAATTTCCTGCGCCAATAACAACTGCAACCTGTGTTCCTCTTTCCAAACATTTTTTTATGATTTTTGAGATGACGGAGAGCTTTTCAAAGTCTATCCCCGAGCCTGTCTCCAAAGCGATGGCTTCACCGCTGAGTTTTAGTAAAATTCGTTTGTATTTAGCTGACATATTTGCCTCCTTGAGATGTTTTATTCAATTTTTTGTCTGATTCGGAATTTCGTCTGTTTATGCATAAATTTAAGGCAGTTATTAACATTATCAACAGGGTTGTTAACATTTTTCAAACGATTTTAAGCCAAAAACTGAAGTTGTTAACAAAAAACTGTTGATAACTGTTGATAATTTGATGCATATAAAATGGAATTTTCACCTAATTTTTTCCATAATATTCATTTTAAACCGGGAACCAATCATCTGCAGAATTTTATTGTTTTTTTGAGCCAAAAACCCAAAGTCTGTTGCCGAGAAAATTGACAGCGAGTGAAAACGGCGTTGCTAAAATTTTGCAGAAAATCACGGCAAGGTCGCCGGTGAGTTTAAACGGAACGGAAACGGCGCCAAGCAAATGGTTTGCAAGTCTCTCTAAATGAAGCACATCATAGAAGAGGCTTAAGAGAATAATCGTAACACCCATTGAAACGAGGTTAACGATTATGAATTTCCACATTTCACCGACCTTGACGGAGCCTTTTTTACCGAAAGTGAAATATCTGTTTAAAAGATAGCTGTTTGTCATTGCTATCAAAGTCGCAAACACTTGGGCTAAGCTCTTGTCAAAATTACATATGCTGAAAAAAAGCGCAAACAAAAGATAGTCTATTAAAGTGTTCATGATGCCTATAGCACCAAATTTTATGATTTGGATGAGGTTTTTTTCTCTAACACTTTTCTCCATCGCTAAACCCTTTTTTCTCTCTTATAATGTAAAGAGGTCTGTCTTTAGTCTCGTCATATATTCTTCCAATATATTCTCCCATAATGCCGAGCATAATAAGGATAAGTCCGTTAAAAAAGAGCGGAACAGAAAGAACGCATGCCCAGCCGGGAATTGAAGCCCCTCCGAGATATTTTATGAGAACTGAAACAATGAGCCAGATTATGCTTCCCATAGACAAAATTGAGCCTAAAAGAGAAGACAATTTTAAAGGCACATATGAAAAAGCGGTCAGACCGTCCATTGCAAACTTTATCATTTTCTTTAAGGGATATTTCGTTTCGCCTGCAAAACGCTCTTCCCTGACATATGTAACATCTGTTTGCTTAAAGCCAACCCAGCTCACAAGCCCTCTGACATAGCGGTTTTTTTCTGACAGACGGGAAAGCTCATCACAAACTTTTCTGTCGATAAGCCTGAAATCGCCTGTGTCAACAGGAATGTCAACATTTGTCATGCTTTTTAAGAAACGATAGAAAATCTTGGCTGTGAAAAGCTTGAAGAAGGTTTCGCCTTTTCTTTTGGCGCGCTTTCCATAAACAACATCATAGCCTTCTTTCCATTTCTCTATCATATCAAGAATAACTTCAGGAGGGTCCTGCAGGTCGGCATCAATAACAACAACTGCCTGCCCGCTTGAGTTGTCCATGCCTGCTGTTATTGCAGTCTGATGACCAAAATTTCTTGAAAAATCTATCATTTTGACATTTGCATCTTTTTCACAAAGAGAAATAAGCATTTCGCCTGTTTTGTCGCGGCTTCCGTCATTTACAAAAATGAGCTCATAAGACTCATTTGTTCTGTCCATGACAGACTTTAATCTTTTGTAGCTTTCTTCAATAACGAGCTCTTCGTTATATGCAGGTATGACTATTGAATAGCGTATAGACATAATAACCTCCTATTTTAATAATAAAGTATAATATCAGTATATATTGCGGATGAAAATTTGTCAAGGTTTATGGTGAAAAATTGCTTTTAATTTTCTTGCTTTTTTGCGATTTTCGGAACGGGTGTCGGTCTTCCGTCTTTGTCTAAAGCAACGAACACTAAAGTTGCTTCGTTTGTCTTTATAATTTTACCCGTGCGCAGGTTTTCACTTGTGACTGTAACATTGATTTTCATTGATGTTTTTCCGACAGAAACGAGCTCTGCATGGAGCTTCACCATCGAGCCGAGTTTGGATGGATGCTTAAAATCAAGTGAATCCATTGAAACTGTTGCGACATAGCAGTTTGAATGTTTTGAGGCAACGAGGGCTGCGGCTATGTCAATCCAGTGCATAAGAGTTCCGCCCTTTAAATTTCCTAGCAGATTGACATCATTCGGAAGAACGAGATGAACCATGTCTATAACGGATTCATTTATTGTTTTTGCATCTATCATAGTATATCTCCTACATAAAATCTGATAAAAATGTATTGTTTAAGCTTTTAAAGCTGATAATAGTTATTATAGGCGGTGATAAAATGAAATATACAACAATTCTTCTTGTGGTGCTGATAATGTTTTTTTCGGGTTGCGGTAAAGCAGAAAACGATTATAAAACGGAGAAAATAAGAATTGTCAGAAAGACGGAAAAGAAAGAAAAAACAATCATTTCAGAGGCAAAAACGGAGCTCTTGGACAAAACAGAAAGCAGAATAGAAAACATCAGGCTTGCAGCTATGGCAATAGACGGAAAGGAAATAGGTCCGAACGAGATTTTTTCATTTAATGACACAGTCGGGGAAAGAACAGAAGCGCGCGGGTTTGAAAAGGCGCCTGTGATAGTTTATGAGGAAAAAGAATATGATTTTGGAGGAGGGGTTTGTCAGGTCAGCTCAACTCTTTATCAGGCGGCAAAGGGGGCAGGACTTGAAATCATCGAGCGTCACGAGCATAAAAAAGAGGTGGGCTATATAAAAAAAGGCGAGGATGCCGCAGTTGACTACGACACCCTCGATTTGAAGTTTGTTAATAACACATATAAACCAATCAGCATATGTGCGGGGGTTTATGAAAATGAGGTCTTAGTGCAGATTATGAATTAGCTTTCCATTTTAAAAGCGGTTTTGCAAGCAGCGTCAGAACAAAAGTTGAAATAACTATTTCAGGGAGCATATAGCCTCCGTTATATAAAAGAGAATAAAGCCAGACGGGAGTTCCTTCAGGCGCGTAAGAGTGCCATATCAGGATTCCCGAAAGGAAATGGCAGATGAATCTGAGGAGCATAACAGAAGCACCGGAGAAGGGAATTGCAAGCTTTTTGTTTTCTAAAGCGCCATAGACAAACCCCGAAAGACCTAAACCGGAAAACGCTAAAACATAGTCCAGCAAAATGACGAGGACATAGAGAAAAAAGCTCGGCGTCGGCGGCGGAACAATTCCACCTGTCATCATCTGCAAAACAGAATAGACAAGTCCTGAAAGAAGCCCCCATTTGCTGCCGAAGAGGATGCCGATAATAATCACGGGAACCATGCTTCCTGCCGTGATTGTGCCGCCGTAGGGCGCGTTAAACAGAGTTATCACGGAAAGTATTAAAGAAAGTGCAATGAGCATGGCGCTTGTTGTTAATTTTTTTGTCATTTTAATCAACCTTTCATAGTAGTCGGAAGCCTGATTCATAAGGTGGTTTATGTTAAGCCGATAAAAAGGCCGCACCTCTGATTTCCAAAGGGATAAGCATTAAAAAAGATGCTTCCCAAATGGGAAACATCCGAAGAAAACAAAATAATTCCTACGGTGGCATTACCCACATCAGGTTATTTCGGTTAAAGCGGCATCACGCTTACTCTCAGCCTGTTTGCACAAGCACCCGACTAATTTTTAATTTTAAAAATTTTACATAAAAGAGCCAATGGCCCTATAAGATTTATGTTGCGCAAATAAATCCTCGCAGGAGTTTTGCAAAGCAAAAATCCGCATATGATGATTATAATATAGCACAGCTTATTTGTCAAGTGCATTGAAATTTTTTTTGATTTTTCCAAATAAAAACAGTCAATCATATTCCATTTTAAAAAAAGTGTGGTATAATATAATAATATTCTTTAAAGGCAGGTGAAGATTGTGCCGATACCCAGAGGCTTAATCAGGAGAATAACGATAAATGATGATACATATGAAAAAGCCCTTTCTCTTTTCTCAGAAGGTGCTGTTGGCGAGGTCGTTGTTAAAGAAACTGATTTTCAGGATGAATATAAGCTTTTATCGACTGTTTCTGATGGCGGCGCGGAATATGAGGCGGAAGTTGACATAGATGACTACAACGAGAGAATTGACGGATTTTCGTGCACCTGTCCATTTTATCTTAACTATGACGGAGCGTGCAGGCATATTGCCGCAACGCTTATTTCTCAGGAAAATAATTTTTTCAACAGGTCTTTAAAAAATCGTGAAGAAAGAAAAAACAGAGAAAAGACAGATGACGATGCCTTTAAAATGATTCTGAGCTATTCCCAGAAGACAGCAAACAGAACAATAGCTGCAAATTCAGGGAGTGCAGCGCACCTCATTCCTGTTTTAAAGTTTGAGAGAGATTGCCTGAAGCTCGGGCTTAAGATAGATGTCGGCAGAACATATGTAATAAAAGACATCGGGGCGTTTTACGAAAATATGAAGAACGGAAATCTTGATAAATATGGCTCAGGTTTTGTGTTTTTGCACGATGTCAATAATTTTGACGAAGAGTCGAAACCTCTTTTAAATTTTGTTATGACATATTATTCTGCACAAGTGTCGGGGGCTATAGAAAATAAAAAATATATGACGATTTCAGAGCACAAGACAGATAAGCTTTTAAAAATGCTTTGCGGGAAAAATGTTGATGCAGTTTCAGAGGATGGACCTTTTAAAATCAAGATAACTGATAAAATTCCTGATTTTAACATCAGCATAAAAAGGATAGGTAAGAATTGTTTTGGAATAAGCCTTGACAGCAATGATTTCTGCATTATCAAGGGAAGAAGCAGGATATATATTAAAGCGGACAAAGTCATTTATTGTCTGTCGGAGGATTACAGTGAAAAGTGTGGGGAGCTTTTATCGCTTCTTTGCAAAAGGAAAACGCCGCTTTCTGTCCACGCTGATGATATGGCATCGCTTTACAGTGCAGTTTTTAAAACGGTTTCTGACTACATTTCGATAAAATCAAGAGAAGATTTATCAGAGTTTCGTCCTCTTCCGCTTAAAACGAAGATTTACCTTGACTTTGAAAAGGGGAAGCTGACTTCTAAAATAATGTTTCATTACGGAGATGAGGTGTTCTGTGACACGCCTTACGGAAGAGACCCGAAAAGTGTGGGCGATTTGGAAGGCGAGCTTTGTGTTAAAACCGTTCTTCAAAAATATATTCCGTCTTTTTCTGAAGAGATGGGAGCTTATTTCACATCCCACGAAGATGCGATTTATGACTTTCTGACATCGGGGATAGCGGAACTTTCAGCATATGGTGAGATTTATGCCTCTGACTCGCTTAAAAAAATAAAGGTTAAAAGACCTAAAAGCATATCTGTCGGAGCAAGGCTTAAAAGCGGACTTTTAAGTCTTGACTTTTCGTCGGAGGATTTTCCGCCTGACGAGCTGAGCAGAATTTTAGAGTCATACAGGCAAAGAAAAAAATATCACAGACTTGTTGATGGTTCGTTTTTATCCTTAGATGATGATGTCTTTGCCGACATTTTAAACATAACCGAGGGGTTGTCGATAAGCGGAGACACCTTGGCAGGTGGAGAGGTTAGCGTTCCTTTCTATCGTGCTTTATATGTTGATGAAATTTTGAAAAATTCATCTTTTTTCTCCGTTGAGAGAAACAGTGAGCTGAAAAAGCTTGTTCGCGATATGAAATATGTTGACGATTCTGATTTCGCTCCGCCTGAAAGCTTGAAAGGGATTTTGAGAAACTATCAGAAAACGGGATTTAAATGGCTTAAAACGCTGGAAATGTGTGGCTTTTCAGGAATTCTGGCGGATGATATGGGACTCGGAAAAACATTGCAGGTCATATCTCTCATAAAAGATAAAAAAGATGAAAAGGGTAAGGTTTCGGCGCTTGTTGTCTGCCCTGCCTCACTTGTTTTAAACTGGGAAAGTGAAATTGAAAAATTTGCGCCCGACCTTCGTGCAGTTTGTTTAATAGGGAGCAATGCAGCGCGCGCAGAGATGATGAAAAATCTGGAGGATAAAGATGTTTTAATAACATCATATGAGCTTTTAAAACGAGATATAGCAGAATATGGCGAGCTCCGGTTTGATTATCAGATAATCGATGAGGCGCAATATATAAAGAACTACACAACGCAAAATGCTAAGGCCGTGAAAACCATAAAAAGCAAAACAAAATTTGCGCTCACGGGAACGCCTGTTGAAAATAACCTGTCGGAGCTATGGTCGATTTTCGACTTTTTGATGCCGGGATATCTCTATTCACACTCATATTTTAAAAACTACTTTGAGACGCCCGCCATAAGGGAAAAGGACAGCTCGGCAATAAAAAGGCTTAAGGCGATTGTTTCTCCGTTCATCTTGCGACGATTGAAAAGTGATGTTTTAAAGGAACTCCCTGAAAAGCATGAAACGGTGATTTATGCCCAAATGGGAGAGGAGCAGAAAAAACTATATAGAGCAAATGCACTGCAGATTAAAGAGGAGTTTAAATTTAAAACACAGGAGGAAAACGCAAACAGATTTATGGTGCTTGCCATGCTTATGCGCCTTCGTCAGCTGTGCTGTCATCCAAGCCTCGTCTATGAAAATTATGAAGAGGAAAGCGCAAAACTTGAGCTTTGTCTTTCGCTTTTAGAAAGTCTTAAAGAGGGCGGACATAAGGTTTTGCTGTTCTCGCAGTTTACATCAATGTTAGACATCATATCAAAAAAACTTGACGAGATGAAAATTCCATATTATGAAATCAGGGGCTCAACAAAAAAAGAGGAAAGAAAAGAGCTTGTTGACAGATTTAATGAAGACGAAACTCCTGTTTTTCTGATTTCATTAAAGGCGGGAGGCACGGGACTTAACTTAACGGGAGCCGATATGGTTATTCACTATGACCCGTGGTGGAATATGAGCGTTCAGAATCAGGCAACAGACAGGGCACACAGAATCGGTCAGAAAAAGAGTGTTCAGGTTTATAAGCTGATTATAAAGGACTCAATAGAAGAAAAGATTTTAAAGCTTCAGGAGAAAAAGCGAAATTTGGCAGACAGCGTGATTTCAGGAGAGGAGCTTGACATTCTTTCGCTTTCCAAGGATGAGATACTGAAGCTTTTTGAAGTTTAAAAGAAATAAACTGTGGTAAATGGATGCCCGTTTGCCACTCTTTTTTTTATAAAATATTAATAAATACTGAATTATTTTTTTATATATTGACAAAAAAGGATTAAAATATTAAAATACTCGATACCATAAAAGGCAGGTGAAGTTCGTTGGAGAAAAAGGAGACAAAAGTGAAACCAAAATGGATGCGCATTGTGTTCAGGAGACGCGTTTTTGTTATATCTATGCTTTTATTTCAGATTTTTCTGATAGTTATGATGTTTTTAAGCGCAGGAACGAGATATTCAGTTTTTGCGCCTCTTTTGTCAATAATAAGCTATGGAGTTGCCATCTTCATACTCGGTGCAGAGGATAAGCCTGCATATAAGCTGACATGGGTTGTTCTGATTTTAGCTGTCCCGTTTTTTGGCGGAATATCTTATCTGATAATCAGAAACCAGTGGACAACAAAAAGCTTTGGAAAGAGATTGGAGCTTGTCGAAAAAGAGCGTCAGAAGTTGCTCGCCTCTGACGAGGGACTCATAGAAAAGGTCAAAGAATTTGACAAGGGATGTTATATGAATTCAAAATATCTTTATTCTTATGCAGGCTTTCCGATTTACGAAAACACAGGGGCAGAGTTTTTGGAAAGCGGAGAAAAGATGTTTGAAAAGCTTGTTACAGAGCTTAAAAAGGCAGAAAGGTTCATTTTTTTAGAATATTTTATAATAAGCCGCGGCTATATGTGGGAAACAATTTTAAAGGTGCTTATGAAAAAGGCAAACAACGGAGTTGATGTCAGGATTATTTTTGATGACATCGGCTGTTTTATGCTTCTGCCCAAAAACTATCATAAAACTCTCGAAAAGGCAGGAATTAAATGCGTTCTTTTCAATCCATTTGTGCCGATTCTCTCGACTGTGCAAAATAATCGTGACCACAGAAAAATTGCAATAATTGATGGAAAAGTTGCCTTTACGGGTGGCGTTAATATTGGAGATGAATATATTAACAGAGAGGAAAGGTTCGGGCATTGGAAGGACGCGGCAATTATGATAAAAGGGGAGGCTGTCTGGAGCTTTACGGTTATGTTTTTAGAGATGTGGAATGTGTTCAGAAAAGATGATGAGGATTTCAGCTTGTTCAAGGCGGAAACAAAGGAAAAATCAAGCGGATTTTTGCAACCGTATTGCGACAGACCGCTTGATGATAAGTCAGTTGTTGAGCATGTTTATATGTCGATGATAAACAGGGCGTGTGACTATCTCTATATTACAACTCCTTATCTGATTTTAGAGGACGCAATGTCGTCTGCACTTTGTGAGGCGGCAAAAAGCGGGGTTGATGTTAAAATCATAACGCCTCACACACCTGACAAAAAATATGTTCATATGACGACTCGTTCATATTATGCCGAGCTTATAAAGGCAGGCGTTAAAATCTACGAATATGAAGGGTTCATCCACTCTAAAACCTTTCTGTCAGACGATAAAACTGCATCTGTCGGAACTGCGAATGCTGATTTCAGGAGCCTTTATCTTCATTTTGAGTGCGGAGTTTTAATTCATGGAGACAAGGCGATTTTTGAGATGAAGGAAGATTTTTTGAAAACGCTCGACAGCTGTGTTGAAATTGACAGGCGCGACTGCAGGAAAAATTTTTTTGTGACAATAATCCAGAGACTTTTAAGGCTTTTTGCTCCCCTTATGTAAAAGGCGTTTTGGCTGCTTTTGAGAATGAAGAAGCGACAGGCGGGCTATAATGTATATATATTTGTTTTGTCGGAGTGGTTATGTGAAAAGAAACATGAAAAATGTACTTATAGGCACGGGAATTGCCGCTTTAGGCCTATCTGCCATGGCAACAGTTTCATATAAGCTTGCAGAGGCACTTGTCTCTGTTGCTTTAGACAGGGAAGCGCCGAAGGTATCAAAAAAATCAAAAAGGCGTCTGACGGGGGCTGATATGTCGTGCAGCATTTCAGCGCTCCTTGAGGAAAAGGGAAAGAGGCTTAAAGAAAAAGATTTAAGATGCATAGAAATTGTGGCGAGTGATGGTGAAAAATTAGTCGGACATCTCTATCAGAACAAAAAAGCAAAAAGACTGATTATTGCAATGCACGGATGGCGTTCGTCGTGGTCGCGTGATTTTGGTATGATTTCTGAGTTCTGGGAAGAAAATGACTGCAGCATTCTCTACGCGGAGCAAAGAGGACAAAACATGAGCGGCGGAAGTCATATGGGCTTTGGGATGATTGAAAGGCACGATTGTCACGATTGGGTCAACTGGGCAAATTCTTTCATGGAGGAAAAGCTCCCGATATATCTTGCGGGAATTTCTATGGGAGGGGCGACCGTGCTTATGGCATCGGGCGAAAAATTCCCTGAAAATGTTTGTGGAATTATGGCAGATTGCGCCTATACATCAGCTGATGACATATGGAGACACATTGCAAAAAACAACCTTAAGATTTCCTACAGGCTTATGGAACTATTCGGGGAAAATATGTGCAGAAAAAGGATAAATATGGGACTTAAGGACTATTCTACAATAAGCGCCATGGAGAAAAACACCTTGCCTGTTTTATTCATACATGGAAAAGCTGATAAGTTTGTTCCCGTGGAAATGACTTTTGAAAATTACAGAGCATGCAAGGCGCCAAAGAGCCTTTTGATCGTAGATGGAGCAGGGCATGCAATGAGCTATATGACCGACAAGGCGGCATATGAAAAAGCTATGACGGATTTTTGGGAACGGTTCAGATAGCTGTGTTAAAATGAAAGCTTTTAAAAAAGCAATTTATCGCCAAAGAAAAAGGATAAATTTTTTGAATAGTTAGTCAATTTTTTTGTTGACTAACTGTTACATTTGTTATATAATATTCAGTAAATTATTTTTATATTAGATTACGGAGGTTTTGACTATGAGCAGAGTTTACAATTTTTCAGCAGGCCCTTCCGCTCTTCCGGAAGAAGTGCTTAAAAAAGCGGCAGAGCAGATGACAGAATATGAGCAAAGCGGGATGTCCGTTATGGAGATGAGTCACCGCTCGGCAGATTATGAGGCGATAATAGGGAAGGCAGAGTCACTTCTTCGTGAGCTTATGCATATTCCTGATAACTACAAGGTGCTTTTCCTTCAGGGCGGAGCGTCAACTCAGTTTGCAATGATTCCTTTAAACCTTTTGAGAAAATCAAAAAAGGCTGATTATGTTATCACAGGTCAGTGGGCAAAAAAGGCAGCACAGGAAGCAGAAAAATATGGTGAGATTAAGAAGGTTGCAAGTTCAGCCGATAAAACATTCTCCTACATTCCGAAGCTTGATAAAAGCGAGTTCACACCTGACGCTGACTATTTCCATATTACATATAATAACACGATTTACGGAACGCGCTACACATCACTTCCTGACACAGGAAATGTTCCGCTCGTTGCAGACATTTCATCAAACATTTTATCAGAGCCTATCGATGTGACGAAATTTGGAATGCTGTATGCAGGAGCGCAGAAAAACATGGGCCCCGCAGGTCTTACGGTTGTTATCATCCGCGAGGACTTGATTGGCGATGTTGAGCCTTTTGTTCCAACGATGCTCACATATAGAATCCATGCTGAAAACGGTTCGATGTATAACACGCCGCCTACATATGCAATCTACATCTGCATGCTCGTTTTGGAATGGCTTAAAGAGCAGGGCGGAATTGAAGGAATGTATCAGACAAACTTAAAGAAGGCAGAAGCTATCTACAGCTATCTTGACTCATCTGAAATGTTTAAAGGGACTGTTGTTCCGGAAGATCGTTCGCTTATGAATGTTCCTTTCATCACAGATTCAGAAGAGTTAAATGCTAAATTTATAAAAGAAGCTAAAGCTAAAGGCTTTGTTAATTTAAAAGGACACCGCACAGTTGGCGGTATGAGAGCAAGCATCTATAACGCTATGACATTAGAGGGCGTTGAAGCTTTGGTTGCTTTCATGAAGGAATTTGAAAAAAATAATAAATAAAAGGCGGTAAGCTATATGTTTGACATTTTAACACTTAATAAAATAGCAGCTTGCGGACTTGAAAAATTAGACGCAGCTAAATATAACATCAGTGATTCTGCAGAAGACCCTGATGGAATAATTTTAAGAAGCTTTTCCATGCACGACATGGAGGTTGGTGCAAACCTTAAAGCTGTTGCAAGAGCGGGCGCGGGCGTGAATAACATCCCCGTCGACGCTTACACAGAAAAGGGCATCGTTGTTTTCAACACTCCGGGCGCAAATGCGAATGCTGTTAAAGAGCTTGTTATTGCAGGTCTTCTTCTGTCATCGAGAAACATTGTCGGCGGCATTGAATGGGCTAAAACCTTAAGCGGAAAAGGCGCAGAGGTTGGAAAGCTTGTTGAAAAAGGCAAGAGCCAGTTTGTTGGTCCTGAAATCAAGGGCAAGACATTAGGCGTTATTGGTCTTGGTGCTATCGGTGTTATGGTGGCAAACGCTGCAAGTGCTCTCGGAATGGATGTTATAGGCTATGACCCATATCTTACAATTGATGCAGCGCTCCATTTGGCTACAACTGTTAAAAAAGCAGATGATGTTGCCGAGGTTTATGCTAAGGCTGATTATATCACGCTTCATGTTCCGCTCAATGACTCAACCAGGGGAACAATTAATTCTGACACAATCGCTCAGATGAAGGATGGAGTCAGAATCTTAAACTTCTCAAGAGGCGAGCTCGTTAATGAGGCTCATTTAGCAACTGCTTTGGATGAAGGAAAAGTTGCGTGCTATGTCATCGACTTCCCGTCAGATGCAGTTCTTTCGATGAAGAATGTCGTTGCAACGCCGCACTTAGGCGCTTCAACTCCTGAATCAGAAGACAACTGCGCTATTATGGCGGCTAAAGAGCTGAGAGATTTCTTAGAAAACGGAAACATTAAAAACTCCGTTAACTTCCCGAATTGTGAAATGGCTCGTGAAGGAAGCGTAAGAATCACGATTATGCATAAAAACATTCAGGGGATGCTCAGTTCGTTCTCTTCTCTGGTGGCAGATGAAAACATTAACATTTTAAACATGATTAATAAGAGCAAGAAAGACAACGCTTACACAATCATGGATTTAGACGGTGATGTTTCAGCGGCTTTAGAAGAAAAAATCGCAGCAATAGACGGTGTTTTAAGAGTCAGAGTTATAAAATAGGATTAATAGCATTTGAGACGGCTGAGTTTCAGCCGTCTTTTTTTGCGTGTTTTATAATATTCAAACAGATGTTTACAAATTTATAAATGGCACTTTGAATTTGAAATAAATTATGATAAAATAATTATGAAGGAGTGAGACATATGAAAATTTCGGGACTTCAAAAATTGACACTTTTAGATTATCCGGGAAAAATGGCTGCAATAGTTTTCATAAGCGGCTGTAATTTCCGTTGTCCGTTTTGCCATAACTCCGATTTGGTGCTATCTAAAGGCGAAGCACCTGAAATTAAAGAAGAAGAGCTTTTTGCTTTTTTGAATAAAAGGAAAAATGTTTTAGATGGTGTTGTCATCTCGGGCGGAGAGCCTCTTTTATATGATGAAACGCTTGTTCTTATGAAAAAAATAAAAAAGCTTGGCTATAGCATTAAGCTCGACACAAACGGAAGCTTCCCGAAAAGACTTGAAAAAGCAGTCAGAGAAGGACTTTGTGATTATGTTGCAATGGACATTAAAAATTCAAAGGAAAAATATTTTGAAACATGTGGGACAGAAAAAATTGACATATCCGGTGTGGAGAAGAGCGTAGAATTTTTAAAACAGGGGCTCATTCCTTATGAATTCAGAACAACAGTCACAAACGAACTGCATACGATAGAGGATATGATAAAAATAGGCAAATGGATTGAAGGCGCCCCGAAATATTTCATTCAGCTATATAGAGATTCGGAGAGCGTGATAGCTCGTGGATGCACAACGCCCAAAAAAGAAGAAATTGAGAAAATAAAAAATGCTCTAGCACCCTTTTTCGCTGAAGTTTCTGTGCGTGGTGAATAGGAAATTCAACAATATCTTGTGTTTTTGTAAAAATTACGCACTATATATTGACACGTATGTTTTTTTATGGTACAATACTGATACATTGCGAAAAATGACGAAAAACACTATATAAAAATGACGAAAGAGGGGCTGAATGTTATGTATCAGGTTGTAAAACGAGACGGTGCCGTGGTTGATTTTGACATAAAGAAAATCAGCGAGGCAATAAAAAAAGCTTTTGAAGCACAGAACAAGCAATATCATCAGACAGTGATTGAAATGCTTGCTTTAAATGTTACTGCGGATTTTGAAAAGAAGATTAAGGACAATTTAGTTCAGGTGGAGGATATTCAGGACAGTGTCGAGGCTGTTTTAATCAAGGCGGGCTACGGTGATGTCGCCAAAGCATATATTCTCTACAGAAGACAGAGAGAAAAAATCCGTAATTTAAAATCGACAATTCTTGACTATAAGGAGATTGTTGACAGCTATGTTAAGGTTACGGACTGGCGCGTTAAGGAAAACTCAACGGTGACATATTCTGTCGGCGGCCTTATTTTATCAAATAGCGGTGCAATAACTGCAAACTACTGGCTTTCAGAAATCTATGATGACGAAATTGCCAATGCACACAGAAACGCAGACATTCATATTCACGACCTTTCTATGCTCACAGGCTATTGTGCGGGCTGGTCTTTAAAGCAGCTCATTTTAGAAGGTCTTGGCGGTGTTCCCGGAAAAATCACATCTGCTCCCGCAAGCCATTTGTCAACTCTTTGCAACCAGATGGTGAACTTCTTGGGAATTATGCAGAATGAGTGGGCAGGCGCACAGGCATTTTCATCCTTTGATACATATTTGGCACCATTTGTTAAAGTTGATAATCTTTCATACCGTGAGGTTAAACAGTGCATAGAATCATTTATCTATGGCGTTAACACCCCTAGCAGATGGGGAACTCAGGCACCATTTTCCAACATAACTCTTGACTGGACTGTTCCTGCTGACTTAGCCGAACTTCCTGCAATTGTTGGCGGAAAAGAGATGGATTTTAAATATAAAGATTGTAAAAAAGAGATGGATATGGTGAACAGAGCGTTCATCGAAACGATGATTGGCGGAGACGCAAACGGCAGAGGTTTCCAATATCCAATTCCGACATATTCAATCACAAGTGATTTTGACTGGTCAGAAACTGAAAACAACAAGCTTCTTTTTGAAATGACCGCGAAATATGGAACTCCATATTTCTCAAACTATATAAACAGTGATATGGAACCTAGTGATGTCAGAAGTATGTGCTGCAGACTTCGTTTAGACCTTCGTGAGCTTCGCAAAAAGTCAGGCGGTTTCTTTGGAAGCGGTGAATCGACAGGTTCTGTCGGCGTTGTCACAATCAATATTCCGAGAATTGCTTACTTAGCCGAAGATGAGGCAGACTTCTACAGACGCTTAGATAAGCTTATGGACATATCGGCGCGTTCCTTAAAAGTTAAGCGTACGATTATCACTAAACTCCTTAACGAAGGACTTTATCCATACACAAAACGCTATCTGGGCGGATTTGATAACCACTTCTCAACAATCGGCTTAATTGGTATGAATGAAGCAGGCTTAAATGCAAAGTGGATTAGAAAAGATATGACAAGCAAGGAAACCCAGCAGTTCACTAAAGATGTTTTAAATCATATGCGTGAGCGCCTTTCTGACTATCAGGAGGAATATGGCGACCTCTACAATTTAGAGGCAACACCTGCAGAATCTACGACATATCGTTTCGCAAAACATGATGTTAAGCGCTATCCCGACATTATCACAGCGGCAGAAGGCGACGGAGCACCATATTACACAAACAGCTCACATCTGCCCGTTGGATTCACATCAGATATCTTTGATGCTCTTGATATTCAGGACGAACTCCAGACGCTTTACACATCAGGAACAGTCTTCCACGCGTTCTTGGGTGAAAAGCTTCCTGACTGGAAAGCGACTGCTGACCTTGTTAAGAAGATTGCTGAAAACTATAAGCTTCCATATTACACTATGTCACCGACATATTCTGTCTGCAAAAACCATGGCTACATTAAAGGAGAGGTTTACACTTGCCCTGAATGTGGTGAAAAGACAGAGGTTTATAGCCGTATTACAGGCTACTATCGTCCTGTTCAGAACTGGAACGACGGTAAGAGTCAGGAGTTTAAAGACAGAGTTGTTTATGATATTGATAATTCTGTGTTGAAACCCAAGGCAAAAGCAGCAGAATGTGCGTGCGATGAAAAGACTGACTTTTCATATGGAGGAGAAAAAAAGTTGATGCTTTTCACAACAAAAACATGTCCTAACTGCAAGGTCGTTTATCAGCTTTTAAATGCTAAAGGCATAGAATTTGAAAAAATTGATGCAGAAGAAAATGTCGAGCTCACAGCAAAATTTGACATCAAACAGGCGCCGACTCTCATTGTTTTAGAAAAAGACGGATATGAGAAGTATATTAATGCATCAAACATCAAAAAATATATAGAAGAAATGTAAAAAAAGTTTAGAGCGCAAAAAGGAATGGGTTAAAAAAGGAAAAGAGGGAACAAGAGGCGGAGTAAACCCAAAAGCATTAGCATAGCTTTAAAGGAAGAAAAATCTCACGAATTCGATTTTTCGTTTTGAAAATTCCTTTTTGCTATAAACAAACTTCGCCTCTCGCTGTGCAAGAGCACAGCTTCGGGTATCCCAAGCTGCGCTTGGCTCAGTTTGTTCATTCTAAATCATTTTTTCCTATTTCTTCGTGGCGGGTAAAAAAAGTTTAGAGCGCAAAAAGGAATGGGTTTAAAAAGGGAAAAGATGGAGCAAGAGGCAGAGTAAACCCAAAAGCATTAGCATAGCTTTAAAGGAAGAAAAATCTCACGAATTCGATTTTCGTTTTGAAAATTCCTTTTTGCTATAAACAATAAAAAGAACAAATGGGGAAGGGAGAAATCTCTTCCCTTAAGAACTATATTTGGAATTGGGTGTTTTTAATATGTACGATGTAGTTGTTGTTGGCGGCGGAACAGCAGGATTGACTGCGGCAATTTATGTTCTTCGTGCCGGGAAAAGCGTTATGGTTTTAGAGGGGGAAACTTTTGGCGGGCAAATAACAGCTTCGCCAAGGGTTGAAAATTTCCCCGGTTTTAAAAGCATATCAGGGGCAGACTTTGCAGATTCATTAACGGAACAGGCGTTATGTTTAGGTGCGGAAACAGATTTTTGTCAGGTGAAAAAAATCATAGACAATGGCTCATATAAAACTGTTTTAACAGAATATGGTGAATATGATGCAAAAAGCGTCATAATTGCAACAGGCTCAAAGCACAAACATTTAGGCGTTAAAGGCGAAGAGGAGCTTTCGGGCTGCGGCGTTTCATATTGTGCGGTCTGTGATGGAGCTTTCTTTAAAGGGAAGATTTGCTGTGTTGTTGGCGGCGGAAACAGTGCGCTTCAGTCGGCGATGCATCTTTCTTCTTATTGCAGCAAGGTTTATCTCATTCACAGAAGAGACGCTTTTCGCGGAGAAGAGCGCTTAGCGGAGTTGCTTAAGGAAAAAGAAAATGTTGAGTTTGTTTTAAACTCTGTGGCTCTGGAAATTAAAGGTGAGACAGAGGTGGAGGGCATCGTCATAAAAAATGTAAAAACTGATGAAATGGAAGAGATTAAAACCGATGGTGTGTTTATTGCGGTGGGACAGGTGCCAAACAATTCGGCTTTCAGCGACATTGTTGAACTCGACGAACAAGGCTACATTGTAGCAAGTGAGGACTGCAGAACAACCTGTGAGGGAATTTTTGCGGCAGGCGATTGCAGAACAAAATCGGTCAGACAGCTGACAACAGCATCAGCAGACGGTTCTGTTGCGGGACTTGCTGCATGCAGTGAATAATTAACAGAGATGTTTTGAAACTTTAAAGGAGAAAATTATGCCATTTTTTTATTTTGATTACACATATCTGATTTATGTTGTTCCCGCGCTCATTTTATCATTTGCGGCGCAGGCGGCTGTGAAAAATGCTTTTTCAAAATATGACAAGGTTTTTTGCCAGAAATCATTCACGGCTCACGAAATCACAAGAAGAATTCTTGATGCAAACGGACTTAATCACATAAAGGTTGAAAGTGTTTCAGGGAGCTTAACAGACCACTATGACCCGAAAGCAGGTGTTATAAGGCTTTCTGACACAGTTCGCTCCTCAACATCCGTTGCGGCAATAGGCGTTGCAGCACACGAGGCAGGCCACGCTGTTCAATATAAGAGAGGATATGTGCCGATTAAGCTCAGAAATATGTTTTTGCCTGTGGCAAACATCGGCTCGAGACTTTCGATGCCGCTCATTCTATTGGGGATTTTGCTTTCTGCTCAGAATTTGGTATCTTTCGGAATAATTCTCTTTTCAGCTATTGTGCTTTTCCAGATAATAACGCTTCCTGTTGAGTTTAATGCAAGCAGAAGAGCAAAGGAAACGCTTCTTTCGATGGGGATTTTAACAGAGCAGGAGACAAAAGGTGCGGCAAAGGTTTTAAGTGCCGCTGCGATGACATATGTTGCAGCAACGCTCGTGTCTTTGATGCAACTATTAAGACTTGTTAACATTTTCTCTAAAAAGAGAAATTAAATATTATTTTTTTGAAAGGATTGGATAATTTATGAAGGCTATTGTTTTAGGTGCAGGTAAGGGAAAGAGGTTGCAGTCGGAAAAATTTCAGCTTCCGAAGGTTTTAAGGCAGGCAAACGGAAGAGGATTGATAGAATATGCTTTAGACAGCATTGATTTCATTGAAAAGAAAGACACGGTTATTGTTGTCGGCTACAAGAAAGAAGCGGTTATTGAAGCTCTTTCTCCTGAATATCTCTTTTCTGAACAGGCAGAACAGCTTGGAACAGGTCATGCCGTTAACTGCGCAAAAGAGCATTTTGAAGATTATGACGGGGATGTTCTTGTGATTTATGGGGATATGCCTCTTTTCACGCAGAAGACCTTTAAGAAAATCATAGAGCATCACAAAAGCACGCAGTCCGATTGCACGGTTATGACTGCTTTTGTTGATGACCCGCCGGCTTATGGCAGAATTATCAGAGATGAAAACGGAAACTTAGCTGATGTTGTGGAAACAAAAGACTGTAATGAAGAGCAGCTCAAGATAACTGAATTAAACATTGGAGTTTATGTGTTTAATTCTAAACTCCTTTTTGAAAATTTAGCAGAGCTTAAAAACAACAATGCTCAGGGCGAATATTATCTGACAGATGTTCCTAAAATTCTTGTCAAGAAGGGCAAGAAGGTGACAATCTGCTCTGTTGATGACAACACGGAAATTTATGGCGTTAACACACAGGAGGATTTGGAGTTCTGTGAAAAAGAGCTTATGAGAAGAAAGGCTTAATGAATCCTCATAAAATATTATTTTTCTGTGACAAATTCCTGAATGCATTGAAAAACTTCCATACATAATGGTATAATGTTAACATACTCTATTATTTACTGAAGAAACAAAGGAGGACGATTTACAATGAAAAAGAGAGTTATTTCTTTACTGGTTGCGGTTTTAATGACGGCTCTTAGTGTCGTGACTGCTTTTGCTGCGGAGTTTTCTGATGTTGGCGAAAGTTTTGCATGGGCAGAGGAAGCCATCACACATCTCTCGGAAGAAGGGGTTATTAATGGTTATCCTGATGGTACATTCGCTCCCGAAAAATATATAACAAAGGAGGAGGCCGTTGCTCTTTTTGCAAAGGCGCTTGGAGCAAATAATGAAGAAAATGCGGAGTTTTTAAGCTTTGCGAAGGATACATATTCAGCGCTTTTAGAAAACTACACATCATATGCTAAAGACAACGCAGCTTTTCTTCTTTACAAGGAAGTTTTAACAACAGGTGAGATTTCATCATATCTTGCAACTGCAAACAAAGGACAGGAGCTCAAAAGATATGAAGCAGCCGTTCTTATTGCCAAAGCCTTAGGTGCAGACGCGTGGCTTTCAGACAATCCTGACTATGAACTCTCATTTAAAGATGCAAAAGACATTCCGACAGACGCTAAACCATATGTTTATTATGCGGCAGACAAAGAAATCATGACAGGTATGACAGAAGACACATTTGGCCCTTTGGGAAGCGTGACTCGCGCTCAGGTTGCTGTTATGATATACAGAATTCTCGATTCTATGGAATTTGAATACTTAAGTGGAACCATCACAAAAATTGACATTAACACTGTTTCGATGAAAAATGCTGACGGAGATGCAAGAAGCTTTAAAGTTCCGAATGGTGTCTTTGTGAATGTGAATGGTGAAGCTGCTAAGCTTGAAAATTTAGAAGCAGGAATGAATATTGTAATCACAAGCTCAAATGGTCTTTTGTATGCTATAGACGCTATAAAGATAATTCCTGATGAAACAATAACAGGAGCTTTTAAAGGCAAGCAGACTGATTCTAAAAGCACAGTGATTAAGGTTTCAGACCTTGAATCAGGCTATGTGACAACATATACGCTCCTCTCAAATGCGGCTATAAAATATAAAGGTGAGACAGCAACGCTCGCAGCTTTTGCAAGCGGAGACTATGTGACATTAGAGTTAAGAGGCGGAAAAGTTGCTATTTTAAGCGGTGAACCTAAAAATGTTACTGTGACAGATTTAACATTGGAAGGAATTGAGTTTTCTCCTGATGTGACACTTAAGCTCAGAAATAAAGCAGATGAGATTTTAACATATGTTGTTAAAAGCGGTGCAACTTTAAAACGAAATGGACAGACCGTTGATTTTTCCGAGCTTGCAATTGGAGACGAGGTTGATCTTAAGCTTGAATATGGTGTTGTTTCAGCTGTGACTTCAATTGGAATAAACAAAACTGTGGAAGGCTCAATTGAAGAGATTATAATTTCAAAGAACACATCATATATCACAGTTAACACAGGAAAACAAAGCGTGCAATATGCGGTTGCTCGTGATGTTAAAGTGACCATTGATGGAAAAGAAGCAACGCTTTATGATTTAAGGCTTGGTGCTAATGTTGAGTTTTCGGCATCTTCAAGCACAGTGACGAAGCTTACTGTGGCATCAGCTGTTACAAACACAGAAATCACAGGCGTTATCAAGCTTGTCAACACAACATATGGAATGGTCATTTTAGAAACAACAAACGGACTTGGTGACATTTCTGAAACACAGATTTTTGTTAAGGCAGGAGCTAAAATTCTTGACGCAGGAGATGGAAGAGTTAAGTCTGTCAAGGATTTGAAAGAAGGACAGAAAATTATGGCGGCGGGAGTTATTAATACAGGCGTGTTTGAAGCTTCATCAATTATGATATTGCTTGCTCAATAAATTCAGAAATAAGATAAAAAAAGTGCTGTAGCAAAATGATTTCATTTTGCTACAGCACTTTTAGGCTGGACGGAAAATAGCATAGATTGGACCAACTGAACCCGTAGGGGTTACCCGAAGCTGTGCACGGGCACAGCGAGTGGTGAAGTTTGTTCAAAACACAAGGCATATTTTAAAGAAGGAATTCGCCAAATGGCGAATTCCTTCTTTAATGTTATCGTTTCTTGGGTTTTCCGTATGCAACCAAATGAGGTTTCAGGTATTTTTTTTGCCTTGTGTGGTGTATGCATTTTGCTACAGCCTATTTTATATACCATTCACAAATGTTTGCGAACACATTGCTTTCTGCAGGGTTAATGGCTCCTTTGATTTTTTTGTCACACAGCAAAATTCCGTTGTCGTAATATATTCCGGCGAGCGGAACATTTTCAGAAAGAACAGAACATAAATTTGCATAAGAATCTGAAATCAGGGAAGAGTTTGAAGCCACCTTCATCTGATTAAGAAGCGAGTCAATTCTTTCGATTGATATTCCAAACATATTTGCATCCGTCTGCAACAAAAATGACAGGTCATTGTTCTGAGAAATATTCATACTTCCAATGAAGAGGTCATAGTTTTTTGATGCAATTCGTGAGGAATATGTGTCAAAATCAACTATGTCAAGCGATGCTTTGAAGCCAGCCTTTTCAAGAGATGATTTCACAGTTTCTGCGATTTTAATCCGTTGAGTGTTTTCTGAATTAACTAAAATGGAGACCTTGAGACCATGCAATTCTCCATAGATATCCTTTTCTAATGTGCCATCTGAATCTATGTCAGAAAAACCGTCTTCGGCAATGCACGAATTCGCACGCGCCTCGTCAAACGGAATTGGCGTAATGTCTTTATCATAATAACAAAAATGCGGATTTAAAGGAATGTCAGCAGGCGTTGCAATTCGTGTTTTTGTGTTATTGACAATTGTGTTTTTGTCAATGCACATACTGATTGCTTTCCTCACTAAAGGAGAAAGCAGAATTGGCTTCTGATTGTTAATGCCGAGAAAGGTCAGCTTGTTCTTTGGATATGTTATTGATTTTATCAGGTCTCTTTTAGGAGTGTATTCATCCGGGTTTGCAACAGACTCGGGCAGGATATCTGCGTGAAGATTTTCAAACATTGAGATTGCTGCTTCCCTGTCGCTGACAAAGGTTATTTTGATTTCAGGAATGTGAGGATATTTTCCTGAAAAATGTCCCTCTGTTGCCTTTAAAATCAGCTCTTTTGTCTCTTTATATTGCGTGGCTTTATAGATTCCCGTTCCGCAAGGAATGTAGGATATGTCCATTATGTTGTTTTCTAAATGGGCATCTTTTTCAGGAAGGACAGGGAAATCCAAAAGAGCGGGGAAGTTAATTACAGCAGAGCTCATTTTAACATTCCAGGTCATAGCTGAAGCGCTTGATGATGAAACATTTTTAAATCTTGAAAAATAGGGACTGTTTGCCTTTTCAATCAGCTTGAATGAAGCATCGACATCTGTGGCTTTAAGCGGCGTTCCGTCGTGGAAGGTGATGCCCTCTTTAATCTTGAAGGAATAGCTTAAACCGTCTTCTGAAACTGTGTAGCTTTCGCAGAGGTTGTTTGTGACAGAAAAGTCACGACCTACAGTGAAAAGTCCATCAAACATGAGTCTCAATGTGTCGAGATTGCTTTCATTTTGCGTTGTTAACGGATTAAGAGAATCGACTTCAAAAATGCATAGATTTAACACTCCGCCGTTTATGGGAGTCTCATTTTTTTCTGAAACTTCGCTATCATATGGATTTTCTGAATTGTCACCGTTTTTCTCGTATGCACAAGAGGACATACAAAAAGCAAGCGCTAATGCAAGAAAAATTGCTATCAATCGTTTTGCCATTTGTATGTCCTCCTGAATTGATTTTTTTTAAATTAAGATTTAGGGTTACATTTTTCACAGGCAGTCATGCCTAAAGCGTCAATAATTTCCCACGGAAGCACATCGGGAGATTTATCTTTAATCATGTCGCACTTTTTGGTGTGATAAAAAACATCGCTTGAATCTCTGTTTTCCGTTGCCCAATAAACCTCTGATCTCTCTTTTTTGTCTGATGTTTCGCTTTTTGACGGGGCTTTCTCTTCTTTTTCTTTCTTTTCGCCTTCTGCAGAAGCGCTGCTTTCTGTTACAGACTCCTCATAAACGAGATTTGGCTCTTCAGTTTCGCTCGTCTTTTGAGTCTTTCCGCAAGCTGAAAAGCTTAAAATCAAAGAAAACGCCAGAAGCATTACTGATATTTTTTTCATATTATCACCTTATTTGCTCAAATATTCGACAGCCTTTCGGATGGCATCTTCAGAAGAAAGCTCTATCGCCTCGTTGTCACTTCTGAGCTTATATTCAACAATGTTTTCTCCTGCTTTTTTGCCGACTGTTATTCTGACAGGAATTCCGATTAAATCCATGTCCTTAAACTTAACGCCGACACGCTCATTTCTGTCATCTAACATAACCTCAATGCCGCGCGCTCTTAAGTCCTCATAAATTTTTTCAGCTAAAGCCATTTGTTCTTCGTTTGATGCCTGAACAGGAACAACGCAAACATGATAAGGAGCAACTGAAAGGGGCCATATGATGCCGTTTTCATCTGAATGCTGCTCAATGATTGCAGAGATGCTTCTTGTGACACCGATTCCGTAGCAACCCATGATGATTGTTGCCTGCTTGCCGTTTTCGTCTAGGCATGTGCAATCTAAGGCTTCTGTATATTTTGTGCCAAGCTTGAAGATGTGGCCAACTTCAATGCCTGATGTTGTCTTAATTGGTTTTCCGCAGATGGGGCACGGATCTCCGTCTGTGATTGTGCGTATGTCTAAGACTTTCTCACAAGTGAAATCCTTAATGTTTACATTGTCAAGGTGATAGCCTGTTTCATTTGCGCCCACTATGAAGTTTGACATAGCATAAACTTCGTTGTCGCAGATGATTGGAAGGTCAAGTCCGACAGGACCTGCAAAGCCTACTTCAGCTTTTGTGAACTCGCGAACCTTATCAGCAGATGCAAGCTCTAAATCCTCTTCCGTGCATCCAAGGTAGTTTAAAAGCTTTGTTTCGTTAACTTCTCTGTCACCGCGAACTAAAACTGCAACAAATTTTTCTCCGCCGCGGTAGATTAATGTTTTAACAAAATGCTTTGCATCTGTTCCCATAAAAGAAACAAGCTCTTCAATTGTTCTTGCATCGGGAGTTGCAACTTTTGTCATTTCCTTTGGCTCTTCTTTTTCAGAAGCTGTCACAATGCAAGCAGCTTTTTCATCATTTGCTGCATATCCGCAAGCCTCGCAGAAGGCTATGATGTCTTCGCCCGTGTCTGATTTAACCATAAATTCCTGCGAGCCGCTTCCGCCCATAGCACCTGAATCAGCATCGACAACAATGTAGTCAAGCTCCATGCGGTCAAATGCCTTGCAATATGCACGATACATCTTTTGATATGACACATCAAGTCCCTCATTTGTGAGGTCAAAGCTGTAGGCATCCTTCATGACAAACTCTCTTGAGCGCATAACACCAAAACGCGGACGGCTCTCGTCGCGATATTTTGTCTGAATCTGATAGAGAGTGAGAGGAAGCTGCTTATATGATTTAACTTCTGATTTGACTGTGTTTGTGAAAATTTCCTCGTGAGTTGGTCCCAAGCAGAAGTCTCTGCCGCCTCTGTCTTTTAAACGGAACATATTGGGACCGAAAACATCCCATCTTCCTGATGCCTGATAATATTCAGCGGGCAAAAGAGCAGACATCAAAAGCTCCTGAGCGCCCTCTGCATCCATTTCATCACGGATTATCTGTTCAACCTTTTTGAGCACCTTAAGACCAAGAGGGAGAAAAGAATAAACGCCTGATGCGAGCTTTCTGATAAGCCCTGCACGGAGCATAAGTCTGTGACTTGTTGTTTCTGCCTCTGCCGGCACTTCTCTTAATGTTGTAAATAACATTTTTGATGTTTTCATTATAGTTTTTCCTGCCTTTAATTAAATTTTTCCAAAATAGTAATCTAACATTAATATAATAATATTTATTGGGCTTTCTGTCAACCGTTTTTTGACGAAAAAGTCAAAATGAAATGTTAATTTGAGTCTTTGGAAGACATAAACAAACAATTCTTTACTTTTTTTCTGTTGTGATGTATAATGGTTTTCAAAATGTGTTTTAAAGGAGCAGAGCTATGGAAGAAAAAACAAATGTGATGAGGCTTTTGGACGGGAAGAAGCTGAAATATAACAGCTATTTCTATGGTGACGGGGAGGCAGCAAGTGCGCCTGAAATTGCAAAAACCTTAGGGCAAAATCCCGACAGAGTTTTTAAAACGCTTGTGACTGTGGGAAAAAGCGGAAAAAATTATATTTTTGTTGTCCCCGGCTCAAAAGAGCTTGACTTAAAAAAAGCTGCAAAAGCAGTCGGCGAAAAGTCTGTTGCTATGATTCTGTCAAGAGAGCTCCTTCCGCTGACGGGCTACATCCACGGGGGATGCTCACCCATCGGAATGAAAAAATTCTTCACAACGACAATCCATAAGACAGCCCAGGACTTTGAAACGATTTTCTTTTCAGGAGGAAGAATTGGAGCTCAGGTCGAAATGAGCACTGATGAACTTAAGAAAATTATAAGGTTTGACTTTGCTGATTTAGTGTGAAAAAAGGCTGCGCCTCATATGCCGAGTGTTCTTAAGGACAGAAAAAGGCTCTCGCAATTTTGCTAGAGCCTTTAATCATTGTAAAAACAATCTTTTTCCCATCTTATCACATTTGTATCAATATATTCCCATATTTTCTTATAATCTTTTTCACCACGAATTATGTGGTCATTGCATGATGTTTGCCAAATGTTTTCACCATACTCATGATTACAATATCGTTTTAATAAAGATACAAATTTTGAGGTTTCATTATTGTAGGGTGCGGCGGTTTCCGACGCACTGTTTTTGTAGTCTTTTATATTGAGAATGAAATGAAAATGATTTGGCATAATTACATATTTGTCAATTTTAATATGAGAATATTTTTCATTCATTAGCCTAATATGCTTATCAAGAATTTGTCCGTATTCGGATAATATCATTTGCGGTGCGTCGAAATCGCCGCACCCTACGATTTCACCAAGCAAATGTTTTCTGTATTTTGTACAAACGGTGAGAAAATACATTCCTGGGGTTGAATAATCGTATCCTTTTAATCTAGTTGGTTTTCGGTTTGGTAAATCCATACTATTATTTTATTTCCTGTTCTAAATCATCAAAATCTTTTGTTGAAAAGAATTCTCCTAATGTGATTTCTAATCCATCACAAAATTTCTTGATTGTTCTTATAGAAATATCCCTGCGTGATTTATCCATCATACTATAAGCAGTTGATGGTGTAACTCCCGACACATTTGCTAGTTCATTTATTCGCATATTTCTTTCGGCACAAAGTTCATTAAATCTTTTTACTATTGCATCTTTAATATCCATTTTAAAACACCTCATAAGGATATTTTAAAATAATTTACATTTTTGCGCATACGCACTTGCGTAATTTATAAATATATGATATACTACCTTTGTGAAATATATTCACATAAATAAAACTTTGGAGGTAAAACAAGATGAAAAAAAGATTACAAGGATTAATTGCAGGGGTGCTAATTGGTGCTACTGTCACAGGTGGAGTAGTATTTGCTACAACGGGGACAAAAACAATTGAAGTTTTTTATAATAACATTAAAGTTTATAAAGATAATGTGTTATGTGAGTTAAAAGATGCAAATGGTACGGCGATTGAACCATTTATCTACAATGGAACAACTTATATGCCTGTTAGGGGCACTGCAAATTTAGCTGGAATGGATGTTGCTTGGGACGGTGCAACGCAAAGTGTTTACCTTTGGGATGAAATACCGCAACACGAAACTTTTCTAATGGATGTATGCCCGCCTTATGCAGGAAATGTTTATACAGATGATTTTAAGATGGCAGGAAAATTGTATTCCGGATTTTCTTTGTTTCGTGGTGATTATGCATTATTCAATTTAAATGGTAAGTATACATCGTTGAATATGATGGTTGGTCCTGTAGATGGATATTGTGATATAGAGGATGAAGCAACAATAAAAATCATCTTAGACAGCAAAACTGTCAAGACTTTTGATATGAAAGTAACAGATTATCCAACTCTAATAAGCGTTCCTCTTAATAATGCATTACAAATGAGAATAGAATATCAGTCAGATTATAATACAACTTGTATAGGTTTTGGAAATATAACTTTAAAATAATTGTCCGGCACTTTAACAAGCAGGGAAAATGTATATCATTTTCCGAAATATTTAGTATAATCCTAAGACATTATAAAACGGAACGACACATAGGTCGTTCCCTACAATGCGGTTCATCAGGAACTGCCGAGCCCTACGAGAAAAGGCTGAACGAAATCAATCGTTCAGCCTTTTAAAATTACTGTCCTTGTGAGGATATCTCATAATCCCGGTCTTTTTTATCTGTACCATATAAGCATTATAGCTGTGAGCGCAAAAAGGAAAGAAAAATTATATATAGTAAAAAGCTTTAAATACCTTTTTGCTTCTTTGGGTGAGTATTTTATAAATTCTTTAAATGTGATAAGGCTCGCAAGAGATGAAATCAAAGTTCCTGCGCCGCCTATATTTACTGCGACTAAAAGTCTTTCAAAGTCTGTTGTAAATCGGCATAAAAGAATTGCAGTTGGCACATTTGAAATAAACTGGCAGGAAACAACGCCTGCGATAAT
>JAZNGA010000053.1:0-2445 GCA_045576235.1 Clostridia bacterium
GAAAATTCAGATGTTCATAGTAATAACCTTCCAAAATAACACGTAAAAGAGCATGTTCTTGAGAAGATGATAATTCCCTTACTGATCTTGTTGAGCTCATAAAAATTAATTTTAAGAGTCAACCTTTTCTATAAAAAGACAGAAACGAGTGAAGAATATGGATTTTTGGGTGCAATAAATGCGTAATTTAACATATTTTTAATGCACAAAAGCCCGTTTTTGCTACAATACATCATTTGTACACGCTGTTTTGCAGGTCGTTTATCACTGTTTTATCCAATATCCGAGCATAAACCTCGGTTGTTCGCACATTTTTATGGCCCAATAGTTTCTGCACAGTAGTTATACTAACTCCGTAATATATCAAGAGCGTGGCATTTGTGTGCCGTGCCACGTGGAAAGTAATCTTCTTCTTCACACCCGCCATGCTTCTCAGTTTGTTCAATTGTTTGTTTACGTTCGAGTTGTCGGGGAGGTGAAAAAAGCTATTTAAATCTGCTTTGTATCGTTCAACAATAGTCAATGCCTTACCTTCGAATAGCAGATGTAGCGGTAATCTGATCTCCGTATCAGTCTTGATGGTGCGGAATGTAAGCCAAACCCCTTCCGAGTTATATGCAAAAGCCTCCTTTTTCAGGTTGCAGAAGTCTGAATATCGCAATCCAGTGTAGCAACAGAACAAAAAGGCATCCAATATCTGTTGCAGCTTCATCAATTTAGGATGCAAATTAATGCTTTCGAAACAAACCAATTCTTCGGGTAACAGAAAAGAGTGAGAAACATCTTTTAGTTTAATCCGATATTTCATGAATAAGTTCGGTTCAAAACTTCCATACCCCTGCTTTATGGCAAGATTAATGTATCGCTTCAGATGTCTCATATGCTTGGCTATCGTATTTGTCTGACATCCTGAGCGATATAGAAAATTCTCGAAATCAAGTAAAAAACGGTAGTTAATATCTTCAAACTTAATATTTTCGTTGAATTCCTTCAGTTTCTTCAAGGTTGAAAGATGGTTGTGGCGTGTACTTGGCTTTATACCGGCTTGCATCGTTTCGCGCATGAAGAAATCGACAAACAAGTTCTCTTCCAGCCGATTACAAACGGCATCCTTCAACAAATCCAATGAAATACGCTTTTCGCGTTGCCAAATCTTCAATTCCAATTTCTCGATGTGATAGATAAACTCTTGTATGCGTTTGTTCAATTCATCGGCATTCGAATGTTTCCGAATCAGTTTCCGTCGGTTGTCCCATTGTTCGGGATTCAAGTAGATATTTGTCGAGAAATACTTTCTTTTTCCTTGCAAATAGGCTTCTACTTGCACTAACGCTTTGCGGTCGGCACGCAGTCTTTTCTTACGGTTATAGACCAATGTGTAAGTGATTTTTATCATAAAATATATTAATTGAAAGGTTGTGCGTATTACATCGCAGTTCTCTGGCATTTAAGTACAAAAATTGTTCGATAAAGCATTCGATTAAATACCATTAAATCTGTTATCAACAACTTCAAAAAGAACAAAAAAGTATATTTCGCGTATAAACATGCAATATATAACAGCCTATCATAGTGTATTTTCGTCATCAAATGATTAAAAAACCACTGTCAGGAATGTAAAAAGCTGAATTTAGTATGCAAAAAATGCTGATAATAGGAAATCATTTTGCTTATGTATTATTGCACAATGCAAAGACTTTAGTTAAAAGTATTAGCAAACTGTTATATTTGAAACTTTTTTTAAAGGTTCCTATTGTCATTTTTAGAAATATTAGTAATTTTGCATCTTATTAGAGTATTGAAACAATTAATGTAAAGTTTAACTTTAAGAGAGAATTTATGAAAAGAAAAATCATGCTGTTATTGGCCTGTCTTTTTGTAGGGATAGGCTTAGCAACTGCCCAAACTCAGACAGTTACAGGTGTTGTAATTTCTGAAGAAGACGGGCAACCAGTAATCGGAGCATCGGTTTTGGTAAAAGACACCCAGTTGGGTACTATTACCGGCATTGATGGCGATTTTAAATTAACCAACGTACCGAGTTCGGCGAAGACTATTGTTATTTCATACATCGGTATGCAAACAGTAGAAGTTGCCATCAAGGAAAACATCAAGGTTTACATGAAGTCAGATAGCGAAATGCTCGACGAAGTAATGGTAGTAGCTTATGGTACTGCTAAAAAGTCTGCATTTACAGGTTCTGCATCAGTTGTAAAGGGCGAAGAATTGGAAAAGCGCCAAGTATCAAACTTGACTAACGCGTTGTCTGGTACCGTATCAGGTGTACAAACAACCAGCTCAAATGGTCAACCAGGTACTTCTGCAACTGTACGCATCCGCGGTATCGGTTCTATGTATGCAAGCAACACTCCGTTGTATGTAGTAGATGGTATGCCTTTCGAAGGTGATATCTCTTCTATCAACACACAAGACATCGAGTCTATG
>JAZNGA010000054.1:0-103488 GCA_045576235.1 Clostridia bacterium
CTTCCCCTCAAGGGGAAGGCTTTTTTGTCCCTTGTATATCAAACTTTATAATTAGGTGATAGAAAAGATGCAACTCATTCTACCAGGAGTAAAAATGCTTGCTCGCAAGGGCATTTTTACGACGCCGTCAATTGGCATACGCAGGCTGAAAGATTGCAGAAAGCCGTCAGGCTCTTAAGAATTTTATAAAATAAAATTCTGTATATGCCAATTATATCATATACAACAAAAAATAACAACCTTCAGTAATCATTTTATTAGAGTAATAAAATAAGCACCACAAAAGAGGCTCTTTTGCGGTGCTTATCAACTTTTATTATAATACGAATCAGTCTGTTAGATTATCAAAATATCCCTGAACTAAAACAATAGGCGTTCCTTTATCGCCTGAGCCGCTTGTTAAGTCGCACAGCGAACCAATCAAATCAGTTATGCGGCGTGGAGTTGTTCCCTGAGATGCCATATTGCCCGTGAGGTCACCATCTTTCTGCTTGATTGCTTCTTCAATGGCTTTTTTGAGCTCTTCACCTTTAAGGTCAGCAAAATCATTATCTGCAAGATATTTAAGCTTCAGCTCATTAGGTGTTCCTTCAAGGCCCTTTGTGTAGGCAGGTGAGACAATCGGGTCAGCAAGCTCCCATATTTTTCCCACGGGGTCTTTGAATGCGCCATCTCCGTAAACCATAACCTCAATATGCTTTCCGCTGCGCTCCAAAAGCTTCTTCTGAACGCTTTCAACCATCTCAAAGCAATCCTGTGGGAAAAGCTTAACCATGTCCTCTGTTGACTTATTTGAACCCAAAAGACCATATCTTTCATTAAATCCACTTCCGTCAACGGGAGCATTTAAAATTTCATCAAGACCTACAACCCTCTTTGCACCTGCATCTTTTAAGATGCGCTTTGTGCGCGCGCGACTGTGAATGTCACAATTTAACACGCTGTCTGTATATTTAAGGATAACTCTCGGATCATTAGCAAGAACGATTTCTGCTTCCGCTCCGCATGAACGGATTAAATCCCCGTAATACTGAATATAGTCAACTCCTGTAAACGGATGCTTGTTTTCTCCGAAAAGCTCACGATATTTTGCTTCGCTTAAAACATCTGAATAAGGGTTAATTCCTGCTTCGTCAAGCTGGTCAAGCGACACTAAAGCATTACCAACTTCATCACTGGGATAATTAAGCATGAGAACGATTTTTTTCGCTCCTTTTGCAATACCGCGAAGGCATATAGCAAAACGATTACGACTTAAGATGGGGAAAATAACGCCAACTGTTTCTCCACCCAATTTAGCCTTAACATCTTTTGCAATTGCATCAACCGATGCATAATTTCCCTGAGCGCGGGCAACAACAGATTCTGTGACTGCAACAACATCGCGGTCACGAAGCTCAAAACTCTCTGCTTCTGCAGCCTCTATAACACTGTTAACTACGATAGCGGCAATGTCATCTCCTTCACGGATAATTGGACAACGAATACCTCTTGAAATCGTACCTGTTCTTCTTTCCATAATATCTCCTCCACCTTCTTGACTTTCATCACATCTCCTATTATAATACAATTATAAGCATAAGTAAAGCAGATAATGCTTACAACTGTCATAAGGAGAACTTATATGAAAACTAAACTTGATTATTACAGGGTTTTCTACGAAACAGCCCTCCATTCTTCCTTTTCGCTCGCTGCACAGCATCTTTACATCTCACAGTCAGCAATTTCCCAATGCATTCGTCAGTTAGAACAGGATTTAGATGCTCAGCTTTTCACGCGCTCGCGTCGTGGGGTGACGCTGACAAAGGAAGGCGCCGTCTTGTTTCAGAAGGTTGAGAGTGCTATGCATTCCATAGAGCAGGGGGAAACGCTTCTTGCAAGACTTCATCACTTAGACAGCGGCTCTTTGGTTATTGCCGCCGGAGACACCATCACCAGCCATTATCTTCTTCCTTATCTTGAACAGTTTCACGCAACCTATTCAGGAATCAGGATAGAAATGGCAAATTCCTATTCTAAACATATGCTTGAGCTTGTGAAAGAAGGAAAGGCTGAGCTTGCTTTCGTGAACCTTCCCGTTGAAGATGCGGAAGATGATGAGCTTTGCATAAAGCCTTGCTCTGAAATTCACGATATTTTCGTCTGCGGGCCCGCGCACAATGTCAAGCCATCCTACAGTTGGGAGGAAATTGCAGAAGAATCGCTCATTTTGCTTGAAAACAATTCTTCAACCCGTCATTATCTTAATCAAAAATTCAGAGAAAAAAACATAGAATTAAAACCACAGATTGAAATTGCTGCCCACGAACTTTTAATTCGTTTTGCATCAATTCATTTAGGCGTTTCCTGTGTTGTTGAAGAATTTTCAAAGGAAAGCCTTGAGCAGGGTGCTATTCTCCCTATGAAGCTTAGTCCGCCTCTTCCTCCACGCAGCATTGGCTATGCTTATCTGCGCCACACGCCCTTGTCTCATGCTGCTTTGGCTTTTTTAAAATTAATTCAGCAAGCTGATGGATGATAAGAAGATTAAAATTTTATATCCCTGAAAATCAAAATTGTTCTTTTGGCAAAAAACACCGCAAAGGAAAATCCTTTGCGGTGAAAATTTTTAATTATCTTATTATTCTTCTTCAACAGCCTCTTCAGCAACTTCAACACCTAAAGCGTCACCAATTGTTGAATCAAGCTCTTCTTTATATTCAAGAGTCGGTTCTTCCTCTTCCTTTGTTTCTTCAGGAGCTTCTTCTAAAACAGGAGCTTCTTCAGGAAGAAGTGCTCTGATGCTTAAGCTGATTTTCTTAGCTTCCCAGTCAATTTCAGTTATCTTAACATTAACTTCCTGACCGATTTCAAGCTCGTCCTGCGGTTTCGCAATTCTCTTATTTGCAATCTGAGAAATGTGGATAAGACCATCAACAGACGGGAGAATTTCAGCAAATGCACCAAACGGGAGCATTCTCACGATTTTAACAGAAATCTCATCATCAACATTTAATTTTGATTTAGCGATTTCCCAAGGATTATCTTCAGCTTTTTTGAAGCCTAAAGAAATCTTCTTTGTTTCTTCGTTTATGTCTTTAATATAAACTTCGATTGAATCTCCAACTGAAATAACATCAGACGGATGTTTTATTCTTGACCAGCTAAGTTCAGAAATGTGAACTAAAGCCTCAACTCCGCCAAGGTCAACAAAAGCACCGAAGTTTGTGATTGATTTAACAACGCCATTATATTTCTTGCCAACTTCAGCTGCTTCCCAGAATTTAGCTTCAAGCTCTTTTTTCTGAGCAACTAAAACATTTTTAACAGAACCAACGATGCGTTTTCTTCTGTCATTAACATCAATAATAACGAATGGAACTGTTGTTCCAACGAGTGATGACAAATCGCTTAAATATCTGTCATTTGCCTGTGAAGCAGGAACAAACACGCGATTTCCCTTGTAGTTTACAATCATACCGCCGTTAACAAGGTTTGCAACCTTGCCTTCTAAGATTGTGCCTTCTTCAAAGAATTTCTGGATGTTTGACCATGTTTTGATTGAGTCAAGCTTTCTTTTTGAAAGCATGATGTTGCCGTCTGCGTCATTAACTCTGACAACAAACACCTCAATCTCGTCGCCGACTTTCACAACATCCTTCGGCTCGAGTGACGGATCATCAGAAATTTCCGATGCCGGAATGAAACCGTCCTGCTTTACCTTGAGGTCAACTACAACCTCTGTAGGTCTAACTTCAATTACGGTTCCGGTTACTACGTCTCCTGTATTTAAAGTTTTTAGTGACTCCTCAAATAGTGTCGCAAAGTTTTGTTCTTGGTTTTCCATTTTGTTAATTGCCTCCTTTATTATAACCGCAGGAGTAGATGCCCCCGCAGTAATTCCAACATGTTTATTTTTCAGCGCTTCCGGATTCTCCAAATCATCTATAGATTCTAAGAAGTATGTATCAGGACACACGCTTTTTGCTATGTCGTAGAGCTTCTGGCTGTTGGAGCTGTTGCACCCGCCAAGCACTATCATAGCGTCAACTTTTTTTGCAAGCTCCCGAGCCTCTGCTTGTCTTTCTTCAGTAGCATTACATATTGTATCAAATAACATAGCCTTTTGGCAAGTTTTTTTTAAAATTTTTGCGATTTTTTTTAAAATATTTTTGTCAAAGGTTGTCTGAGCAACAATGCACGCCTCTTTTTCTGTTCCCAAAAAGCCTTCCGCCTGCTCCTCATTTTCAATTATAACCGCCGAATTTTTGCACCAACCATTAATTCCTATGACCTCAGGATGAGCTTTGTCGCCGATTATTATAATTTCCTTTCCTTCGTCATAATTTTTTTTGACAATGTTATGTATTTTTTTCACAAAAGGACAAGTCACATCTAAAAACTTTATGCCCTTTTCAATCATCTCATCACACACAGCCTCGCTGACACCGTGCGTCCTTATAATCACAGTCTCGTCTGATGCTGCCTCGTTTGCGCTAAAAATGCATCTGACTCCAAGCTCAGAAAGCTCGCTCACAACTTTACTGTTATGAATGATTGGGCCAAGCGTGCAATATTTCTTTCCTTTGTCTTTTGCACAATCATAAACTATGTCCAATGCCCTTGCAACACCAAAGCAAAAGCCTGCTGTTTCAGCAACTGAGACCTTCAACATTTTCACCTGCCACCTTCAGCACACCTACCATAATCTGTTTGCTGAATTCATATATTTCATCGTGGGAAAGCTTTGAGCCATCCTCGCTTTTAACATAGATTGGCTCCCCAACGAAAATTTCAATTTTTCTTAAAAATCCATATTTTCCTTTTATTGCAATCGGCACCACGGGAGCTTTCGTTTTTTCAGCAATCATAGCAACTCCTGATTTGATTTCACGAGTCTCTCCCTCTTTAACGCGCGTGCCTTCCGGGAAGATTGCTATACATTCTCCGTTTTTTATTATTTTCATTGCATTTTTAATTGCGCCTACATCTGCGGCACCGCGATTGACAGGAAACGCTCCTGCCCACTTCATAACTTTCGCAAACAGCGAATTTGAAAAAAGCTCCTGCTTTGCCATAAAGAAAATACGACGGGGCATAAGAGCTGCACACAAAACACCATCCCAGTTGCTTTTGTGGTTCGCCGCAACAATAGCTCCCCCTTCTTTCGGGAAGTTTTCAATATTATGTACTTTAAGTCTGAAAAATATATGCAAAAAGCACTTTATAAGAAACTTTACAATTTTAAAAAGCATTTTTAAATCCTCTCTTTAATCAAGCCAAGTAAGAGCTCAAAAGATTCTTCGAATGTGTTTCCCGTTGTGTCAACCGTGATGCTGTCAGGAGCGGCTTTGAGCGGAGAAAACTCGCGCGATGAATCATTTTTATCTCTGTAGAGCATATCTTGATAAACATCCTCATATTCAACCTTCTGACCTTTTTCCAGAAGCTCTGCATATCGTCTTTTCGCTCTTTCTTCGTTTGAAGCTGTCAGGAAAATTTTTATATCTGCATCAGGAAGGACATATGTTCCGATATCGCGTCCGTCCATGAGCACATTATGTGATTTCGCCATTTCTCTCTGAAGCTCAACAAGCCTCAGTCTGACTCTCTTTATAGCTGACACATCAGATGCGGCAATTGATGCTTCAGGCGTTCTGATTTCGCTTGTCACATCCTCTCCGTTTAAGAGAACCTTCTGTCCTTTTTCAGAAGAATATGTGATGTCAATTGAAATTTGTTCCACGCAGTCTGCAGCTTTATCACTTTCTTCTTTTATGTTTATATTCTTTCGAAGACAATAAAGACCTGCCGCACGATACATTGCACCTGTGTCAATATAAACAAAACCCAGCTCTTTTGCAAGTTTTTTTGACAGAGTGCTCTTTCCTGCACCGGAAGGTCCATCTATAGCAATTTTAATCACCAAATCGCCCCCTAAACATTTTTAAACACGACTTTTATTATACAATATTTTGTCCTTTATTACAAGATATATTTTTAAAATTTGTCAGAAAAGAAGATTTTCTTCCCCCAAAAATTTTCAATCTCTCTTTTAATCAGACTTTCCGCCAAAACAAAAGGATATTGGCAATTAAAAAAACTGCAAATATCCCGTCGTGATGCTCATTTCATAGTATGCTTATTCAATTTAGCGCAACCATTTTCCAAAATCTTGCCAAGACTTACATTAAACCCAAATTTCTCTACAGCACAAATCAGCTCAGTTTCTGTGAGCAATGTCCCTTCCCGCATATTTTTGTCTGTCACATATATGATGTGAAAACAATCATAGCCAAACCGCCTGATAAGCTCTCCTGCCCTCACATCACTTCTTGCTGTCAGAATCTTTGTCGGCAAATATCTCACCCTTTTCAGCTTTGACCTCGAATTCATAATTTCCCGCATTATAATATAATTTTTTCTTGTCTCCTCTCCTGTCATATTAAATGCAAGAAACGCCGCAATCATCACAAGACTGATATTGAATTTTGTTAAAATCAGCACAGCGACTCCAAAAACAGCCAGTGTCACAACAACTATCTTTTCTGCTTTACGATGAAATGCCATAGCATTTATGTAGCCCGTGTGCGTAACTAAAAAGACTCTGAAAATTCTTCCTCCATCAAGAGGCATGCAGGGAAGAAGGTTAACAAGGAGCATTAAAACATTAATATATTTAAAGAAAAAAAGGCTTGTCCCGCCCCAGATAAACATTTTTTCCATTATGATGCTGATGCATATCATAAGGAGATTTGAAAAGGGCCCTGAAATGGCTATAATTGCCTCTTTCATCGGATTTTTTATCAAATTGTCTGCCAGCCTCAGCGTGATTCCAAACGGCATCAGGATAATGCTTTTTACCTTCACCGATAAGAGAAGTGCGGCAAAAAGGTGAAAAAGTTCATGTATTGTGGCTATTGAATACGCGAGCAGAAGAGTATGCGTGGCTTTTGCATAATAAGAAATCACAAAAAGCGGAAGGATAGCAGCGCTCACATAGAAGAATTTTGTAATTTTTATCATTATGTATGACCTTCTCTTTCTGTTATTTAAAATTGATAAATTCTTCAGGATTGAGCCAGTTTTCCCCATCTCTTATCTCAAAATGGAGATGTGGTCCCGTGGCTGTTCCTGTTGAGCCGACCTTTGCAATCATCTGTCCCGCCTGAATTTCGTCCCCCGCTTTAGCTATAATTTCACTGCAATGTGCATACAGTGTCACAATACCTTCTCCGTGATCCACTATTATGTGTTTCCCATACTCGTCATCCTCTAAAATCTCTTTTGCAACTCCCTTCTGTGAACAGACAATTTTTTCACCTTCAGGAGCTGATATGTCAACTCCATAGTGAAATTTTTCAACATTTTCCGTAGGATGCTGTCTCATTCCAAACGGGGACTGGAGCACACCTTCAAGAGGTAAAACCATATTTAAAAGAACTTCTTTTCCCTCCGTTTTTGTCTCCTTTTCAGAAAAATATTTCCGGGCAAAGCTTTTTAAGTCATCAGGTATTTTTTTGAAATCGGTATTATGTGACAGAATAAATTTCACAATGTTTTTTTCAAAAGTCTTTGTTCCCTCAGGAGACATATTAATTGACAGTGCGAGCGCTAAAATCACGAGGCTCGTCGCCCCTTGCTTGATTAAAAGCTTTTTAAAGGGGAGTCCTTCTGCATTTCCTATGCGCTCCACTCTTTTTGCTCCTTTTAACTCTCTTCTATATACATTTTCCATATTTCACACCCTCTTTTCACAAACTTTTGTCACAAAAAAAAGAACTTGTCTAATACATATTGTATTAAACAAGCTCTGTTTTTATTACTTATTTGTTTAACAAAATCACGCTTTGCCGTCGCAACCTAAAACATTGACAATCTTGTTTTTAACGAGACCTTTGATAGCTTCTCTTGCAGGTTTTAAATACTGTCTTGGGTCAAAGTGTGACGGATTTTCATTGAAATATTTTCTCACTGTTCCTGTGAGTGCTAAACGAAGGTCAGAGTCAATGTTAATCTTGCAGACTGCACTTCTTGCAGCTTCTCTCAACATATCTTCCGGAATACCAATAGCATCAGGCATCTGACCGCCATTTGCATTAATCATATCAACGAATTCAGGAATAACACTTGATGCACCGTGAAGAACTATCGGGAAGTTAGGAAGTCTGTTTTCAACTTCTTTTAAAATGTCAAATCTGAGCTGTGGTTTCTGACCCGGCTTGAATTTGTAAGCGCCGTGGCTTGTTCCGATAGCAATTGCAAGTGAGTCAACGCCTGTTCTTGTAACGAAGTCAACAACCTGATCAGGATTTGTGTATGAAGCATCTTCGTCAGAAACATTAACATCATCTTCAATGCCTGCGAGTCTTCCGAGCTCACCCTCAACAACAACGCCACGAGCGTGTGCATAATCAACAACCTTCTTTGTTAAAGCGATGTTGTCTTCGTATGAATGATGTGAACCGTCAATCATAACTGATGTGAAACCACCATCAATACATGACTGGCAAAGTTCAAATGTGTCACCATGGTCTAAGTGAAGAGCAATCGGGAGACCTGTCTCAATGATAGCAGCTTCAACAAGCTTCATAAGATATGTGTGGTTAGCATATTTTCTTGCACCTGAAGAAACCTGAAGAATAAGCGGTGCATTAACCTCTTTTGCAGCCTCTGTGATACCCTGCACGATTTCCATGTTGTTTACATTGAAAGCACCGATAGCATATCCGCCGTCATAGGCTTTCTGGAACATTTCCTTAGTTGTTACTAATGGCATGTAAAGTCAACTCCTTAAAAATATTTATTCATTTATGTTATAATTTTAACATACTTTTTTTAATAAAACAATAGTTATTTTAAATATAATTCTCCATTTTATAAAAAACTGTTTTGTGAAATTGTGAAACTCTTTCCCGAAAGATATGAAAGCACACTTTCGTCCGACTCATCAAAATCAAACAAAAGCTTATAAGATGTGAGCTCCTGATAGCTGCTTTTCCCATCCTTTAAAGCTCCATATTTCACATCCCCCGCAATCGGACAACCTATGTGCGACATATGCACTCTTATCTGATGGGTTCTTCCTGTCACAAGCTGGACCTCACAGAGCACTCCGTTTTCCTCTTTTTTTAAAACTCTGTATATCGTTTTGGCATATTTTGCCCCTTCTTCAGCTTCATCGCACACATAGACCTTGTTTTCAGCTTCATTCTTTTTTAAATATGTCTCTATCACTCCGCTTTCTCTCTCAGGCACTTTAGAAAGCAGGCAAAGATAAAACTTTTTAATTTCACCATTTCTGATTTTTTCGTTAAGAGCGCGGAGACTCGCCGAATTTTTAGCAGCAACCACGAGCCCTCTCGTATTTTTATCTATTCTGTTTGCAAATGCAGGAGAAAAGCTTTGTTCCTTTTTGGGGTCGAACTCTCCCTTTTTATAAAGATATGCTAAAAGATTTGATAAAAGCGTCTTTTTGTCGCAAGCTTCTCCGTGCATTAAAACGCCCTTAGGCTTATCAGCTATTAAAATGTTTTCATCCTCATAAACCACATTGATTTCAGGTTCATCTGCAAAATCGACTTTCTCATTTTTTTCAAAAAATTCATCATTAATATAAAGCTCAAGCACATCATTTTCCATTAAAATATATGCTCCGTCTGCTTTTTTCCCGTTAACCTTTATGCGTTTTTTACGGAAAGCCTTATATAACAGGCTTTTTGGCATTGAGTTTAAAAATTTCACCAAAAATTTATCAAGCCTTTGACCTGCATCATTTTTCCCTGCAGTTATCCTTTTCAAGAAATCAACCCTTTTCTTATAATAAAACGGGAATGTATTTTTCTACATCCCCGTTTTGTAGGTGGTATTAAAGCATTCTGATAAATGCGCCTCTTCCATTAAGCTTCTCTAAAAATTCTCCTTCAGGCATCTCTTCTGTCACAAAACCAAATTGTCCGTCAATTTCTCCGAGACATTCAGCATTTTCAAACTCACTGCAAAGAGACTTATCGTTTGTTCTTACAAAATATCTGCAGGAAACATCTTTAGCATCAACCATAAAGTCGCTTCCTTTGTCTGTCCATTCCTGCCATTTGTTTGTTTTTATGTGCTTGACTGCATCAATAACATCGGCTACAACAGCGCTCGCTGTCGGTAACTTGCCAGCTCCTCTGCCATAGAACATAACATCGCCAACATAATCTCCGTGAAGCAAGATAGCGTTAAAAACGCCATTAACGCTTGCAAACTGATGGCTCATCGGAACAATCATAGGCGCAACGCGCGCAAAGACTTTTCCGTCTTCTGAAAGCTTTGCCGAAGCAATCAGCTTGATAACTGCTGAAAGCTTTGATGCAAACTTAACATCAACCGTTGTGATTTCCGTTATGCCCTCTGTCGGAATGTTTTTATAATCAACGAATTTGCCTGAAGCAAGTGAAGACAAAATGGCAATCTTTCTGCATGCATCGTGACCACAAACATCGGCTTCAGGATTGCGCTCAGCATATCCAAGTCTTTGAGCCTCTTTCAAAACCTCGTCAAAATCAGCTCCTTCTTTTGCCATTTTAGTCATTATGTAGTTTGTTGTTCCGTTTAAGATTCCGTAAATCTCTTCAATGCGGTTTGCTGCCATACACTGATTAAGAGGTCTGATAATCGGAATTCCTCCGCCGACCGATGCCTCAAACAGATAGTTTACGCTGTTTTCTTTAGCTATTTGCATTAACTCTGTTCCGCAAGCGGCAACAAGCTCTTTGTTTGAGGTTATCACATTCTTGCCTTTTAAAAGAGCCGCCTTTGAAAAATCATAAGCAGGATTAACGCCGCCCATAACCTCAACAACGACATCGACCTCATCGTCGTTTAGAATGTCATTAAAATCTTTTGTGAAAAGCTCCTGATGCGGATGGTCAGGAAAATCACGCAAGTCAAGAATATATTTGACATCAATTTTCTGACCTGCTTTTTTTTCGATATTTTCGCTGTTGCCTGAAAGTATTTCATAAACACCTGAACCAACAACACCATAGCCTAAAATTGCCGCTTTTGCCATTTCATCTAACTCCTTTTCTGCATTCCATTACATACGGTTTGCAAAAATAACATATTAACATAATAACATACACCAAAATATTATACACAAATTCACTCCCACGGTCAATAGTTTTTGACAAAATACATTGTTTTTGTTAAATTTTATAGGTGAAATAGTCATCAATCTTTTTGCAGAGCGCAAAAAATTAAGTCTTATCATATTCCCGATGATTTTTTTAAACGCAAAATGAACAAAATTTTATACTTGATAAAAAACGCTTCTTATGATATAATAATTCTCTAACGAAATTTCAGGTCATAAAATTTCGATAAAAATATAATTTAATGCAAGAGGTTACATAAATGAACACACAATTAGCTTCAATTTGGACAAAGGCCCTGAGTTTAATCAGGGAAAACCCCGATGTGAGCCAGACTGCTTACGAACATTGGATTGACCCGCTTATCCCCGCAGGCCTTGCGGAAAATGTTTTATATCTTAAAATGCCGACAGAAATACATATGGAAATTGTAAAAGGAATGCATCTTTCTGTCATTAAAGATGCTGTTCGCTTAGCAAGCGATATGATGTGTGATGTCGCACTTTTAGACTATAACGACCCGCTCCCGCCCGCACTTGAATACACAGTTCTCCACGAGCAAAGAACAGATGATGCGCTGACTTTAAATCCGCGCTACACCTTTTCTTCGTTTATTGTGGGAGAGTCAAACCGCCTTGCACACGCGGCAGCTCTTGCTGTTTCAAAGCGCCCTGCCGACGCTTTCAATCCGCTCTTCATATATGGCGGACCGGGCCTTGGAAAGACGCATCTTGTTCAGGCTATCGGTAATGAAATCAAGGCTCAGAATCCGTCTTCAAATGTGCTTTATGTCACAAGTGAAAACTTCATGAATGATTTTATCAACGATGTTATAATCGCAAAAAAACAGATAGAATTCAGGAATAAATATAGAACCTGTGATGTTTTAATCATTGATGACATTCAGTTTATCGCTAAAAAAGATCAGACGCAGGTCGAATTTTTCCACACATTTAATGCTCTTCACGAAGCAAATAAGCAGCTCATTTTCACATCAGACAGACCTCCCAAGGAAATCAAAGAGCTTGAAGACCGTTTGAGAACCCGTTTTGAATGGGGCTTAATTGCAGATATCAAGCCGCCTGATTTAGAAACACGAATTGCGATTTTAAAGAAAAAAGCAAGCGAAGCAAATTTTGAGGTGCCTAATGATATAATTTTCTATATTGCAGAAAATTTAAAATCCAACATCAGAAATTTAGAAGGCGTCTTAAAGCGCCTCACCGCATATAATGTGCTTATGGGAAGACCTATCACGATGCAGCTTGCAGATGATGCGATGAAGGAATTTTTAAGCAAAACGGATGACCCCCATGTCAACACGGAATACATTCTTTCGATCGTAGCAAACTACTTCAACATCTCTTCTGATGAAATTCTTTCCTCAAAGAGAACTCAGGAAATTTCCTACGCCCGCCACATCGCGATGTATTTGCTCCGCGAATGCACGGGGCTCAGTCTTCCTAAAATCGGAAAAGAGCTTGGCGGCAGAAACCATGCTACCATTTTAAACGGAATTAACAACATAAAAGCAAGCATGGAAAAAAACGAGGACACAAAAAAGATAATTGAGGAGCTTGTTTCAAACCTAAATGACAGGAGCTAGGAAATGAATATAAAAATCAACACAGAATATATTAAGCTCGATCAGCTGTTGAAATTTTCCGGAGTTGCTTTTTCCGGTGCCGAAGCCAAGGATATGATTTTAGCAGGTTGTGTCAGCGTTGATGGCGAGCTTTGTCAGATGCGCGGAAAAAAAATGTATCCCGGAAGTGCTGCTGTCATTGATTTAGGTGATGGTGAAATTGAAGAAATTAAGGTGGAATAGAATTGTTTATTAAAAGGCTTCGTCTCAAGAACTTCCGCAACTATAAAGAAGAAGTTATCAGCTTCTCCCCAAAAACAAACATTCTCTGCGGTGACAATGCTCAAGGCAAGACAAATGTGCTCGAAGCAATTTATATGTTTGCTTTCGGGAAGTCTTTCAGAACACAGCAAGAGAGAGAAACAATATTGTTTGGTGAGGACTACACGAAAATTGACATCCTTTATGAAGATAGCCACCGTGAAAATAATATTGAAATCATCATTTTAAAAGACAGAAAAAAACAAATCAAAATAAACGGCGTAAACATATCAAAACTCAGCGAGCTTTTAAGCAATCTTTCTGTTGTCTTATTTTTCCCGGAAGAGCTCGGTCTCATAAAAGAAGGACCTTTTATCAGGAGAAGATTTTTAGATGTTGCCCTGTCAGGTGCTCGCCCTAAATATTATCATCTTTTGGCAAAATATAATAAGATTTTAGACCAGCGCAATAACCTCATCAAAAAAATGCACGCTTCTATGGCATCATCTCTTTCAGACACTCTTTCCGTCTGGAATGAAAGCATAGCGTCTTACGGAATGGCTCTTTGCAATTATCGCACAGATTATGTCAATAAGCTTTCAGAGGTTGCTAAAAAAATTCATTTTGAGGCAACAGGAGAAGACCTTTCTCTTTCCTATAAGACAAGATTTAAAACAAAAGAAGAAATGCTTGCAAAAATTGAAACATCCTTTGCGCGCGAGATTGAGCAAGGCTGCACGCTCTACGGCCCTCACAGAGACGACATTGAAATTGTCATAGACGGGAAAGACTCAAAATCCTTTGCATCCCAAGGGCAACAAAGGAGTGCCGTGCTTTCGTTAAAGCTTGCTCAGGCTGAAATTCTTTTTGAAGAAACAGGCGAATATCCCATTCTTCTTTTAGATGATATTTTAAGTGAACTTGACTTTAAGCGCCGCTCCTTTTTAGTAAAAAAAATTCCCGATAAGCAGGTTATTATAACCTGCGCAGGAATTGATGAAGTCTTTGAGGGAAGCAACGCAAATATAATCACTGTTAAGAACGGACAGATAATTTAAACAGCAGCATTTTCCTTTTCTGCTGCTGTTTTAAAACATTTCAATTTCAGGAGGAAATTATGTTTCTGCATTTAGGCGGCGATACCGTCGTTAACTTAAGCGATGTCATTGCAATTTTTGACCTTGATGTCACGAGCACATCAAAAACGACAAGAGAATTTCTTGCCGTTGCCGAAGAGGAAGGCTTTGTAATAAATGTTTCAGAAGAGGATTTACCCAAATCCTTTGTTCTTGCAGAAACGAACAAAAAAAGCAAGGTCTTCATTTCACCGATTTCCTCTGCAACTCTCTTAAAAAGAGCAAAAAATCCACGAAAAGCCTATGCCTGTGACATAAAAGACGAAATAGACATATATTAAAAGGCTGTAGCAAAATAAATTCATTTTTATGCTACAGCTCTTTTTTATTAAATTTCACATTTACTCATATTTTTCTTTTGGTATTTTTCTTTCCCTCAGCCTGTCTGCCACGCTCTCTCTAAACAAAGAATAGAACACGGAACAAAGCGGAATGAAAATTAAAATTCCCATTATTCCATATAGTCCTGCGCCAAGCGTGACTGCAACCAAAACCCAGATAGACGGAAGGCCCACAGAATTTCCGACAACATGTGGATAGATTAAATTTCCCTCAATCTGCTGAATAACAACAAATACAATTATAAAAATCAGTGCTTCCAGCGGGTTTACCAAGAGAATTAAAAAAGCACCTACTATGCACCCTATGAACGCTCCGACAACGGGAATGAGCGCAGATATTGAAATTATAACGCAAATCAAAAGCGCGTAGGGGAATTTAAGTATAGAAAGCACCACAAAGAATATAAATCCAAGAATCAGCGCTTCTAAAACCTGCCCTGAAATGAAATTTGAAAATGCCTTGTTAGACATTCTCAGAACTTTTATAAATTTATCGGAAACCGACACAGGCAAATATGAATAAATTGCTTTTTTTGCTTGTCTTGCCAGCTTTTCCTTCTGCATAAGAATATAAATTGAAAACATAAATGCGATGATAAAGGAAACAATTCCCGTGATAACATTGCTTACAATGTTTACGCTTATGTTTAAAAGCCCTGTCGCACCATTTTGCAGCATTGAAATAGCTTGCTTGCCCAAAGCATCAAAGTCTATATCAATATTTTTTATAATGTTTCTGATTTCCGTATTATTTTTCATAAGACTTTCAAAAAATTTCTTTGCCGCATCAATCGCACCCGGCACCTGAAGTGCTAAGTTTGCAATTGTTTTTGAAATGTCAGGAACAATAACAAAAATCGCAAACGCCAAAACTGCGCACAAAGAGATAAGCGTCAGAACATAGGCTATCGGTCTTCTTGCCTTTCCCATTTTCTTTGGAAAAATCTTCTCAATTTGTCTCATAGGAACATTCAATATAAAAGCAATTGCACCTCCTGCTATAAACGGCATGAGCACATTTATAATCATCATGCAAAAATCAGAAATTGCCTCTATTCTCTGAATTCCCCAGAAAAACAAAATGGAAACAAAAACTATAAACAATGTTGCCTTCACATTTTTCTTGTCGAAAGTCATAATTTCCTCCAAATTCTTATGTTTAAAATTATATTCCGTATTTAGCTTTCTTCTTCATCTTTATCATCAGACAAAAACTTCAGAATTTCCTGAAAAAGCAGAGTCGGAGCATCGCTGAACTTGTTTTTCATTTTCATTGCATTTTCTCGGGAGCCCGCAAAAACCGATAAAGACATCAATTTTGTTTTTCCGTCATAAAGCTCCGCGTCAAGATAGTATGTGTTTGCGTCACTTGGCAGGATTTCGCATCTGACCTGTGATTTTTCAAATTCTTCGCGGAACAACTCTCCTGCGCTTTTCCTTATGCCGTCTCTGACGCTCGGAAGCAAATCCTTTTCAAACATATCAATCATTTCTTCGCCCGTTTGTGTCAGTGCATATTTATATATTTCGTCGCGGAAAACAGTCTTAATATGATTTTCTTCCTTTAAAATTTCAATGTTTTCACACAAATCTATGTAATCAACACTCGTGGCATCAAGCATAATATGCTTTAAATCCATAGATCTCACGGGAAATTCTATATGTTTTAATGTATATAAAACAGCAAGGCGTATCAAAACCTGGTCATTAAGCCTGTAATACACATTGCTCCATATGTTTTTTTTCATATGTCAGCGCTCCTCTTCTGCTTTTAAATAGCTGCTTATTATATTTTAACAGTTTTATTTTCCGTTGTCAATTCCTGATAGCTTTTACTTGACTTTTATAGATTTTGGCATATAATATTATATAGAATTTGACAATTGGGAGAGTTTAGCTTGATTTTTAATAATATTTTAGATGCTATGGGAAATACACCGATGATAAAGCTCAATCATATGACAGATGATGATTGCGCTGAAGTCCTGGTTAAGTTTGAGGGGCTTAACATCGGCGGTTCAATAAAAACAAGAACAGCCTATAATATGATTTTAGAAGCTGAAAAAGAAGGTTTAATAACACCTGACACAATCATCGTCGAGCCCACAAGCGGAAATCAGGGCATCGGCCTTGCCCTTGTGGGTGCTGTCAGAGGCTATAAGACCGTTATTATAATGCCCGATTCAGTCAGCGCCGAAAGAACGAAGCTTGTTAAGCACTATGGCGCCGAGGTCATTACAATTCACGATGACGGAAACATCGGGAAATGCATCGAAACCTGTTTGCAGACAGCGCTTGATATGAAAGCAGAAAACGAAAATGTTTATATACCGCAGCAGTTTGAAAACCCGAACAATCCGCTCGTCCACAGGCACAATACAGCAGTTGAAATCCTGCGCGATGTCGATGCTCCTATTCACGGTTTCTGCTCCGGTGTCGGCACGGGAGGCACAATTTCAGGAATAGGAATTGAATTGAAGAACGCAAATCCTGACATAACAATCTGGGCTGTTGAGCCTGAACATGCTGCTATTTTAGCGGGAGGAGACATCGGAACTCATCTGCAAATGGGCATAGGGGACGGACTTATCCCTAAAAACCTTAACACAGATATTTTTGACCATGTTGAGATAATAACAGATGAAGAAGCCCTTGGCACAGCAAAACTGCTTGCTTCAAAGGAAGGCATCATGTGTGGAATCTCCAGCGGCTCAAATGTGTGCGCCGCTATAAAAATGGCAAAAAAGCTTGGAAAAGGCAAGCGCGTTGTCACCATTCTTCCCGACACGGGAGAAAGATATTTCAGCACGCCGCTTTTTGACGAATAAACTTAATCTTAGGGCTGTATGCATTTTGCTGCAGCCTCTTTTTTATGTTCCGCAATAGGAGAAATGCATATAGTCTCTGTTGCCGCTCCATGTGTCTGCTCCCCAGTTGAAACCATATTTTTCAAATATTTCAACAACCTCACCAAAAGGCGCTATTGAATATGGATTTTCGTAGGGCTCATAGAGATTTCCGACTACTGTTCCGTCTTTATAAATGCAATAATTCTCATTTGGATTAATGTCAAGAGCTGTTCCGTAATTATGTTCGCTTTTGCCGCCTCTCCATGCATATCCGCCTATTGAATTTATCGGAAACTTTTCTTCCCCTTCAAATATTTCAGCAAAAATGCATCTGACTTTTTCGGCAATTGCTTTGTGGACAGTAAATGTCGCTTTTGCCGCTATCTTCTCTTCTCCGTTTAAATGCCAGACATCAACTGTGACCTCTTCCATTAAAACATCCGCTTCTTCCTTTGTGATTGGAAGACCAAAAGCCTCAATCTCTGCCAGATTCTCAGCCCACGGTCTGACCTGAGTTGATTTTATCTCAAATTCCTTTGTTTCCCCGCCCGCTCTCACCGTTATTTCATATCTTCTCACGGGCTTTGTCTCAAATGTGAACTTCTTTTCTTTCACGGTGTAGCGAACAGGTGCTTTAGCACCCATCTCGTCACCGTGAATCGTATTTCTGTGTTCAACAACTTCAACATAATATTCCTCCGAATCAGGCAGTTCGTCAAAAAATATTGTTTCTGTTTTCTTCTCTTCCGCAATTTCTTCCTTCTCAGGCGGCTCTGAAGTCGGTTTTGAAGACTCCTTTTCCTCTTCGATTACTTCATCTTTTTCAGCTTCCGTCTCCCTTTCAAGCTGCATCACGCGGCTGATTAATGTGACAGCCTCCTCGATTGTCAGATTGTCACGGGGACAAAACTTATTATCGTCTTTTCCGCGCATAATCTCCATTTTCGCAAGTGCTCCCACAGCATTTTTTGCCCACGGGGCAATCGCATTACGGTCGCTGAAGCTTTCAACCACTTTGTCATCCTTTTCGAGTCTTTCTTCCTTAAGGACAAAACAAAACCCATATAGCATTTTTGCCGCTTCCTGCCTAGTTATCTCATTATCCGGATTAAAATTCTGGTTTTCATCCCCCGTCACAATTCCAAGCACATAAAGCGCCGCGGCATCAGGCGAAATTGTGTCATAAAAAGGTGCGGCATCAGATATATCTACAGACTCACCTAAATATGCCTCATAGGCAGAATTCATTATCTCTGCAAACTGCAGCCTTTTAATATCATCGGTAAATCCGCCTTTTTCACTCTCTTCTATTTTAACACCAAACTCTTCAAGATATTCAAAATGCGGCACTGCCCACTCTGTAGCTAAATCCTTTGCAAACACCGCCGCGTGCGAAAAAACAAGCATTGCCGAAAGCATAAAAGACAATAATCTTTTCAATTTTTCTCCCCCCGATATGTAAACTGTGTTTTAATTTTATCATATTGTCAGAATTTCAGTCAATAAATGTGCTCGTTTTTTCATCTAACTGTCATAAAACCGCAATATTTATGATTGTTCTACGAAAATTTTGTATAAATTTTAAATAATAAGAAAAAAATCAGTTTCTTATTAAAATAATGTTTGAAATTCTATATACTTTGTGATATAATGATTGTGTTATATTCAGATAGGTATGTTCTGATATAATGTTTAGAAAAATTAACCACTTAAAGGGGGATATAAAATGGCAAAAAAAATGAAAACCATGGATGGAAACACTGCCGCAGCTCATAACGCCTATGCGTTCTCCGAAGTTGCGTCTATCTATCCTATCACACCTTCATCAAACATGGCTGAATATGTTGATGAGTGGAGTGCCAAAGGCCAGAAGAACATTTTCGGTAACACTGTTGATGTTTGCGAAATGCAGTCAGAAGCAGGTGCTGCCGGCGCAGTTCACGGCTCACTTCAGGCAGGTGCTTTAACATCTACCTTCACGGCATCACAGGGCTTGCTCCTTATGATTCCGAACATGTATAAAATAGCAGGCGAGCTTCTCCCAGCTGTTTTCCATGTTAGTGCAAGAGCAATTGCAGCTCACGCGCTTTCAATCTTCGGCGATCATCAGGATGTTATGGCTTGTCGTCAGACAGGCTTTGCGATGCTCGCATCAGGCAGCGTTCAGGAGACAATGGACTTAGGCGGTATTGCTCACTTAGCTGCAATCAAAGGACGCGTTCCGTTCCTTCACTTCTTCGATGGTTTCAGAACTTCTCACGAAATTCAGAAAGTTGAAGTTATGGACTACGCTGACTTAGAAAAGCTTTTAGACAGAAAGGCCTTAAAAGAATTCAAAGACAGAGCTTTAAATCCTGAGCATCCTGTTCTCCGCGGAACAGCGCAGAACCCGGATATCTACTTCCAGGGAAGAGAAGCTGCAAATAAGTTCTACGATGCAATTCCTGACATTGTAAGTGACTATATGAAAGAAATTTCAAAAATCACAGGCAGAGAATACAGACCGTTTAACTACTACGGTGCTCCTGATGCTGAAAACATCATCGTTGCTATGGGTTCTGCTTGCGAAGCAATTGAAGAAACTGTTGACTATTTAATGGCACGCGGCGAAAAAGTCGGTGTTATCAAAGTTCACCTCTACAGACCTTTCTCAGCTAAATATTTCTTTGATGTTCTTCCTAAGACTGTTAAGAAAATTGCAGTGCTCGACAGAACAAAAGAGCCCGGTTCACTTGGCGAACCTCTCTATCTTGACATCTGCAACCTCTTCTACGGCAAGGAAAATGCTCCTGTTATTGTTGGCGGACGCTATGGTCTTGGTTCAAAAGACACAACTCCGACACACATTAACTCAGTTTTTGAAAACCTCAAGGCTGATTGCCCGAAAAACGGTTTCACAATCTCAATCAAAGACGATGTTACAAACCTCTCTCTCCCGATTGGTGAAAAAATCAATGCTGCACCTGCCGGCACAACTCGTTGTAAGTTCTGGGGCTTCGGTTCAGACGGAACAGTTGGCGCTAACAAAGATGCAATCAAAATCATTGGTGACAACACTGACCTCTACGCACAGGCATACTTTGACTACGACTCCAAAAAATCAGGCGGCGTAACAATGTCTCACCTCCGTTTCGGTCACACACCTATAAAATCAACTTATCTCTTAGACGAAGCTGACTATATTGCATGTCACAAACCTTCATATATTTATCAGTATGACATTTTGGAAGGTTTAAGAAAAGGCGGAACATTCCTCTTAAACTGCGTATGGTCTCCTGAAGAGCTTGACGAAAAGCTCCCTGCTTCAATGAAGAGATTCCTTGCTGAAAACGAAATTAACTTCTATATCATCAATGCTGTTGACATTGCAGCATCTGTTGGTCTTGGCGGAAGAATCAACATGGTTACACAGGCTGCATTCTTCAAGCTTTCAGAAGTTATCGCAATCGACGAAGCTATTCCGCTCCTCAAAGGTGCTATTGATAAGACATATGGCAAAAAAGGTAAGGAAATCGTTGAAAAGAACTGCATGGCAGTTGACAAAGCTCTTGATGCTCTTGTTAAAGTTGAAATTCCTGCTTCGTGGAAAGATGCTGTTGACGAAGAAGCTGCAGCTGACAATTCAGAAAAACCTGAATTTATCACAAAGATTTGTGAGCCTGTTAATGCTCAGAAGGGTAACAAGCTCCCTGTAAGCACATTCGTTGGCATAGAAGACGGAACATTTGAACAGGGCACAGCAAGATATGAAAAGCGTACTATTGCAATCAATGTCCCTGACTGGATTAAAGAAAACTGTATCCAGTGTAACCAGTGTTCACTCGTTTGTCCTCACGCCGCAATCCGTCCTATCCTCTTAGATGAGACAGAGGCTGCAAAGGCTCCTGAAGGCTTTGATATGTTAGACGCAAACGGACCTCAGCTTAAAGGCCTCAAGTTCCGTATGCAGGTTAGCCCGAAAGACTGCGCAGGTTGCGGAGTTTGCGTTCAGACTTGTCCTTCAAAGAACAAGGCACTCGTTATGAAGCCTGTTGATGAAATGGTTGCAAAAGATGCTGATAACTGGGATTATGCTATGGAAGTTCCTGTTAAGGATAACTTAATGGACAAAGCTTCTGTTAAGGGCTCACAGTTTGCACAGCCGCTCTTAGAATTCTCAGGCGCTTGCGCAGGCTGCGGTGAAACACCTTATATCAAGCTCATCACTCAGCTCTTTGGCGACAGAATGATGATCGCAAACGCTACAGGCTGTACTTCAATCTGGGGCGGTTCTGCTCCGAGTATGCCATACTGCAAAAATGCTTGCGGTCACGGACCTGCTTGGGCAAACTCACTCTTTGAAGACAATGCAGAGTTCGGTTTAGGTATGGCTCTTGCTGTTAAGAAAATCAGAAACACATTAAAAGAAAAGATGGAAGAAGCTATTGCTGCAGGCGTTTCAGCTGACCTCAGCAATGCATTCAAAGCATGGATTGACGCAATGAACGACGCTGAAGGCTCAAGAGCTGCTGCAAAAGCTATTTGCGAACTCTTAGCTAAAGCAGACACAAGCGCTTCTCCGCTCAAAGATATTAGCGAAAGAACTGACTTCTTGGTTAAGAAATCTCAGTGGGCATTCGGTGGCGACGGCTGGGCTTATGACATCGGCTACGGTGGCTTAGACCATGTCATCGCATCAGGTGAAGACATCAACATCTTCGTTGTTGACACAGAGGTTTACTCTAACACAGGCGGTCAGTCATCAAAGGCTACACCGACTGCTGCTATTGCTAAATTTGCAGCTTCAGGTAAGAAAGTAAGAAAGAAAGACCTTGGCATGATTGCTACAACATATGGTTATGTTTATGTTGCACAGATTGCACTCGGTGCTAATATGGCTCAGGCAATCAAGGCAATCAAAGAAGCTGAAAGCTATCCGGGTCCGTCACTCATCATCGCTTATGCTCCATGTATTAACCACGGTGTTAAAGCTGGTATGAGCTGCACAATCGCAGAAGAGAAGAAAGCTGTTGAAACAGGCTACTGGCACTTATGGAGATATAATCCTGAGCTTAAGGAAGAAGGAAAGAATCCATTTATCTTAGATTCCAAAGAGCCTACAGGCGAAATCAAAGACTTCTTAGAAGGCGAAAACCGTTATCTTATGTTAAAGCGCGCATTCCCCGAAGCAGCAGATGCATTGTTTGCTAAGGCTGAAAGCGACTTGAAAGAAAGATATGAAGCTTACAAGAAAATGGCTCGTGACTAATTAACAGCCTTTCAAGTTCCGCCGCAGAGATTTCTCTGCGGCGGGGCCTGAATTAAAACAATACATTTTTATGCACAAATCCAACTTTTTTGAATATAAAAATGTATTGTTTTTATAAATTTCATCAGCATCAATGGCTACGACAAGATTTATCAAAACAACAAGAACATAAAAAGGAGATATGTAAAGTGAATGTACTCGCTATCGGTTGCCATCCCGATGATATTGAAATCAACTGTGCGGGAACTTTGGCAAAATGCGTAAAAAGAGGTGACAATGTCACAGTTTGCCATGTTTGTAATGGCAATTTAGGTCATGTTATACTTCAGCCCGATGAATTAGCTGAAATTCGTAAAAACGAATCTAAAAAAGCAGGTGCGCTTGCCGGCATCAAGGTTGTGACCTGCGACATTGGAGATTTACTCGCATATGAAACAAAAGAACAGGTTGATAAGGTCGTTGACATAATCCGTGAGGCTCAGCCCGATTTTATTATCACTCATGCGCCTAATGATTATATGCCTGACCATGTTGCAGTCAGCAAGCTTGTTTTCAATGCTTCATTTGCTGCAAGTGTGCCTCATTATATTTCAAATGTGATGACTCCATCTAAGGTCACTCCGATTTTCTACATGGATAATTTAGGCGGAAACGAATTCCTTCCTACAGAATATGTAGATATCACAGATGAAATTGATTTAAAGCTCGAGATGCTCGAATGTCACGAAAGTCAGCTCAAATGGATGAGAGAGCACGATAACATCGACTTTGCTGACATGGTCAGAACTATTTCAAAATATCGTGGATATCAGTGCGGCGCAACATATGCCGAAGCTTTCTCACAGTGTATGGTTTATCCAAAGCCCACAACAAAAAGAATGTTGCCATAATGTGTTTTTTATGGTAAAATATATTTTAATTAAATAATCTATCAGGAGGAATTAAGTTATGGATTTTGCAAGTACAGTCAAAGGTTCAAACTTAGAAGGCTTCTATCCGGCAGGATGGGATATGGTAAAAATAGATGCGTGTTGCTCAAATGCACCTGAAAGGATCTATGACAGACAGGATTTCTGGAACAAAGATTTTAACCTCGTTGGTTGTGAGGATGTAAGCGAGTTTAATGCTCTTATGGGACACGAAATTGCTTTAAAAATCAAGAGTGCCAGAGATGCAGGAGAAAAGCTCATCATGATTCTCCCCGTTGGCCCTATGGGTATGTATAAATGGGTTGTTTACTTCTTAAAAGAATGGAATGTTAAGTGTGACCACCTCCATTGTTTCAACATGGACGAATGGGCAGATGCTGACGGAAACACTCTCGCAGCAGACAACCCCGGTTCATTCACAAACGCTATGGAGCAGGCTTTCTACAATCCGCTCGGCGAGCTCACAGTTCCTAAAGAACAGAGAAACTTTGCAACAAAAGAAAACCTTCCTAAATATGCAGAAAAAATTGCTGCATTAAAGGCTGAAGGTGCAAAAATGGTGTTAATCTTTGGTATTGGCAGAATGTGCCACATCGCTTTCTGGGAACCACAGTTTGCCGGCGAATTTGCAACAACCGAAGAATGGCTCGCACAGACTCACAGAGTTGGTGCTAAACTCCATCCGCTCACAATTGAGCAGAACGCTTTAACAAGCTTCAAATCAAGAACACCGCTCGTTCCTTGCCGAGCTAACACAATCGGCCCCGGTATCTTTATGCAGGCTGACTACATCATCGGCGGAGCTGACGGAACACTCGGCCGCGGAATGCAGTGGCAGGGCATGAGCCTCTGGATGACTCTCCGCTATGGTCCTACACCATGGATCACATCAAGCTTCATTCCCACACTCCCCGGCAAACTCTTCTTTATGAACGAGCTCGCAGGTCCGCTTTGTGCTGAATGTAACTAATTAATAGTTTAAAATCAGAAACATAGTTTTTATGGGAGCTGTAGCAAAATGAGCTCATTTTGCTACAGCTCCTTTTTTATGTTTAAAGCTTCCTGTTTTTTTCGTAAACAAAATGGATGCCTCCCAAACATCAGGAAACATCCATTTTATTTTTTAATTTATTCAATTAAATGTTCTATTCTTCTGTCTGAGCCACATCTGCAGAATTCGCTGATTCGTCCGCACCTGACTGTGCATCAGAATTTTCTGCCACTGTTTCTTCAAACTCTTCCTCTTGTTCCTCGTCTGTGCGAGTCATGCTGACAACAGTCACACCATCTGCAAGCCTCATAAGTCTGACTCCCTTTGTGAGTCTGCCTATGCTTGAAATTTCTTTTGTCCTCATTCTGATAATTGTTCCGTCAGAAGTTATCATCATAACATCGTCAGAAAGCGCAACAACATCAATTCCCGCAACATTTCCCGTTGCCTCTGAAAGTCTGTAGTTATTAACACCCTTACCGCCACGCGTCTGCGTCTTATATTCAGAAAGCGAAGTCTTCTTACCAAAGCCCTTTTCAGTTACGCAAAGGAGCTCACAATCTTCTCTTGCCATGCTCATGCCGACAACATAGTCATTTTCTGATGCAAGCCTGATGCCTCTGACACCATGTGCAACTCTGCCCATCGGACGAACATCTTCTTCGTTAAATCTTATGCACATACCCTTGTAGGTTGAAAGAATGATATCGTTCGTTCCGTCTGTGAGCTCAACATTTATAAGCTCATCATCCTCGTCAAGCACGATAGCCGCTATGCCGCCTTTTCTTGATGTGTCATAAAGCATGAAGTCAGTCTTCTTGACAACACCCTTTTTCGTGCCGAAGAAGAGATATTTTCCTTCCTCAAAGCCCTCGACACAAATCATTGCCGTAACCTTCTCGTCAGGTTCAAGCTGAAGGAGATTAACGATAGCCGTTCCCTTTGCCTGTCTTCCTGTTTCAGGAATCTGATAAGCCTTCATTCTATACATTCTGCCCTTTGAAGTGAAGAAAAGGACATGGTTGTGTGTCGATGTTACAAATAGCTTTTCAACATAATCTTCTTCTCTCGTTGTCATACCCATAATTCCTTTACCGCCTCTATGCTGTGCTTTATAGGTATCAACGGGAATTCTTTTGATATAACCAAAATGAGTGAGTGTTATTGCAACATCCTCTCTTTCAATTAAATCTTCAATATCAATCTCATCATCAGAATCTAAAAGCTCTGTCTTTCTCTCGTCGCCATATTTATCACGGATTTCAGAAAGCTCTTCCTTAATCTGTTCCATGAGCTTATCCCTGTCAGATAAAAGTATGTTATATTCCTTGATTTTTTCTGCAAGCTCAGAGTATTCCGCCTCAATCTTCTCTCCGTTCAATCGCTGCAGCTGTGCAAGTCTCATGTCGAGCACGCTCTGAGCCTGAACATCTGACATGTTGAAGCGCTCCATAAGTCTTTCTTTAGCATCATCATATGAATTCCTGATGATATGAATAATTTCATCAATGTTAGCAAGAGCAATTCTTAATCCTTCTAATATGTGCATTCTTGATTCAGCTTTTTCAAGGTCAAACTTAGTGCGCCTTGTTACAATTTCCTCCTGGAAATCAATGAAGTGGTCAAGCACCTCCATAAGCCCCATTGTTTTCGGTCTTCCGTCATGGATTGCAAGAAGGTTCACAGAGAAGCTGTCCTGAAGTCTTGTGAACTTAAAGAGCTGATTTAAAACAACATGGGGATTAGCATCCCTTTTAAGCGAAATGTCAACCCTGATGCCTACCCTGTCAGAAGAATGGTCGTCAATATCAGATAAGCCTTCAATTCTCTTATCTTTAACAAGCTCGGCAATTGATTCAACAAGCATCTTCTTGTTAACCTGATACGGAAGCTCTGTTATGATAATTGATGATGTTCCGTCTTTATGTTCTTCAATTTGCGTTTTAGCTCTTACAATAATTTTTCCGCGTCCCGTCTCATAAGCCGCCCTTATGCCTCTTTTTCCCATAATTGAAGCACCGGTCGGGAAATCGGGAGCTTTAATATATTCCATCATCTCATCAAGTGTGATGTCAGGATTTTCAATTTTGGCAATAACACCATCTAAAACCTCGGTGAGATTGTGCGGCGGAATGTTTGTTGCCATTCCGACAGCAATACCTGAGCTTCCGTTAATGAGAAGCGTCGGAATTCTTGTCGGCAGAACAGTCGGCTCAATTCTCTTTTCATCAAAGTTAGGAAGAAAATCAACCGTGTTTTTTTCGATGTTTTCAAGCATCACATTTGCGAGCTTGCTCATTCTTGCCTCTGTGTAACGGTATGCAGCAGGAGGGTCTCCATCAACACTACCGAAGTTACCGTGACCATCAATTAACATATATCTCATCGAAAAGTCCTGCGCGAGTCGCACCATAGCATCATAAACAGAAGCATCACCATGTGGATGATAACGACCGATAACATTACCGACGGTTGTAGCCGATTTAAAGAACGGCTTGTCATAAGTCAGATGCTCTTCGTGCATTGAATATAGAATTCGTCTGTGAACAGGCTTCAAGCCATCCCTGACATCAGGCAGAGCTCTGCTCACGATAACGCTCATAGCATAGTCTATGAATGCCTCGCGCATTCTCTTTTCTATGTCAACATCAACTATTTTTTGTGTTTCAAAATATTCTTCAAAATGAGAATCCTCATATTTTTTATTTTTAGCCATTTATTTCACCCCGCCTACACATCAAGATTTGTTACATACTGCGCATTTTCTTCTATGAAAATTCTTCTCGGCTCAACTTCATCTCCCATTAAGATGGTGAAAATTTCGTCTGCCTTCTCGGCATCTTCCAGCGTAACCTTCAATAAAATTCTGTTTTTCGGGTCCATAGTCGTTTCCCAAAGCTCCTCGGGGTTCATCTCACCAAGACCTTTATATCGGCTGATGTCAACCTTTGCATTTGAATCTCCGCCTTTTAGTTCCTCGCTGATTGCATCTCTCTCCTCATCGCTGAACGCAACCTGCGTTTTCTTTCCTCTCGTCAGCTTATAAAGAGGCGGTTTTGCAAGATAAATGTGCCCCGTTTCAATGAGTGGTCTCATAAATCTGAAGAAGAATGTCAGAAGAAGCGTCTGAATATGCGCACCGTCAACATCGGCATCGGCCATGATAACGACTTTATCATATCGAAGCTTTTCAATGTTAAACTCGTCTGCTATTCCTGTGCCGAGCGCCTGAATGACAGGTGTTAGCTTATCGTTTCCATAAACCTTATCTGCTCTTGCCTTTTCAACATTGTGCATTTTTCCCCAGAGTGGAAGGATTGCCTGATATTTGCTGTCTCTTCCGTTTTTAGCAGAGCCTCCTGCCGAATCTCCCTCGACAATATATATCTCTGTTTTTGTCGGGTCTTTAACGATGCAATCTGTCAGCTTACCCGGGAGCGAGCTTGAGCCAAGCGGCGTCTTGCGGTTTGCCTCTCTTGCCTTTCTTGCCGCAATTCTTGCTCTTGATGCCTGCAACGCCTTTTCTAAAATTGCTCTTGCAACTAAAGGATTTTCTTCCATATAGTCCGCAAGCTTTTCTTTAATCATGCTCTCAACAAAGCTTCTCATCATAGAGTTTCCAAGCTTTGTCTTGGTCTGACCTTCAAACTGAGGCTCCGTCAGCTTAACTGATATGACTGCAATGAGTCCTTCACGGATGTCTTCGCCCTCAAGCTCTTCATTGTCTTTTAATATTTTAAACTTTTTGCCATAATCAACAAAAACCTTTTTGAGCGCCGCCTTAAAGCCGGTTACATGCATGCCGCCTTCTGTTGTTGCTATGTTATTTGCAAATGACTCCGTCTTTTCGTCATATCCAGTGTACCACTGAAGGGCAACCTCTGCCTGATTGCCGTCTTTTTCGCCCTTAACATAAATAACCTCATCATTTACAACTTCCAAGGTCTCTTTTCTTTCTTTTTTTTCAGAGAAAAGATATGAAACGAAGTTTTTAATTCCGCCCTCATAGAGAAGCTCCTCTTCCCTTTTTTCCTCTCTGTCGTCCCTGAAAATAATCTTAAGCCCGCCATTTAAGAAGGCCTGCTCTCTTAAGCGCTTCAAAAGAACATTATAATCATAGACCGTCTCTTCAAATATTTCTCCATCTGCCCAGAATGTGACTTCTGTTCCTGTCACAGAAGTGTCACCAATTGTGCGAACTTCGCCATCGGGCACTCCTCGCTTATAGCTCTGGAACCATATTTTTTCTCCATCACACACTTTAACCTCTAAGCGCGTTGAAAGTGCATTAACAACAGACGCACCAACACCATGAAGTCCGCCCGAAACCTTATATCCGCCACCGCCGAATTTACCGCCTGCATGTAGCACCGTAAACACGACATCAATAGTGGATATTCCCATTTTAGGGTGAATGCCATGTGGAATTCCTCGGCCATTATCCTTTATTGTTACTGAGTCATCCTCATTTAAGATTACTTCAATTTCCGTGCAATAACCTGCCAGGGCCTCGTCTATAGCATTATCGACGATTTCATAAACAAGGTGGTGAAGACCTTGTGAAGAGGTTGAGCCGATATACATACCGGGACGCTTTCTAACCGCTTCCAAGCCTTCCAAAACCTGAATTTGAGTTTCGTCATATTGCGTGTTTACTTTTGTTTCAACACTGTTATCCATAATACCCTCCATTGTGTAAAAACTTCAAAAATGTGTTTCTAATTAATTATACCACATTTTAAACTAAAATGCAATATTTTTACTCAAAAAGATTTCAGATATATTTTTGTGCGCGTAATAATAAAATCACTTTTTCAAGGCATAAAACAAGCGTCTTGTCGGTTACGACAAGACGCTTCCGTTTTTAAATTTATATTTCCCTGTGTTCTATACGCTTTAAGTCAAACTTTAAAGTGTTCATAATTTCACCTTCTGTGTTATAAACCTTTAATGTTTTGTTTATTTGTTGAACGGCTTCATAAATTTCATCGCCGCTTGGTGCAATCATAGTGAATCTTCCGAAATGCTGTGACAGAGTTCCCACAAATTTCTTTTCAACAACTCCGCCAATATCATAATACTGAATAAAGTCAGTCACGCATTTAATTTTCTTTGTTTCTCCAAGCCCTTCAATTTTTCCGATAGTTCCCGGATCAAGCGGAATCATGAGTTGCGCCGCATTCTTTTTGGGATTTAAAACATCAATGTCTTTAACTTCCTCATCTTCATACATTTTTCCTCCCAAAGCGAGCCTTATCATCATTTTCATATCATTTATGCCAAACATTGGCTCTGTGAGCTTAAAAATCATTCCGCCGCTCAAGCGATAGCCCATCTCCATAAAGTAAATTTTCCCCTTGTATGGCAGGCATTGAAAAAAGGCTGTTCCGTTTTTAAGCCCCATACCCTCAATCATTTTTATAACCTTGTCGTTCATATTTTCCATATAGTATTTGGCATATTTGGAAGGTGAAAAGGCAAATGAGCTGTTAAAGTTTTTTCTTGTTGCGGGGTTTGTGATGCAGGTGTCCATGCACAGATATTGAACTGCTTTGCCGTCACGAATTAAATATCTTGTTGAAAAAATCTCACCATTGTTTTCAATGAACTTCTCTGCTATGATTCTTTTACATTGAGAATGTTCCAAAGCTTCTTTTATAGCCACGCGAACTTCTGCGCGATTGTTGCAGACTTTTACGCCGCGCGAACTGTGCGAGTCAACGGGCTTTATCATAATAGGATAATCAATCTTTTCAAGCTCTTCATCCGTCGCGAACTCATCTATATCATATTCAGGGATACAATCCACCCCGTATTTTCTGCAAGTCTCCTTAAAAACATCCTTATTAGCACATCTTTCCCACACATCAGAATCAGAATAGCACGGAAGGCCCGTCATTTCACAAAGTTTAATCATATTGCGGATGTTAAATTCACTCGGTCCGCAAAAAACACCATCAATCTTTTTCTCTTTTATCAAATTCTTAAGCCCATCAAAATCGCAGGTGCTGACAGGTGCAATCTCATCTGCCTCGTCTTTTGCAACGCCACCTGTCAAATAATCTGTCACAACTGTGTATATGCCCATATCTTTAGCGTTTCTTACCAAATCAAGCGTCGCCGAATTTCCTCCGAGAATTAAAAGCCTTTTCCCTTTTAAATCATAATTTCCCATAAAAACACCTCCTCCTAAATTATAGTATAATGACAAAATTTAGTCAATAAAAATTTTCAAAAAGAATTGATTTTGACATTTACTGCTGTTATAATATTTATTAATGAAGAGAAAAGGAGTTTTTATAATGAAAAAGTTGTTAAAAGCAATAATCTGTTGCGCTCTTGTAATAGTTTTAGGGACAAGCTCTCTTGCATTTGCCGCAACTTACAAGGCAATTGTTCCGACATTTGATGTTCTTGTTGGCGGAGAAAGGTTCTATTCCGAGCCCCCCGTAGTCGTGATAGACGGCACAACATATCTTCCGCTCCGTGCTTTAGGGGATGCCCTTGGTGTTTATGTCGAGTGGAATCAGGAGCTCGGTCAGGTCGAGGTGAGCACAACGAAGGAAGTCTCAAAAAAGACACCTGCTTTGCCCGATGGATATGACAAATTTGATGATGTCCCCGATTTCGGCAAAATAACAAAGACCGAGCTTATTATGTCAGAATCAACTGCAACTGATTTTGGTTATGTAACATCTTTCGGCTATTCTGTTTCAGAAGAGAAACTTTCTGATGTGATTTATTCATATATGGAGGTTGTTTCATCTGTTGGATTCATTCAATATTTCTATGATAACTCCGAAGGATATGAATCAATGCTTCTTTTCAATACGGAAACAGGCAGAATGATTAATCTTGTTCTTCACGGAACTTCAATGGTTGTTTCTGTTTTTGAACAAAAACACACATTTGAAGAATGGGAAGCCTTAAATGAAGGCGCTTCTCTTCCGCAGAAAAAATATGATGCAGTTGATGCCGGCTTTAAGGTTTATGTTGACGGAAAAGAGTTTGTTTCCGAAAAACTCCCTGTTGTCGTAGATGACAGAACATATCTCCCCTTAAAAGCTATGGGCAATTTACTGGGCGTGAGCGTTCAGTGGAATGAAGAAATAGGTCGTGTTGAGGTTACAAAATAGAATTAGTAACATAACAAAGTCATTCAGCGCAAGACATCTCTGTCCTGCGCTGTTTTTTTACGCTTTTTGCGACAAAACAAATTATTTAACAGAAAATTTAATTGATATTAAACACAAAATATGATATACTAACATCAAAACATTTACAGGAGATTATTTTTTATGGCTGAAAAAACTATTGATGTTTCAGGAATAGATATATCCAAGCTTTTTGGAAACTTTGACAAAAACACAAAAATCATCGAAAAGGAATTTGATGTTATCATTTCAGCTCGTGATTCAATGCTTCGAATTATCGGCCAGGAGAAAAATTTAGAGCCTGCAGCAAGAGTTGTTTCCTCTCTCATTGAAACAATTGACAGAGGCGAAATCCTGACGGAACAAAGCGTTAATTACACAGTAGATATGGTTCGTGCAGGAGCTGAAGCTGATTTAAAACAGCTTTCAGGAGACTGCGTGTGCATCACAGCTAAAGGCAAGCCCATAAAAAGTAAAACCATAGGACAAAAACTCTACATCGGTGCAATGAATAAAAACACTGTGGTTTTCGGCATAGGTCCTGCCGGCACAGGTAAAACATATCTTGCTGTTGCAAAGGCAATCACCGCTTTCAGAAAAAAAGAGGTTTCACGAATCGTCATCACTCGCCCTGCAGTTGAGGCAGGTGAAAAGCTCGGATTTCTGCCCGGTGACCTTCAGGATAAGGTTGACCCATATTTGCGCCCGCTTCACGATGCTCTTTTTGAGATGGTGGGCATGGAAAATTATCAGAGCTATGTTGAAAAAGGACTTATCGAGGTGGCACCGCTCGCCTATATGAGAGGAAGAACGCTCGATAATGCCTACATCATATTGGACGAAGCTCAGAACACGACGCCTGAACAGATGAAAATGTTTTTAACAAGAATCGGTTTCGGCTCAAAAGCCGTCATAACGGGCGACATAACGCAGATTGACCTTCCCGACGGAAAAAAATCCGGTCTCAAGGAAGCAGAAAAGATTTTGCAGGGAATTGATGATATCGAGTTCTGCTATTTCTCACACAAAGATGTTGTAAGACATCCTTTAGTGCAGAAAATCATCCTTGCTTATGAGAAATATAATAAAAAGGGCGGCGAAAAGAAGTCACATGATTAAGCTTTATTGGGAAAACGAACAAGATAAATTTGAAATATGCGATGCACACATAGATATTATTAAAAATTGCATTGAAGCATCTCTTTCTGCCGAAAACATTTCATATGACTGCGAAGTCAGCCTGACCATAACAGACAACGAAAACATTGCGGAAATAAACAAAGAGATGAGGAACATAAACTCCCCGACCGATGTTTTGTCCTTCCCGATGCTTGAAGGGAAAGATGGGCTTATAACGCCCAAAAGCGAAGACTTTTCAGACGGTTTTCTTCTTTTAGGTGACATTGTTATTTCGTTTGAACGCGCAAGAGAGCAGGCAGAAGAATTTGGCCATTCTTTAGAACGCGAAATTGGCTTCCTCGCCGTTCATTCAATGCTTCATCTTTTAGGCTATGACCACGAACTAAGCAAAGAAGACGAAACAAAAATGTTTGCAAAACAAGAAAAAATATTAAAAAGCGTTAATCTTACGAGATAGGAGAATAATATGAGCAGAAAAAAACTTACCGCGTCTCTTTTTTTAGACTACATAATAAATCTTGTTCTTACAGGACTTGGTTTTATCGCACTTTCATGGATGTTTGCTTTTAGCCGTGGAAACTTTCTCCATAGCGTTATTTTCACTCTCACTCTGTTCGGATTTATATATTCAAAAGGAGCTTTAGCTGCAAAAATCGACTTGCGCTCGGAAAAAGCACCTATGAAAAATGCATTTGTGCTCGCGCTTCCTCTCACAGTCACGCTTCTTTTTGTAATTGGTGTATATTCACTCATTTATTATAATATCCTTCCAATAGGAGACATTGTCTTAGGAACTTCGTCATCTGAAACAGGCGAAACTTTTTCTTTCCTTTTTAAAGATGCAGCTTCAATAGTTATCCGTGTCCTCTTTTTAAATCTGACGGGATTTATGAAAACAAATCTCGCAACTCCGCTCGTGCTTCTGATTTCGCCATTGTGCGTTATGCTCGGTGCTCTCTTTGGCTATTTACTTGGAAGAAAAAAAATATACCTTCTTGATATTATGTTAAAAGCAAAAGATAAAATCGCCAATAAATTTAACGAATAATCGCAAAAAGCAGAAATAACGCTTGACATATGCGATGATTTGTGCTATATTATAATTAGTTCAGTCGCTGAACAAATTACGGAGTGAAACAAATGCAAAACAGAAAAAAAAGCAGTCAGCAATTGATTAAGGAAGCAAATTTAAAGCTTGTTTTCAGCTTGATTTGCAAAGAAGAATCTCTTTCAAGAGCAGACATAAAAAAAATAACAAAGCTTTCAGCTGCAACAGTTTCTTCCCTTGTTGATGAGCTTTTAGAGCTTGGACTCATAATCGAAGTGGGCACAAAAGAGGTTTCAACATCAGGAAGAAAAGCAATTCTTTTAAATGTGAATCCCGAGGGCGGTTATTTAGCCGGCGTGGAAATTTCTTCGTCTGCCATTGTTTTGGATTTATATAACCTCCGTTTTGAAAAGGTTCTGCACAAAGAAAAGTCTTTAGATGGAAACGGGGCAGTGCTTCACTCTCTTGCGGATTTTTTGAGAAAAGAAGCTGCAGAATACAAAATTTTGGGCGTTGCTGTCGGAGTTCCTGCCATCATTGATTCAGAAAACAATTCTGTTGTTTCATCAACAGTTGTTGAAATAGAGACAGGGGTTGACCTTGTCAAACTTTTAAAACAAGATTTTCCCGGCGCAGAAATTGACCTCTGTAACACATCAGGCTTAATCGCTTATGCTGAAAAGGAATTTGGTGCAGGAGTCGGCGTTTTAAATCTTGTTTCCATTGAAATTGCAGATGGTGTTGGTGCCGGTGTTGTCATTGAAGGCGATATCTATGGTGGCACAAACGGAATAGCCTGCGAATTCGGACATGTCAGCGTTGACTACAAGGGCAAAAAATGCAAATGTGGAAACTATGGGTGTCTTGAGATGTATGTAAGTCTCCCTTCCATTATAAAAGAAGCCGAAAGGCGTCTTGAAAAGTCAATTTCGGGAACATCAGAGCTTAAAAGTCTTCTAGATGACGGAAATGCAGCCACTAAAGATGTTATCAGCGAAGCGGCAAGGGCTCTTGCCTTTGGAATAAATAATTTAGTAAATATTATAGACCCTGAGATTGTGGTCATTTGCGGAAAAGTATGTCGCCTTGGCGAGCATCTCCTCTCTCCGCTTTTGGAATTCAGAAAAGAGCTCGCGCTTTCTGAGAACACAGCCGAAATAAAATATTCGCTTTTGGGCGATGACGCTGTGACTATGGGTGGCGCGAAATATGCTTTTGACAAATTTTTCACTCGTAAAAAAATCTTTTAAAGCTCTGCTTTAAAAGATTTTAAATAAAAAAACAGTCCAACGGACAAAAATTTATAAAAAAGAAAGAGATGATTAAAAATGGCAGAAAAAGAAATCGTAATGAACGGCGCCGGCATCGAAGAAATCGGTTTCCCGATGTGGCCTCAGTTTGCTCCTGAAACAATTAATGATGTTTTAGAGCCTATCAAAAATGGTAAAGTTAGCTACTGGACAGGAACAAAGGGTATGGAATTCGAAGAACAGTTTGCTAAGTGGTGCGGTGCGAAGATGGCAATTTCTTGCACAAACGGCACAGCCGCTCTTCACATTGCTTTAGCAGCATTAAACATTGGTCCTGGAGATGAAGTTGTCGTTCCTTCATATTCATTCATTGCTTCATCATTCTCAGTTGTTCAGGCTGGTGCAATTCCGCGTTTTGCTGATGTTACAGACGATCACACAATCGACCCTGACAGCGTTGAAGCGCTCATCACTCCCAGAACAAAAGCTATTATCGTTGTTCACCTTTACGGTGTAATCTGCGACATGAAGAGAATTCTTGAAATCGCTAAGAAACACAACTTAAAAGTTGTTGAAGACTGCGCACAGTGCTTCGGCGGTACATATAACGGTATTAAATCAGGTGTTATCGGCGATGTAGGATGTTTCTCATTCTGTCAGTCAAAACACTTCACAACAGGCGGCGAAGGCGGCATGGTTGTAACAAATGATGAAGAAGTTGGCTGGGAAGCTCGTTCTTTCAGAGACCATGGTTATGATGTTAAGACAAGAATGAACATGCTCGCATTAGAGGAAAAACTTCCTTACATCCACAACAGAGTTGGTTTTAACTACAGAATGACAGAAATGCAGTCTATCATCGGTATCAACGAGCTTAAGAGATTTGATTCTTGGAACTTAGCAAGAAGATTAAAATATGCTAAAATGTATGACGATGCATTTACTGGCATGAAGGGTATCAAAAAGCTCCCTGTTAACACAGAAGAAAGAAGAAGCTCATATTGGTGGTATCCGATTCTCTTAGACCTCGACGCTCTCGATTGCGATGCTCCTGCAATCTTAAAAGAACTTGGCGCATTAAAGATTCCTTGCTATGGTATTCAGTGGCCTGAAGCTTACGAAGAGAAAGCTTACAAAGAATTAAACGGCTTCGGTACAGCTCAGTTCCCGTTCAAATCTTCAGAATATGCAGATGCTGCTTCTGTTGATTATAAGAATGTTGTTTGTCCGCACGCTAAAGGACTCCGTGCTCAGACAGTTTGTCTCTTCTTACATCCGACATGGGAAGAAGTTCACATTGAAAGATGTATTGAAGGCTTAAAGGCAGCTATCGCTAAGCATTTAAAATAAGTTGCTTTAAGTAAATAAACAGACTTTTATGATATTAGGAAATCACAATGTAAAAGTTGTGATATCCTATATCCTTTTGAAAGGACGGAACGATTGTTATGAGAAAAATTAAATGGGGTGTTATTGGCTGCGGCGGTATCGCTGACAGAAGAACATTACCTGGCATGATGCTCGCAGACAACGCTGAGCTCATTGCTGTAATGGACACAAACATGGACTTTGCAAACAACTGCAAAGAAAAATATAATGCAAAATATGCTTTTAACAACATTGAAGACCTTCTTGCAATTGACGAAATTGAAGCAGTTTACATTGCTTCTCCTGTTTTTGCTCATAAAGAACAGGCTTTCAAAGCTGCTAAAGCTAAAAAACACATTCTTCTTGAAAAGCCTCTCGGCATAACAGTTGCTGAGTCTCAGGAAATTGTTGATTTCTGCAAAGCTGAAGGTGTTAAGCTTTCAGCAGGCTTTATGATGAGATTCCACAGCTTCCACCAGAAGATGAAAGAGCTGATTGCTGAAGGCGCAATCGGTGAAATCGTTTCTATGAGAGCTCAGCTCACTTGCTGGTATCCTGACATGGAAAATTGCTGGAGACAGAACAAAAAGCTCTCAGGTGGCGGCGCTATGATTGATATGGGTGTTCACTGTGCTGATCTTTTGCAGCAGATTTCAGGCTTAGAAGCTAAAGAAGTTTGCGGATTCACAGGCACACAGACATTCTCATATGATGTTGATGATTCAGGTATGCTTCTCATGAAGATGAATAATGGCGCTATTGCAATGGTTGACGCTAACTTCAACATTCCCGATGCAGCTGCTAAATGTAAAATGGAATTCTATGGCACAAAGGGCAGCATGATGGCAGAAGGAACAATCAGCCAGATTGAGGCAGGTCAGGTTGAAGTGTTTATGTCTGACGATGCTAAGGGCTATGATGCAGCTCAGGAGAGATGCGAGCTTAAGGCTCAGATGCTCGAGGTTGAATTTGGCAATATGTACACAAAAGAGGTTGAAGCATTTGGAAATGCAATCATCAATGACACAGAGCCTGTTGTCACAGCAGAATCTGCTGTTCAGGTTCAGAAAATCATTGAAAGCGCATACAATGCTAGCGACTCCAAGAAGTATGTCACATTATAGGATTCTTCTTTAAGTTAAAGAATTTTATCACACAAAGGGTATGGAAACAAAATGTTTCCATACCTTTTTCTTTTAAAATCTGCAGAGATTATAAGGCATACGCGAAAAAACAGCGCATAAGATATAATAATATATTTTCTAAAAGGAGAAAGCCAAAATGAAAAATGTTATTATTAAAATCACTTCAATAATTTGCTTGATAGTGATTTTGCTGTGCTCTTTTTTGCCACAATGTTTTGCTGCTGAAATCAGCATTTCTGCCCCATCTGCAATTTTAATCGAAGCAGAAACAGGACAAATTCTTTTTGAAAAAGACAGTCACAAACAGCTTCCGCCTGCTTCTGTGACAAAAATTATGACAATGCTTCTCGTCATAGAAGCCGTCGATTCAGGGCAGATAAAAATGGAAGATATGGTAAGATGCTCGGAGTTTGCCGCATCAATGGGAGGCTCACAGGTATATTTAGAACCAAACGAGGAAATGAGCGTTCACGATATGTTAAAAGCTGTTGCTGTTGCCTCAGGAAACGATGCGGCTGTGGCTCTTGGTGAGTTTGTTGCAGGGAGCAACGAAGAGTTTGTCAAAAGGATGAATGAGCGGGCAAAAGAGCTTGGGATGAACGACACTAACTTCATCAACTGCAACGGCTTAGATGAAGAAGGTCACATCACATCAGCATATGACATTTCATTAATGTCAAAAGAACTCATATCTCATCCGAGAATTTTAGAGTTTACATCAATCTGGATGGATTCTTTGCGAAATGGTTCTTTCGGATTAGTGAACACCAATAAACTGATAAGATTTTATGAAGGGGCAAACGGACTCAAGACAGGATCAACAAGCATTGCAAAATATTGTCTGAGTGCATCAGCAAAGAAAAACAATATGACGCTTATTGCAGTCGTTCTTGCAGCACCCTCCTCAAAGGAGCGCTTTTCAGACGCAACAAAGCTTTTAGACTATGGTTTTGCAAACTATGCTGTCGCAAACAATCTCATTGATAAAGATGATATGAAAGAAATCAGAGTCTTAAAAGGGGCAAAGCAAAAGACAACGCCCGGAACAGAAGCAAACACGGGCGTGCTCATAGAAAAGGCAAAGCTTGATGCCATTGAAAAGAAAATAACATTGCCGACAGAGATTAGTGCTCCCATCAAGAAGGGGGAAAAACTCGGCGAAATTGAATTTTTTGTTGAAAAAGAAAAAGTGGGAAGCACTGATATAATAGCTGCAGAAGACATAAAAAAAGCAGGCCTTTTTACGATTTTTTTAAGGCTTGCCGAAAACCTTCTTTACGGATAGGAGCATCTTAAAAATCTGTGTATGCCATATTTTTATGGCATACACAGGTCACATCCCAGACAATATTCAACATTTTTAAACACTTTTTTAATTGTTAGAAACAAATCTCTGTTTCTGATGTTTTCTGCCTTATGAACAATAATTTTTTGCGGCGCCGCAGTTATCAATGCGCTGATTAAAACATCATCATAATCTGCTTCTGTCATCATAGCCGCTTCTCCGACAAACTCTTCCATACACTTTCCCGTGATGTCGCATCCTGCGCCATCAGCTAACCTATATTCTCCGTTTTCTTCAACTGTTATGTTCAAAAGCTCAGGACGAGGAAATTGCACCTCAACAAAATATGTTAACAGATCAATAAATTCATTATATTCTTTTTTTGCCTTATAGTCATCTATAAGCATTTCGGAAAGTCTGCATAAAATTGCTTCATAGTCCTTAAGCCTGAATGCAATAAAGCCATCAAGATATAGCTTTGAGCTTTCTTTAAGACATTCATAAAGCGCTAATAAAATGCATTCCTTTCGCGCCTCAAAGCCAACTTCCCTGTCGTCTTCAAAAAGGTTAATGTTTTTTATAATTTCTCTTTTTGTGGCAAGAGAAATATCCTGAAAATGCTCGTCGAGAATTTTTCTCATTATACGGGTTTCATATCGGTCTATTACATATTCTGCAAGAACATTAAGATATTTGTGGAAAGTAGCTATATCCTCATTATATTCAAAATTAAAATATGTTATATTATCTTCAGGTTTTTCCTTCATTATCGAGACAGGAAAAATGCAATCGGGATTTGTTACAATCCTGCTTTTTATGAGATTGATATCCCCGTCAATTCCAAGACTTATTGTTTCGTTCATACATACACTCCTTGTGATAATCTGCGCTGTTTTTCTTATGTATTATGAACGGTAAACTGTTTATATATTCAGCAAAACATAATTGTCCCCACATCTGTCAGCGGATAATTTTTTATTTCGTGAATTTTTTTCCCTTTCGATAAAATATATTTCCTGATTTTGTCTCCAAAGGAAACGCTGTCCAAATCGCCGAAGAAAAAGATTTCTCCATCACGAGATTCCCCACTTGCTCCCCCAATAAATCCATAATCATAGCCTGTGAGCTTTATTTCTCCACTCGGAATTTTTAACACATCTTTTCCCCGTTCTTTTAAGACAGAAAAAATTCCTTCATCGGCAGTGATTACGCCGTTTGAAAAAACACACGAGGAGCATTTGCTGTAGCCCTGATTTACATTAATAATTTCAATCTTTTTATCTGTCAGATATTTTATGACTAAAGGGTCAGCAGCCGAAAATTTCCCAAGCGCCAAATTATCGGTTTTGAGTATATTATATGCAATATCCTCAGGATAGGTGCTCTTTAATTCCTTTTCTCCGCAAATCAAAGTAATACCGGAGCGTGAAAGTCTCTTTTCATATTCTCCATAACAACAAGGCGCACAGATAAACACCTTTTCCTCCGCCTGAAAAAGAACCATGTCAGGATGCGCACTGCAGGAAACGGAAATATGGCGACAAGTGACCGATGGAATGATTTCAAACTTGTCTCCCCATGCTTTTTCTGAAACCTCAGCATATCTGTTATCGACTATCATAAAGCTTTTCATAATACACCTCTGACTTTATAAAATTGGTCTTTTCTTAATTTTAGCATATATTTTCTCACATTTCAATTTTAATATTGACAAAGATTTTTTACTATTATAAAATTAATGTAAATATAGACTTGTAATTTCAAAAAGGTGATTGTATGCTTAAAACAGAGAACAATTATGATTTCAGAAAACGCATGTCTGAAGTTCATGAGAAAAATATAAGAAACAAAAATCTTGTTCTGTCGGATGATGAATTCGCGATAAAAGACGGAGCTAAAATAGTTCTTCCTGAAACTGCAGGCGAGGTTTTAATGACTGCTGCAAAAGATTTCGCTGATTATCTTTTTGTTTCGCAAAATGTCTCTGTTAAAATTGAGAAAGGTCTGGAAAATGCGAAAAGCGGCGATGTTTTTATCGCAACAGCAAAAGACACAGGGGACGATTTGGGTGAATATGCCTCATATAAAGGTCAAATCACAACAGTCTCCGACATGCTGAAAATCATAGGACACGACGAACGCGGTGCACAAAGCGGCGTTTATTTCGCAGAAGATATGATGAGCTTTAAGAAGGCTCCGTTCATAAAAAAGGGAATCTATCCGAAAAAACCTATGTATTATCCACAGATGGTTCATTCAGGCTTCGGTCTTGACGAATATCCCGATGAACATTTGTCCTCCATCGCCCACGAAGGAAGAGATGCAATTTTAATTTTCGTTAAAGATGTTGACAAAACGCCTTGCGGCTACCTTGATTTTAACGATTTAATTAGAAGAGCCGCGAAATATGGACTGGATGTTTATGCCTATAGCTATCTTAAAAGCGAAAAGTGCTATGATGCTCCCGATGCTGAAAGCTACTATGAAAATCAATATGGCAAGCTTTTCAGAAAATGCCCCGGTCTAAAAGGCGTAACTCTCGTCGGCGAGTCTGTTGGGTTCCCGAGCAAAGACCCTAATGTTTCGGGTGCTCTCCATAAAGATACAATCATCGACGGAATTCCAACAGGAAAAGTCGCAGCAGGCTGGTATCCCTGCTCGGACTACCCCGAGTGGCTGAGGCTCATTCAAAAAGTGATCAAAAAGCACAAACCTGATGCAGACATTGTTTTCTGGACATATAACTGGGGCTATCATCCAAAGGAGAAGCGCACAGCCCTTGTCAAAGCTCTCCCCAAAGGAATCACTCTTCAGGCAACCTTCGAAATGTTTCACCACTATAAATTAGACGGCATCATTGAAGAATGTGCAGACTACACACTTTCATTTGAGGGCCCCGGCGAATATTTCACAGCGGAAGCAGAGGCAGCTAGAGAAGCGGGAATAAAGCTTTATTCAATGACAAACACAGGTGGACTTTCATGGGATTTCGGCGTCATTCCCTATGAACCCTTTCCATATCAATGGATAAAGCGCTACAAGGAGATGGAAAAGGCGCATGACAAGTGGAATCTTCAGGGCCTGATGGAATGTCACCACTACGGCTTCTATCCCTCATTTATAAGCAAGCTTTCAAAATGGGTTTTCTCCGAGCCGAGAGTTGCACCGGAGGAAATTCTTGAAAAAATCTTAAAAAGTGAATTCGGAGAAGAAAACTTCAGCAAAGTGGACGAAGCTATGAAGCTATGGAGTGAGGGCATCACTTTCTATGTTCCATCAGATGCTGACCAATGGGGCGCAATGAGAGTTGGTCCTTCATATCCTCTGCAGATAGACACGGAAGTCTCTCTTCCGTCATCGCCCACCGCTCATTTTGGCTCAGGAATCTGTTTTCCTTTTTATTTCAGCGAGCCAAAAGGACGCGAAAGCTATGTTTCTCTGCGCGTTCCCGTCGAGATTGAGGCATATAAGAAAACAAGGGCTCTGATTGATGAAGGAATAGCTCTTTTAGAATCGGCGGAAAATAAAAATGAGAAGCTGAAGCGACTTATAAATTTAGGTAAATTTATATCCTGCAGTCTGACAACAGGCATTAATGCAAAAAATATGTTTCGCTTGAAAAACAGGCTCCGTTCTTTTGAAACAAGAGAAGAACTTATAAAGGTTACGGATGAAATCGAGGCCATGATAAAGGCTGAAATAGAAAATGCTGAAAAAGCAATCCCTCTTGTCGAGGCAGATTCAAGGCTTGGCTGGGAGCCTTCCATGGAATATATGACAGACAAATCTCACATCGAGTGGAAAATCCGACTCGAAAACTATGTTTTGGATTTTGAGCTCCCAAGGCTCAGAAAAGTTATTAATATGAATGAGGTGTAAGTTATGATTATAGTTTTTTTAGCTGATGGATTTGAAGAGGCGGAGGCTCTCGTTCCCGTCGATATGCTGAAAAGATGCGGTTTAGAGGTCAAAACAGTTTCCATAATGGAAACAAAACTCGTCACGGGCACACACGGAATTCAGGTTTTTGCAGATGAGCATTATAAAGATTTCAAACTGCAATCTCCCGATGCAGTTATTCTGCCAGGCGGTCTTCCCGGTGCAGACCATCTTGAAAATTCAGCCTGTGTAAAAGAAGCCGTGCTTTCAGCAAACGAAGAAGGCAAGCTCATTTGCGCTATTTGCGCCGCCCCCAAAGTGCTCGGCTCTTATGGGCTTTTAGAAGGGAAGAAAGCAGTTTGCTATCCCGGATTTGAAGAAAAATTAAAGGGAGCTGTCACATCAAATGATGGAGTTATGGTCTCGGGCAACATAATCACATCACGAGCTGCAGGAAAGTGCTTTGATTTTGCTTTTGAGATTGCAAAAGCGCTCGGAAAAGAAAAAGAAGCCGAAAAAGTTAAAAACTCCATACTCTATTAGTTTTTACAATTCAAAAATTCTGTTATGAGATAAAAATCACCCGTAACAGAATTTTTTGTTTTAAAAACATAAAATATTTCTATGCAAAAACAGCTTTTTATGGTATAATGATAACGAATGTATGCATAGCTAAGGAGTGAAACTGTGCTCGGGATAATAAATCTGTATAAACCCCAGGGAAAAACCTCTCACGACATGGTTTTTTTCATAAGAAAGACTTTAGGAATTAAAAGAGTCGGCCACACAGGGACGCTCGACCCTTGTGCCGAAGGTGTCCTTCCGATTCTTGTCGGCAGAGCAACCGCCCTGTCTGACTTTTTGATGGCAGGCGATAAAATCTACACTGCAACCGTTAAACTCGGAATCACCACTGACACATATGACACAACGGGGACAGTTCTCAAAGAAACCACGCCTTGCGTTTCTCTTGAAGATATCGAAAAAGCATTGATAAGCTTCACAGGTGAAATTGAACAGGAACCTCCTATGTATTCAGCTATAAAAGTTGGCGGCAGAAAGCTTTATCAACTGGCTCGCGAAGGCAAGGAAATTGAAAGAGCAAAAAGAAAAATCAAAATTTTTGACATATCTGTTTTAGATTTTGACAAAAAAAACAACAAATTCAAAATGAGAGTTCATTGTTCTAAAGGAACATATATCCGCTCACTGTGCCACGATTTAGGAAAAGCTTTAGGCTGCGGCGCCGCCATGAGCTCCTTAGTCAGAAACAAGACAGGAATTTTTGAAGACTCCTCTTCTAAAACCTGCGAAATGATAGAAGAATCTGTCAAAAAAGGAGACTTCTCTTTTATCACTCCACCTGATGCAGTGCTTTCCGAGTTTCCCTCCGTCACAGTTGACGATGAAACATCAAAAAAAGTGCAAAACGGAATAATGCTCAGAACAAATCAACTCGGAATAAATTTAAGGCCCGGTGAAAAAATCAGAATATATGACAAAGAGCGCTTTCTGTGTCTGGCTAAAATTGTTGAAGCAGAAGGCTCTCTATGCATTAAAATTGATATGGGCTTTTATTGATATAGCTTGAAGGAGACCACGATGAACACTGTTTGGTATGCTTATGAAAAACTTGATAAAACCTGCAACACAGCAATCGCAATAGGCAACTTTGACGGACTCCATAAGGGCCATGCCAAAATCATGGAGCTTTTAAAGAAAGTCTCGCTGAAAAACAATCTTGCCTCCTTGTGTTACACTTTTTCTGTTCATCCTGTAAATGTAATTAAAGGAGAGGGCTCTCTTTCTTTGATTGAAGATAATGTCCAGAAGGAAAAGCTTCTCGAAAAAACCGGAATTGACTATCTTTTCTTTGAAGATTTTAAAAAAGTCAGAGACCTTCCCGCTTCCGATTTTGTAAGGGATATTCTTGTTTCCAAACTGAATATGAAGGTCGCTGTCGTCGGCCCCCACAACCATTATGGAAAAAACGGCGAAGGAGACATCAATCTTTTGCACGAGCTCGGTCAGAAATATGGCTTCCTCGTTTATATGGCAGAGCCCTTTTTCCTTGATGATGTTATGTGCTCAAGCACAAAGATAAGGGAATATATTAGAGAAGGCAAAATTGAGGCGGCAAACAAAATGCTCGGCAGAAAATTTTCCGTCTCGGGAACAGTCATAAAAGATAAAGGCCTTGGGAAAAAGCTTGGCTTCCCCACCGCAAACCTGATCCCGAAAAGCAATATGATTATGCCGCAACCCGGAGTCTATGCAACAAGCGTCCAGATTGATGGAACTTTATATAAATCAATAACAAATGTCGGAACCTGTCCGACCGTAAATGATAATAACACAAAGCTGGAAACACACATCTTAAATTACAACGGAAATCTTTACGGAGAAGAGCTTGAAATAATATTTATATCAAAAATGCGTGAAACTGTTTCCTTCGAAAATGTTGAAGCCTTAAAAAAACAACTTCTTGATGATGCAGATAAAAGAAATAAAATGAATTAGAAGAGGTAGAAAATGAACATTCTTGCAATAGGTGACATAGTAGGTGCTGTTGGCGTTGAAATTTTTCTTGAAAAATTTCCCGGGTTAAAAGAAAAATATGGTGTGGATTTATGTGTTGCAAACGCTGAAAACGCAAGCGATAACAATGGCATCACAAGACGCACAGCTGAAATGCTTCTTTCTGGCGGGGCAGATGTCTTGACACTCGGCAACCACGCTTTTCGTCAAAAAGATGCGGTTTCGCTTCTCCACAATGAAAAAAGAATCGTGCGTCCTGCAAACTTTCCCGAAGGGACAAGCGGAAGCGGAGTTTATCAATTTGAAAAAAACGGCAAAACCATTGCTGTCATAAATTTAATAGGCAGGGTTTATCTTGACTACTACGACTGTCCTTTCACAGTAATTGACAAGCTTTTGGGGAAAATAAGTGCTGACATAATCATAGTCGATTTTCACGCAGAAGCAACCAGCGAAAAGGTTTCTATGGGCTGGTATTTAGACGGTCGCGTTTCCGCAATTTTCGGAACTCACACCCATGTTATCACGGCAGATGAAAAGATTATGCCTAAAGGAACAGGCTATATTACAGATATAGGTATGACAGGCCCATTTTATTCATGCCTCGGTGTCAAGCGTGAGATAACATTAAAGCGCTTTAAAAGCTGCATTCCGCAAAGGTTTGAATTTGCAGATGGAAAGGCTCAGCTAAACGCCGTTGTTTTCACGATTGACGACGAAACAAATAAAACGACAAACATTGAAAAGGTGATTTTAACACCATGAAAAACGCTTTAAGAAAAAAATATCTTGCCTTGCGCAAATCAAAATCATCTGAAGAGCTTTTAAAAAGCTCCGAAAAGATTATTGATAACCTCTTTTCCGTTTCCGAGTTTCAGCACGCTCAAACAATAATGGTTTATGTCAGCTTTCGCGGCGAGGTTGATACTCACGACCTCATAAAAAAACTTTTGAAGCAAAAAAAACGCGTGTGCGTGCCTCTGTGTGACGAAAGTGACTTATCAATGACAGCAAGGGAAATAACAGAATTTTCAGACCTTCATAGCGGCTGTTATGGAATTTTGGAGCCGAAGGATTGTTCTTCCGTTGTTGAAAAAGACAACATAGATTTTATAATTGTTCCTGGCTGTGCCTTTTCTAGAGACGGTCACAGAATCGGTTACGGAAAAGGATATTATGATAAATTCCTAAGAGGAGCAAAAGGCATCTCCTGCGGACTTTCCTATGATTTCAGCATAGCAGATGACATTGGGGCTGAAAAAACAGATGTTCCTCTTAATATGATAATCACTCAAAGCAGGATAATAAAGCCCTGAAAAACTTGAACTTAAATGACTTTTATGATAAAATATATGAAAACAAAATGTTTTTGGAGGATAGTAAAATGGATAGCTTCTTAGAATATCTTATGATTAAAAAAAATTCAAAATCTGACATCTTTCTGAAGGTTGGAATTGTGATTTTAGCAGTGATTCTCTCTCTTTTGATTTTTGTCCTTTTTGTTTCTGTCGCATTTCTTCGCACCTATGCCTTTTTAGCTGTGCTTTTTGTTGGATATGGCGCATATGTGCTCCTTAGTCGAATGTCAATAGAATTTGAATATATTTTCACAAACGGCGACCTCGACATAGACATTATAAGAGGCAGAAAATCAAGAAAGAGATTAACATCTTTAAAATGTAAGAATATTAAAAATATGGAAAAGGTGGCAAGCACCACTTTAAAACCGAAAACAGGTTGCAAAATGATTAACGCCGTATATAACCCTGAACTTGGCGAAATATATAAAATAGAAGCGACAGACAAACACGAAAGAGATGTCTATATCCTCTTTCAGCCAACAGAAAATTTAGTCGGTGAAATGAAAAAATTTAATCCTTTTAACATAAAGGCATAAAGAAGAAATTAAAGTCGGGTGTAAATTATGAATGGTGAAATTATTGCAGTCGGAACGGAACTGCTTTTAGGAAATATCATAAACACAAATGCGCAGTTTCTTTCAGAAGAACTGTCAAATCTCGGAATTAATGTTTACTATCAAACAGTTGTAGGCGATAATGAAGACAGGCTGAAAAAAGCAATTCAGGCGGCGCTAAACCGTGCTGACCTGCTCATTTTGACAGGAGGTTTAGGGCCGACAGATGACGACTTGACAAAAGAAACCGTAGCTTGCCTTTTAGACCTTAATATGTATCTTCACGAAGAATCAAAGTCCCTGATAGAAAAATATTTAAATAAGAAAATCTCTGAATCAAACTTAAAGCAGGCATATGTTCCAGAAGGCTCAATAGTTTTAAAAAATGACAACGGAACAGCTCCCGGCATAATAATCGAAAAAAACGAAAAAACAGTCGTTCTTCTCCCCGGGCCCCCAAAAGAAATGGCTCCGATGTTTTCAGAAAAGGTTAAACCATATTTAGAAAAAAAATCACCTTTTGTGATGCATTCTGTCATATTGAGGCTATTTGGCATAGGTGAATCAAGTGTTGGAGATGAGATTAAAGACCTCATGCAAAACGACAATCCGACAGTCGCACCATATGCTAAAGACAACGAAACAATTTTAAGAATAACGGCGCGCGCTTCATCAAAAGAAGAAGCCGATAAAATGAATGCTGAAATGATTAAAAAAATTGACGAGCGCCTCGGCGAATTTATTTATTCACATAACGACACACCGCTTCATGTTGTGTGCGCCCGTAAGCTCATCGAAAAAAATCTTTCAATTTCTTTTGCAGAAAGCTGCACGGCAGGACTTCTCACCTCAACCCTTGCTGAAGTCCCCGGAGTTTCTTCCGTTCTTTCAGAAAGCGTTGTGACATATTCAAACGACGCTAAAGAAAGATACTTGGGAGTTAAACACGAAACTTTAGAAAAATTCGGAGCCGTCAGCAAAGAGACTGCTTCTGAAATGGCAGAGGGAATAAGAGCTCGTTCAAAATCCGACATTGGTGTTTCAGTGACAGGAATTGCAGGCCCTGACGGTGGAACTAAAGAAAAACCCGTCGGCCTTGTTTATATTGGCATAGCAACAGAAAGCGAAACAAAAGTCTATGAGCTCCGTCTCATAGGCAGAGACAGAAACAAAATTCGACACGCGGCTGTGATGAATGCATTGTCAATCGTTAACAAAACCTTAAAATAGATTACAAGGAAAAGGAGAACATATTATGAACACAGAGAATATAAATCCTCAGGATAATAGCTCACAGAGAAAAAACGATGCATTGGAAATGGCTATACTCCAGATAGAAAAGTCATTTGGCAAAGGCTCTGTTATGCGCCTTGGAAGCAATGTTAAGATGACTGTTGAAGCAATTCCGACAGGTGCGCTCAGTCTTGACCTTGCTCTCGGAATTGGCGGTCTTCCAAAAGGAAGAATTGTTGAAATCTACGGACCTGAATCTTCAGGTAAGACGACGGTTGCGCTTCATGTTGTTGCAGAAGCTCAGAAGCTTGGCGGAGAGGTTGCATTTATTGACGCTGAGCACGCGCTCGACCCTGTTTATGCAGAAAAGCTTGGGGTTGATGTTGATAATTTAATCGTGTCTCAACCTGACACGGGCGAGCAAGCCTTAGAGATTGCAGAAATGCTCGTTCGAAGCACGGCGATTGATGTTATTGTTATCGACTCAGTTGCGGCTTTAGTTCCGAAAGCTGAAATTGAGGGCGAAATGGGAGATTCTCATGTAGGCCTCCACGCAAGACTGATGAGCCAGGCGTTAAGAAAACTTGCAGGCGTCATCAACAAATCCAACACAGTGGCAATTTTCATAAACCAGCTTCGTGAAAAGGTTGGCGTCATCTATGGCAACCCCGAAGTTACAACGGGAGGACGCGCCCTTAAGTTCTATTCATCCGTCCGTATGGAAGTCAGAAAAACTGAATTTATCAAACAAGGCGCAGACAATGTTGGCGCAAGGACAAAGGTTAAAATCGTGAAAAACAAGGTTTCTCCTCCTTTCAAAGAGGCAGAATTTGATATTATGTATGGCGAAGGCATCTCTAAAGTCGGATGTATCTTGGATGTTGCGGCAGAAAAAGGTGTTGTCTCAAAAAGCGGAACATGGTATAACTATGGTGAAATGCGTTTAGGTCAGGGAAGAGAAAATGCGAAAAAATACCTTCAGGAAAATTCAGAGCTTTTGGATGAAATTGAATCAAAAGTCAGGGAGTTAATATAGCATGGTAATCAAAAATGCATACATAATAACCATGGACGACGAAAAAGTTATCCATAGTGGTTATATTGTCACGGAAGGCAAAAAAATAACATATGTCGGAGAAGAGCTTCCCATTGGCATTGACACAACAAAAGTGATTGATGCGCGAGGCGGCATTGTTCTGCCGGGGCTCATCAATGCACACACTCATTCTCCTATGTCTATCCTCCGTGGTTATGCAGATGATTTGCCGCTTCATTCCTGGCTTTGTGACAAAATATTTCCGGCAGAAGATAAGATTGATTCCGAAAGCGTCTATTATGGCTCTCTTTTGTCGATTGCAGAAATGATAAAAGGCGGCACCACCGCTTTTAGCGATATGTATTTCACAACCGAAAATGCTATTAAAGCTGCAATGGATTCAGGCATCAAGGCAAACATCTCTCCATGCATCACGGGTTTTGGAGAAGAATATGTTCCTCTGCTCGATAAAGCAAAAGAGCTTTATAAAACATATAATAACGAAAAAGACGGAAAAATCAAAATAGATTATTCTCTCCACGCTGTCTATAGCTGCGGAAAAGAGGCTTTAAGCGCTGTTTCAGAAGCTGCATGGCAGGATAATACGGGTTTAAGCATCCACATCAGCGAAACAGAAAAGGAAAATGCGGATTGTTTTAAGGCTTATGGCATTTCCCCTTCCAAACTTCTTTTTAACACAGGAGTTTTAAGAAAAGGAACACTTGCCGCGCATTGCGTATATTTAAGCGATGAAGACATGGAGCTGATTTCAAAAACTGAAACAATCGTGGCAACAAACCCGACAAGCAACCTAAAGCTTGCAAGCGGAATAGCTCAGACGACAAAAATGCTCGAAAAGGGAATCACGCTTGCCATAGGCACAGACGGGGCAGCATCAAACAATTCGCTTGATATGTTTGCCGAAATGAAGCTCTGTGCGCTTTTAGCAAAAGGAACAGAAAAAGATGCCTCGCGCATGACTGCATATGAAGCCTTGACCGCGGCAACAACAGGCGGAGCGGCTGCTCTTTCAAGACAGAATGAAACAGGAAAAATCAAAGAAGGCTTTGATGCAGACTTTATCATTTTAGATGCCGACAGCCCTAATTTATGCCCCATTTATTCACCTGTTTCAAGCGTGGTCTATAGTGCAAATAGCGGAAATGTTGCCACGAGCGTAATCGGCGGTGAAATTGTTATGGAAAACAAAGAACTTCTGACGATAGATATGGAAAAAGTCAAACGCGAAGTTAAAAAATCTATTGAAAGAATTGGAATATCACAGTTTTAGAAAGTCAGGGGGATTGGATTGAAAAAAATTAATATTCTCGGAGTAAATGTTGATAATGTGACTATGGAAAAAGCACTTGAGAAGGTCTTGGATTTTCTTGCAGGAGACGAACCTTCTTCTGTTTTCACGCCAAATTCAGAAATTATAATGTCGGCATATAAAGACGAAGCTTTTTGCGAGGTGCTAAATTCTGCATCGCTCATCATTCCCGACGGGATAGGTGTTGTTTATGCCTCTCGCATTTTAAAAGCACCTTTGCCTGAACGAGTAGCAGGTTTTGATTTAGCAGACAACCTTATCAAAAAACTCTCAAATGGTGAAAAATCGTTCTATTTTTTTGGCGGAAAGCCGGGTGTTGCTGAAAAAGCAAAGGAAAATCTTTTGTCTAAATATCCCTCTCTTAATATTTGCGGTTTAAACGACGGATATTTTGATGACGAAAAAGAGAAACTGATAATTGAAGACATTAAACAAAAGAAGCCTGATGTCCTTTTTGTTTGTCTCGGAGCTCCAAAGCAGGAAAAATGGATAAATAAACATAAAGACGAGCTCGGTGCGAAGGTTTTGTTGGGAATTGGCGGAAGCCTTGATGTTTTTGCAGGAACAGCAGAACGAGCTCCCGAATTTTATCGCAACCACGGACTTGAATGGCTCTACAGACTCTTAAAGCAACCGTCCCGTTTTGTCAGAATGCTTGCCCTTCCAAAGTTTGGGCTGACAGTTTTTTTCAAAGGAAAAAGATTAAAATAGACAGAGGTATTGAAAATGAGTGATTTTAAATCAGGCTTTGTCAGCATTATCGGAAGACCTAATGTTGGCAAATCCACTCTTTTAAACAGATTAATCGGACAGAAAATTGCTATAATTTCTCACAAACCCCAGACAACACGAAATAATGTTTTGGGGATTTTGAGCGAAGAGAATTACCAGATTGTTTTCACAGACACCCCCGGAATTCACGCTCCTGCCACAAAACTCGGAGAATTTATGGTGAAGTCGGCTAAAGGTGCTGCGTCAAACGCTGATGCTGTGTTGTTTTTAGTTGAGCCAAAGGATTCTATCGGCAAAACAGAAGAAAAAATTATGGAGGATTTAAAAGGGAAAAACATTCCCGTCATCCTCGTAATCAATAAAATTGACACAATAGAAAAAGAAAAGCTCTTTTCCATTATCACCACCTACACGGAAAGCTTTGATTTTGACGCAGTTGTGCCGATAAGCGCGAAAGGGCGCGATGGAATCGAGCTTTTAAAGGAAGAAATTTTAAAACACATAGAAGAAGGCCCGATGTTCTATCCTGAAGATATGGTGACAGACCAACCCGAGCGCCAGATTGCAGCAGAGCTCATAAGAGAAAAACTTCTCTATGCTCTTGACAAGGAAATTCCACATGGCGTTGCAATAGAAATTTTTGCAATGAAGGAAAAGAAAAACATTGTGGAAATTGAAGCAAACATTTATTGCGAAAAATCAAGTCATAAAGCCATAATTATTGGAAAAGGCGGTGCTATGCTCAAAGCAGTCGGAACTCAGGCAAGAGAAGACATCGAAAGAATGCTTGAGAAAAAAGTTCTCTTAAAGCTCTGGGTTAAGGTCAAAGACGACTGGCGAAACAACAATTTCCTGATTAAGAATTTTGGGTTTGAGCAGGAAAGTTAAGTAATTTTTTCCTTGCATAACATACGCTTCTCCGCTAAAAATATGAGCATAGATATTTTGCGCGGAGGACACTAAATGTATAGAGAATTGAGCTGGAGCATGTTTGAAAAAACAGGCTCAATAGAACAATATTTGTTATATAAAGAATTAGAGCAAACGGATAAAAGTGATGAGTATGGAATATATCAAAACAATGGGAGTTGTCTTGAAAAGGAAAATCATTAAAGAGGGAGATGCTGTAATCTCTGTTTTAACCCCTGATATGGGAGTTATCACTGCTTTTGTAAAAGGTGCAAAAAATTATAAAAACAGAAACTCTGTGGGCTCTGCTCCTTTTTGCTACAGCGAATTTGTGCTGAGCCCGGGGAGAGAGATGTATCGAGTGAATTCGTGTCTTCTTTCTGAAAGCTTTTATAATCTCAGCACAAACATTGAGCGCATAGCCTATGCGACATACATTGCAGACCTCGTGGATTTCACCGTCAAGGAAAATGTGGGTGATGAAAGAATTCTCCCGTTCGTCTTAAACACCTTTTTCCTTTTGGCTAACTCGGATAAAAGCCTAAGACTTATCAAATGCGTTTTCGAACTTAAGCTGATGAGCTTTTTAGGACTTGCACCTGAGCTTGGCGCGTGCGTTAAATGCGGGAAAAGCGAAATAGCTCACATATGCGCCGGCATCGGCGGCGCCCTTTGCGAAGCTTGCGGAAAAGACGAGCTGAAAATTTCTAAAACACTTTTAAGCGCGATGCGCTATGTCTTGGAAGCTGACGACAACAAAGCCTATTCCTTCAGCATACCAACTGAAATAATAAATGAATTTGAAAACCACAATTCTCTTCTTATAAAAGAGCACATTGCGAGGGATTTCTATTCTCTTACATACTTGAATAAAATTATTGGAAAGTGAGAAACTATGAATCTTGATAAAATATTAATGAACATCCAGAAGCCTACGCGCTACATAGGCACGGAATATGGTAGCATACATAAAAATTTATCTGACATTTTCATCAGATTTGCTTTTTGTTTTCCCGATGTTTATGAAGTCGGAATGTCGCACCTCGGCATGAAGATTTTATATCATCTTTTAAACGAGCAATCTGATGTTTTTTGTGAGCGCGTTTTTGCACCGTGGGAAGACATGGAAGAAGAGATGCGAAAAAGCGGAGCAAAGCTATTTTCACTTGAAACAAGGTCGGAAATTTGCGATTTTGATTTCGTAGGCTTCACTCTCCAATATGAAATGAGCTATTCAAACATTATAAATATGCTTGATTTAGCAGGAATTCCGCTCCAGTCAAAGAATCGAGGCGAAGAATTTCCGCTTGTCTGTGCAGGTGGCCCTTGCGCTTATAATCCCGAGCCTCTTGCCGATTTTGTTGACTTTTTTATGATGGGTGAAGGCGAAGCTGTTATAGTCGAGATAATGGATTTATATCGCGAGCACAAAAAAAGCGGAGGAACAAAGAAAGAATTTCTTAAAAAGCTTTTATCAGTCGAGGGCGTTTATGTTCCGTGCTTTTATGATGTTTCATATAACGACGACGGAACAATAGCTTCATTTGAGCCAAACGTTCCCGAGGCACCACGAAAGATTAAAAAACGAATTATGGCAGACCTTGACAAAACTTATTTCCCCGAAACAATAATTGTTCCGTTTATGGAAACAGTTCACGACAGAATAACGCTTGAGCTTTTCAGGGGCTGCATAAGGGGATGTCGTTTCTGTCAGGCGGGCATGATCTACAGGCCCGTCAGAGAACGAAGTCCGAAGCGCCTGATTGAGCTTGCTAAGCAATTAATAGAAAACACAGGCTATGAAGAAATGTCTATGTCAAGCCTTTCAACAAGCGACTACACTCAGCTTGGCGAGCTAACAGAAGGACTTTTAGCTCTCACCGAGCCTAAAAAAATAAATTTAAGCCTTCCTTCACTTCGAATAGACAGCTTTTCTCTTGATTTGATGAGAAAAGTGCAAAAAGTCAGAAAGAGCGGCTTAACCTTTGCTCCCGAAGCCGGCACACAGCGAATGAGAGATGTGATAAATAAGGGTGTAACGGAAGAAGACCTTATGCGTTCGTGTGAGCTTGCTTTTAAAGGCGGATATGGTGGCTGCAAGCTATATTTTATGATTGGACTTCCAACAGAGACAGACGAAGACATCTACGGAATTGCGGACCTTGCTAAAAAGGTTGTCTCCGTTTATTTTGATGTGCCAAAGGAAATCAGAAACAAAAACTTTAAGCTGACAGTCTCGGCTTCATCATTTGTTCCCAAGGCCTTCACTCCGTTCCAGTGGGAAGCTCAGAACACAATGGATGAGCTGATAGCAAAACAAAATCTTTTAAAAGAAACCATAACAGACAAAAAGATTTCATTTAACTGGCACGATTCTTCTCTTTCAGTTTTAGAAGGCGTTTTTGCGCGCGGTGACAGAAAGCTTTCTATGGTCTTGAAGCGTGCACAGGAGCTGGGAGCAAAATTTGATTCGTGGCACGAATTCTATAAGCCTGAAATCTGGCAGCAGGCTTTTGATGACTGCGGCATTAACCCCGACTTCTATAATCACAGAAAAAGAGAATATGATGAAATTCTTCCCTGGGACCATGTTGATGTTGGTGTTTCAAAGGAGTTCTTAATTCGCGAAAGCGAAAGAGCAAAACAGGGCATTGTCACAGAGAATTGCCGCGTCAAATGCGCAGGCTGCGGAATAACAAAAAGCTTTGGGGGTGATTTCTGTGGTTAAATATAGATTAAAATTCAGAAAATTTGGTGAAACACGCTTCGTTTCCCATCTTGATTTGGTGCGCCTTTTTACACGACTTCACACAAGAGCAGGAATTCCCCTTTCATATTCAGAAGGGTTTAATCCGCATCCTAAAATGGCAATAGCTCTTCCTCTTTCGGTCGGATGCGGAGGTGAGGGTGAATATGTTGATGTTACATATGACAAGGATTTGCCAGAAGACTTGATATTAGATACGCTTAACAAAAAAGCGCCGATAGGCATTGAAATTGTTAAAGTTGAGCGTCTTTTTGAAGGTGCAAAAAAGTTTTCCTCAATCACGGCGGCAGAATACACTATAAAGATTGAAGGAACCGGACTTAATAAAGAAAATCTTGCCGAGTTTTTCTCCCGCGATTCCATTGAAATTGAAAAAAAGACAAAACGCTCTTTAGCTGTTAAGAACATTAAAGAAAACATTTTCCATCTTGAAATGGTAGCTTCCTTCCCGGGCGGCGCAATAATTAAGGCAATAATTTCTGCAGGAAACGAGGCCACGCTTCGTCCTGACCTTTTGCTTTCAGCTATGGAAATGTATATTGATGGGTTTAAAGCAGACTATGTTGAAATCACAAGAACTGCAATTTTAGATGACAAATTTTTGCCGCTTCTTTAGATAATAAAATTTTTATGTTTTTAAACAAGCAAAAAGGAGAACAATATGAAAATTATTGATGGGCACATTCATCCTTTTTTGCGCGAGAGTCAGAACATTAAAAAATATGACAACGCCTACACAGACATATCAGGAGGGGGACCCAGAGAAATGCCGCCGTCGGCGAAATGATAAGAAGGCTCGGAAAAGAGCGCGTCTTGTTCGGAACAAACTACCCCGTCTGCAACCCCGCATCTTTTCTCCACGCTGTCTTATATGAAAAACTGACCGACGACGAGCTTTAACATCTTTTCTGTAAAAATGCAGAAAGAGTCTATAAAATTAAAATTGAATGATATGAGATAATGAATCACATATCTAATTATAATTTTAAAAAATAAAAAGAGGTTTTAAATTTAAGTGAATTAAATAAGGCATACTATGGCCTTAAAGCAATCACTTTTTAAAACCTCTTTTTTTATTTAATTTATTTATTTTCTTAAAGCACAAATAATAGTATTATAAACACTTTACAAAAAAACAGGTGTCTCAAAGAGACACCTGTTATAGTTTGCTATAAAATTTTATTTTGCAAAATCTTCAGGAGCAACAATGTTGAACTTATAAACCTTAGACGCATCCCCTTCACCTGAAACTCTAATAAAGATTGCGTCGCCAACTGAAACTTCACTTGCAGCAACACCTGCAGCTAAAGTTGAAGAATTAGAAAGGTTAATCACTCCCTCTTTACCAAACCATGATAATTCAGATGATTCAAACTCATCAGCAGAAATAGAAGCGTCACCTATTTTATATTCGAAGTTAACACCACCCTTGTAAGTCTTCATTCTTGCAGCAATAACATACTTAGCAAAACCACGAACTGCTACCATATCATATTCATAGCAATCAGGTGTAATGCCGTTATAAATGAGACCACTTACAAAGATATCAGCTAAATCTTCAAGTGGGTTAGTAATTGTTAATGTGTAATAAGCCGGTGTTCCATCCTGAGCAACAACCTTGAATGCAACATAAACTGTTTCACCATTTTGAATATCTGCTGCAGGTATCTGCTGATACCATGTGCTACCTTCATAATTTGCAGTTTTAACTGTCTCTTCTTCTATGTTATCAACAATTGCACTATAAACCGTTGCTGAAGAAACAGCCTGTTTAGCACCTACAACATATCTTGCAAAACCGTCAATTGCATTAGCTGTGAATGCATTTCCATCTCTGACAGGCTCTGTGATACCACTAATGAACAATGAACCACTTGCTTTGAGATTTGCGTTGCTTGAGAGAACAACCTCAGGAGTCTCTGTTGGAGTCTCTGTTGGAGTTTCTGTCGGAGTCTCTGTTGGGTCTTCTGGCTCAACAGAAGCTGCTGCTAAACCAAGTTTAATTTCAACATCCACAAGAGCCACAAGATCACTTTTTCCAGTATTATATCCAGTGTTTGTAAAGTAGTTATTGTCTTTATCAACAATTGTAATAGCTGAAATATTCTCAGCCGTATAACCTAAGCAAACATCCTCATCATCCGAGAAAGCAAAGTCACCTTCTACAAGATCTCCAAAGCTATATCCTTCGTTGTAGGCAAAAACCAACTGATAAAGAGGAGTGTAACCTGTAGTTGTTTGATCTAAACCAGCCACTTTATCCCACATGCTTAAGAGGAACATAACTCCGTCTTCAGAATTAATTTTCACATCTTTCACATCTGCATCAGCAAATGCATAGTTTTGAGTCAAAGGGGAAATAAGGGCATCTACACCAGTAGCAGGAGTAGTAGTATAGCTACCGCCTTCTCCATATGTTACCGCCTGCGGAGTCACTTTCTCTGCTGGATAATTCAATACAGAAGCAATCATCGCCATATTAGTCACATCATTGAGCGCGATGTTAACTACAAAATATTTTTCTTTATCAAAATGTACTAGCGCTCCAGCATTCTCATAGAAGACGCTCTCTGGGAAAGCATCTCCATACTTTTCATTTGCACCATCAAAGGTAGGTCCACCAAAAACTAAAACATCCGGTGTTGAGTCTGCGGTTGCAACTGTGAATGTCATGAATGAGCTGACAATCATAATCACAGCCAAAAGAATAGAAATTCTTTTTTTCATTTTTTTCTCTCCTTTTTTAATATAAATTTTTTGTTTTTTGCGGGTTTTACCGCATTTTATAACTTTTTCCATTTCCCCGTCTGTTTTCGTTTCTCATGCTGCGTTCTTTTCATGGTGCACAAAAAAGAAACAAGACAAAAAAATGTCCTTTTATTAATATCAACATTATATCACAAATGAAATGGAAAATACAAGGATGTTTTCAAAAAAAAGTTACCAAATGTTTATGCCAAAAACTTTTTTTTAAAGGTTTATTTTGTGCAAAATTACCAACAGTTTTATTTCTTCTGTTTCCAGAGCATTGCCGCGCCTATTATTCCCGCGTCATTACCAAGAGCTGCCGCCACGATTTCTGTTCTTTTGTTATCGGCACCATAACTCTCCCTTGCGGCGCTCTCTCTGATTGGAGATAGTAGTGTCTCTCCCTGCGCGGCTATTCCGCCGCCTATCACGACGCTTTCAGGCTGAAACACATTTATGATGTCAACAACACCAACAGAAAGATATTTAACATAATTTTCAACGACAGTCTTTGCCACCGCATCACCCTTTTCAGCCGCATCAAAAGCTGTTTTGCCGTTAATCTTCTCTAAATCTCCATCTGCCAAAGCATTAATTAAGCTTTCAGGATTTGCTTTCGCCGATTCTTTCGTCTGCCTGATGAGCGCAGAGCCCGAGGCATACATCTCCCAGCAGCCTTTTCTTCCGCATCCGCACGGAATTCCATCTAAAACAAGCACTCTGTGTCCGAGCTCGCCACCTGCGTTGTTAAAGCCCGCATAAACCTTTCCGTCAATTATGATTCCTCCGCCAACGCCCGTTCCGAGAGTCACCAAAACGACATCCTTTTTCCCTTTTGCAGCACCTGCCATAATTTCTCCAAACGCCGCAGCATTTGCATCATTTTCAAGATAAATCTCACTTTCGGGAAAATATTTTTTTAACTCGCTTGCGACATCAAAGTTTCTGAACGAAGGGAAGGCGCTTGCATAAATTATTTCGCCTTTTTCTTTATCTATTCTTCCCGGTGAGCCTATTCCGATTTTTTTAATTTCGGAAATTTCGAGGCCTTCTTCATTAGCTATCTTCTTACAAAGCTCTGCCATATCCTTTATAATTTCAAAATAATGCCTTGTTCTCCCCGTCGGAACGGAACCCTTTCTCACGATTTTGCAAGCATCATCCACAAGACCGACTGCTATGTTTGTTCCGCCCAAATCGATTCCTAAATACATTTTTGTCTCCTTGGTTTTTACGCAAAAATTATTTGCTCAGATTTCTTCTCAAAACTTCATACATTATTATGGAGGCGGCAACGGAAGCGTTAAGCGACTCTGTTTTGCCGACCATGGGGATTTTAACCAAAAAGTCACACTTTTCTTTTATGAGCTTTCCGATTCCCTTTCCCTCCGAGCCAACAACCAAGGCAAGAGCTCCTGAAAGGTCTGCTTCAAAAATGCTCTCTTTTCCTTCCATATCTGCACCAAAAACCCATATTCCCTCTTTTTTGAGCAAATCAATCGTTTTTGGAAGGCTTGCAACCTTTGCAATCTTCGTGTGATAAACAGCGCCTGCCGAGGTTTTGGCAACGACGCTGTTCACCCCTGCGCTTCTGTGCTTTGAAATGATGACTCCGTCGGCGCCCGATGCATTTGCCGTTCTAATTATCGCTCCTAAATTATGAGGGTCAGTTATTTCATCTGCAATTATTATGAAAGGTGCTTTCCCTTTTTCTCTGCTTTCTGCAAGAATTTCCTCGACCGTTGAATATTCAGCATCGGAAGCTATTGCTATGACTCCCTGCGACCTTCCCGATTCAGACATCCCATCAATCTTCTTTGCGCTGACAAATGAAAAAGGCACTCCATTTTTCCTTGCCAAATCAAAAATTTTCCCAAGCGCATTTTTGTTTGCTGTCTCGCTTATGAAGATTTTATCTATTGAAACTCCCGACAAAAGCGCCTCTTCGACGGGATTTCTTCCCTCTATTATGTTCTCATTTGTTTTGTTTTCCATTTTTTCCTCCACAATCATCCAAGCACCCAACCAGGAAGCAATTCCAAAGCTTCAGAATATGCCTTAGGAACTTCAATTCCCGTCAGCACGGGATAATATATCGCAAAAAGGACAACAACGCAGACACAATATGCTATTATCACACCTGCGCGCCATTTTTTCGGTTTTCCCTCAAACCAGCTTTTCATCGCATTCACAGCCATCAGCACAACAAAAATGACACAAGGGAAGAAGTGATATATAAACGACGAACGCTCCACAAGCACCCATGGCAGATACATCGCAAGAAAACCTACAAGCATTGTCCAGAGCGCCTCGTCACCTTTTTTCTTTTTTAATATCAGCCAGAGAGATGCTATTAAAGATGGAATTGTGAGCCACCAGACAAGAGGGTTTCCAAATGAGGTTATTCCCTTCCCGATTGTCTTGGGAGTGAACATCCTGTCGGGGCTGCTTGCATAGAGTGGCTTCTGGTCAAACGGCCACTGCCACCACTCTGACATATAGGGATGCTCTCCTTCTATTGTTGAATGATAGTTAAACATCGTTTCCTGATTTTTAAAGAAATAGGAAAGCTCCACGCCTTCATTATTTAATGTCGGCAAATATGACATAAAATATATTATGAAGGGAATCACCACGAAAAACAACGCCCCGCACGCAATCATTTTAACAGCACATGGTCTGAAGTTTTTAACGATTGATTTCAGCCATTTCTTTTCTTCATCGTTTCTCATTTTAATCTCAGAAAGCATGCGCTTTGCCTGTCTGAATTCTGCATATCTTCTGAAGAAAGTCGCAAAGAACAAGATGCAAAGTCCGACACCTGCATAAATTCCCTGCCACTTTGTTGCCGCGCCGAGACCGAAGAAAATGCCGCTTAAAAGAAGCGGAGGCACAGTTTTCTTAAAGCCTTCATTATAGAAGCTTTTAGAGATGAAAAGATACATGAAATAATATGAGCCCATAACGAAGAAGGTTGTGTATGAGTCTATGGTTGCAAGTCTCGTCTGCGACAGATGCATAAAATCAAATGTGAACATCGTGCAGGCAAGAGTTGCCCAAGATGTTTTTTTGAGCATCTTTTTTCCCATCATATATGTAAGCGGAACCATCAAAACGCCGCAAAGTGCTCCGAAAAATCTCCAGCCAAACGGATTCATTCCAAAAAGCATAATGCCCCAGGAAATGATAATTTTGCCAAGAGGCGGATGCGTGTTTTCGTAAGGATGTCTGTCTGTTATATATTCATACGCTGTGCGCGGATGATAGATTTCGTCAAAATATGTTCCGTCAAACCACGAAAATTCATATTTCACCTTGTCCTGCTCGTCAATCAGAAGCTCCGCTGTCTCGTTGTCGCTTATTACCCTATCAGGAATGAATCTCTCGTTTTCTGTTCCTCCGAAAAACGCTATTTCGTTCAGATAAAATCTGTTATCGTCAGGCGTGAGTCTTAAATATCTCGTTGTCGTCTCTATGTTTACAGCTGTCCATTTAAACACCTTTTTAATTTCAAGCGTTGTCTCTAAAGGCTCAAAATTTTCACCGTCTGCCGATGTCTCAATCGTTATTGTTCTTGTGACCTTCCTTGTGTCAATATGTCTGTCAATCCAGCCCGCGTGGACATAAATTCTCCCGATGTCACACTCTTTGCCCATATCAACTATGACGCTCTCTGCCTCATTCGGATACCATCCTTTTTCGGGGACATTCATCGAGCCAAGATTTAAGAAAGCCACAACAGAATATATTATTGTCAAAATTGCCATAATTAAAAAATCCTTTTTCACAAAAGGAACATGTTCATACGGTTTTTGAAAATTGAATTTTGCCTTTGCTTTCTTTTTCATCATTATCTCTCCTTTTCTTCTGTAGCTTCCTTGTTTGACACTTCCTGAGCCTTCCTGCCAGACAACGAGGTAACAAAAACACAAATCGTAAATATGTAAATCAAAATGTTAAACCACGAATTTGCAATAAAAAGCGGATTGTTTCCATAAATAAACGAGTTTTCCTGAGCTTTTATAAGCGTCTGCGTGCAGTTTATAAAACTTGACACAGAGAAAATCAAATATATAGCAAGCACTCTCATATCCTTTTTCAAAACAAAAATCATCAAAAGAATCATAAAAAGAGCGTGGATATATCTTTCGTGCATACCGTGGGCAAACATAAATATTGTCAAAACGGTGAAGGCGCCTGAATAGAAAATTTTCGTTCTGTCTTTTGATTTGAATATGACAAAGCCTGTTAAAAGTGACATTACGACAATGAATATAAAACCCCACACCTTATATGAGAAAAAGAAAAAAATCTCCGAGTCATTTGCCCAGTTAGCTCCAAAAGCACCATAAAGGTTAGGCGCACAAAGTGTTGCATATGGATAAAGGGCCAGCGCGTTTTTATATTTTTCCGCTAAAAGTGCATAATTCCCACCCGTCACGGCAATCGGCACAATTAAAATCACTGATAAACCCAGCAAAACGCCAAACCCAACATTTTTCAGCATTTTCGTTCTCTCTTCTCTGTTTTTTACGACTTCAAAAAAATCTGCCAAAATGGTGAAACCAAAAAGCGGCGCATAAATTATCAGTTGAGGCTTCGTGAGAAAAGCAAGAGCGAAAACTGCTGTCGCAAAAGCATATTTCTTCCTATATAAAAGGAGCAACAGTCCGCAAACAAGCATAACAACAACGCTGTCAACCTGTCCCCAGACAGTCGAGTTTAAAATGTTCACAGGGTTAAACGCCGAAAAAAGCGCTAAAGCCACAGCGATTTTTCCTCCTGTCCTCCCTTTGGCAAAACGGAAAATAAAGATTGAACAGAGCAAGTCAAAAAGAATGGGAACAAATCTGACAAAGCAAAGATAAATATCAGAATCTGAACCCACGCCAAGAAGGTGCGCAATCTTACCCATTATGAAAAGGACATTCAAATATGCAGGCGGATAGTCAACATAGACATCTGTCGTGTAATATTGCCATATGTGATATTTCTCTCCAAACGAAGTCCACCACACGAAATTATATGTGTCGCTGACATACCCGATTGAAATCCGTGTTAAAGCAAGCTGAACAATAAATATTGCTGCAAGTATAACATATATTTTATTGTAGCTTTTTGAATCGTCTTCTTTTAAACTGCAGTCTTGTTTTCCTTTTATTACAAAAAAGCAAACAAGCGAAAAAGCCATTGAATAGATAACAGCACAAAAAGCGGCAATCTTCACCTTTTCCCTCCTCTGCAGTTTAATTAACAGACATATTATTTATTCAGCACCTCTAAAGCTGCCATCAGCTGATCGTCCTCTTCCTTTGACAAAAGTCCGAGTCTGGCTAATTTTTCATCAGAAAGCGCAATCTCTATGTCAGGAGTGATGCCTTTTCCGTCAATACATTCGCCCTTTGGCGTGAAATATCTGGCGTTCGTTAAATATAATGCGGTTTGGGATGAAAGCTGATATGGCGTTTGTCCGACTGCCTTTCCAAAGCTCTGTTCTCCAACGACAATTCCAAGACCATATGCCTGAACGCTTCCTGCTAAAAGCTCTGACGCGCTCGCCGTTCCCCCGTTGATTAAAATTGCCATAGGTATTCCGACCTCATCAGAATCTGACCTGAAATATTCTCTCTTTCCGTCGTTGTCTTCCAAATATGCAATAATGCCTTCGGGAAGAAGCATATCACACATTGATATAACTGTGTGTGCATATCCGCCGGGATTGTTTCGCAAATCAATGATGAGAGATTTAGCGTCCATGTCTTTTAAGGTTTCTATAGCTGCGCGGAACTCTTCTTCCGTTCTGTTTTTAAATTCGGCTATTCTGACATATCCCACATCATCCATTTTTTCAAATCTGACGGTCTGAATGTCAACACGCTCTCTCACGACAACAATCGAAAGCGGCTCATCGCTCTCTTCGCGGATAACCTTAAAATTTAACTTTGCTCCTTCTTCCGCGCCCTCTCCTCTTATGTGGGCAATAATCTTGTCATATGTGCTGTCGCTCACTTTAATTCCGTCAACCTCAATGATTTTATCGCCCGGAATTATTCCTGCTTTTTGCGCAGGAGAGCCGTCATAAGGTGACAAAACAGTTATCGCACCCCCTCCCGCCTCAAAAACAACCTCTATGCCAACTCCTATATAATCCTCTTCTATGTCTTCTTTATATTCCTCCAGTGCAGCCGCTCCCATATAGCGCGAATATGGGTCGCCAAGCTCTTCTACCATAGCCCCTATGGCAGCATCATTGAGCTTTTGAATCTCCTCCTCTGTGAGTTTATCCACATAGTCTTCAACAATGATGTTTTTTGCGGCCATTATAGGATCGTTAAGCAGCAGCCTGCCTGCAATTTTCATAACAAAAAAATTATAAGCAATTATAGTGCAAATCACTGTGATTATCACCGTAATTAAAATGTGTCTTTTTTTTGTCAAAATAACACTTCCTCAGAAATAATTATCTCAAATATGCCATTGGGTCCGTTGTTGCACCATTTTTTAAAACCTCAAAATGGAGATGATTGCCTGTTGACATACCTGTCGTTCCAACCAAAGCTATAACCTGACCCTTTGTGACCTTTTGTCCGCTTGAAACCAAAAGCTTGCTTGCATGACCGTAAAGCGTTGCTATTCCGCCGCCGTGGTCTATTACAATACAATAGCCATAGCCTCCGTTCCAACCGGATGAGCGCACAGTTCCGTCAGCCGCCGCCAAAATGTTTGAGCCGCCGGGGGCTGCCATGTCAAGTCCTGAATGAAACTTTCTCGTGCCGAGCACAGGATGAGTTCTGTAGCCATATGGCGATGATATGTATGTATAACTCGGTGCGGGCCAAACAAAAACACCGCCCGAATAAACAGTTCCTCCGCCCGATTTAGACAAGCTCGCCTGGAGACTTGCCTTTAAGCTGTTTTCTTCTGCTGTCGCTTTATTATATGCTGCTTCATAGGCTTTGATGTCGCTTGAAAGCTTAGAGATAATCGATGCCTGCTCGTTTTGCTTCTGCTGAAGCTCCGCACGCTTGCCTGCAACGAGATTTCGCGCCTCCTGTTGCTCGGAGCGAGCCATTTCCATCTCAAGCTTTGAGCTTTCAACTCCTTTTTTAAGCTCTGTCATGTTGTCTATCACAGCCTGGTCGTGAGCCGCAATTTCTCGCACAGTCTCAAGCTTTGAAAGAAAATCTCCCAGGCTTTTTGAGTTTAAAAGAATGTCTATATATGTTGCGCCACCCATTTCATCAATGGCTCTTATTCTCGCTTTAAACTCATCATCATAAAGTGCAATCTTTGACTCATAATCTGCAATTTCAGCCTCTTTTTCCGCAATTTTTGCATCGGAGAGTGCAATAATTGAATCAATTTCTGCAAGTTCTGCGTTAATGACATCAATTTCGTGGTCAAGCACTTCTTTTTTTCCGAGAGCCTCTTTTTTGCTTGCCTTTGATTTATTGATGTTATCAAGTGCCTTTTGCTTTTCCTTTGTCGCTGCATTAATTTTTTCCTGAACAGATGTGGCTTTAACGCCAACTTCTGTCACATTTAAAGAAATAACAGCAAAACATAAAACAAATGACACGAAAACGGAAACCGCCTTTTTCATAAGCTCTTTTCTCATTTTTGAATTACTCCTCTTCTTCTGTTTCTTTTATGAGAGCTTTTCCTGTTAAAAGTTCATACGCCTTGTCAAGCTGTTTGTCAATCACAATTTCTGCATCAATCGCTGCCTGGCCGAGTGCCGTTTGAGTTGTGAAATCAGCAACTCCATATGGGAAAAGCTCTGCTGATGCCTGAAAAGCTTTAACAGCAACCATAGTCTCTTCATCAAATGTTTCATTGACCTCTCCTACATGATATCCCAAAAGGTCAAGTCTTTGCTTTATAGCAAGCACGCCTTTTCCCGTGTCTCCAACAGTATATTTCTTTTCATAGAGGAGGGGGGCAACATCATCAAGAGGAAGACTTTCATATGCGTTTTTAATCTTATATGTAGGTCTTAAGCCCTTTCTGTGAATGCTTTCGCCATTAGGAAGCGCATATTCGGCAACACTGAGCTTCATATCTCCAAAATTATGACCTTCCGGCGATATGAGCCTCATAAACTCCTGAACAGATCCTTTACCGAATGTGGTCTCTCCCACGGTCACTCCCATATTATTATGCATTATCGCACCTGCAAACACTTCTGCCGCAGATGCCGACTCCTCATTAACAAGAACAACGACCTTTCTGCCCTCTTTATATCCGTTTCCGGTTGACTTAATTCTTAAGTCATAACCTTGCGCCTGATAATCTATAGTCAGCAAAAGCTTGCCGTTTGGAACAAAAAAGCCAAGCGCACCTACGACGCCACCAAGCTCTCCGCCAGGATTATCTCTCACATCTACAATAATTTTCTTTATATTGTTTTCATCAAAAAAATCGAGAGCTGTTTTCACTTCATCCGGAGTCGATGTGTTAAACTGCGCTATCTTTAAAATGCCGACCTCGTCATCTATCTTTCCGTATGCGCTCGACTCTGCCGAAACAGCCGCGCGAATAATTGAAAAATCAATGAGCTCCTCGCCGCGCTTTACGGTGAAGTTTACGACTGTTCCCTCTTTGCCTCTGACTTTTTCAGAAACTTCACTGATTGTATAATCAAAAGCATCTTTACCTTCAATCTTTGCAAATATGTCGCCCGCCTTAACGCCTGCTTTATCTGCAGGTCCGCCGGGAGTGACAGATGAAATGAGAACTCCGCCCGTCACTCTCTCAACAACAACACCGATTCCCACATATTCTCGGTCAATGTAGCTTGAAAATGATTTCATTTCCTCTGCAGAATAGTATGACGAATATTTATCCAGAGTTTTTGTTGATGCTTCAACTGCATCTTCTAAAAGCTCAGGATGGTCTTTAAGCAACTGTTCGACAATACCTTTGTAAATTTCCAGCTCACTTGCACCAAATTTATATTCTCCCAAAATCATTGCGACAACTGAGTTTATATATTTCACTTCCTGAGGCGTTTCTTCCTCTTCTGCAAAAGCAAAAACAGTTCCTGATATTATAATTACAAAAGCAAGCACTAAAGAAGTCAAAGTTTTTAAATGTTTTCTGTAGTTTTTCATTTTCTTGCTCCTTTGTTTAATATTACATATGTTCCGGTGCGTCAATTGAAAGCACCCTTAAAACATTTTTTATAACTATTCTTGTTGAATCAACAAGCTTTAAGCGGCTTTTTGTAAGCTCCTCATCTTCTGTTTTAACCTTGCACGCAGCATAGAAGGTGTGGAAGCAAGAAGCTAAATCCTGAGCATATCTCGTGATAAGACTTGGTTCTCTCAAAAGCGCTGCATTCTTGATTTCCTCGGGGAAACGCGCTAAAAGCTTGATGAGCTCTAATTCCTGCTGCGACGAAAGGAGAGATTTATCGATTTCCGAAAGCTCACGAACGCTTTCGCCCTGCTCTTTTAAAAGCTTTATGATGCTGCAAATTCTTGCATGAGCATATTGCACATAGAAAACAGGGTTTTCATTTGACTGCTCAACTGCCAAATCAAGGTCAAAATCAAAATGACTCGATGCCTGACGCATATTAAAGAAAAATCTTGCCGCGTCAATGCTTGTTTCTTCTAAAAGATCGGTCAGGGTGATTGATTTTCCTGTCCTTTTTGACATTCTGACAACCTCGCCTCCCGACACAAGACGAACAAGCTGCATCAGAATTATTTCAAGTCTCTCAGGCGCTATTCCTAAATCTGCCATAGCATTTTTAAGTCTTTCAACATGGCCGTGGTGGTCTGCACCCCAGACATTTATAACCGTGTCAAATCCACGGTCTATAAACTTGTTTTTGTGGTATGCAATATCAACTGCAAAATATGTTAAAAATCCGTTTGCACGAACTAAAACCTCGTCTTTTTCTCCCTCTTTTGTTTTGAGCCAGATTGCACCGTCCTTTTCATATGTGCATCCATTTTTTGTGAGCTCGTCAACAACAGCTCTTGCCGCACCCGTTGCATGAAGGGTGCTTTCTAAAAACCACACATCATAGTCTATTCTGTATTTTAACAGGTCTGTTTTGAGCGCTTCTATGTTTTTCTTAAGCGCATATTCCATTATTGCCTTTGAGAGAGTTTCCTCGTCTGCATTTTCAAACTCCTTGCCGTGCTCTTTATAAAAAGCTGCGGCATGAATTTTTATATCTTCTCCGTGATATCCGTCTTCAGGAAACTCCATAGCATCCTCGCCCTTTGTGTGCTGAATATATCTTGCGTAGAGCGATTTTGTGAATTTATCAATCTGATTACCTGCATCATTAACATAAAATTCTCTCGTCACTTCATAGCCTGCCATATCAAGAACCGAAGCCAGACAATCACCGATAGCTCCGCCTCGTGCATTCCCCATATGCATAGGGCCTGTCGGGTTTGCGCTGACAAACTCAACCATAATTTTCTTGCCTTTGCCAAGGTCAATTCTTCCGAAGTCGTCTCCTTCTTCTTCAATGTCATAAAGCACTTCCCTGATATAATCGGGATTTAACTTAAAATTAATGAAGCCTGCTCCTGCAACTGTTGCGCTTTCTATGTAGGTTCCTGAAAAATCCATATTTGAGACAACGCTGTCGGCAATCTTTCTCGGTGCACACTTAGCCTCGCGAGCCATAAGCATAGCAACATTTGCCGCAAAGTCGCCAAATTCCTTTTCCCTCGGTTCCTCTAACACATAGTCACAAACTGCGTCAAAAGAGATTTCACCCTTGTCGCGAGCTTTTATAAGCGCCTTGTCAATGCAATTTTTTATGGTTTCTTTTGTTTTATCGTAAACTGTCATGTTCGTTTTTCCTTTCATTTTTATCTATGTGAAGCAGTTAATTTTCTTTTTTCGTAATCTCAACAAAAAGAGCATTCTTAACGGGGTCGTTGTCGTTAAACTGAACATAGTAGTCAAGCTCTATGTTCCCTCCGTCATCATCAATGTTTATTGTCATATCGTTTGTTGTAACGCCGACATATAAGAATCCGAAAGGTGTTTCATACTGGCCCGTGTATTTGTTTCCTTTTTCAAAAATCATCTGTGTCGGTGCCAAAGCGCCCGTTCTTAACATTGAAACATTGTCCTTTTCGACACTTAATGTCGTTGTCGTGTTTTCATATCCTGTTATTTCGCTTCCTTCGTAGGAAACAATATATTTTCCGTCTTCTTTTTTATATGTTCCTTCTGTTATGAGCTCATAGCTGTCTTCTTCTCCCTCAATTTCCTGAGACCCTCTGAGCTTTATCCAAACATTACTTTCCATCAATATCCCCCAAAGTTAATATTTTTCTATGTCAATCTTCTCTAAGCTTGCTCTTGTTTCCATTCCGAGAAATTTTGAACTTACCTTTGAGAACATCTCTATTTCATCACTCACATAAAACCTGAGCTTTTCCGTTTGTGTGCTGTTTGACAACGCACTTGTCTTCTCCAGATGTTCCTTAACCTTCTTTGCTGTTTCTCTGCCTGAATTTATTAGCGCAACATCTTTCCCCATAACTTCTTCTATAACCTTTGTAAGAAGAGGATAGTGGGTGCAACCCAGTATCAGCGTGTCAACGCCTGCATCTTTCATGCACTCAAGATAGTCAGATGCAACCATTTTCGGAACAGCGCCTTCTATGTAGTCATTTTCAACCAGCGGAACAAACATAGGACACGCTTTATTTACTACTTCAATGCCTGAATCAAGCTTTTTAATCTGCTTTTCATATTCGCCCGATTTTATTGTTCCCGGTGTTGCTATCACTCCGATTTTTTTGTTTTTGGTTGCAGCCACAGCGGCGCTCACTGTAGGCTCAACCACGCCAAAGAGAGGCAAATCAAATTCCCCTTCTATTTCAGGAATGGCAAGCGAGCTCGCAGTTCCGCATGCCGCTATTATAAGCTTTAAGTCAAATGTTCTTAAAAAATTTATGTCGCCTTTTGTATATCTCACAATCGTCGCTTTTGACTTGGTTCCATAGGGCACTCTCCCCGTGTCGCCAAAATAGACGATTCTCTCATTTGGCAAAGCCTTAGAAAGCTCTTTTACAACAGTGAGTCCCCCAAGTCCCGAATCGAAAACGCCAATGCTCCTGTCATCCACAATATTTCCTCCGTTTTAAGCTCCGTTATCTTTCAAAACTGAGCTCTATTATTTTCGTGATTAGCTCCTGATAACTCACACCCTCTTTAGCCCACGCCTTTGGATACAGGCTGATGTCTGTAAAACCGGGAAGAGTGTTTATCTCATTGAGCATCACTTTTCCGTCTTTTCTGTCAATAAAGAAATCAACCCTTGCTAAGCCAAAGCAATCCATAGCCTTAAAAGCTTTGCATGCCAGTTTCTTTATCTCCTCCTGCTTTTCCTTCGGGATGTCTGCAGGAATCTGGGTGCTTGATGTGGCATCTGCATATTTCGTATTATAGTCATACATTTTTGAAAGCTTTATAATTTCTCCCGGCGCTGCAGATAAAACATTATTGCGTCCGCCAAGCACAGCACATTCTATCTCTCGTGCATCAACAGCTCGCTCAACCAAAATGACTCTGTCCTCTGCTGCTGCAAGCAGCAATGCCGTCTTTAGATCTTTTGCATTTTCCACCAAGGAAACGCCAACAGACGAGCCTGCGTTTGATGGTTTTACAACAACAGGAAAAGAAAGCTCCTCTTCCGTCTGTTTCAGCACTTTTTCATAATCTGCGTCTGTGTAATCATAAGTAGCAAAGCCTTCAGTCACAGGAATTCCTGCTTCTTTAAGAACTTCTTTTGTCACTGATTTATCCATACAGGCTGCAGAGCTCAAAACGCCACAACCTGCATACGGAATTTTTGCAAGCTCAAAAAGCCCCTGCATTGTTCCGTCTTCTCCATTCTTTCCGTGAAGCATAGGAAGAATCACATCAATCTTCGTGACGGAGACATCACCATTTTTGTTAAATATCAAAAGTCCGTGATGCTTTGGGTCAGGTGAAATAACGCACGCCTTATTGTTTTCCTTTTCCCACTCGCCACTCTTTATGTCATCAGTTTTTGCATTAGTCAAAAACCAGTTTCCCTCTTTTGTTATGCCGACAGCTAAAACCTCATAAAGATTTCTGTCTATGTTGCTCAGCACATTCGCGGCGGAAACTCTTGAAACTTCATGTTCAGATGATGCTCCGCCAAAAAGTATGCACACAGTTTTTTTTGACATATAAACCCTTCTTCCAGATAGAAAAAATCATTTCATCGATAAATATTTTATGTTTTTAACAACATAATCAACACCTGAAATAACAGTCAGCACTGCCGCACCCCACATGCATATGTCTATGATGGCTTTTGCCAAAACAACCTCTGCCGTAAAATCTGCAAGAACCAGCGCTATGCATATTGCGATAAACTGCCATACTGTTTTTGCTTTTCCCCAGATACTCGCAGCAATAACATTGCCTTCTGCTGCCGCAGAAATTCTGATACCTGACACGATAAACTCTCTTGCAAGAATTATTATTGCAATCCACGGAGAAACAAGATTGTCGTGAACGAGACAAAGAAGCGCCGCAGTCACGAGCATTTTGTCAGCAAGAGGATCAACAATTTTTCCGAAATTTGTTACTTCATTGTTTTTCCTTGCAAGATATCCGTCAAGCCAGTCTGTCAGGCACGCTAAAATGAAAACAATCAAAGCCACAACCGTTGGAAATGGTGTTATCTCATAAAGCGCAACAACCATAAAAAGCGGAACAAGTATTATTCGAAATAGTGTAAGTTTGTTTGGTGTGTTCATTAAATCAACCTCTTTCCGGTTAAATCATATTCATCGGAATCTAAAATTAACACATCTGCGAATGTCCCAATTTTTGTTTCTTCTTCCGATGCAAAATATACAAGTGTGTCAACCTCGGGAGCATCACTATAGCTTCTCCCGTAATACATGAAGTTTTCCTCATCATAGCCCTCGGTGAGAACTCTTAAGGTTTTTCCTTCCTTCTGTTTTTGCTTTTCTTTTGAAATCTCTGACTGAACTTTCATGATTTCCGCAGCTCTTCTTTCTTTCTCCTCTTCTTCTATTTGCCCTGAAAGAAGCGCGGCAGGAGTGTCTTCCTCCTTTGAATATGCAAAAGCGCCGAGTCTGTCAAATCTGACCTCCCTGACAAACTCTAAAAGCTCATCAAATTGCTCCTCTGTCTCGCCCGGGAAACCGGCTATCAGAGATGTTCTTATCGTGACATTTTCAACATTTTTTCTAAGCTTTCCTATAACATCAAGAATCTGTTCTTTCGATGTGCGTCTGCCCATCCTCTTTAAAACTGCATCATTACAATGCTGGATTGGCATATCAACATAGGGAACAATTTTTTTGCTTTCAGAGATAACAGAAATAAGCTCGTCTGTAATCATTTCAGGATAGAGGTAAAGGACTCTGACCCACTCTATGCCCGGTGTTTCGCAAAGCCTTAAAAGAAGCTCAGCTAAAGTCGTCTTCTTTTCTAAATCCTGTCCATAGCGGGATGTGTCCTGCGCTATCACGATAAGCTCCTTAACGCCTTCTTTTGCCAGTCTCTTTGCTTCTTTTATTATGCTTTCAGGCTCTCTGCTCCTGTATTTTCCTCTTAATTTGGGAATTATGCAGTAGGTGCATTTATTATCACAGCCTTCAGCAATTTTAAGATAGGCAAAAGCGCCACAAGTGTTAATTCGTCTTTCTTCCTCGACCACAGGCGCTGAAATATCTCCTGTAACAACGCACCTTTTTCCTTCCTGTGCCTCTTTTATTATCTCTGCGATTTCAGTGTATGAGCCTGTTCCTACGACAGCGTCAACCTCGGGAAAGTTTTCCAAAAACTCTCCGCTATATCGCTGGGCTAAGCATCCTGTAACTATCAGCAGTTTACAATTTTGTTCCTTGAGCTGCGCCATTTCCAAAATAGCCCCTATTGATTCCTCCTTCGCAGAATCAATAAAGCCACATGTGTTAACAATCACAACCTCAGCCTCGCCTACATCAGAACAAATCTCGTGCCCTTCTGATGCAAGTATTCCTGCCATGGTTTCCGCATCCGTCAGATTTTTCGCACATCCAAGTGATACAAATCCGATTTTCATAGCTTCTCCTTAATCTTTAAAAACCTTTTTTATTTGTCGCCCTTATCTGCCTCAAAAACAACAATTTCTCCATCTGCAATCTCTGTTGCCGCTTTAGAAATGCTTCTTGCTCCGTCGATTTTTTTCTCCTCGCGTGAAGCATCCTCAATCTCTCTTGCTCTCTTTGCAGTAGCAATAACAAGACTATATCTGCTTTTCGTCTTTTCCATCAGTTTCATAATTGAAGGATATAACATCATAATAAATCAAACCCTTTCTTCCTCTATTTTAAATTTTTTAATTCTTCTGCAAATGCATTTATAAACTCCGTGTTTTTGCTGATTTTATACTTTTCAGCGTCAACAATGGAGATAAATCTTTCAGTTGCTTTTCCTACTTCATCGTTTAAAAGAATGTAGCTGTAGTTTTTTGCCTGAGCAAATTCCCACTCCGCCTGATTAAGTCTTAATTTAATCTTTTCGGGCGTCTCTGTTCCCCTGCCTGTGAGCCTTGCTTTAAGCTCATTTGCCGAAGGCGGCACAACAAAAAAAAGAATTGCATCAGGAAAATCGTTTTTAACTTTCAGCGCCCCCTGCGCTTCAATTTCAAGAATCACATCTTTGCCTTCATTTAACAGCGCCTCAACATTAGCCTTCGGCGTTCCGTAAAGATTTCCGCAAAATTCTGCCCATTCAATGAAACCGTTTTCGTCAATTCTTCTCTCAAAATCTTCTCTCGTCAAAAAGAAATAGTTCACTCCGTCTTTTTCTCCCGGTCTTGGAGCGCGGGTTGTTGCAGAGACGGATAGCTTAAACTCAGGATATCTTTTTAAAATATCTGCGCAAACTGTTCCCTTTCCTGCGCCGGAAGGGCCCGAAACCACCAAAAGCAAGCCCTTTTTATTCTTCATCCTCTTCCTCCTCGTCTGCTCCGTCATCAATTCCGTCTAAACGATGAGCCACAGTTATCGGCTGAACTGCCGATAAAATGATATGGTCGGAATCTGTCACTATAACTGCTCTTGTTCGTCTTCCATATGTTGCATCAATGAGCATTCCTCTGTCTCGCGCCTCCTGAATTATTCTTTTAATCGGTGCCGATTCAGGACTCACTATTGCAACAAGCCTGTTTGCTGAAACTATGTTTCCAAAGCCGATGTTTATCAGTTTCATTCGTGTCCCTCCTTAATTCCACCTGTTATTCTATGTTCTGAATCTGTTCTCTTAACTTCTCGATTTCAGATTTAATGTTCACGACAGTTTTTGCAACTCCGAAATCATTTGCTTTAGACCCTATCGTGTTTGTTTCTCTGTTGATTTCCTGAATGAGAAAATCAAGCTTTCTGCCGATTGGTTCGTCTAAAGCTAAAATGTTTTCAAGCTCTTGAAAATGGCTCTTTAAGCGAACGAGCTCCTCGCTCACACAGATTCTGTCAGCCATGATGGCAACCTCTGTTAAAAGTCTTGATTCATCTATGTTGAAATCGCCTAAAAGCTCTGTCATTCTCTGTCTTAATTTTTCTGCATATTCCTTTTCTGCTAAAGGCATGATTTCTTCTATCACCTTAACATCATCTAAGATAATCTTTGCGTGCTCTCTGATGTCAGATGCCATTCTGCCTCCCTCACGCTCGCGCGAAGAAAGGAAATCCTCCATTGCAGGCTCCAAACATTCCAAAATCATCTGCCAAACCTGATCCTTATCCTCATCCTCCTGTTTTGTGACAAAGATATCACGGAATGAACTCACATCAGAAAGCCTGATGTTGTCAGCTATCGAACACTCTTCCTTAATTTCCTTTAAAACTTCATAGTAGTTCTTGCAAAGAGCCTTGTCTAAAATCACAACTTTGTCTCCGCTTGTGTAAAACTCAATATACACAAAGACATCAATCTTGCCCCTTGAAACCTTTGACGCCACATAGTCGCGGATTTTATCTTCCGTGTAGCCATATGCTCTCGGCACTTTTACGGAAATATCAGAATATCTGTGGTTTACCGATTTAATGTCGATTACAATTTTCTTGTTTTCATCAATTTTCTCACATCGGCCGTAGCCTGTCATGCTTTTTATCATTCTTCTGACTCCTTATCGGATATATTTTTTTCGTTTTCTTCTCTTCTTAATTGTTCAAGATATATGAGCAGAACTGAAATGTCTGCCGGACTCACGCCCGATATTCTTGACGCCGCACCGACTGACATCGGCTTGACAGCAGCAAGCTTCTGTCTCGCCTCCAATCTCAGCCCACCAATTGAAAGATAATCCGTTCCTTCTGGGATTTTTTTGTTTTCGAGCTTTTTGAAGCCCTCAATCTGTCGCATCTGTCTTTCTATATATCCTGAATACTTTATCTGTATTTCAGCTTGCTCTGCTTCAACCCTCGAAAGCTCAGGCCTGTCTTTATCAATTTCGGCTAAAAGTGCATATGAAAGTTGCGGTCTTCTTAAAAGGTCAGATAATTTAGCGCCTGTGATGAGCCGCGTGCATCCATTTCTCTCCAAAAATTCATTAACTTCTTTTGAAGGCGGAATAACGATGCTCTCTAATCTTTCCTTTTCAGCTTCAACACGATTCTTTTTCTCTAAAAATTTATTATATCTTGACTCGGAAATAAGACCAATTTCATAACCTTTCGGCGTCAGTCTCAAATCGGCATTGTCCTGCCTCAGAAGAAGTCTGTATTCCGAGCGTGAAGTCATCATCCTGTAGGGCTCCTGCGTTCCTTTTGTCACTAAGTCATCAATAAGCGTTCCTATGTAGCTTTCGGAGCGGTCCAAAACAAATTCACTTTCTCCCTTAATCTTCCTCGCCGCATTAATGCCCGCAATCAAGCCTTGTGCCGCCGCTTCCTCATAGCCGGAGCTTCCGTTAAGCTGTCCTGCCCCATAGAGACCGGAAATGTCTTTAAATTCCAAAGTCGGATAGAGCTGAAGCGGGTCGGCGCAGTCATATTCTATAGCATAAGCCGTTCTCATCATTTTAACATTTTCAAGCCCCTTAATCGAGCGAAGCATTTTTATCTGAACATCTTCAGGCAGACTCGACGACATCCCCTGAACATACATTTCATCAGTGTTTTCTCCCATGGGTTCAATGAAAAGCTGATGACGCGGTTTATCAGAAAATCTGACCACCTTATCCTCAATTGAAGGACAATATCTCGGACCGACGCCTTCAATTTTTCCGCTGTAAAGCGGTGAACGATGAAGGTTTTCTTTGATGATTCTGTGAGTTTCTTCGTTTGTGTATGTAAGATAGCACGAAACCTTGTTTTCACCGACATCTTCTGTTTCAAATGAAAACGGCGTTATTTCCTCGTCTCCATCCTGACGCTCCATAACAGAAAAGTCAATACTGTTTCTGTTAACTCTTGCAGGAGTTCCCGTTTTAAATCGGAGAAGTTTGATTCCTGCCCGAATCAGAGAGTCAGAAAGTCTGTTTGCGGCAAACATTCCGTCAGGGCCGCCTGGATATGCAACATCGCCAATGATGATTTTTCCTCTTAAATATGTTCCGGTCGCAACTATGACAGCTTTGGCTCCATAATATGCTCCCGTGTGAGTAATAACTCCTGCGACCTTTCCATCTTCCAAAACAAGCTCCACTATCTCCGCTTGCCGTAAGTCAAGGTTTTCCGTTCTTTCAATCAAGAACTTCATTTCCTGCTGATATGCCCGTCTGTCTGACTGAACGCGCAAGGAGTAAACCGCAGGACCTTTTCCGCGGTTTAAAATTCTCGACTGCAAAAATGTCTTATCTGCAACCTTTCCCATCATTCCGCCTAAAGCATCAATCTCTCTGACAAGATGACCTTTTGCAGTTCCACCGATTGACGGATTGCAGGGCATGTTTGCGACAGCATCAAGATTAATTGTAAAGAGTGCGGTTTTAAGCCCGAGATGTGCCGAGGCAAGCGCCGCCTCCGCTCCTGCATGCCCTGCGCCGATAACAATGACATCATAATCTCCGCCAATGTAGCTGGCGCCTTTTTCTTTAATTTTTTCTTCTATTAAGTCCATCTGCTCGCACACCTTATCTTCCGTTTTCTTTAAAATCCTCTATCATTCTTGCCATTACACATAATTACAGATAATTTCATTATAACACCAATCTGTCAATATAGCAACAAAAAAATAAAATGATAACATAAATGTAACATTTCATAATAAAAACATAAATCTGTACCAATTGCCATGATTTATTTTGAGCCAAAACAAGGTGTCGAAATCGCACGAAAACTAGGATTTTTTGTTGTACGATAGTTGTTGCTATATATAGGTTTATATGTTAAAATATAAATACAAAAAGAAATAGGTGGTAATGGTTATAGGGGGGGGGATGGTTAAAACTAAATAAGGAGGTGCTGATTATGATGGAGTCAGTAAATTTAGGGCAAAAGGAACTTACTGCAATTAAGTTGTAGTTTGGATTTCTTTTGCCTTTTTTGAATTTAAGTCAAATAAAGAAAGGAACGATAGTTTTGAAAAAGTATTTAACAATCATGCTTGTATGCATGTCTTCGTTATTTATTCTGATTCCCGTATATGCAGAAAATTCCGAAACAGGATATATAGAATATGACATTACTTATGAATATATTACAGGAGAGGAATTTAGTGTGGAATCAGAATATACTGTACAAAATGGATATGGAACTGAAAAGAGTATTGTTTTGATATCTGCATTATACCAAGATAAAAAATTGTTGAATATCAAAACAAAGGAACTAACCATTGGTGCCTTGAATACAGAAAGTGATAGCATCACAATGGAAATTCCGGAGGAATCGGGAGATTGCTACATAAAACTATTGGTTTGGGAAGATATGCAAACTCTTAAGCCTCTTGGTTATTGGAAAAATATAAATGATTTAGACAGCTATAGCCGTGAGAAATTCCTGTATATAGATGCTGAAAGTCAAGAAGAAATTAATATATATATGAATGCTGTAACAACTAAGGGTTTATCGAATGAGACGATACACACGATAAGTTTTGATACATCGAAATTATCTCTTGTAGATTTGTGTAGTATGACGTATGAAAAAGAACTGTCGGAAGGCATAATTAATAATACGGGAATAACAGTAGAGAGTGTTGATACTATCATACATAGACGATAAAGAAAATAATATTGTTGATACAGAAGACTTTCTTATGTTATTGAATGATGATAAAATAACAGCGCAAAAGATGTTTATAGATTTTCATACAGAATCAGAAACAAATGATTTTAGTATTTCTGATACAAAAAAATTAACAGATGAACAACTTATAAGAAAAATTAAAAAAATACTTCAGCATACCGATTATAGAAAGATAGTAAATTTACCAAAACCTGAACGCAATTCTTTATTGGCAGAGTTACGAAAAAACGGCTTTACAATCGGACAATTGGAAAGATTAACAGGCATATCTCGAGGAATAATTACAAGAGCGAAATAAAACAGGCAAAAACAGGCACTCCCCAATCTCATGCCGATAATTTCGTTGTAACACCAATCTGTCAATATGGCAACAAAAAAATAAAACGATAACATAAATGTAACATTTCTTATCAAAAAAACACAAGGCTACAGCTTTTCTCGCCGCAGCCTTGTGTTTTTATGCAAAATATTTTTCTACAAATTCAATAATTACTTCAGGATTTTCAAGACAATGAGGGTGATGACCACACATTGATTTTGATATAACCTTTATAATTCCGTTGTTTTCTTTATAGAAATCTTCGAGCACTTTTCCATTCTCTTCATACACTACCACTCTGTCCGCATCTCCGTAGAGCATAATAACGGGAAGGTTGTTATCAATAAGCGGTTTCATATTATCAATCGGACTTTTTCTGAAATTAACGATTGTTGATCTATCCACCCCATAAGCTGCCACTATTTCTCTCCAGAAAACCTCAACATGTGTTTTTTCGCATTCTCCAAAGCCCACCATACTTAAAATATTGAGCACAGGAGCATCAAGATACATAACCGCTGTAAGTTCAGGATAGAGCGTTGCGAAGCTTGCTGCCTGCAGACCGCCACAACTCATACCTTCTAAAATACATCTTTTTTCCGCACCGAGCTCATCCGCACAATAGCGCACAAAATCTGCCATAATGTGAATTTCTTCTTCTGGCGCCCAACGCGATCTGTGATTTATATGTATCAGATAATATCCTCTATTAAGCATTTCAATGTCAAAATTTGGAAACGCATTAAGGTACTCCGTCTTTAAAATCATTTTTCCGCACGGCTTGCATTTAGGATAAATTATAAATGCATTGCGTTCTTTAAAAACAAAATTTTTTTCTTCAAAACCATTCCACATATTTTTCACATCTTTCTTTTGTTTAATATTTTTTGTCATTGTCTAGCTTTTAATCTGTTTTCCTGTGTGGTCTATTACATAATCGTTCTGATAAATCATATCCGATGCACAAACAACCTTAAACCCATCATCCTTAAGCTTTTTTAAGATTATTTCAAGTGCATCAGGTGTGTTTTTTATCCCATTATGAAAAAGCATGACAGACCCCGGCCTCACCCTCCTTAAAACTCTCTCTGCTATCTCTTCTTTAGAAAGCTCTTTCCAGTCGAGACTGTCAACATCCCATTGAAGAGTTTTATATCCAAGCTTTTCCGCCGCTTCAATCACTGTATTATTATATTCTCCATAGGGCCCTCTGAAAAGAGTTGGCTTCTTTTTCGTTATTCTTTCAATTTTTTCTCCGCATTTTTCAATTTCTTCAAGAATATTTTGTTCTGATAAATTATTTATGTGCGGATGTGTGTCGGAATGGTTTGCAATCTCGTGACCGGCATCTGAAAATTTCTTCACTGATGCAGAATATTTTTCCGCCCATTCTCCCACAACAAAAAAAGTTGCTTTTGCGTCGTATTTTTTGAGAACAGAAATCAACCTGTCTGTGTCAGAATCGTCCCACGCGGCGTCAAAGGTCAGAGCACAGACTTTTTCGTCTCCCTTGTCGACGCAATAAATTGGAATTTTTTTCTCTTTTGCTTCAGTTGTCACCTCACTGATGCCTTCTCCACCTGAAAAAAGCATACATATTGCCATTATAAAAAGCGACGAATAAACAATTATTCCTTTTTTTGATAGCAAGAATATTTTCATGAAACACACCCTCGGTCTTTTGATATATTTCATTTATATTCAGCAGGCATTTTTATATTCCACATTTTAAAGAAAACTTCATCTGTAAAAGTTTTTCTTCCCGTTTTAAACAGTTAAAATTCCATTTTCCGATTCAATGAGCAGAAGGATTTTTTCATCCTCACCTGTTTTGGCATTAACATAAATGAGATAGTTTCTGTCATCAAATGCGCCTGAAAGCTCATAGCATAAAACCTCTTTTCCCGACTCAATAGGAATCACCGCAAGATTTATTTCTGCCACATCAAGATGAGTTCCTGCTCTTTTTTTTGCCTCATCTTCTCCTATGAGCTCTTTAGGAAATTCTCTTTCTTTATGATTCATAAGATATCCTGTTGCTTCTATGCCTAAAATTTCTCCGTTATCTAAAGCCACTTTAACTTTTATGAGGTCACTGTAAATCTTCACTCCGTCCTGCTCATATGCAAAATTTAAGGTTGCAACATTGTTTGCTTCTTCGTAGTAGCTTTCTTCCATATCGCTATAGCCTGCTTTGATTAAAAAAGCATTTGCAAAACGCCTTGCTTCCTTTATGTCAATTTTGGCTTTTCCGACCTCTCTTGAATCAAGCATCCACAGAATTTTTGCACCCTGCTTTGTTATAGCTATCTGAAAGTTTTTGTCTTTTTCGGACCGACTTAAAATGTATGTCTCAATCACTCCGCCACCTTCATCCGTGACGCTGAGTCCCTCAGCCTTTTCTTTTCCCAGATATTCCTCGCAAGATGCAAGCGCCATTTTCCCCGTTATCTGTCCTTTATATTTCAAAAAATCCGATGTCTTATTTGCCATATGGTCTGAAAAAGGTCCGTCATATATTAAAGACGGATATTCCATAAATTCGTTTTCAAGACCTGATATTTCAGACGGGACCGTCTTTTCATCAGCGTTATTCATAACCTTTTTGCTTTCTTCAAATGTTATTTCTCCGCTATATATTCTGCCTCGCAATCCCTCTAAGCTGGCGCTCATTTTTTCTGCATAATCTGAAAGCGCGCGGAGATTCTCAAATTCCTTTTGAGAAATCTCTTCTCCGCCTTGTGTTTTAGATGATAAAAACATCATATAGTCTCCCGTCTGGACTAAAAACTTTGATGTGTTGTCAAGATTCACATCAGATAGCGGAAGCTGTGAAAGATTTGTTTTTGCCGCAGCTGTTTCCATATAAATCTGCGTTGCAAGAGTTGAAATTTGCTTTTCTCCTTTTGCAAGCAGAATCTTTTTTGTTAAAACATCAATGTCGTCCATGTAATCACAAAGGTCTGAAAACGCTGTCATGTAATGATTTTCTGTCTGTTGCGAAAGCGCCCTGACCTTAAAAGTTTGGAAAACCGTAGCGCAAATTAAAAAAACAGCAGCCACAGAAAGCACAACAGTCCATGTGTTCATTCTTTTTTTATTTTCATACATTTTCTCCATTTAAGCCTCCTATCTTGCAAAAGTGTGGTTTCCTATGACTCTCACAACCTCGCGTGAATATATCCATTTGTTAGTTGTCTTAGCAGGATTATAATAATAAATCGCTCCACCTGACGGGTCCCATCCGTTCATAGCATCTGTGCACGCTTTATAGACAGTTGAGTTTGTGCTGATAGGCACATCAATCTGACCGTCAATTGTTGCAGTAAATGCTCCCGGCTGATAAATCACGCCTGCTATTGTGTTTGGAAAAGACGGATGCTCCACCCTGTTTAAAACAACAGCCGCAACAGCGACCTGCCCTTCATAAGACTCACCTCTTGCTTCACCGTTAACGCATCTTGCAAGAAGCTGAACATCTCTTGACCAGTTTGATGCAGCATATGTTTTGTCAGGTTGTTCGTCTATATAGATGCAAACTACAGAAACTATAAAAAGCATAATCAGAGATATAAGAAATATTTGTTTTTTCATTTTTTCACCCTTCTTATTTGTTTTTCTCTGACTTTATTTTCATCCTTTTTTATAAAATTTATGCAATCTGTCACCCTTGATTTTTAATTACTGTTATAATATAATATGCTATTAAAGAGGTGATTTTTATGAAGGCCGTAACAAGCGGGCAAATGAAAGAAATTGAAAGAATTGCAATTGAGGATTATAACATTCCTTCTGTTGTTCTGATGGAAAATGCTGCAATAGGATTCTGCAATTCTCTTTTGAAAATTATTGATTTATCAAACAAGAAAATATGTGTTTTCTGTGGCAGAGGCGGAAACGGCGGCGATGGGTTTGCAATCGCCCGTCATTTGAAAAATATGTCCTGTAATGTTTCTTGTGTTATTGGCTTTGATGAAAGAAATGCAGAAGCCGCTCTGTCAAAGGATGCATATATTAACTATCGTATCGCCTCAAATATGGAAATTGAAATTATTCCGTTTGAAGAAATGAATGAAAATTATGACCTCTTGATAGATGCGCTTTTGGGAACAGGCTTAAAGGATGCTCCCAAAAAGCCCGAGTCTGACTTGATAAAAGCAATTAACGAAAGTGCTTCCTGCGTGGTCTCAGTTGATATTCCAAGTGGAGCTGATGCATCAGGCGGAAAAGTTTTTGGCGACTGTGTCCGTGCGGATTTCACCATCACTTTTTGCTGTGAGAAGGTTGGGCATTATCTTTATCCTTGTAAAGAATATGTTGGCAAACTTTTAACTGTGCCCATTTCAATACCCAAAACGATTGTTGATGGCTTAAGCACGGGGTTTTCCATTCTTGATGATGATATTTATTCCCACCTTCCACGAAGATATGACAACTCCCACAAAGGCGATTTCGGCAAAATTTTAGCTTTTGTCGGCTCGGATGGTATGACAGGTGCCGCCCTTTTGTCTGTCTCTTCCGCTTTTAAAAGCGGTGTCGGTATGGTAACTGTCGCATCAAGCAAAGAGGTTTTAAACAGTCTCGTTTTAAGCATCCCTGAGGCAATGACTCTTCCTCTGGAAGAAAAAGATGGCGAAGCTCTGCTGAGTGAAGCTCTTTTAAAAAATGATGTTCTCCTTTTGGGCTGTGGCATCGGAAGAAGCGCACAGGCAGAAAAACTCACCCATAAGCTTATCGAGACATCTCAAAAGCCGATGGTAATTGATGCTGATGCTATAAACCACTTGAGCAAAAAGGTGGATATATTAAAAAATAAAAAAGCGCCTGCCATTTTAACGCCTCATCTCGTTGAATTTTCACGCCTGACGGGCATTGACAAAAAACAAATTGAAGAAAACAAACTTGAACTGGCTTTAAATTTTTCTAAAAAATATGATGTTTTCCTCGTTTTAAAAAATGCGGATACCTTGGTCACCACGCCTGATGGCTTTGCCTATATCTGTCCTGTTTCAAACTCAGGCCTTGCCACTGCAGGTTCAGGCGATGTGCTCTCTGGCATAATTGCAGGGCTTCTTGCGCAAGGTGCTTCACCCGAAGTTGCGGCGAGCGCAGGTGTCTATATTCACTCTGCCTCAGGTGCTTTGGCCAAAGAGAGAAAAGGAGAAAGAAGCATGACTGCAAGCGACATCATATCAGGGCTTCCTGAACTTTTAAAAAAAATTAACTAATGCAAAGGCTGTGAAAAAATGATAACTGAAAAAACCTCCAGAACATGGAGAGAAATAAATTTAGATGCAATAAGGCATAATATTAAACAGGTCCGAAAAAGAATTGATGAGCATACTATGATTATGGGAGTGGTTAAAGCCAATGCATATGGTCATGGTGCTGCAGAAGTTTCTCGCGTTATGTTAGACTGCGGAGTTTCCATGCTTGCTGTTGCCGAAATAAACGAGGCGGAAGCGCTGAGAAAAGCAGGAATTGATGCTCCTGTTTTGATTTTAGGACCCGAAAATGTTATAGACATAAAAAAAGCAATAGCACTTTCTGTAACAACATCTGTAAATAACATAGATTATGCCCGTGCTCTTTCTCTTGAAGCTGAAAAAGCAGGCAAAACTGCTAAAGTTCACATCAAGCTTGACACAGGTATGACAAGAGTCGGATTTAACACGAACGAAAAGTCACTTGAAGAAATTGTAGAAATTGCTTCCTTTCCAAATGTTTTCATTGAAGGAATTTTCACCCATTTTGCCTGTGCTGACTGCGAAGACAGACAAGTCACCGACAGACAGTTTGAAAATTTTATGAATTTTGTTTCACGGCTTAAAGACCGCGGAGTTGAAATCCCGATAAAGCATGTTGCAAACAGCGCCGCAATTTTGAGATTTCCTGAATATCAGCTTGATATGGTGCGCTCGGGAATAATTTCCTATGGCTACAGTCCGCTTGCAAAAAACATTCCATGCGATGCATCCTTAATGCCTGCGATGACCGTGAAATCTAAAATAACAAGGATAAACCATGTTCCAAAAGAAACATCTGTAAGCTATGGTCACACTTTTACGACAAAAAACGAAGAAACAAAAATTGCCACAGTTCCAATTGGCTATGCTGATGGATTGCTTCGTGCCCTTTCAAACAAAGGCTTTTTCTCTGTTTCTCAAAAAAATGTTCCTGTAATCGGAAGGATTTGTATGGACCAATGTATGATTGATGTAACTTCTGTCAATAATATAGATATCGGCGACGAAGTTATCATTTTCGGAGATGGCAAAAACAGCCTGATAACAGCTGACACCTTAGCTGATTTTCTCGGCACAATCAGTTATGAAATTCTTTGCCACATAAGTCACAGAGTCCCCTGCGTTTTTGTAGATGGCGGGGAGATATGGTAATATTTTAGCATTGACGAAAATTGTTCTGCGCTATATAATATTATTGTACCCAAATAACACTATGACGAATGGGGGCTTGACTATTTTGTCACAACTCAAGAAAGTTTTGATAACCGTTCCCGAAAATTTGCTCAACGAAGCAGATGAACTTGTTAAAAGTGAAAAAATGAACAGAAGCGAATTTATTCGTGAGGCGATGAAGCTTTATATCAAAGAAAAAAGGCGCAGTAAGCTTCGCTCACAAATGGAAAAGGGTTATCAGGAAATGGCAGAAATTAATCTTGCTGTTTCTGAAATGTATTTTGAGGCAGAAAGCGAGGCTTTTTCTGCCGCAGAGGAAAAACTGGCGGAGTGTGAATAGAGTGATTGTTAAAAGAGGAGATATTTTTTATGCGGATTTAAGCCCCGTAGTTGGTTCGGAACAGGGGGGAGTGAGACCTGTTTTGGTTGTGCAGAACGATGTGGGAAATAAATTCAGTCCTACTGTTATCATATCTGCAATAACCTCGCAGATTAACAAAGCTAAGCTGCCTACCCATATAGAGATAAATGCCGATGAATATGGCCTTGCCAAAGACTCTGTCATTCTTTTAGAACAAATAAGAACGATAGATAAAAGAAGGCTCAAAGAAAAAATCGGCAAACTTGATGATAATCTTATGCAAATGGTAGATGATGCGCTTTCTGTAAGTTTTGGTCTCACCGGAATTTGAGTGATAAATTATTATTTTGGTTGGTTATACTTAAAAAAGGAGCTGCAACAAGACGAATTTTGTTGCAGCTCCTTTTTTGGCCGGACGAAAAATAGCGTAGTAGTCATTTAAACTACTACGCTATGAAAAGTCTAACTTTTTGGGGGGACATCATTTGCTACAGCCTTTTTTATATGTCTTTAGCACATTTTAATCCAAACGCAGCTTCTGCATTTAAAACAGCATTTATAATTGCTTTTTGAAAAACTCGCGCAGCTATCGTTCCCACAACATCTGCACTTGCCTCAACATCGCCAACTGACAAAGCATAAATGCTGTCTCCGTCAGCACTCGTGTGAACGGGAGAAACTGCTCGCGCCATTCCGTTATGCGCCATTTGTGCGACCTTGTTCATCTTTGTCTTATCAAGGGCGGCATTTGTTATGACTGCACCTATAGTTGTGTTTGATGTGAACAGATTTTCCGAGTTCATACACATCTCATAAAGCGCGTTTTCCGAATTTCTGAACGATTTTTTATCATCAGATAAGAGCCCTGCTATGATGTTTCCTTTTTCATCGAAAACATCCCCCAAAGCATTTACAACAGCAATTGCTCCCACCTTGAGCTTTCCTATGCTTACAGCATAAGAGCCGACTCCCGATTTCATCGCAAACCGCTCTCCCATAAGCTTTCCGACAGTCGCTCCCTGCCCTGCACCGTAGTTTCCGTCTTTATAGTTTCCTTTTTCTGCATTTTCGCACGCTTTATATCCCATAGTTTTATCAGGAAAAGCATCTTTTTCTCCCACTCCCAAATCAAAAATGCACGATGTGCAAACAAGCGGAACGGGAACTATTCCTGTTTCAAAGCCTATGCCCTTCTCTTTGAGATATTGCATAACTCCGTCTGCTGCACCAAGTCCGAAGGCACTGCCTCCCGAAAGCAAAACAGAGTGAATCTCTTCTGCCGCTGCAAGAGGATTTAAAAGTCCTGATTCTCTCGACGCAGGACCGCCACCGCGTATGTCAAGTCCTGCTTTAGCTCCTCTTTCGCAAATGATGACAGTCGCCCCTGTGCCTTTTTGAGAATCTTCTTCATTTCCTATTTTAATGTTTTCTATTTCTGTAATCTTAATTTCTTTCATCACTGTTTGCCCGTCCTCTTAAAAAGCTTGATGAGTGGCTTGCAGACAGCAACAGAAATTATAACCGCTGCCACCATTTCCAAAAGACCATTGATGCTTACTATATATGTAAAAATATCCGCTAAAAGCATTCCGTCAAAAAAAACCATCAGGCAAAAGAGCACCAAGAATGTGTGAACTACGGTTGATATTCCGGCTGCAATCCCAATCGAAACATTTTCTTTAAGCTTCGTCTTGTTTAATAGATTTAAAATTAACCCCGGTAAGATTCCAAGGATGATTCTCGGGACAACACACATCACAACAGATGCCAGGGCGTTTCCGCTTAAAATTGGTGAAAAGAAAATGTCTCCTCCGGCAGGTTCCATTATTGCCTTAATCATTGAAATTATTCCAAAAGCGAGCCCTAGCACTCCGCCATAAGCATATCCTAATATTATTGAGCCTACTATAACGGGAATGTGCATTATTGTTATTGACACGAGCGGCGGAACGGAAATGAAACCAAGCGGAGTAAATCCTAAAATGATTAAAAGCGCAAGTATCAGTGCAAGTCTTGTGAAGTTTTGTGTTTTTCCCATATTTCTCTTCCTTTCGGGGTTTAAAAATTTTTGGATGCGATAAAACTATCGCCTGTTTCTTTAATTATTGCGGCTCCGTTGGTTGCATCAACAACATCTTTTTCAAAGCGTTCTGCTTTTTCCATTTCAACAGAGACACTAATTTTGACTGTTTCGCCATATTCTATTGAATCAAGTATATAGCCGTTGTTTTCAACAAGATATTTCACCTTGCCAAACATATCATAAGAGCATTCTACCGAATAGCGTTTAACTGTTATCATAGTCACAATTTCAGCGGCATCTATTCCCATTTTGGCGCTTTTAGAATATGCCCTGACGAGCCCCCCTGCCCCAAGAAGCGTTCCGCCAAAATATCTCGTGACAACAATGGCAACATCAAAAAGACCTTCTTTTTTCAAAACCTCCATCATAGGAAGCCCCGCAGTTCCGCCAGGCTCTCCGTCATCTGAAAACCTTGCAATGTTGTCTTTTCTTATGCAATATGCATATGTGTTATGAGTTGCATCATAATGCTCTTTTTTCTTTTTATTTATAAACCAGAGAGCCTCTTCCTCCGTTTTCACAGGCATTACAGCCGCAATAAACCGCGATTTTTTTTCTATCAGCTCTGCAGAGTTCTCTTTTAAAACTGTTTTATATGATTCATTGTGCATGATTAATCACACCTGTATTCTCTCAGTTCATTATATGTCTTGCTGTCGAGCAAAACAGAAATTTTCGTTCCTTCGGGCTGATATTCTTCTTCTAAAACTGTGTGCTCGCTATGAAGAAATGAGAGCACGCTCCCTTTATCATATGGAATTAAAAGAGTAATCTTTTCCTTTTTTCCCGGAAGAATTTCGCCAATTAGTTCAATCAGCCTATCTGTATTATACTCCTTTTTTGCACTGATTTCAACAACAAATTCACAGCCCTCAACTTCTTTTGGCAAGACGACTTCTGTTTCTTTTGCATCTATTTTATTAAAAACACATATCATAGGCTTTTCATTTGCAGAAAGCCCCGAAAGAATTGTGTTCACCACTTTTATATGTTTTTCATATTCGTGGCTTGACGCATCAACAACATTTAAAATTGCATCAGCAAAGGTGACTTCCTCAAGTGTTGATTTAAATGCTTCTATCAAGTGATGCGGAAGCTTGCTAATAAAGCCAACTGTGTCAACCAATAAAACATTTCTTCCGTCAGGCAAAGTGATTCCCCTGACCGTTGGGTCAAGCGTCGCAAAAAGCTTGTTTTCCGCCAAAACATCTGCCCCTGTCAACGCGTTTAAAAGCGTTGATTTTCCTGCATTTGTGTAGCCTGCGAGCGCAACAACCAAAGCGTCCTTTCGGCTTTTTGAATTCCTTATAAGGTCGCGATGCGCCTTGATTTCCTTAAGCTCTGACTGAAGCTTATGAATTTTTGTCCTGATATGTCTTTTGTCGGTTTCAAGCTTGGTTTCACCGGGCCCTCTGGTGCCAATGCCACCGCCTAATCTCGAAAGAGCAACGCCTCTTCCTGTCAGTCTTGGAAGCATATATTTAAGCTGGGCAAGCTCAACCTGAAGCTTGCCTTCCTTGGTGACTGCATGGCGTGCAAAAATGTCTAAAATCAGCATACTTCTGTCGATAACCCGAACATCAAGCGCATTTTCTATGTTTCTTATCTGCATTGGTGTTAGCTCGTCATCAAAGATAACAATGTCTGCCTCCAAACTTTCGCACGCCTCTTTTAATTCGAGCAGCTTTCCTTCGCCAAGATAAGTCGCATTTTCAATTGTTGGTCTGTTCTGCACCAAAACTCCGACAACGACAGCCCCCGCAGTGTCAGCAAGCCTTTCAAGCTCTGCAATTGAAGAATCAGTCGTGTCAGCAAGCTCATCAAGCGCTCCTGTGTGAACCCCTGCTAAAATAGCATTTTCCACAACTTCTTTTGTCTCATGAAATTCCATATAAAGCTCCTTGGAAAAATATATGTTTATAGTATATCACGAAAATGGAATTTTGTATATCTTTTTTTCTTTTAAGTTCATAAAGACCAAAAATAAACAGGCCTCTCTGCATAAAAAAACAGCACAGCTTTCGCTGTGCTGCAAATTTTTAAATGTTAGTTTAAGATTGCAACTTCTGTTTCTTTGTCGAAGAGGTGAATCTTATTGCCGTTTAAGTAGAGAACAACATCGTCTCCCTGTTTAGCCTGGTTCTTCGGAGAAACTCTTGCAACAAATGCTGCTCCTTCAACTGTCACATGGAGATGTGTTTCAGCACCCATAAGCTCACCAATTTCAACATGAGCATGGAGCTCGCAGTTAGGTGTTACCTCAAGCGCGTTCGGAATATCGTGAATGTCTTCAGGTCTGATACCAAACACAACTTTTTTGCCAACATATTCTTCAGCATTGAACTTCTTAACCTGTTCTTCGGGAAGCTCTAAAACATCTTCGCCAACTTTTACGCTGTAGCCAGATGCTCCACCCTTAACCAGTTCTGCATCAATGAAGTTCATCGGGGGGCTTCCTATAAAGCCGGCAACAAACATGTTAACAGGGCTATCGTAAAGAGTCTGAGGTGAGTCAATCTGCTGAATGAAGCCATCCTTCATAACAACAATTCTTGAACCCATTGTCATAGCTTCAACCTGGTCATGTGTAACATATATAAATGTTGTAGCAAGTCTCTTATGGAGTTTTGTGATCTCTGCTCTCATCTGACCTCTTAATTTAGCGTCAAGGTTAGAAAGCGGTTCGTCCATCAAGAAAACTTTAGGCTCACGAACGATAGCACGACCGAGAGCAACTCTCTGTCTCTGACCGCCTGATAAAGCCTTCGGCTTTCTGTCTAAGAGATGAGCGATATCAAGAATTCTTGCAGCCTCGTCAACGCGTTTTTTGATTTCAGCCTTGGGCATTTTCTTAAGCTTAAGTCCGAATGCCATGTTGTCGAAAACTGACATATGAGGATAAAGAGCATAGTTCTGGAAAACCATTGCTATATCTCTGTCTTTAGGAGCAACTTCATTCATGATTTTACCATCAATGTAAAGCTCTCCCTCTGAAATATCCTCAAGACCTGCAATCATTCTGAGTGTTGTAGATTTACCGCAGCCTGAAGGTCCAACCAAAACGATGAACTCTTTGTCTGCAATATCTAAATTGAAGTCACTAACAGCTGTAACTCCACCGGCATATTTTTTATATATACCCTTTAAATTAAGATTTGACATTTTGTTTTCCTCCCTTTAATTAACTATTGTATATGATAACATAAAAAAGCTTTAATTGTTAGTCTCTTTTTTACCAAAAATAAAAAAATTTTTTTAGTAACATTGCATAAACAGTTTAAAAATGTGCAAAAAAAGCTGTTTTTATCTCACTTTTTTTGTTTGTTTTTACCTCTCTTTTGCCTCTTTAATGCTGAGTGAAATTCTGTTTTTTGCGACATCCAGCGCAATTATTTTTACATCCACAACATCACCGACAGAAAGCACCTCCATAGGATGCTTTATGTATTTATCTGAAATCTGAGAAATGTGAACCAAGCCGTCCTGGTGCACACCAATATCTAAAAAGGCACCGAAATCAATTACATTTCTGACTGTTCCTTTTAAAACCATACCCACGGAAAGATTTTCTATAGAAAGCAATTCCCCTTTAAGAACTGGAGGGGTCAAATCTTCGCGCGGGTCTCTTCCTGGTTTTGATATTGCTTCTATCGCATCCTTCAGCGTTGGTATTCCAAGTCCTATTTCCTTTGAAATGACTGAAAGGTCGGCTCTTTTCATAGCCTCCTTCATAGCCTCTCCTTTTAAGGAAATATCATCAAGCGAAAAGCCAATTTTCTGAACAAACTGCTTTGTCTGCTCATATGATTCAGGGTGAACTGATGTGTTGTCAAGTGGATTTTCTCCTCCGGGAATTCGAAGGAAACCTGCACACTGTTCATATGCCTTATTTCCAAGCTTTGGAACCTTTAAAAGCTGCTTCCTGTTTTTAAAGCTTCCGTTTTCTTCCCGGTATTTAACAATGTTTTTAGCGACTGTTGAGTTTATTCCCGCAATATATGAAAGAAGAGGTGCCGACGCTGTGTTTAAGTCAACTCCAACACTATTAACACAATCTTCTACAACCCCGCCTAATGCTTCTGACAGCCTTTTCTGGTTCATATCGTGCTGATACTGCCCCACGCCGATTGACTTAGGCTCAATTTTCACAAGCTCAGCAAGCGGGTCCTGGAGACGCCTTGCTATTGAAACCGCACTTCTTTGTGTGACATCAAAATCAGGAAATTCCTCTGCTCCGAGTTTGGATGCCGAATAGACAGATGCCCCTGATTCATTGACAATTGCATAAACTGTTTTATGAGGCGCCTCCTTCACAACATCGGCAATAAAAATCTCCGATTCTTTTGTCGCTGTTCCGTTGCCGATAGCAATAATGTCAACTTTATGTTTTTCAATCATTTTAAGAATGATTTCCTTTGCCTTCTCCTTATCATGGTGCTCCATTGTGCAGAATATGACAGTTGTGTCTAAAACCTTTCCCGTAGCATCTACAACCGCGATTTTGCATCCTGTTCTGTATGCAGGGTCTAAACCCAGAACAACTTTTCCCCTTATCGGTGGCTGCAGAAGAAGGTTGTGAAGATTTATGCCAAACAGCTTGATTGCGGCATCACTTGCAACATCTGTCAGATATGCCCTGACTTCATTCTCTATCGAAGGCATAATCAGCCTTTTAATTGAATCCTCCGCTGCTTCTTTTATAAATGCTCGCATTTCACTTTTTTCATTTGTGATAATTCTGCCTTCAGTAAAACTTAAAATCTTTTCATTATCTGCTTCTATTGACACTTTAAGGAAATCTTCTTTTTCGCCTCTGTTGATTGCTAGCAGTCTGTGATTTGCAATTTTTGCAACAGGCTCTGAATAATCGTAATATTGACTATAGACGCCGTCCTCTTCTTTTGCTGCTTTTGACACGATTACGCCTGTTTTTATCGTAATTTCCCTTATATGTTTTCTTATATCGGCATCATCCGAAATCTTTTCTGCAATAATATCTTTTGCTCCATTTAACGCTTCCTCAATGCTTTCTACTCCCTTTTCACCATCGACAAACTTTTCTGCTTCTTTAAAAAGCTCCTCAAGCGTCACCTTCTGCTCCATAATCATTTCGGAAAGCGGCTCTAATCCCTTTGCCTTTGCAATTGTTGCCCTTGTTCTTCTTTTAGGTCTGAAGGGTCTGTAAATGTCTTCAATTTCCGTTAATGTTTTTGCTTCCCTGATGTTTTTTTCAATTTCCTCCGTGAGCTGTCCCTGCTCCTCTATCAGTCTTATTGTCTCTTTTCTCTTTTCCTCAAGATTTCTGAGATATGTAAGCCTTTCATAAATCTCACGAAGCACCTGATCATCAAGAGAGCCCGTCTTTTCTTTTCTATATCTTGCGATAAAGGGAATTGTGTTTCCTTCATCCATCAGCGCAATTGTGTTTTCTGTCTGCGCATCCGTCAGACTAAATTCTTTTTTTATCATGAGCGATATATTGTCCATTTTTTACCTCTTTTTTGTTTATTAAAGAGCTGTAGCAAAAACTGTTTGCTACAGCTCCTTTCTTATCCTTTTAAAATAAGCTGAATGAGCATTCCGTAAATCATTTTTGCTGCTTCTGCCCGCGTTGCAAAGCTGTCGGGATTAAATTTTCTGTTATCATCGCCCGAAATGATTCCCAGGCTATAGATGGAAAGCACATGTGCTTTAGCATATTGTGCTATCTCATCATAGTCAGCAAAAACTGACTTTTCTGCAAGCTCCGATTTAATTCCTCTTGCTTCTAAAACGGTGTTGATTATTTTCGCCATATCCTGCCTTTTAATAGGCATACCTGTTCCAAATTCCGTTTCGCTCACGCCATTTATTATTTTATTTTCATATGCGGCATTAACATATCCCGCATACCAGGAATCTTTCTTAACATCCGCAAAGACAGAGTCTCCTTCTGATTTGCTGATTTCCAAAAGCTCAACAATCAGCTTCACAAATTCCTCACGCGTTATTGTGTCATTTGGCATATAGAGTTTTTCTGCTTTTCCGTTAATAATTTCTCTTGCAGCAAGCATCTCTATATAAATTTTCGCCCAGCCATCACAATCATTAAATTTCTCGGGCAATTCTCTGATTATATATGTTCCTCCTGCTTCTACCCTGGCAATGAGCTTTCCTTCATAAAGCGCTGACTTTTTAACAAGAATGAGAGCTTCCCCTTCTTTCTTGTAAAGAACAGGTCTTGTCATATCTGTTTCATAGCTTACAAGCTTTGTTTTTCCATCTTCATTCGAAATTTCGATCTCTTTGTCAGGACGAAGCTGTCCTGCCCCATCTCCGTTTGTTTCTTCCTTCTCCGCCATTATTTTCACAAAACCAAGCTCTTCTAATCCGCCTGCTATTAAACTTCGTTTTTCGGGAGAAATATTTGAATTTAAAACATCGGCAAGCTTTTCTATAGCCCGTGTTAAAGAAATTTCTTCACCGGCTGAATTTTCAGACTTTTTTTCAAAACCGTCTTCGCCTGTAACATAATCAGCCCATATGTTTTTTATGTTTTCTTCAAGCTCTGAATATATTTTGCCTGCGGCAAAAACATTTCCGTCAAAAATAAAAATCGCATCAGATGAATTAATTAAAACTGTGCCTTTAATAAGATTTGCAATTATCTCCTCGCTATATGCGCTCTCTTCTAAAAGAGCTTTAGCCGACGGAATTCCTCTGTAAACAATTTCAAGCAAGGTCGCAACTGAAGTTTTTGCTCGCGGCGAAATTGTTGTCGGTTTTTTATATCTTAGCGTCTCAAGGAATTCTCTTCGTGCAGTCAGGTCAGTTGCTTTCAACGATTTTAAGAAGTTGATAAGAACGCCTTTTTCTGTTTTTTTCAAAAGTTTACCTATGTATTTGCTCATAAGGCTATCTTCTTTGCCCTGCTGATAATTTTCCACATTTTTCACCAGGTCATCAATTCCGCTATCCACCATCAACATAGGCGTCAACAGAACTATATATGATTCTCTTTCCTCTGCACTGATTCCCTCTAATGTCTCAAAAAAGGAATTTATCCCGTTTGACGATGCCGCAGCTGGTAGGGCTGTTGTCATAATAACCATCATTATAAACAGCGCAATAATTCTTCTCATCTGACATCCTCCTTAAAATTACAGTTTTTCCATTTTTCCCTTTCTGTGCTTGAAAATGGGTAAGCGGACAGGTTTTCCTGTCCGCTTTGTTGACCTATTCTTGTTTTCTTATTAGTAAAAAATCTGCATATAGTTATAAATCATCTTTGCCGCTTCTGCTCGTGTTATATCTCTTCTCGGTTTAAACTCGCTATCAGGATAACCGTTTACTATGCCGTGATATGTTGCTTTGCCGATGAATGGTGTTGACCAGTCAGGGAACGAAGTTCTGTCTGCATAGTTAAGAACAACCTTATTTCCGCTGTTTTCCATGGATCTGATTATTATCGTACAAAGCTCTTCTCTTGAAATAATCCTCTTCGGTCTGTAATATCCGTCATCATAGCCTTCATAGATTCCAAGCTTTGTTGTCAGAGCTACAGATTCGCGTGCCCATTCAGAAATCTCTGCTAAATCTTGATATCCATAAAGAGGCGCTGTTCCAAGCTTGTTTTCAAGCTTAAGAACTCTCACCATTATAACAGCAAGCTCTTCTCTTGTGATTCCAATGTCAGGATGATAGAGCCCTGTGTCATATCCTTTTACAACTTCGGCTTTTTCAAGGCTAGCGACATAGTCTTTAGCCCAGTGATTCATAACATCTTCAAATGTCGTATCTGCTTTTTCAGGAGCAGCTACCTGCAATGCTTCGTCAACCTCAATGAGCTCTTCGTCTTCTGTCGGTGCTTCTGTTTCTATCCCACCAACAGGGACTCCGGGGAACACCTTATCGGCTCCTACGCTGCCTCCCTTATCGGGCTTTGGAGTTGCTGACGGTTCTTCTTCCTCATCTTCAGCAAGAGGCGTGTAAATTCCTATTTCACCGAAAACAGCTTTTATATTTGCCTTTTGTTCAGCATTATAATAACTATTTGCCGTTTCAATTATTGCTTCAAAAATCTCCTCAACACCATCTACAGCTTCGCCGTTGAATGTGTCAATATAATCAAAAACACCTCTGTCATACTGATCATAAATTTCTTTAAGAGCAAAGCTCTCTCCGCCTATAACATCATCTGTGAGCATAACGCTTCCCCTGAATTTTTCAAGGAGAGAAACAATAGCATTAGGACCGACATTATGAGAGGCAAGCTTATCTCTTCCCTCCTGACTGACTAAAAGCTCATAAAACCTATTCAGCTCATCCTGAGATGATATAAAATGCTCTTCTTCCCCACCGTTATCTTCTGTCCTCTGTCTGATTGCCTGAAACTCTTCAACGCCGTCCTCTCTTCTTTCTTCAGGAAGAGCCTTAATAATATTGAGGAAGAATTTAAGCTCTTCTTTTTTTGAAGCTAAAGCAGCGCTTCCTAAAGCAGCCTGCAAATCTTCAGGAACTGCGATAATTGTTTCATCAATCACACCTATAAGAGTGTCAATTCCCATATTTGTCTTAATGTATGTTGCAAGAATGTAATACGCTTCTATGCGCTCCAGCGCTCCGTCTGCCAATGAGTCGTCAACAAACTCAAAAACTGACTCCACTGATTCTATGTCAATGTTTATGTCTTCTGCGCCCACAGGAATCAATGTTAGACACGACATTAACATTACCATTGTAAGAATTGTGCTGATTATTTTTTTCATTTCTTCACTTCCTTTTTAATTTATATTAATGGTTTCTTCCATCTTTTCTTCTGTTCCTTTGATTCATTCAGAATCTTTTGGATTTCTTCTTTCTTCTGTTCTTATGTGTCCGCGTCCATAACCATAACCATAACCATAGCCGTAACCATAGCCATAAAGCTTTTTATAATAATTCTTTTTATAAAAAGTCTCTTTCTTCGAGTCGTTTAATATAAATCCGAGAATTCTGGCTTCTGCAAACTGAAAGTTTGAAACAGTTCTTTCTATTGAGTCATGTCTTGTCACATTTTGCCTTACGACTATCGCCACTCCATCTGCAACTCTTGATAATGTCAACGCATCAGTGACAACCGTTGCAGGAGGCGTGTCTATTATTACATAGTCGTAATATTCTTTTAGCTCTTCTATAAGCTTTTCATTTTGTTCAGAAGACAAAAGCTCTATAGGATTTGGCGGAATTGTTCCGGATGTTATAAAATCAAGATTATATCTTGACAGGTGCTTAATAACATCCTTTGCCTTGTTATATCCACTTAAAACTCCCGATAGACCCTCTTTGTTTTCCACATCCATATAGGTATGAACCCTTGGTTTTCGCATATCAGCATCAAGAAGAATTACCTTTGAACCACCAAGAGCAAGCGTTATTGCCACATTAACAGCAGTTGTTGTTTTTCCTTCCTCGGGAGAGGGGCTTGTAATTAATATAACCTTGCATTTACCATCATTGGGGAGAGAAAACATAATGTTTGTTCTCACGGAATTATATGCTTCTTTAATGATAAATGATGAGTCTTCTGTAATTATTGCCTTTTTCCCTGATGTCATCTGTCTTTTTGTGGAGCGTTTTTTACCTGTTTTCATTTTCATTTCCTCCGTCTCCATAACCCGTAGTCCTTCTGCTATCTTCCATGTTTGGTATAGCTCCGAGCGAAGGAAGATTATAAACAAATTTAAGCTCCTCTTCGTCTTTCACCTTCGTGTCAAACATCGTGCTGATAATTCCGCAAACAACAGACAAAATTATACCTGCCAAAATTCCTACAAATGTGTTGTAGGAAACATTGGGATAGCTTTCGCTTGTTGCATCGCTGGCATTATCTAAAATTTTAACATAATAAACTTCGCTGACCGAATCTATTTCTCCCTGAGCATTATCAAGCACACATTGAACAAGCTCTTTAGAAAATTTTTTGTTTGAGGTGGTCGCCATAACGGATAAAACCTCTGTGTCGTTTACGCTTTCTAAAGATAAACATTCTTTAATTTCATTTGCAGGATACTTATTGTCAAGCTCTACAGCTATTTTTTCACAAAACTTTGTGCTTGTCAGAAGAATTCTGTATGTTTCAACGAGTCTTGCTGATGTGTCAAGGTCAGATTTGCTGATGACTCCCTGTTCACTCTTTTTGTTTGTGACAATCATTGTTCCGCTTGAAGTATAACGATATTCCAGGATGGATGAAGAATATATAAATGTAACAAGGCCAAACAAAACAGCAGAAACGATTATCATATACCATTTTCTTAAAAACAGTTCTATTAATTTATCCATTGTAAGCTCTCTTGTCAATGCTTTCCCCTCCATATGCTCAAAAAAGTGTATATCACACTATGTAAAGTCTCTTTAAAATCACTATTATTTTACATTATATCACACAAGTAAATAAAAATAAAGTCCTTTTAATAAAAAATTTAAATTTTTACTAAAAAAGAGTGTTTAGTTTTAAACACTCTTCTTAAATCAAACAATTTTTCCGAAAACAATGTCTCCTTCAACTTTTTCTATTTTAACCTTTAAAATTTTCCCTTCGCATAAAGGCTCAGCTTCAGCAACAACGGTAATATAGTTTTCTGTTTTTCCTTCATAAAGGCTCTTGTTTTTACCATATGCTCTTTCAAACAAAACCACTGCTTCTCTTCCGACAAAGTTTTCGTTAAATTCTTTTCGCAACCTATCAATCAATGAAATAAGTTTTTTGCTTCGCTCTTCCTTAACATCCGGGCTCACCTGATTCGGCATTTTCTCTGCCTTTGTCCCTTTTCTTACGGAATATTTAAAAATGTGAGCATCTGCAAATTTAACTTTTTTTACAAATTCATATGTCTTTTCAAATTCTTCCTCTGTTTCTCCCGCAAAGCCTGTCATAATATCTGTTGTTATTGCACTGTCGGGCATTTCTTTTCTGATTTTTTCAACAGCCTCAAGGTATTCCGCTGTCGTATATCTTCTGTTCATTCTTTTTAATGTTTCATCACATCCGCTCTGCAGAGATATGTGAAAGTGATGACACACCTTTTTGTTTGAGGCTATTTTTCTTATAAATTCTTCTGTAAATATAGTAGGTTCAAGTGAGCCAAGCCTTATTCTTTTCAAACCTTCAACTTCCGATAATCCTTCTATTAAGTCAAGCAGAGTTAAATTTTTAGTTTCCAGTCCGTAAGACGCAAGATGAATTCCGACTAAAACAAGCTCGGAAAAGCCTGCATCTACAAGCCTCCTCGCTTCTTTTACAGAATTTTCGAGCTTCCTGGACCTGATATTTCCCCTCGCATATGGAATAATACAGTAGGAACAATATCTGTTACAACCATCCTGAACCTTTAAAAAAGCTCGTGTTTTACTGTCAAAATTCTTTATGCTAAGCTCCTCAAAGTCCTTTTGCTCATATACATCACTTACAAAAGTTTTTTTCTGTCTGTTAATTATAAAATCATTTACAATATCATAGATTCTGTTTCTCCCTGTTGTTCCCAAAACAATGTCAACTTCAGGAATTTTCATAATCTCCTTCTCTGCTGTCTGGGCATAACATCCCATAACTACTAAAACAGCATCAGGATTAACTGCTTTTGCCCTTCTTATAATCTGACGCGATTTTCTGTCTCCAAGTCCCGTTACAGTACATGTATTTACAATATAGACATCAGCATAGTCAGAAAAGTCAACGCAGGAAAAGCCGTTTTGCAAAAAACTTTCCAAAACGGCCTCTGTTTCATATTGATTAACTTTGCATCCCAGTGTGTATAGAGCTATTGTTTTTTTTATCATTTTGTTATCTTTGTCTTTCCGCCCATATATGGTACTAAAATTTCAGGGATATTTACGCTTCCGTCAGGATTCTGGAAATTCTCCAAAATTGCTGCAACAGTTCTGCCGACAGCAACACCTGATCCATTTAATGTGTGGATAAACTGCGGTTTGTCTTTAACATCCTTCTTATATTTTATTCCTGCGCGGCGAGCCTGGAAGTCTTCAAAGTTTGAACATGAAGAAATCTCAACATATCTGTTATAGCTTGGCATCCAGACTTCTATATCATATTTCATTGCAGCAGTAAATCCTAAATCACCTACGCAAATCTTAACAACCCTGTATGGAAGGTTTAAAGCCTTTAAAACATCCTCAGCATCATTTACTAATGTCTCTAACTCTGCATACGAATTTTCAGGCTCAACAAACTTTACAAGCTCAACCTTATTAAACTGGTGCTGACGGATAAGACCTCTTGTGTCTCTTCCTGCCGCACCTGCTTCAGCCCTGAAACAAGCTGAATAAGCAACATGTTTTATCGGAAGTTCTTCAGCTGATAAAATCTGCTCTCTATACATATTTGTAACGGGAACTTCAGCTGTCGGAATAAGGAAATAGTCATTGTTTGTAACCTTGAAAGCATCTTCTTCAAACTTCGGAAGCTGACCCGTTCCTATCATACTGTTTCTGTGAACCATGTAAGGCGGGAAAATTTCCGTATAGCCATGTTCTTCTGTGTGCATATTCAAGAACATATTTATTACAGCTCTCTCTAAACGCGCTCCATCTCCTTTATAGACAGTAAATCTTGTTCCCGTTATTTTTGCTCCCGTTTTAAAATCTAAAATATCTAAATCTTCACCAATATCCCAATGAGCTTTAGGCTCATAATCAAATTTTGTCGGCTCTGAAAATCTTCTGATTTCAACATTATCCTCATCAGTTGCACCATCAGGAACTGAGCTGTTTGGAATATTTGGAATTGTGTACATTATTTCATCTGTTTTTTTGTCTAACTCTCTGATTTTAGCATCTAATTCCTTAACTTCTTCAGAAAGCTTCTTCATTTTAGCAAAAACTTCGCTGACATCCTTTCCTTCTTTCTTGAGCTGAGGAATCTGCTTTGAAACATTATTTTGCTCATTTTTTAGCTGTTCCGCCTTATAGAGCATATCTCTTCGCTCTTTATCAAGCTCTAAAAGTTCATCAATTCTGTCTTCTGCATCTCTTCTTTTAAGAGCAGCTTTAACTGTTTCAGGTTCCTGTCTGATTAATTTAATATCAAGCATTTAAAATCCCCTTTTCTTTATCTTAATCGATTTTTGTTTTTGATTCATAATCTTCTTTTGCTATATAAATAGCCTGCATTTCTTCATCAGAAAGAGCATAAACTGATTTTCCCTCTCTGATTGATTTTAAATATGTTGTTGTGTTACCTCTCGAATTAACACCATTAATAACAAATCCGTTGTCTGATTCATCCAAAAGTGCTGCGGCAAAACTTAAGTTGCCATTATTTTCATCAAATGCATCATATCTTATTGTTCCAACCTTTTTTATGGAAGCTCCAGATTCTCTTTCAAGTCTTTTAAGGCGATCATCTGCATCTAAAAAACTATTTTCGATTTCCTTACATTTATCATAATAATTTGTTACTGCATCTAATATATTTATTCTTTTATTATAATTAACAAATTTTTTCATCCTTTTATTTGCTTTCACCGACATTACTAAAGCTATAAAGGAAAATAAGAAGGAAAGTCCAAAAACCGCAGCAATTACCGCCAAAATTACACTTTTATCTATATTAAAGCCAAATATATTCATTAAAAATTACCTTTCTTTGTTTCACGTGAAACATTTTAGTTTTTAAGAATTTTCATCAATCTCTCAAAATCTTCATTACTGTAGTATTCAATTTCAATTTTTCCTTTTTTCTTTCCTCTGTGAATTAATACTTTTGTTTTCAACTGATTTGAGAGTTTTTTCTCTAAAGTCGCAAAATATCTCCTCATTTCTTCTTCCATTGGAGATTTTTTCTTTACTTTAGGTTCTTTTAAAAGTGATAATATATAGCTTTCTGTCTGGCGCACCGTCATACCATTTTCTATTATCTTTTCAGCTGCTATCAGCTTTATTTCATCATTTTCTATAGATAATAAAGCTCTGACATGTCCAACAGACAACTTTTCCTCGATGACATATTCTCTTATTTTTTCAGGAAGAGCCAAAAGTCTGACAGAATTAGCAATTGCTGATCTGCTTTTCCCAACTTTTTTTGCTACTTCCTCTTGTGTTAAAGAAAAAATTTCCATTAATTCTTTAAAACCTCTTGCTTCTTCAAAAGGATTTAAATTTTCTCTCTGCAGATTTTCTATTAAGGCAATCTCCATTGTTTCTTTGTCATCATATTCTTTTATAATTGCCGGAATAGTCTTTTTTCCGGCAATTTTTGAAGCTCTCCAGCGTCGTTCGCCTGCAATTATCTTATAAAAACCATTATCAAGTTTTTTTACTACAATTGGAGTAATAACCCCATATTCCTCTATGGATTCTGCTAGTGTTGCAAGCTTTTCGTCATCAAATAATGTTCTTGGCTGATCTTTGTTCGGCTCAATCTGAGAAATTTTTAATTCAATAATTTTATTATCTTCCAAAAAATTATCCAACACATTATCTGTGTTAAATAAAACATCCAAACCTTTTCCTAAAGCCACAAAATCATCCTTTCTATCTCTTTATAATTTCTTTTGCAAGTTTTATGTAGCTAAATGCTCCTTTAGAGAGTTTATCATATTTAATAATAGGCTGACCAAAACTTGGAGCCTCTGAAAGACGCACATTTCTTGGAATAACTGTTTTAAATACTTTATCGGGAAAAAATTTTTTAACTTCATTAACAACCTGAGTCGATAAATTAGTCCTTGAATCATACATCGTCATAAGTACGCCTTCTAAATCAATTTCCTTATTTAATTCTGATTTTATGCTTTTAATCGTTTTTGTGAGCATACTTAGTCCTTCCAGAGCATAATATTCACATTGAATAGGAACTAAAACAGTGTCACATGCACAAAAAGCATTAACTGTTAAAAGACCTAAAGATGGAGGACAGTCAATTATAATATAATCATATTTATCTTTAATTTCATTTAAATTTTCTTTTAAGAGAAATTCTCTGTTTTTAATTTCAACAATTTCAACTTCTGCACCTGCAAGATTTACTTCAGAAGGAATTATGTCAAGGTTTTTACAATCAGTATGTAAAATTGTATCAAAAATGTTCCTTTTATTAATTAAAACATCATATATAGAAAAATTAACAGCATTTTTATCTATACCTAAACCACTTGTAGCATTTCCCTGAGGATCAAGGTCAACTAAAAGAGTTTTTTTATTTTGATTTCCCAAACATGCACTTAAATTAATAGAGGTGGTTGTTTTACCAACTCCTCCTTTTTGGTTTGCTACTGCTATAATTTTTCCCATAAATTTATTTCCTTCCTGATTATAATACCGTCTCTTTTTATTATATCACACATCTGATTTAAAAATCAATCCTTAAATAAAAAAAAGAATGTTTCATGTGAAACATTCTTTTTTTAACTATTCATTATATTTACTTATTTTTAATACTTTCATTTCAAATTCTCCGTTTGGAGCATTAACTTTAACTTTTTCTCCTGTCCTTGCTCCAAGCAAAGCTTTTCCCATTGAAGATTCATTTGAAATGATATTTTTTTTAGGATCGGCCTCTATAGGGGAGAGAATAGTAAATTCTTCCTCTTCCTCAAAAAGCTCATCAAAAACTAAAACCTTAGTTCCTATTGAAACTATATCCGTAGAAATTTCCTCTTCTTTTAAAAGTTCTGTATTTTGAAGCATCTTTTCAAGCTTAACTATTCTTCCTTCAACTTCAGCCTGTTCTTTTTTTGCTTCATCATATTCAGCATTTTCCGATAAATCTCCAAAACCTCTTGCTACCTTTATAGTTTCTGCTATTTCTTTTCTTTTTTCTGTTTTTAAATAATCAAGCTCATCCTCAATTTTCTTTAACCCCTCATATGTGAGAATTAAAACTTTCTGTCCCACTTTTCTTTCTCTTCCTTTCATTTAATAATTACAATTTAAACTATTTAATAAAATTTAATGTAAAAAATTTTTGATTATTTTACTTTTATTTACATATATTTAGATATTATAATAAAAAAAAATAGAATTGTCAATCATTTTTTGTATATTTTAACAATTTTTATATCGTAATCTCTTAAAAATTCCTTTATTATAGTTTTTTTTATTTTTCCATAAATACTATATATCATAAATTCTAAAACTTTTTCGTCAAAAATTTTAAAATATTCTGATA
>JAZNGA010000055.1:0-28118 GCA_045576235.1 Clostridia bacterium
ATCTCGTCTTTATGGCAGTGAATCATTATCAGCAAACGGTGAAACACCGTTTGCTGATGTAGCAGCAGATAATGAGGCATCAGGAGCAGTTAATTTTGCGATTGCAAAAAACATTATCTCAAAGGGCGATAATTTCTATCCCGACAGAAATGTGAAATTTGAAGAAGCAGTTAAAATGATAGTTTCAGCGCTTGGCTATAATGAAATGGCAAGCCTGATGGGCGGCTATCCTAACGGATATTTGGCAGTAGCATCTGAAATCGGTCTTTTAAAAGACATTAAAGCAGGTGCCGGAAACGAATTGACGCTCAAAGGTGTTATTCAGCTCCTTTCACAGGCGCTCTCCTGCACAGTTTGCAACACGACTCTTGCAATTAACAATCGCACAGAGGCAGAAGTTATAATTCCTGACACATCTGCAAAAGAGTCAGTTTTAAACAAGAGATTTAAAATCAGCAAATATGGTGCTTTCATTACAAGCTATGACTCATCAACAGGTGAAGTTAAAGCAGAAATCAAATCAAAAGACAAAGACGATTTAATTGCAGCTTACAATGTTAGCGATGTTGTTAATCTCACAGTTAAAGACGACAGCATAATAGGAGACATTGAATATACATATGCAAACATCTATGTAAATGATGCTGATGAGCTTATCTTTGCAGCTACAGATAAAAACATTGAAGTTATCATAGGCAGCATTTACGAAGTGAATAAATCACACAACTCAGCATCACACTATCCGTCATATATCAACACAATTGGATTTGAGGACTCAGAGGATTATGTTGATGTTGCAGATGATTGCAGATTCTATTTTAACGGTCAGCCTGCAAGCGATAACACTGCATATCCGTTTGTTGGTGCGTTTGCAAGAGCAGTCATTTATAAAGATGAAATTATTGCTCTTGAAGCTTATGAATTATCAGAAGGTGGTATCACAACAAGCATTGGCGACAATGATATCAACTATCTCAGAGGAACATCATCATCTGTTTCATTAAAAGACATAAGCGGTTATAAAAATTTGTCAATTTATATAAACGGTTTGAAGTCAGACTTCTTATTGCTCACACAAGATATGCTTTTTGACTACTATGCATCAAGCGACAAGGAGACTCTTGTAGTTGTTGCTTCAACAAGAGCGATTGCAGACGAATTCACATCCGCAACAAGCAGTGCATTTAACATTGGCGGAGATTTCTATCCGATTTCAGAAGAATATCAGGTTTATTATTCTTTAGACGGAAAATTATATAAAGACTCAGGAAACTACTATGACCTGATGAGAAGAACAGTTAAAGCATACATTGACTATGCAGGCTATGTCAGATACATAAGACCTGTTTTAGATGATGAGCTAAGCAAAGAATATTATGCTTTAATCTCGGGCTATAGTCAGAGTGGATTAAATCCTGCAAAAATTCAGGCATATGTTTTAATTGATGGCACTATTCAGGAAAAGACATATCCATTAACAGAAGCTGCAACAACAAAATATAGCGTTGAACTTGCAAACATCAGAGAACAGATTGCAACAATTAAGGCGGCTCCTGAGACGGCGAAAAACAATGCATACAGAGATGCAGACATAACCTACAAAATCAAAGTTGACAGAGCAGGACAGATTGTTGGGCTTGCTAAAGCAACACTCATAGAGGAAACATCAAGAGCAGAAGGAGCTTTAGGCTACACGGTTACAGGTTTTGGAAACGTTGCAGAGCCATATATGAACAGACCTGCACTTATCATGTTTGGTGATGCTCCGATTCTTATCTTCTACTATAGTCAGGACAAAGGATTGATTATGGATGTCATTGATTGGACAAAGCTGAAAAATCATGATGCAAGTCTCTTCATTTCACCATATGCTGAGCCGGGTTCATCTGATATTGGTTTAGTGCTTATCAGAGGCGAAGTTGAGTCTCTCGTGAATGATAGCAAACAAGTTTCAGGGTTTGCAAGTGAGATTTCAACGGTTTACAGCACAGAATATGAAAAAGAAGTTTTAAATGTTAAAATCAGCGGCATTGACTACACTGTTTCAAAATATAAAGATATGCTTGAAGGGATGGAGAGGGCATATATTACCTATAATGCATCTGCTCCGTTTATGCCTGCCCGTGAATTAGTTGTTACAGCTGCTACTGACCTTTCAGGAGCTCCTGAAAGTTGGGAAATTGTTGACGGAACAACTGTCGGCATTCACAAGGATGAGGTTGAAAAGGTTGACGAAAAACGAGTTTGGTTCTCAAGCGGCGATGTCTGGTATATGACAGCAAATGCTCCAATTTATAAGATTGTTGAGACAGGTGACAGAGTGAAATTTGTTTCTGCAACAAGAGGAGAACTTGCTCAGGGCACAGATGTTTGGTATCTCTTTAATGAGGGTCAGATTAAAGTGTTAATGTTTAGATAATTAAAACACAAGCATTTATAAACTAATAATAAAACTGCAGCAAAATGAAATCATTTTGCTGCAGTTTTTCTTTTTTAAAAGCTGCTTTTCAGTTTTTAAAAACCTTCTTCAATCATCTTTGATGTCAGAAGTGAGACACATTTTAAATCTTCAGCGTTTATCATTTCAGATGGAGAATGAATATATCTTGTCGGAATTGAAATGCATCCAGTTATAACGCCTCCGCCTGATGTGTGGATTGCTCCCGAATCTGTTCCGCCTGACTCTAAAACCTCAAGCTGATATTTGATGCTATATTTTTCGCATACATCAATCATCATATTTCTGATGTATGGATGAGAAATGAAGGAGCTGTCTTTGACTTTAATTGCAACGCCGCCGCCAAGCTTTGTTGCCATTTTAAATTTTCCGGGAACATCGCCCGTTTTAGTGACATCAATTGCAACTGCAAAGTCGGGCATAATTCTGTTTGCCGCGATTTTGGCGCCTCGAAGACCTAATTCCTCGCTTGCAGTAAAAACAAAATATAAGTCGTTTTTATGTTCTTTAATTGACTTGATTGCATCAATCATAGCAACACATCCTGCTCGGTCGTCAAGGGCTTTGGAAACAATGTTTTCTCCGCAACAGATAAATTCACCAATAAAAGAAGCGCTATCGCCAATTTTGATGATTTTTTCAGCTTCGGTTAAAGATTTTGCTCCGATGTCAATGAATAAATCAGATGTTTTTAAATTTTTTAAGGTTGAATCATCTTTGTTTTCAAAAGAAACAACACCACACACACCATTTACGAATTTAACTCGCTGATGAAGCGCGAAAGCAGCATTAATGCCACCAAGCGGAGTGAAACGGAGCATTCCGTTATCTTCGATGTAGGTCACTATGACACCGATTTCATCTGTGTGGGCGGCAAACATAACCTTTTTTCCTTCACCTTTTTTATGCGCAATCAAATTGCCGAGCGCGTCTGTTTCAAATTCATCAACATAGTCTTTTATTTCATTTTTTATAAACTCGTGGATTAACACTTCATTTCCCGAAGGAACGGTCATTTGCGTCATGGTTTCAAGTAATTTTATCATAATTTAATCTCCTTTAAAACAACTTTTAAAAGCTTGTTGCAGGCGTCATAATCATTTTTTGATATCACGGAAGATGGTGTGTGGATATATCTGACGGGAATTGATATTGTTGCCGTCTTAACTCCTAAATTTGAAATGTGAATTTCTCCTGCATCGTTTCCACCGAAAGATGCTTTTTTATATTGCACGGGAATTTTGTTTGCTATGGCAAGATTATAAATGAAATCTGCAAATTCCCTGTCATAGCAGGTGCGTCTGTCAATCAGAGAAACGGCGGGGCCATCGCCTAAAACAGTGGAGAAGTTATGTTTTTCAACTCCTGGCGTGTCAGAACAGGATGTTGTTTCAATGACAATGGCACAATCAGGATTAACAGAATATGAGCAGACCTTGGCGCCGCGAAGTCCGACCTCCTCCTGAACAGTGAAGCAAGCATAAAGGTCAAAGTCGTAGCGCTCATCAAGCACATTCATAAGTATGCTGCAGCCTGCGCGGTCATCGGTTGCCTTTGCTTTGATTAACCCGTTTCCAAATTCAACATAATCGCTGATAAATGAAACATAGTCGCCAACATTTGCAACTTTTTCAGCATCCTTTTTATTTTTTGCACCAATGTCAATATATAAATCCTTTGTTTTAATGATGCTTGTGCGCTCTGATGGCGACATTAGGTGAATTGCTTTTGAGCCAATAACACCTGTTTGATTTTTTTCGCCGACAGAAACAAATTTTGAAGGGAGGATTCTCGAATCAATTCCTCCGACAGTTTTAAATTTTAAAAAACCGTCATCAGTTATTTTGCTGACAATAAATCCAACTTCATCCATATGGGCTGCAAGCATCAGCTTTTTTGCATTTTTATTTTTTCCTGCCTTAAATGCAATCATATTTCCCATGGAGTCAATTGTTATGTTATCGCATTTTGTCTTTATGATGTCATATATAAATTTTCTGACACATCCTTCGTTTCCTGAAACTCCGTTTAATTGAGTTAAAGCTGATAAGTGCATGAAAGTCCCTCCAAATTAAGATTTTTTAAAATAGATGCAATCAGACTTCCTATTGAATTTAAATCTGAATAGGAGAGCGTTTCTATGGTTGTGTGCATATATCGGAGCGGAATGGAAAGGAGCAAAGTGGGAATTCCGCTTTTTGTGACCTGAATTGCCCAGGCGTCAGTTCCTGTGTCTCCGCCGTCAACATCGATGCTATATTTGATTTTTTCTGATTTTGCAATTTTTTCTGCCATGTCTGAAAGATAAGGGTGGATGTTTGGACCTTTGCTTATAACAGCACCGCTTCCGAGCTCAAAAGCACTGTCAGCCCCTGAATCGAGAGTCTTTCCGTGACAGACATCAACTACAATGGCGCAATCGGGCTCTATTTCATATGAACCTGTTTTCGCCCCACGAAGACCAACTTCTTCACAAGTTGCACAAAGCACATAGACATCAAAATCAAGAGAGATGTTTTTCAGCTTTTTAAGAGCGATTAAAAGGCTGACAAGACCTGCTCTGTCGTCAAAATATTTCCCTGAGAAGATTTTTGGAGAAAGCTTTCTGGCACCACTTGCAAAAGTTATCATATCACCCGGTCTGACATATTTTCGAACATCACTCTCATCCATTCCAACATCTATGACAAGTGAAGAAATAGGATGTTTTTTGCCTGCTTCGTCATCCGATAACACGGCAGGGCTTTTAGCGGCAATGACGCCGAAAAGATTTTTCCTTCCGCAAACTGTGACTTCAAGGTGAGGGAGAATTCCTGCATCAATTCCGCCTATCGGAACGAAGGAAATGAATCCTTTTTCATCGATGTCTTTAACCATCAGTCCGATTCCGTCAATGTGAGCTTCCAGCATAACTTTTCCAGCATTTTCTTTTCCGCTTCTTATTATGCCGATAACATTTCCCAAAGCGTCGCTATATGCTTCATCACAAAAATCATGAAGAAGAGATTGGATATCCTCTGAAATTGTGTATTCAAAGCCTGAAATACCACCTAAAGAAGATAGCTTAATTAGCTCGTTTTTCATATTTTCATTCCTTTATTTTAATAAGTTTATATTGCTATATTTTAACACACATAATTATATTTTACAACATAAAGTATAAAAATATTTATGCTTGTCAATACTTTTGACGAAAGGAAGGATATTATGAAAAACAAGTTGATTTTATCAGTTATAACAGCGGCTATTGTGACTATAGCTTGGGGAATTGTCTCGGAAAACACGCTTTTTGACATTTCTTCGGGTATAACAAGACTTCACATTGTCGCAAACAGCAATTCAGAAACAGACCAGACGCTGAAGCTTAAAGTTCGTGATAGATTGCTCTGCGAAGATGTTGGAAAAATTAATGGTGATTTGTCAAAAATCAAAGAGGTGTGTGAAAACGAAATTACGGAAAACGGATTTGAATATAGTGTCAGCGCAGACTATGGAACATATTACTTTCCAAGCAGAACATATGAAAACATAACACTTCCTGCAGGAGATTATAGAGCGATTAAAGTCATAATTGGGGAAGGAAAGGGAGAAAATTGGTGGTGTGTTATGTATCCGCCGCTTTGCTATAGCGGAGCGACGGATGGAAAGCTTTCGGAAGAAAAAATGAATTTGCTGAAAAACTGCATGGATAAAGAAAGCTTTGAGCTGATAGAAAACAGTGGAATTAAGATTAAGCCTTCGCTTAAAATTGTGGAGCTGTGGCAAAAAATCAGACATAAATTTTTAGCTTGAAAAAGACCTCCAACGCAGCATTTATTGCTGAACTTTGGAGGTCTTTTTAGTTTTATTTCATCATATCAAAAAGATAGCTGACCTTTTTTATGACATTACGGGTGCCTCTTTTGAGCCTTCTTCTGTCTCTGTCACTTACGGGGTCCATAACCATTGTTATTGCAGAGCCGACAAGAGCCCCTGCAATAACACCGCTTAAAAATTTCATTTTCATAATAATCATGCTTCTTTCTATTTTTTTTAGCAATCTTATTATGTGAAATTTAATCAGATATTATTAGCCTTATCAGTACATTTTTTCATAGCGGAAATTATAGCATCCCTAAAGCCGCTTTCTTCAAGCTGGGCAACAGCTTCGATGGTTGTTCCGCCGGGTGAACAAACCATGTCTTTGAGTTCTGCGGGATGTTTTTTTGTTTCTAAAACCATCTTTGCAGAGCCTGAAACAGATTGTGAAGCCAAACGATATGCCGTGTCTCTTGCAATTCCGTCGCGGACAGCTGCATCTGCCATCGCTTCAATTAACATAAACACATAAGCAGGACTGCTTCCTGAAATTGCGATGACTGCATTTAACTTATCTTCATCCATAACCTCAGTTTTGCCGACAGAATCAAAAATTTTCTTAACATTTTCAAACTCGTGTTCTGTCACAGGTGGAAGCGCCTTTGCAATAACGCTCATGCCTTCGCCGATTAAAGCGGGAGTGTTTGGCATGATGCGAACAACCTTTGCATCAAAACCAAGCAATTCTTTGATGGAGCTGACGCTGATTCCTGCAGCGATTGAGATGAAAACTTTATCTTTAATCTGTTCGCTAAATTCTTTGCCAAGCTTATTTAAAACTTCGGGAAGAATGAAGGGTTTTACGGCAAGCACTATGTAATCACAGCTCATTAAAGCTGCAACATCACAGGATGCTTTCATACCGCCATCCATAAACTTTTTCAAAGCATTTTCATTTGTGTCATTAACTGTAATATTGTCCGCGCATAAAAGACCGCTTGAAACAACACCGCTTGCTATAGCAAACGCCATGTTTCCACCGCCGATAAAACCAAGTTTCATTTCAAATCATCCTTTTTAAACATCATAATGCGATTCTTGAGGTTTTATAACATAGCCAAAGCCGTATAAACCACATAGCATCTGCTATTGATTGTCATTTTTTTCAGGTTTGGGAGCAGTTTCATTTTCTTTGATTGTCAGATTGTCAACAAAGATGTTAACCGTTTCAACGACTAAATCTGTGACTTCTTCAATATCTTTTTTGATATTTGCCTGAAGCACGCTGCAGACATCAATGATTTTAAGTCCGTGTTCGATTGAAATGTGAACATCTAAAGAAACATTTTTATCATTCATTTCTACGCGAACTGCCTTATTTGCACTTTTCTTAACGATTTTTTCCATTATACCATCAGCGAATGAGCTGATTAAAGCAACACCATCAAGTTCCTTAACAGAGTGAGCAGCAATTGACTGAAGAACATCATCAAGAATTATGATTTCGTTCATTTTTTCATTTTCTGAAGGAATGTTGTTTTTGTTATTCATAATATAATCCTCCTGCATAAAATAATGATTTTGTTTATTATATCACTTTTAAAGGAAAAAATCAACAATTTTCAGTTGGTCACCTGAGATTTGAACTAATTATGGTTTAGAAAGGAAAATTTCGCGTAATACTGCAGAAAATTCTGCAAATATACGACAGTATTATTTTTGAATTTTCTTTGTCTTATCACAAAATTTTCTCTTTTTAAACTCTCCGATGACTAAGAAAGAAAAGCTTCTGTATCTTTTATCGTAATATCTCTGTGAAGGGAAAGATTAATTCCGTCTGCAACAATTTTTGAAGCTTTTTCAATAAGCAAATCAATATCCTTTGGAGTGACGATAAATCCTGTGAGCTTTTCGTCAGCGGTTTTTCTTATAAGGCTGTGTCTCTCATCGTCATCCATGTGCGAAATGCTTCCGATAACGCCAAGGGGAGATTGCATATTCTCTTTTAGTGAATCAATCGTGTCTGATGTTATTGTGACGGCATCAATGACCGTCGGAATTCCAATTGCGATAACGGGAACTCCAAGCGTTTTTTTATTCAGCCCTTTTCTGTTGTTTCCGACGCCTGCTCCCGGGCTTATTCCCGCATCTGAAAGCTGCACCGTGCTAACAATTCTTTCAACGCTTCGCGCGGCAAGAGCGTCTATTGCGATGACAACATCAGGCCTCACTTTATCAACTATTCCTTTGACTATCTCAACAGTTTCGATGCCGGTTAACCCCAGGACTCCGGGACTGACAGCGCTGACCGAACGAATTCCTTCATCAAGCTCATCGGGAAGATGTTGAAAGAGATGACGCGTCACCATAACCTTTGAAATGACGGCAGGCCCCAGGGCGTCGGGGGTTATGTGTCTGTTGCCGAGACCTACTATGAGGATAGTGGAGCTATCGTTTAAATCAACGAGTTTTTGAAGCTCACCTTTTAAAACTGTGCTGATTTTTTCGTTTTCTTCAGAGAGTGTGAGGTTTAAATCGGGAAGTTCTAAGGTTATATAGTTTCCTATAGGTCTTCCCATCACATTTTCTGCTTCATTTGTTTTGATTTCAATGCGCGAAATTTTAACTCCGTCTATTTCTTCGGTTTCTTTCGTGACTCCGGAAAGCTCGTTTGCTGCCTCGGTCAGCATTTCGTGCATTTCTAAAGCCAAGTCTGTTCGCTTAATGTTCATAAAATTGCTCCTTTCATCTATTGGCTTTAAGCAGTTGCTTTTGTCTTTAAATTAGTTTGGTGTAATTTTTTGGAATATATGCGTAAAAAAAAGCAATAATAAAAGCAAAGAAAAGGAGAAGGTGATAAAATGATTGAAATAAGATGGCACGGAAGAGGAGGTCAAGGTGCAAAAACTGCATCAATGCTTTTGGCAGAGGTTTGCTTTAACACAGGAAAATATGTTCAGGGGTTTCCTGAATATGGTCCTGAAAGGATGGGCGCGCCAATAACTGCATATAATCGCATAAGCGACACCCCAATTAAAGTGCATTGTAACATTTATGAGCCCGATGTCGTTGTAGTCGTTGATGAAACGCTTTTAGATGTTCAAAATGTGTGCAAGGGATTAAAAGAAGATGGAATATTAATTGTTAACACGAGAGATTCTGCAAAAGGCATAAGAGAAAAGCTTTCGTCATTTAATGGGAAAATAGTCACAATTGATGCAATGACAATTTCAGTGGAGTGTATGGGAAAATATTTTCCAAACACGCCAATGCTTTCTGCTGTCATAAAAGCAACAAATCTAATAGATGAAGATGAATTTGTAAGGGATATGGAAAAACTATATTCAAAGAAATTTACATCAAAGCCTGAGGCTGTGGAAGGAAATATGAAGGCGTTGAAAAAGGCTTTAAAGGAGGTAAAAGGGCTTGGCTGAAATAACAAAAACTGTCACTTGGCAGGAAATAACAGAAGGCGGAACAATCTATGAAAGCGGAAACGCGGCTAGCTTTATAACAGGTGACTGGAGAGTTAAAAGACCTGAATGGATTGTGGATAAATGCACACAATGTATGCTTTGCTTTCCTGTCTGTCCTGATTCATCAATACCGGCTTCAGATGGGAAGAGGCTTGATTATGATTTTGAGCATTGCAAGGGATGTGGAGTGTGTGCTGCTGTTTGTCCTTTTGATGCAATAAAAATGACAGAAGAAATAAATTCTGATAAATGATGAAAGGCGGAGAGAAATGATAAAAGACAGATTAAGCGGAAACGAGGCGTTAGCTGTTGCTATGAGACAAATTGAACCTGATGTTGTCGCAGCATATCCAATAACGCCTTCAACTGAAGTGCCGCAATATTTTTCCAGTTTTGTTTCTGACGGAAAGGTCAGAACTGAATTTGTGCCTGTTGAATCGGAGCACAGCGCTATGAGTGCGTGTGTTGGTGCATCAGCATCAGGTGCAAGAACAATGACTGCAACAAGTGCAAACGGACTCGGCTATATGTGGGAAGTGCTATACATCGCAGCATCATTGAGACTTCCTATCGTTATGGGCGTTGCAAACAGAGCACTATCAGGACCGATTAATATAAACTGCGACCATTCAGATGCATATGGCGTCCGTGATTCAGGCTGGATTCAGCTTTTTTCTGAAAACAATCAGGAGGTTTATGACAATATTCTGCAGGCGGTTAAAATAGCGGAGCATGAAAAAGTAAAAACGCCTGTGATGGTGTGCTATGATGGCTTCATAACAAGTCACGCGCTTGAAAACATAGAGCTTTTAGAAGATGATAAGGTCAAAAACTTTGTTGGAAAATATTGCCCCAAAAATCATCTTTTAGATGCAGAAAATCCAATCGCCGTCGGTCCGCTTGATGTTCCTGCATACTACTTTGAGCATAAACGAAATCAGGCAGAGGGGATTAAAAATGCTAAAAAGGTGATAATGGAAACAGGTGAAAATTACTGCAGTTTGTCAGGTAGGAATTATGGTTTTTTTGAAGAATATAAAACAGAAGATGCCGAGATATGCATTGTCGCGATGGGCTCGACTGCGGGAACGGCAAAATATGTTACAGATATGCTGAGAAAAAAAGGAGTCAGGGCAGGCATGTTAAAAATCCGCATGTTCAGACCATTCCCGGCAAAAGAAATAGCAGACGCTCTTTCAAAAATTAAATGCGTGGCGGTGCTCGACAGAGCAGAAAGCTTTTCTGACTGCGGCGGAGCTCTGTTTTCAGATGTGACAAGCGCGCTTTTCGTGCACGGAAAAGACATTAAGGTTTTAAATTACATTTACGGGCTTGGCGGCAGAGATATTAAAACAAGCGACATAGAGTTCGTTTTTAAAGAACTGAGGGAGCTTTCAGCCGGAAAAGAAAAAACAGTTCTTAATTATCTTGGAGTGAGAGGGGATGAGAAAAATGCCATATAATTTAAAAGAAATATCAAAAAAGCCGCCAAGACTCACGGGCGGACATAAAATGTGCGCAGGTTGTGGAGCGCCCGTTGTTGTAAGATGTGTTTTGTCAGCCTTGAAGCCTGAAGACCATGCAGTCATAGGTTTGGCAACGGGATGCCTGGAGGTTTCGACATGGCTCTATCCTTTCACAGCGTGGAAGAATTCGGTTATCCATAATGCTTTTGAAAATGTTTCGGCAACTGTTTCAGGTGCTTGCGCGGCATATAATGCAAAAAAAAGGATGTGTGGACAAAAAGAGGGAAAAGAAACAAAATTCATTGCCTTTGCAGGTGATGGCGGAACATATGATATTGGGCTTCAATCATTGTCCGGTGCTTTAGAGAGAGGGCATGATATGGTTTATGTATGCTATGATAACGGAGCCTATATGAACACGGGAATTCAAAGGTCATCGGCAACACCTGAATTTGCAAATACAACAACATCTCCTGTTGGTAAAATCAGAAACGGAAAAGAAGGAAGAAGAAAAAATCTGACGCAAATAGTTGCAGGACACAACATTCCATATGTTGCGCAAAGCTCACCGATGTCTGCTAAACACGGTGGTTTTAAAGATTTATACAACAAAGCAGAAAAGGCAATCTACACAGAAGGACCCACCTTTATAAATGCGTTTGCTCCTTGTCCGAGAGGATGGAGATATTCCACTCCGCATCTTATTGAAATTTGCGACCTTGCAGTTGAAACATGCATCTGGCCTTTATATGAAATCGTGGAAGGGAAGCTTAAAATAACATATGAGCCCAAGAGAAAACTGCCTGTCACCGATTTTCTAAAGCAACAGGGAAGATTTGCTCATTTGTTCAAAGAAGGAAATGAATATATGATTGAGTCAATACAAAAAACGGTAGATAGAGAATGGGAAGCTTTAAAGAAAATGAGCATATAACTAAAAAGCCAAGGTGTGAATAACGGACGACACCTTGGCTTTTTTTGTCATAATAAAGAGCGGAATCTTGTTAAAATAGCACAGGTGAAAATCTTGACATTTTTAATAATATTATGTTATAATATCAAAGATAGTATTTATAAATTATTTTCAGTGTAAAACAGGGTGTGTTTAATGAAAAAGATTTTAAATTTATTTGTTATATTTGCAAAAATCGGTGCAGTTGCTTTTGGCGGTGGATATGTTATTTTACCGCTTTTAAAAAGAGAATTTGCAGAAAAACGAGACTGGGTAACGGAAGATGAAATCATGGATTATTTTGCCATTGCGCAATGCACGCCTGGCGTCATAGCGGTTAATTCCGCCACATTTATCGGGCGAAAGCAAGCAGGCGTTTTGGGTGCGATTTCCGCAACGCTCGGTGTGATTTTTCCGTCCCTGATAATAATAACCATTCTTGCTCTTTTTCTGCAGAATTTTGCTGAAATAACCTTGGTGAAGTATGCGCTTTTGGGCATTCGCGCTTCAGTCTGCGCATTGATTTTAAGCATGCTTATAGGCCTCATTAAAAAATCTGTGGTTGATAAGATTACGGGAGCCATAGCCATTTTGGTTTTTGTGCTGATGTGTGCATTTGACATGTCGCCTATCGTTTTTGTGATAAGTGCAGGTGTTTTTGGTGTCGCTTTAAGCCTGCTTAGAAAAAGAGGTGGTAATAGATGATATATTTAAGACTCTTTTTTGAATTTTTTAAAGTTGGGCTTTTTGCGATAGGCGGCGGTCTTTCCACATTTCCTTTTTTAGAGGCGATATCCGAAAAAACAGGTTGGTTTACCCTGTCTGACCTTGTTAATATGATTGCGGTTTCCGAGTCAACCCCGGGTCCGATAGGCGTCAACATGGCAACATATGCAGGTGTTGTTACTGCGGGGATTCCCGGAGGTATAATATCAACCTTAGGCCTCATCACACCATCAGTGATTATCGTTTTGACAGTTGCAAAATTTTTGGATAAATTCAGAAACAGTTTCTATGTCGAATCAGCATTTTACGGACTCAGACCTGCTGTTTTAGGTTTGATTGGAGCTGCAGGCTTTTCCGTTTTTAAAAATTCGCTTTTTAACATTCAAGCGCTGTTGAATAAAAGCAGTTTCTCTGAGATTGTGGACATTAAGGCAGTTTTGATTTTTGTTGTATCGTTTACACTCATTAAAAAATTTAAGGTCAGCCCGATTTTGTGTATAGCGGGTTCAGCTGCTGCGGGAATTGTGCTCTACAGTTTGCCGATATAGCATTTTTAAAATTTTAAGTGAATTTAACGAAAGGAATAATTATGGCACAAAAGAAAACGAAGAAAACTTCCACTGCAAAAAAAGCTTCAAATAGACAAAATGCGAAAGAAGAACGCTCTGAATTTGTCGCACTTATCATAACGGTGATAGGACTTATCTGGGGTGCGCTTCTTTATGTTCCGTCAGGCTTTATGGGACCATACATAAAAGAATTTTTTATGGGGCTTTTAGGTATGCCCGTATATTTTATGCCCATAATCATGATTGTTTACGGAATTCATATGGCGGTAGGCAAGAGCTTTTATGAAAATCAAAAAAAATATGGACTTATAACCTTCGGAGTAGTTATTCTCTCTGCCATATTTTCGCTTTTTTCCATCGAGCCAAACAATCCTTTCACATCAATTGACATTTATTGGTTTTATGGAAAGACCGGAATCGGCGGCGGCGTTATAGGCGGAATTCTCTGCGACATTTTTGCAAACCCCTTTGGTCCTGTTGTTGCGGGAATCATCCTTTTTACAGCGCTCATTATTTTTGTGATGATTGTCACACAATGGTCGCCTTTAAAGGCTCTTCTGAGAGGAGTAGTTAAGCTGTGTTTAAAAGCCAAAAAAGCCAAACAAGAAGCACAGAATGAAGTTGAAAAGGTCAAGAGAGAGCAGATGTCTTTAGATGTGTCTGTTGAAAACAAGCCTAAAAAGACAAAAATGAAAATTTTCTCCGATGACGACATAACTCCAAATGATAAAGGCGATTTAAATGACAGCGAAGTCATTAAAAGACCATATGATGATGATGATTATATGCCGCCTTCGCTTCGTGATGTTGTCATTGATGAGCATAGCATTGAGATAGAAGACCTTGATGAAATTGTTGACAGTGCTGTTCCGTCATTTTTAAAAGATATAAAAAATGCGGAAATTGCTAAAAAAGAAGAAATTCCTGCGCAAGAGATAAAAAATGATGAAAGGGAGCTTTTTGAAGAAGAACATATTTCAGAAGAAAGAGCTGAGACAAAAGAGCTCATTCCTGAAAAAGTCACGGGAATGGAAGATGTGACAGAGGAAATTGAACAGGCATTTGAGAAAATACCATATACATTCCCTGGCATCAGCCTTTTAAATAAATCTGCAGACGGAGACAGCGGAGATGTCTCACGAACAGAGCTTAAAGAAACAGCGCAGAAGCTTGTTGCAACATTAAAAAGCTTTAATGTTGATGCTAAACTCATAAATGTAAGTAAAGGTCCGACAGTTACCCGCTATGAGCTTAAACCTGGCGAAGGTGTTAAGGTCAGCAAAATTGTTGGCTTATCTGACGATATTGCGCTCAGACTGGCGGCAAGCGGTGTCAGAATTGAGGCGCCTATACCGAATAAAGAGGCGATTGGAATAGAAATTCCGAATAAAACTGTTGACACTGTTTACATAAGAGATGTTATAAATTCCAAAGAGTTCAAAGACTACGACTCAAAACTTGCTTTTGCATTAGGCAAGGACATCACAGGCAGAAACATCATAGCAGACATCAGCAAAATGCCCCATGTTCTCATTGCAGGTTCAACAGGTTCAGGAAAGAGTGTTTGCATTAACACATTAATCACAAGCATTATCTATAAAGCTGACCCTAACGAAGTTAAGCTTTTAATGGTTGACCCGAAGGTTGTTGAGCTTGGTGTATATAACGGAATCCCGCATCTTTTGATTCCTGTTGTAACTGACCCAAGAAGAGCATCAGGTGCACTTTACTGGGCTGTTCAGGAAATGCTCAGAAGATATCAGCTTTTTGCTGATGCAAATGTCAGAGACATTAAGGGTTTTAACGAAAAACAAAAGGAAGATGGAAAAGAATATCTCCTTCCACACATTGTTATCATCATTGACGAGCTTGCAGACCTTATGATGGTTGCACCGGGGGAAGTTGAAGACTCAATCTGCCGCCTCGCGCAGATGGCAAGAGCTGCAGGAATGCATCTTGTCATTGCGACGCAAAGACCGTCTGTTGATGTTATCACGGGAACAATCAAAGCAAACATTCCCACAAGAATTGCATTTGCTGTTTCATCGCAGATAGACAGCCGAACAATTCTCGACCAGGGCGGAGCAGATAAGCTTTTAGGTAAAGGTGATATGTTGTTTGCTCCTGTTGGCGCGTCGAAACCCATCAGACTTCAGGGTGCATTCATTTCCGATAAAGAAGTTGAGCGTGTTGTTGATTTCATTAAAGGAAATTCTTCTGCGCGTTATGATGAAGATATTATAGAAAAGATTGATAACGGTAAGCCTGTTAACATCAATGAGTCTTCTGATAATCACGAGGATGAAGCAGATGAGCTTTTGCCGAGAGCTATTGAAATCGCTGTGGACACAGGAAAGATTTCCGCCTCATACATACAGAGAAGATTAAAGGTTGGTTTTTCAAGGGCTGCACGCATGATTGACCAGATGGAAGAGAGAGGCTTAATCGGCCCGCAAGATGGAAGTAAGCCGCGTGAGGTTCTGATAACAAAAGAAGATTATCTTGAAATGAGCATGAGATTATGATAGGAGCAAAATTAGGCTTTCTGCCCGTAAACAGAGAAGACATGGAGTATCTTGGCTGGGACGAAGTTGACTTTGTCTATGTTTCAGGAGATGCATATGTTGACCATTCATCCTTTGCCCATGCTGTCATTTCACGCGTGCTCACCGCTAATGGCTACAGAGTCGGAATTATCGCTCAGCCCGAAAAAGATAATTTAGAGGCATATAAGGTTTTCGGAAAACCAAAGCTTGGCTTCTTAGTGGGCGCAGGGAATATGGATTCAATGGTCAATCACTACACTGCCGCCAAAAAAAGACGAAGCACAGACCTTTTTTCACCGGGTGGGAAAACAGGTCTTCGCCCTGACAGAGCAACAATTTTTTATTGTAATAAAATCAGAGAAGCTTTTGGAAAGGTTCCGATTATCATAGGTGGAATAGAGGCAAGCCTGAGAAGATTTGCTCACTATGATTATTGGGGTGATAATGTCAGGCGTTCAATCCTTGTAGATAGCCGTGCCGACATTCTTTCTTATGGTATGGGCGAAAAGACAATTGCCCAAATTGCTGATGCTTTAGCATCAGGCTGTGATGTTAGGGAAATTAAAAACATTCCCGGAACCTGCTATATCACAAACGATATTTCCGAAATAGAACAAAGGGCGGTGATATGCCCTTCATTTGAAGAGGTCAGGGAAAACAAAAAATCCTATGCTTTAGCGACAAAACTGCAGTTTTACGAGCAGAACCACATAAATGGGAAAATATTAATTCAAAAGCATCAGGATAGATTTTTAGTGCAAAATCCTCCTCAAAAACCGCTTTCTGCTGAAGAACTTGATTATGTTTACGAGTTGCCATACACAAGGAGATGGCATCCTGACTATGATAAAGACGGAGGCATACCTGCCTTCAATGAAGTGAAATTCAGCTTAATCAGCTCCCGCGGATGCTATGGGCAATGTAATTTCTGTTCCCTTAATTTTCATCAGGGGAGATTTATTCAGTCAAGAAGCCATGAGTCAATAATAAATGAGGCTGTGGAGCTCATTCGTCAGCCTGATTTTAAAGGATATATCCATGATGTCGGAGGGCCGACTGCAAATTTCAGAAAACCTTCTTGCTCAAAACAGCAAAAATATGGTGCATGTAAGGAAAAGAGATGTCTTTATCCTGCTCCGTGCAGTCAGCTTGAGGTTGACCACAGCGATTATGTTGAGCTTTTAAGGAAATTGAGAAGCTTAAACGGTGTTAAAAAAGTGTTTGTCCGTTCGGGAATCAGATATGACTATTTAACATATGACAAGAATGAAACTTTTTTCTATGAGCTTTTAAAGCATCATGTCAGCGGACAGTTAAAGGTTGCTCCTGAACATATTTCCGAAAATGTTTTAAAATATATGGGAAAGCCCGGAAGAAAGGTTTACGACAGATTTTCTGATAAATTTTATGAAATTAATAAAAAGATTAACAAAGAGCAATATCTTGTTCCATATCTGATGTCTTCACATCCAGGCTCAACAATAGAAAGTGCCATTGAGCTTGCGCAATATTTAAAAAAACATAAACTTAATCCCGAACAGGTTCAGGATTTTTATCCGACACCGGGAACAATTTCAACTTGTATGTTCTACACGGGTCTCGACCCTGAAACTATGAAGGAGGTTTATGTTCCTAAAACTTATGAAGAAAAATCAATGCAAAGAGCTCTTTTGCAATGCGCTAATCCCAAAAACAGAGATTTGGTTAAAAAAGCGCTTGTAAAAGCTGGAAGAACAGATCTAATCGGGTTTTCACCTGAATGTTTAATAAAACCGGAGGTAAAGAAAAATGACAAAAGCAAAAATTTTGGACGGAAAAATGGTATCACAAAGAATAAAGGACGAGCTAAAGGCAGAAGTAAGCGAAATGAAAGCTAAGGGAATTAATCCTGGACTCGCCGTAATAATTGTTGGTGATGACCCTGCATCTAGAGTTTATGTAAATTCCAAGAAAAAAGCTTGTGCTGAAATAGGAATATATTCAGAAGAATATGCTTTAAGTGGCGAAACATCACAGGAAGAGCTTTTAAGTTTGATTGAAAAGCTCAATAAGAAAGATGATATAAGCGGCATTTTATGTCAGCTTCCGCTCCCTAAACACATTGATGAGAAAGCTGTTATAGATGCCATAGCGCCAAATAAGGATGTTGATGCGTTTCATCCTGTTAATGTTGGCAAGATAATGATTGGAGATTATGATTTTCTTCCATGCACACCTGCCGGCGTTATGGAGCTCATAAAAGAAAGCGGCATCGATGTTAAAGGAAAGGAATGTGTCGTTGTTGGAAGAAGTAATATTGTCGGAAAGCCGATGACAATGCTTCTTTTACACGAGCATGGAACGGTGACTGTGTGTCACTCAAGGACACGCGACTTAAAAGAGGTTACGCTTCGTGCTGATATTTTAGTTGCTGCAGTTGGCGTGCCTGAGCTAATCAGGGGCGATATGATAAAAGAGGGAGCTGTTGTGATTGATGTCGGAATGAATAGATTAGCTGACAAGCGTTTAGTAGGTGATGTTTGTTTTGAAGAAGCCGAAAAAAAGGCACTGGCAATCACTCCTGTTCCCGGTGGAGTTGGTCCGATGACAATTGCAATGCTAATGAAAAACACAGTCAAGGCGGCATATCTTAACGCTTAACTAAATAAAAAACAGGCATACGGCAGAAAAATGTCGTATGCCTTATCTATATAAACGGACAGAAAAAACTGTCCGGTATATATCATATTATGTCAAAAAAACAAAATTGTGAAAGATTTATATAATATTTTCAACTGTTGGAAGCTCATCATCATATAAAAATTCAAGACTCAGACGAAGCTTGCCTGTGACAATCTTCAGTTGCCTTTTTTCGTGACTGGCAATGTGATTTTTTATTTCTAAAATATATTGCGAAATGGCGTCTGTTTTATTATGGTTTGTAAATGCTTCAATAATTTTTATTTTGTCATACCATTTTTCAGAGAGGGCTTTATATGAAGAGTTGACCTTGTTCCAGTCGTCGTTTTCTGATGCATAAGAAATTGCTTCAATATTATCGTTTAAATCATCTATCGTAAATTTCAGGAAAAAAACATATGTTGTTATTGAAACTATAATTATGAAAAAGGTTATCATTGAAATTATAAATATCTTCATTTAGCCACCACCTTCTTGCTTCTTTTGCACATAAAGGTTTTGCTCTGCATCTACAGATGCAATAAAGACATCTCTTACATCTTTGATTTTATAGTCATTTTTGAGCTTGTCTGTGAGCCATTTTTTCGAGAGTCCGCCTCTTTTTAAAGCATAATTATTAATTTCTCCATCTGAAATCACGATTAAAGGAAGGCCCTCATAGCCAACATCAATATTTAAGTCTTCGGGCGTCACAGGTCTTTTTGACGATTTTGGAATGACGCTTAAAAGACCGTTTGTCTCCATTATGGCATATTCAACATCTGAAATATCCGGATATCCTGCGCCACGAAGCTCTTCTAAAAGGTCGTCAATGTTAAAGCGCATTTTCTCCATTTCTTTTTCCAGTATTTTACCTTTTTCTATTAAAAGAGTCGGGGAACCGGAAAAAAGATACCTTATCTTTTTGTTGTGCAAAATCAGAAATGAAAAAACAGCCTCTGCAATAATTAATGTGATGGTCGGAATAATCCCATAAAGCAAAGGTGTGTTAACATCTTCCATAGGGATTGTCGCGACCTCGGAAATCATCATGGCAATGACAACTTCAGACGGCTGAAGTTGACCTAATTGCCGTTTTCCCATAAATCTAAGTGATGCGACAACCACTATGTATAAAATTATTGTTCGTATAAGCAATATAATTATTTTTATCAGCCCCTTTCATTTGTTTTTATTTTGAACGAATTTAATCAAGTTATACATCATAATTTAAAAGATAAGAAAAATATGAGATGTTAAATTCGTTGATATTATTTCATTTTGCTGATATAATTTATTTTGTTGGATTAATGCCCAAAAAATGAGAGAAAGGAGAAATAGGGTCCAATAAATTATTCATAAACAAAAGCGCCAGGACTGAACGGGCATATCAGTTGACGAGGATGGGGAGTATCGAAAAATTCGGCGGATGCCCCACGGTAGAATAGCACTACTGATGTAGTCATTAGTTCAACTCTCCGATGACTAAGCGAAAAGGTAAAACCACAGAGCAATTTGTGAACAAAAATTTTCGTATGCTAATAAAGCAATATAAAAAATGGTATCATAATAGAAGCGTATATATTGCTTAAGAGAGAATACCATTTTATCAAAAAACATATCAGGAGGCATATAAAATAATGGGAAGACTTTTCGGAACTGATGGGTTCAGAGGCGTTGCAAATAGTGAATTAACATGTGAAATGGCTTTCGATATCGGAAGAGCGGCAGCTTATGTTTTAACAAAGGAAACAAAGCATAAGCCAAAAATTCTTATCGGAAAGGACACGAGAATATCAGGCGATATGCTTGAAGCGGCATTGTCTGCAGGACTATGTTCAGTCGGGGCTGAGGTTGTGTCGCTTGGCATAATTCCAACGCCTGCTGTGGCATATTTAACGCGAAAATATGATGCAGATGCAGGCGTTGTGATTTCAGCATCACATAACTCGGCTGAATATAATGGCATTAAGATTTTTAACTCAAATGGATATAAATTAAATGATGCAATAGAGGAGCGTATTGAAGCGATAGTTTTGGATGATGCTGAAAAAATTGAGCTCCCGACAGGTGATGCTGTCGGCAGTATCACAAAATGCGACACAGCAACAGCTGACTATATTGAATTTGCAAAAAGCACAATAAACTGTGACCTTGCGGGAATGAAAATTGCAATTGACTGTGCAAACGGTGCAAGCTATGAAACTGCAGTGAAAGTTATAGTTGAGCTTGGTGCGGAAGCGTTTGTTGTTAATAATCACCCTAACGGGAAAAACATAAATCTTCGCTCTGGCTCAACTCACACAAAGGAATTTTCTGAATATGTGAAGAACATCAATGTTGACATAGGGCTCAGCTTTGACGGAGATGCTGACAGACTTTTGGTCATTGATGAAAACGGGAATTTAGTCGATGGAGATAAGATTATGTTTATCTGTGCCGACTATTTAAAAGAACGAAACGGACTCGCTAAAAACACATTAGTCACAACAGTTATGACAAATTTAGGCCTTGTTTTAGCTGCTAAGGAGAAGGGTATAAACATTGTTCAGACAAAGGTTGGAGACAGATATGTTCTTGAGGAAATGCTAAAGAGCGGATATGCTTTAGGTGGAGAACAATCAGGACACATCATATTCCTCGATTATAACACAACAGGTGACGGTCTTGTTTCTGCGCTTCAACTATTGTCAATTTTAAAGGAAAAAAACAAAAAAATATCAGAGTTAGCTGAAGTTTTTAAGACGCTTCCACAAGCTGTTGTTAATGCTAAAGTTTCAAATTCTAAAAAAAATGATTATGTAAATGACAGCATCATAATGGAGGCAATCCGAGAGCTCGAAAGAGAATTCGAAGGAAACGGAAGAGTTTTAATAAGACCTTCAGGAACGGAGCCTTGTGTTCGTGTGATGATTGAAGGAGAAAATCAGACGCTCATAATACAAAGAGCAAATTATCTTGCAAAAATCATTGAAGCAAGACTTGGTTAGGAGGAATTAAAATGAATTCAGCTATTATAAAAAAACATAAGGAAAATGGTGTCGTTTTCGTTGATGAAAACTCGGCCTTTATTGATGAAAGCGTCATAATAGGAGAAGGGACGGTTGTTGAGCCGAATGTATATTTAAGGGCAGGCACTGTTATCGGGAAAAATGCTCTCATAGGTTTTTGCAGCGACATCTCAAATTCAGAAATTGCAGACAATGTGACAGTCAAACATTCTGTCGTTGTTGACAGCTCGATTGATGAAGGAACAACAATCGGTCCTTTTGCATATATAAGGCCAAACTGCAGGGTTGGAAAAAATGTTAAAATCGGAGACTTTGTTGAAATCAAAAACTCAACGATTGACGACGGAACAAAGCTTTCACATCTTACTTATGTAGGTGATGCAGATGTTGGTAAAAGTGTCAATTTCGGATGTGGAACTGTTGTTGTAAACTATGATGGCAAGAAAAAACACAGAACGGTCATAAACGATAACGCATTCATCGGGTGTAACACAAATCTTGTCTCTCCCGTGACGGTTGAAGAAAATGCATACACCGCCGCAGGCTCAACAATCACAGATAATGTTCCCAAAGACAGCCTCGCCATAGCCCGCGCAAGACAGGTCATTAAAAAGGATTGGGTGAAATCAAGATAAATTTTCAACTTTTTAATAAAAAGGGTTGACTTTTTAAAGAAAATGGTTTAAAATGATATAGGTGTTTAGGTTTACACCTTTACACCTATATCATTTTTTTATGAATTTTGGAGGCAGATTGCCGTGAGTAAAGACCTTACAATTGCCATGCTTCATGACTTTTATGGCGAACTTTTGACGGAAAAACAGTCAAGAGCGATTGATTTATATTATAACGAAGATTTGTCTCTTGCTGAAATCGCAGAACCTCTGGGCGTCAGCAGACAAGGCGTGAGAGATGCCATAAAACGCGGAGAAAAGCAGCTTCTTGATTATGAAGAAAAACTTGGACTTATCACTCGTTTTTTAAATGTTGGTGAAAAGCTTGATGATGTTTTAAAATCCGTGAAGCAAATGAGAAAATATGAGCGTGCATATATTCATTCGGCAAAGTTTGAAAAAGGTCTTGAGGAGTTGGAAAAAGAAATAGCTGAAATCAGAAATGAGATTTAGTTATCACTTCGATAACATATAGATTCTAACCAGAAGGAACGAGGATTTATGGCGTTTGAAAATTTGTCAGAAAAGCTTTCTGTTGCTTTTAAAAAACTTAAAGGCAAAGGAATTGTCACTGAAAAAGACATAAAAGAGTCCATGCGTGAGATAAAGCTTGCGCTTTTGGAAGCAGATGTTAACTACAAGGTCGTGAAAGATTTTGTTTCTAAAGTTTCTGAAAGAGCGGTGGGCGCCGATGTTATGGAAAGTCTCACTCCCGGACAACAAATCATTAAAATTGTTAACGATGAACTCACTGCCTTAATGGGTGGCGAAAACAGCAGAATAGAATTTGGCAAAACTATGCCGACTGTTGTCATGATGGCGGGCCTTCAGGGTGCCGGAAAGACAACTTTTTGCGCAAAGCTTGCGATGTTTATGCGCAAAAAGCATAATAAAAGACCTTTGATGGTTGCCTGCGACATTTATAGGCCTGCAGCAATAAAACAGCTTGAGATTGTGGGAAAACAGATTGATGTTCCTGTTTTTCAGATGGGAGACAAAAAAAGTGCTGTTGAAATCGCAAAAGCCGCAATAGCGCACGCTAAAGACCACGGCAATGATTTTGTTATCATAGACACCGCCGGAAGACTTCACATTGATGATGAACTTATGCAGGAACTTAAAGATGTTTCTGATGCGGTGAATCCAAATGAGATTTTGCTTGTGATTGATGCAATGACAGGTCAGGACGCGGTTAACATTGCTGAAAGCTTCAATAATCAGCTTGAGATAAGCGGTGTGATTATGACAAAGCTCGACGGCGACACAAGAGGCGGTGCCGCGCTTTCTGTTAAAGCCGTGACGGGCAAGCCAATTAAATTTGTCGGTGTGGGCGAAAAGCTTTCTGATATAGAAGAATTCCACCCTGACAGAATGGCTTCAAGAATTTTAGGCAGCGGAGATGTTCTTTCATTAATTGAAAAAGCTGAGCAGGCTTTTGATGAAAAGACAGCAGAGCAGCTTGAAATGAAAATCAGAAAAAATCAGTTTGATTTAGAGGATTTTTTAGAACAACTTCAGCAGGTGAAAAAAATGGGACCTCTTTCTCAGCTTGTTAAGATGATTCCGGGAATTAACGCAAAAGCGCTTGATGAAGCTGATATTGACGAAAACAGAATTTTTAAGATTGAAGCAATAATAAGGTCAATGACAAGAAAAGAAAGACAAAATCCATCTATAATAAATGCCAGCCGCAAAAAAAGGATAGCTGCCGGCAGCGGAAACTCCGTTCAGGATGTCAATTTGCTTTTGAAGCAGTTTGAGCAAATGCAGAAAATGATGAAATATTTTAACGGCAAAGGCAAAAAGAAAAAGTTGAGAGGTCTTGGATTTTAGTTAAATATCTGCATAGCAGATTTAATATTTTGTTTGTAATGATTTACAACATAAAGCATTTTTAGGAGGTGAAACACATGGCAGTTAAAATGAGATTAAGAAGAATGGGTGCTAAAAAGGCTCCTTTTTACAGAGTTGTTGTAGCTGATTCAAGATATCCCAGAGATGGTAGATTTATTGAAGAAATCGGAACATACAATCCGCTTACAAATCCTTCTGAAATCAAAATTGATGGAGAAAAGGCTAAAAAGTGGCTTGATAATGGCGCTCAGCCGACAGATACTGTTAAAACATTGCTCAAAAAGAGCGGTATCATAGGCTAAGTCTATAGGAGGAAATAATAATGAAAGACCTTTTGACTATTATCGCAAAGGCTTTGGTTGATGAACCTGATGCAGTGAGCGTGACAGAAACAGAAGACGGATCAAACATTGTTTTAGGACTGCGTGTTGAAGATGGTGACATGGGCAAGGTCATTGGAAAACAAGGTAGAATTGCAAAGTCTATCAGAACTGTTATGAAGGCTGCTGCAAGCCATGAAAACAAAAAGGTTATTGTTGAAATTCTTCAGTAAAACTTTTTTGAAAATGAATTGAAAACGATGCTTAAAATTGTGTGAATATGCAATTTTTTGCATCGTTTTTTGCTTTTCTGTCGAATGTTGCGCTTTTTGGTACTGGTAATTCATTAATTAATACTATATAATGTATTTGTACGAAAGAAGATATACAACATATGGAAGGGGATGAAATGTATGGCAATAAGAAAGCTATACAAAACAGTGAGTGTGGCAAGCGAATGTGACGGAGAAGAACGAAAATTCTGGCTTGACTACTACATTTTGGAAAAGGAGGTTACAATAGAGGGCTTTTCAGTTAATACATATGGGATTGAAATTTGTAAAAGAAGCAAGCGCGAAAATAATTCATCATATTTTGAATATAGAAAAATATTTGATATTTTTTGCACTGAAGAAGAAACCGTGAGCGTGATTGATAAGCTTGCGAGAAATAGTGTGACACCAATATGTATGCAGGAGGTTTTAGAAGATTTAATCGGAACAGGAGATTTTGTGAGTGAAGAATTTCTTGTTGCAGCTGTATAACAAAAAGAAGAGACTGAAAATCTGGTCTCTTCTTTTTGTTTTTCAATAAATAATCTTATAACTTTAAAAAACTAAAATTATAAAGATGATTTTAATTTTATGTAAAAAACAAATTGAAATATGCTTTTTATTTTGGTATAATCAAAACGGATGATAATATGACAAAAGTTAAAATTTAGATTGATAAACATAGAAAAGGAAGATGATTATGAAAAAAATTCGTCTTGGTGTTGTTGGATTAGGACACAGAGGTAGACTTATGTTTAAGCTTGCCGCTGAAGGCTTTGACTCTGTTGTGCCTGCTGCTGCATGTGATATTCTGCCGCATAACTGGTATGAAAAGCAGTGGCTTATTGATGACGCACTTTCAAACATTTTCCCTGAAACGAAGTTTTATGAAAGCTATGACCAGATGCTTGAAGAAGCAAATTTAGATGCTGTTATTGTTGAGACTGGTGCTGATATTCACGCGGAATTCTGCGCTAAGGCTTTGAAAAAAATATTAATGTGCTTTCTGATATTCCTAATGTTGCTAATCTTCAGGAAGCGGAGGATTTGTGGAAAGCATCTCTTAACACAGATGCAATTATCTCGACAGGTGCTAATCCTAATGAACAGAAATTTACCGTTTTACTTAATGATTTTTATAAGAAAGGACTTCTTGGTAAGCCGTATTGTATGGAAGCGGAATATATTCACTGGAGTCTGCCAAAAAGTGAAGAAAGTATCCATTTAAATGAAAACGGAGACTGGAGAAATTTATTAATTCCCATTCGCTATTGCACCCACTCGTTAGGACCACTTCTTACTATTTTAGATGAAGAACTGAGAAAAGTAAGTTGTTTTGGAACGGGGGAGCACGCAGACGATTATCCTGAAAACAGACTGATGAAAAAAGATGATATGATGTGTGCACAGTTCCAGACTGATTCAGGTGTTGTTGTCAGATTGATGAGAAATGGTCGATGCCGCAGCAAAATAGGACACCATAACTACAGAGTTTTTGGAACTGAAGGCTATATGGAAAGAATTGAAAGAATGGATAAACCTGTTATTCGATATAATTCAATGAGAGAGTTAGACACCGGATTGAAAGAAATCGGCGGAGAATTTATGCCGCCTGCATATGCCGATAATCCAAAAGCAACAGGTCACGGTGGAATGGACTACGCTCTTTTAGACCACTTTTTCCAGGCGCTATTAAAAGGTGAGCCGGCTCCGATTTCATTAAAAGAGGGTTTAGCGATGACGCTTCCCGGCATCTATGCAGAAGAATCGGCTAAACGTGGTGGAGAAGTCATCCGCATGGTGTATCCTTGGGATGAAGACTGGACTGCTGAAATTAAATAATTTTAAATGTTTTTATAAATGAAAAACGACATCTTACTTGCCGTAAGAGGTCGTTTTTTGTGAATCACATTTTGTGATTTTATAATTCTCAAAACGATATGCTTGAGGTGATTTATTTGTCAAGAGAATTTTAAGATTGTAGTCATATCAAAAAACTATTATTCAGGCTTATCAGATGAGTCAAACGAATAGATTGTGGGCCGTGTGAGACGCGGAATCTTCCTGTAATGATGTGGAGAAACACCATAAAATTTTTTAAATAGCTTTGAAAAGTGCGATACATAATCAATGCCTATCCTTTCCATAATTTCGGTTAAATTCAGATCGGTTTCATCGAGAAGCATCTTTGCGTGCTCCATCTTTTGTAACATTACATATTTTGCGGGTGTTAAATTCTTCGAAATTATACGAGTAAAACACCTTTGCGTTGACTTTCTGTGTCAGTTGATTAATGTTGTTGCCGATGCGCTTAAGTTCTAATAAAAAAGGTTGCATATTTACGGGAATATAGATAGGCGTTTCGTTGGAAAGTCTGACCATATAATCTGAAACACTTAGATCTGCTTTGTCTGCATGTTTTTGAATATATTGTTTTTCTTTCTCAGTAACTCGTATTGTTAATGTCTTATCTCTTTTTCTTTTTGACATTTATATTACCTCCTTAATCAAAGTGGGTCCGGGCTTCTGCCCGAACAGTGTGCCGTCATGGTGGCACAACGCGTCAGGCGGACAGCCGGACGCTATGCTTGCCCCAGACCAAGTCTGGGAAAAATCTCAAATTCTCGTGCCCGATAATTTTCAGGGATATTGGAATAAAAAAATAATTGATTTGCAAATCTCTATAAGAGGTGCCAATCAATTAAATCATCACACTATTTTATTGCCTATATTATTCTTATCCAATAACCCTATGTTATTATTAACTTAGTATTATTTGTAGCCGTTTTTCACACCACCTAAGTCAAAAAACATCCACTATTTATTCAAGCACTTTATCTGTCAACCGATAGAGATTAGATGTAGAACATCCGTTACTCTTTTTGCGGTTAACCTTTATTATGTATCCTGCCTTAACCAATTTTGGTATCGTATTTTTAACCGTTGTTAAACAGATACCTGTATCCTGATGTATAGTATCAAGAGAAGGAAAACAAGAGTTGTCATTACCTGATCTCATACAGAGATAACACAGTATCTTAAATTCGTTTCCGCTGATACTTTTATCCGTAATAATCTTATTGAGTATAGTTGTAAATTTACCTTTCAGTTTTTGCATTTTATGACCTCCTTTTTTGCAAACAAAAAAGCCGTACCAGTTCTGAACAGAACCAGTAAAAACAGACAATAGAAAAAAAGAGCCTCCTATGGTATAATGAAACCAAAACCATAGGAGGTATTTTTTATGCCCAGAAGTTACATACACATAAAAGAATATGAAAAAGAGATATTAGAACTAAAATCGCAGGGATTAACAGAAAGAGAAATAGGAAATCAAT